>NZ_JBEFZI010000015.1:0-130438 GCF_040195695.1 Paenibacillus wuxiensis | reverse complement strand
TTACTCTCTTTCGCCAGACGAATGACGATAAACGGTTGCGATTGGAACAGACGCTCTGCGGTCGCAACATTGAATACCAGTTTCGCATCCCCTGCATAAACGGTTATATAGTCAATATCCTTCCGACCGGCTAATCCACTCTTATCAAGTTTGAACATATATTCATTTTGTCCAGGCAAAGACAATATTTCCGCATTCACGATCAGCTCTCTCGCTGGAACAATCTTATTTTCTGACAGTGCCTGCTGTACCGCTGACTTCGCCTTTGACGCATTACCTGCTAAGCGGGCAATCAATTCGGGGGTTAAGGCGATCTGACCGTTGACAGGAGTCGGCTTTTCACTGCTCGCGGCTGTGATTACAAGCTCTCCTGCTTGCGTTAGTCCTTCCACGATAACTGAGTTCTGCTTTTCTGCGTCAGGAATAAACCGGACGGCAGTGAAATACGTATCGGAAGCCATGCTGCCGTCCGCGACATACAACAATATGTAAGTCGTTTCATCCGGAAAACCGGCTCTGGTTGTTGTAGCCCGTACAATGGTTTGTCCGGATTTATTCGCAGTGATGACCGGCATGCCATTCACATTCGTGACCGTTCCTATGCTCGGATCGTCGATGGTATATACTATTTTAGTTCCAGGAAGCACATTGTTTGCAACAATAGGCTGTTGTCCGCCAGGCTGCAGCATCGTTATAAACGGATAAAGGCTGACTTCCGGTGAAGTCAATCTTATTATCTCAGGTTGAGTTTTGATCTCAGGACGATTACCTGTTGGTGTGTTTACGATCCCTGAACGATCACTAGTTGGTTTATCTGTTGACCCAGAATGATCGCCTGTTGGTTTGTTTGCTGTCCCTGAATATTCGTCAGTTGATTTGTTTTCCTTTCCAGAGCGATTGCCAGCACCAGCTGCCGTTTCTTTCACGAACACAACAAGTTTCGGATAGGCAGAAACCTTATATTTCCATGCCCACAAGGTCAGATCCTTTTTCAGTACATAGTTTTCCATATAGCTGTCCTTGTCCTTGTAGTGTACGGATGCGATATTCGAAAGCTCGGGGAACACTTTATCGCTGTCTATTGACCAGAGCTTATCGTCTGCTCGCAAAGCATAAGTAGTATCGATATTCGAATCTTTCAGCTGTGAGCCAAATTGAACAATTCCCTTAGCGCCTGTTGCTTTATGTAATTGAATCGGAGTACTTTCAGAATCATAAGTTTTCCAAGACCAAACCGTGCCATCTTTCTTATAAGCATAATTTGTTCTACCGCCCATCTCTATGTTGACGATGCCGTCAAGCCCTTTGATCTGCTCTGGACCTTTGTTATCAGTTTGGTTTGATTGGTTATTATGCGGCCAGTACATGTATGCTCCCCATTTCCATACCGAACCATCTTTTTTAACTGCGTATATGCGACCGTTCACAGATTTTATAGATGCGACATGATCAAGAATCTTAGCATAAGCCGTTGACGAAGCTTTGCCTTGTCGAGCTAACCACCACCAGACCGAACCGTCCGATTTTAATACAAATAAGGTCTTGTAATTTTTAGAGTTGCCGGTATAATCGGCGACGAGTGATGTTACGTGATTCAAATCTTTGATAGGCTTCGGAGCAATCCTAGAATCTTTAGGATGGGTGTTGTTCCTAGAATCCCAATACCATACGGTTCCGTCTTTTTTTAATGCAGCGTAATTCGTCATTAATCTACTTTCCCCGTTCGTGCCCTCGAATGAGAATTGTTTCACATCCCGCAAGCCCGGAATTTGCACAAGTTTGGCTTGATAGAATGGATCGGAAACTTGGGCGGAATAAGCAAGTGTGTCCCAATACCATACCGTTCCGTCTTTTTTTGATAGAAGCATATTCCCATCAAGTATTTCGTAATCCTCACCGATACGTGTATATTGCTGTTCGCTAACGGTATTTCCATTATTCCCTTTGGCTTGAACCGAACCTGAATGAGCTGTAAGGACTAACATAAGGCATAGCAACACTGACATTAATCGTTTCATTGTCGAATTCAATTTCGTTTCCCCCTCTTTTTCTATATTTCCTTACTTTCACTTTCATTTCATTTCATATTATCGGTTAAAAGCTACTTCGATTTCACTTTCGGCTACATTGTTCATATAAATACGAAAACTTACAAATACAAAAGTGCTGGCAAATTGCGCCAGCACTTCATCGTACAATCCTATCGAAGTAACATAACTTCTAAAGCGTAATCAGCATATGGATATCTTTCGGCTCTTTTTGGAAGAGCTCAGGATCTACTTCATCCGTCAACTGGCTGCCATTGCTCTTGTAAAAGGATACCGCCGAGCGAGTTTCTGTTGAAGAAACATAGAGGTGCTTTGCGCCCCTTCTTCTCGCTTCTTCCGCCAGCTCATTCATTATGCGCGATCCGATCCCTTGTCTGCGATGAGTCCGAGATACATACATGAGATCAACCTGAAGCTGGTCGTGCTGCTCCCCGCGCCATTGATGAGCCAATACGCCGAAGCCTACTAAGGTGTCTCCATCGAAAGCACCTACGGCCATACCGCCGTTCTGCAGTTCGTATACATATCGTTCTTCCATCTCCTGCAGCTGCTCGATGTCCCAATTCGGACATTCGTGGTTCGCATGGATTTCCGTCATCTTGCCGTCATGCATCTCATAAATCAGCTCAATATGCTCCGAGCGATCGATTTCCTTCAATTTGTCCACTTGAGCTTCCGTCATTACTTGATAGTTTATCATTGTACTTCCTCCTATTTTTGCGTGAATGTGTCATTTCAAATCGCTTTTCATCAGCTGGTATAACCAACTGCGACTTATCATGCGGCATTCAGGCAAAATGCAGGACGGGCAGCCATTAGAATCCTGATTCTACAATTAGGGATTACCCTTTCACCTCCCTCTTAGATGCTAATCTATTATTGCAATGACGCTATTAATGCAATTGTTCTATTACTTGGATGCAGATTGGCCGCAAAAGGTTTCCGCAAAACATCATCCATTATTATACATCCTTTCATGCGCTAACGATAGTGTCATAATTCGAAACATGCCGATGTTATGAGTTAAATATGAAGGTAACAAAAAAGCATGCTCGAAAAGCCTGTTAGGGAAGCTTATTGAACATGCTCCAATATTGATTTTACATTTACGAATCTTGCATAATGTGATAACTGCACACACTTCCACCTTCAGCCATGCAGGCTGTACGCTCTACTTGGACTTGGAGCAAGGAACGAAATAATTGCAGCTCGCAGCGGCAGGCATGGCCGTACCTGCACGCCACTTTGGCAATCGGACAGTTCTTCTCTTCGAAGGAAAAGGAGCCATCTGCATTCGGATGCACGTTTGCCATGTAGCCTTGTTCATTTTGCACTCGGACGAGCGCCTCCAGCCGATCCTCTAGCGTTTCTCCAGTAACTGTATCTTCATATCTTCGTTTCAGCTTAGTGCTTCTCTGTTCGAAGAACAAAGCCACACCCGTTTCCCCGTACAGCGCCTCAAGCTCATCGAACAGTTCAGTCGCTAGTTCATCATATTGACGTGGATACAGCTCTAATGCTGAATCAGTCAGTTGATAATAATGTGTCGGTCTGCCAACCTGATGGCGCTGCACCTTCGTTACGATGTGCCCCTCTTCTTGCAGTTCCGTTAGATATCGCCGAATTGCAACGCCTGTCACATCCATCCGATCAATCAGATCCTGAACTGTGACTGTACCGAGCTTTTTCAGCCAGAACAATACTTGTTCTCTGGAGGTGCTGTCTTGGCCGGAAAGACTTACTACACTCCTCTTTTGGCTCATACTCATTCGCATGCTCCTTTCCCTAATCATTCAATGCTCCAAGCGCCGTATTTTCCCTTCGCTGAGATGCAGCCCACACCTTGCAGAAGCAGCGTCCTGCTTCCGCAACGTTTACGCACATCGTGATTAACGTACAGCTTCATTGTAGCGGCGGTTCACTTCTTCCCAATCCACTACATTCCACCAGGAGGACACGAAGTCCGGTCTCCGATTCTGATATTGCAAATAGTAAGCATGCTCCCACACATCCACCACCAGAATAGGCGTTTTGTTCTCCATTAGTGGTGTGTCCTGATTCGGTGTACTCATCACCTCAAGCTTATCTCCGTTCACGACGAGCCAGCCCCAGCCAGATCCGAATCGGCTGATTGCCGCCTTCGTCAGCTCATCCTTCATCTGTTCGAAGCTGCCGAAGTGCTTCTCGATCCCTTTAGCGATGTCTCCATATGGACTGCCCCCGCCGGTAGGACTCATAATCGACCAATATAAACTGTGCCCGTAATGTCCCCCGCCTTGGTTGCGAACCGCAGCACGTATTTCTTCCGGTACATCGTTCAAGTTACTGATCAATTCTTCAACCGAAGCATTTGCAAATTGCTTCTGACCTTCCAACGCCTTATTTAAATTAGCCACATAAGTGGCATGATGCTTCCCATGGTGGATCTCCATCGTTCTTGCATCCAGATGAGGCTCCAGCTCATCGTATGCATACGGAAGTTCTGGCAAAGTAAATACGCTCATGTAATCATCTCCTTCTTGGTTCGTATATCCGGATATACCTCTAATTATATATTTACCCAAAACTTTTGTATATAGTAAATTATTTTTCCTTAGGGAAACATTTAAGGAGAGATACATGGTTTACGTATTTCAATAAAAAAAAGACGCACCCTTCGAACGCCTCGAATGGATTGTCTTCACTCAACTACCTATTTTGTTGACATGCAATAGCTTCGTACAATATAACAGGCTGGAAAAACTGGCTGTTCTTTCTTCGTCCCATTGCTGTAGGTAACATATCTATTACAAATGATCTACGGTCATGTTTGGTTGAATAAGGTTTTTTCGAATCATATTAGCCGACACTGGCTGCTTCCCGACTTCTCTTGCCCAGACCGATAGCTGACCGCTATGGTGAATGTGATGGGCTATGGTATGCCGCATCACTTCTCCCCAAGCATACACAAGTACAGTGCCGTCTGGTCGATGATCATAAAAAGGACGCGTCTCCATGCTGTCATTCCATGAGCGAACAAATTCTTCTACTTCAGGCCGAAACTGTTCATCTAGTTGAATGATTTTCTCAAGCGTATTGTACTTCTCGAATCCTTCTTCGAAGTCCTGCTTTCCTTGCAGTACACGAATCCAGCTCCACTCCACGTCAACCACATGGAACAGCGTGGGCAAGATTCCGCCGACTCCACCTACTCGCGGACGAACCAGTTCCTCGTAGGGGATATCTTTACACCATTGATATCATTGTTATCGAACTGTCCAGTTATAATGGACAAAGGTCTGCAGGGCGATCCCTCCATATTCAATGTTAGGTCATTTGGAACACTAGACATTTACGATCTGTCCTGTTTCATTGTAACAATCGTTGATTCGATTACAATCTAAAGACAGCCATGCTAGGTCATTTCTAGCGTTTATTTCCTAGGTAATAAGAGCAAAGATTACGATTCACATATTTTTTGTAGTATCCTCTGAACATCTGATAAATTGGATTCATGGCATCAATATCACTTCTGAATTTCTCAACTACTCCGAACAATTGGTGTTTCTCTAGTTCACTGCTATATTCCGATCTTTCAAAATCATTCAATAAATCATAAAAATACTCACAAGGTTCCTTTACACTTCCTGTCCCATCCGAATACTCCCTTGATTTGCATAAGAAGGAAGCCCATGACAATTCGTTTCTTGCATATCTGAGATATAAACATGCAATGTACTGATCATAGAGCTTGGGATCGTTTTCTATAAATGGTTCGGAATAAAGGTAATGATTCACAATACTAATCGCACTTGCCTGATATTTTGTTACTGCTAATTGAATGATCCAATATGGTGGCTTCGTATAGACGTCAATGATTTCATCACAGAACAGATAAAAATGCTTATACCCGATTAATCTACTTTCCAACATCACACTTAATTTATATGCAAATGGTTTATCCAAAACGAGATCTCTTAAGGTAACTTTCTCATTCGACACAGCATATCCCCTTATTATTGTGGTACTTTCATTCTTATCAAAGAAAGCCTAGTATCTTATTGATCACTCTTTTTCTAATCTTACATTTATCTTCGTTATTGCATTTCAAGGATAACTGCCTCTTCTTCGCCTCCAATCCGCCCTACCCCTTCACATATACATACAGTTTCCCGTTTTGGGGCTTCCATTCCGCTTTCCCTTTGTAATCCCTTCGGACAAGTTCTTTATGCACAACCTTCATCAATGCCCCATGACATACGATAAGGACATTCGATTGATTTTCCGCTTCAATCCAATCGATAACTTCTTTAACCCTTGATAATGTTTGCTGCTTCGTCTCCCCTTGTGATGGGTGAGAGCATAGCCACGCCAATCGTGATAAAATCATCCATACACTGTGCGGCAACTTGACGTTCGATTGCAACACGGAACGCATTCCAATCTCTCGAAGACGATGGGTTGTGATAATCCTGCCTTTATAAATATGCTCGGCGGTTGTCACTGCTCTTGATAAATCACTAGACACACAGAGATCCCACACTGTGGTGTCATTTGGAGGATCAGCAAGGATGACCTCTGCTTGATCATACTGCTCAACCCAATGATTGAAATCCGCAGAGCTCATCCACTTCTTCTCCGGTTTGCACTGAACGGGAAAATGTCTCACTAGCCCAATCTTCATTCCCTACTCCATCTCCTCATTCAACAACACCATATGGATGTGGTCTTCCCATTTCCCATTAATTTTGAGATATTTCTTGGCTAATCCCTCGAATTGAAATCCCTGCTTCTCCACTACTCGAAGTGAAGCCTTGTTATGTGGCATGATGTTGGCTTCGATACGATGGAGCTCCAAATCACGAAATGCGATTTCAATCATCACAGTCAACGCTTCGGATATGTACCCTCTTCCTTGCAAATCCTTATCCAGTTTATAACCAAGATGGCAGGATTGAAATGCCCCTCTAATGATATTACTAAGTGCTATAGAGCCAATAATTCGCTCCGTATTATCTAATCCATATATCCATAATTTGAACAAGTGCCCTCTCTCATATTGAATGCGTTCTTCTCGCAGCACTTTTGTTTGCCACTCCATCGTATAGAAGGCTGGCTCCCTCTTAATCTCCCACGCTGACAGAAATTCTCGATTCCGTACCATGTAGTCCAACACCTGCTCGGCATGGACTTCATCAATTTGTTTCATGACTAATCTCTCGGTTTGAAAAATGGTTGACATCTCACGCCTCCATTTCCATCTTGATTCGTACTTTCTCTGCTGCTTGATATGAAGTAGGTTGAGTTATGAAAAAAAAACCTTCACGAGTAGAGACAATGGCTTCTGTTCCCATTCATGAAGGCTGCTTAGTTATTCAAAATGAATTATGTATTGCTCACTGCTCTCAACTCCTCGTATCGTATTTTACATGAATGAGCATGCTGAGCATCATATGCAGTCATAGCTGCTGCCTGTCCTGTCGCATCACAATACGGTCGGAGAATAGCTAACTCACATTACCATTAAGTATAACGTAAATTCATAATATTGGAAATGAATGTACAAAATGCTCCTTTTCTCAAATCAACGAGTTAATCTATAATAATTTGTTTTCCTGTTGGGAAAGAATGCAATTTCTCTTTTAAAACAGTAGCAAGGAATTTATATCCTTTTAAACCAGTGCAATGACAAGAATATATCTTATTAATAGGCATTTGCTCTAACTCATTACCAATCGAAATGATTTCTTCTTTTGTTTTCCCTAGTGTATTTATGATCGGTATTCCTATTAAATGGAACCCTCCAATGATTACGTCAATGTTCTTATTAGGAAATTTCTTTAATGCGATTTTTGCCATATTTACTATCCCATGATGGCTACAACCACTTAATAGAACAATTCCATTTTTATTTTCTATAACTAACATGATTTCATGATTAAAATCATCCAACTCTTTATTTCTTCCCTTATAAAGATTTTTTGTATATTCATTTGTAGGTTTTAACGTAATAATATGAATTCCTTTTGCTATTTCTACATCACTTTCTATAAAATGAATTCGATTCCCATATCCATTTTGAATATCATCCTTTGCTCCTACATGATGATAGTAGCCCCCAATCTTAAGCCAGTGAGGTTCTAACGCATAAGATGATAGATATATGTTTGCATGTTTATTAACTTCATTAAGATAACGTAAACCACCAATGTGGTCTGAATGTCCATGTGAAACGACAACAATATTCGCTTTGTTCAAATCAATGCCCATTTTTTGTGCATTTTTTATATAGGAATTATCAGGTCCTAAATCAAAAATAATATTCATTTGCTCCGTTTCAATATACACTGACAGGCCATGCCTTGCAGTTAATTTATCGTCTTGTTTGGTGTTTTCGAGCAGTGATGTAATTTTCATATCTTCATTCCTCCTGTTCTAACGTCCCCATCCAATCGTATAACTGCCTAAAGATTTCTCGATTCTTTTACTATCTGCTCGATTTGAGCAGTATGATCTCACATAAGTATAAAGGGGTACGTAATATTTGGTAATGACGAATCTGCTAACGTTTCTTCACAAAATGTAATTGATTTGTCCTCTTGTTGAAGCACAGCCTTAGTCGAGAAAATAAAACAGCAGAAGCTGATCGCACATGATCTGCTACTGCTGCTCCAAATATATTTTATTTCAAAATTCCATGTAGAAGCATTTCGACCGTACGCTGTAGGGCTTCCTCTAGCGACATCCGACTGCCTTCATTGGCTCTGCGATCCATAAGTTGATATAACGCTCCTACGTACATTTGAATGAACAGATCCATATCAAAAGGTCGAATGTGTTGCTCTTGAATTCCCTGATGGATAAGCACACGAATATTGTCCCATCCTTCTTGCACATACGCATCTACGAGCTTCCACTGATCTGGATAGAATTTCTTAAGCTCATCCAATGTACGAATATCAGTGAAGGCAAACGCGCTTGGAAGCGTCATTAGTGCCTGCTCTACTTTTTGCACGACAGACAAGGATTCGTCATTCATCATTTGCGCTTCGGTATCCTTCATTTCTTGTATCGATTGCTCAATCAGATACGTAATGATCTGTTCCTTGGAGTCAAAATGCTGATACAACGTCTTTGTGCTTATTCCGAGGCGACTTGCCACATCCCGTATTGCGAATTTCAACCCTCGGGCCTTAATCTCCTCAATGGCAGCTGCCGCAATTCTATCCTGCAAACGATGTACGCCCCCTTTTTATCACTTTCGCCAAAAAGAACAGTGGATATATCAAGAGGAATAGATTCGGTGTCCACCACATGACATCGAAATCCAATCGGATCGCCCAAAAGGAAATGGCCTGCAATCCCGAACAAGAGGTAAGCAGCAAGGAAGCGAAACATAGCGATGACCACACAGGGTTCTTCCTATTGTAATAATAAATGCTTAGCAGTCCTGTAGCCGAAATGAACATATCAAGCGGAATAAAAGACATATTCCAGGCTACAAGCAGCTCATTGCTGTAATCCTGATAGAGATACTCTTTCGGAATCCATCCCATGAACGTAATCGTCCAATACACAATAAACCCAATATCCGTGAATAGCATAAGACCTTTCAATGTTCTTCCCATTTTACTCTCCCCTCGAACATGATGTAAAGAAAACGAGGAAAACATATATAACATTATGTTTTCCTCGTTTTCCATCATACCCTTCCTTTTTCCAAGATTCAATAGAGGGCATAAAATTTTTACCAAACTTTAATATTCTCTATACCAAAATAGGTGATATATAGAAGGAGGGATTACAATTATATACAGAGGTGATCATGTTGATCAAAGTTAGACGATTATTACTAATGACCTTGTTATCAGTAACCTTGCTTCCAGTAACAAGTTATTCATCAGCGGAAAATCAGTTTGCCGGTGACCCGACCACAGTAACAGACGCCGTTTATAACGTTGCGCCTGAACTGGAGGTAGTATCGAGTCTATCATCGAGGGAAGTAAAAGTGTCGAACTCTTCACAGTTAGAGAAAGCAATTGCCCAGGCAACTCCAGGGACTACCATTGTGTTGGCAAATGGTACATACACAGGAAGCAAAGCGCTTCAAATCAGTGATAAACATGGCACGAGTACAAGTCCGATTACGATTAAAGCCGCAAACCGTGGGCGAGCAATTATTGCGGGTGCTGACGTGTTACACATTGCCCGTTCATCGTATATTGTCGTTGAAGGTCTGAAAATTACGAACACCGGAACTGCCGACCGCAGTGCAGCGGTTCAGCTTGACGGCTCAAACCATATTCGACTGACACGTAATTCATTTGCCGTTCCTTCAACTGGGAATAAGACGATCTGGCTGGAGATCAAAGGTGAGAACAGCTCTGACAACCATATTGATCGCAATGATTTCAACGGGAAAAGCGATCCTGGACCAGTAATTGCTTTTAGTGGATTTATAAAGGAAACTAATAAACAAATTTCTCAGCGTGACGTGATTGAATACAACCATTTCCGCAACGTTGCGTTTTCTGAAGCAAACGGCAATGAAACGATTCGTCTTGGAACATCGAAGATCTCCTTAACCAAGGGTGAAATCAAAGTCCAATACAATCTATTCGAGAATTGTGACGGCGATCTAGAGGTGGTGTCGGTAAAATCAGGCGACAATGAGGTTAGGTATAACACTTTCATAAATAATCGTGGCGGTTTGATAGCCAGACATGGTCACAAAAATAAGTTTTACGGCAACTTCTTTTTTGGGGATGGCGTGAAGGAGAAGGTACTGGGCATTCGGGTATACGGAAATGATCATGAAATTTATAACAATTATATGGAAGGCATAACAGGTGATGCAATATTGCTGGACAGCGGCAGGTATGACGGTGGAACAGACGGGACACCAGAGAATCTTACAAATGAAGATTTGAGTTCCCACTGGCGAGTGTATCGTGCAACAGTCGTAAATAACACCATTGTTAACAGTAAAGTCGGGATTACGGTCGGTTCAACGAATGCGACTAAAAAATACGCCCCAACTGGAAGCTGGATAGCCAACAATATCGTCGCTAACAAGACGGGCATCTTATATCACGAGCCTAGCAGCACCGACACTGTCTTCAAGGGTAACATCGGCTTTGGAAGCACATTGAACAATACCTCACGCGGCACTTCTGAAATATCAGCCAACAATCCAGATTTCACCATCTCCGAAGGCTTGCATAAACTATCTGCCAAGAGCCCAGCAATAAATAAAGCAGTAAGTGATAGCCAGCTTGAAAAGCGAGTGAAAGTGGCAGATGATATGGATGGTCAACCACGCTCGAAAACCGATGTAGGTGCTGATGAATTTTCGAATGCAACTAGTAGTCGCAAACCGCTTAAACCATCTGATGTGGGTCCAAACGCACCGGAATAGACGGGATATAGTAATGAACTCATTATAACTCCTCATATCCGTCTTTCTGTTATAGACAATAAGTACCCTATCGAGAGACTTTTTTAAAGTGTCCACTCGATAGGGTACAGTTTATCGCAAGGGCATGTTTTTTATTTTTATTGCATTTATTGCAACTTTCGATCGTGAATCACGCCGAACATCCCAGTCATTCCATCATGGTTATGGAACCCGTATTGCTCATAGAAATCCTCTTTCCCTTTCGAAGCAAATAAACCAACGAACGATTTATCTGGTGCCGTTTCTTCCAGATAGGCTTTGATCGTCTCCATAATCAGTTTGCCGACTCCATTACCCTGATGCTCTGGAGCTACAGCAATATCCTGGATATAGAAATAAATCTGTCCGTCCCCTACAACTCTTCCCATTCCCACAATTTCTTCTTGATCATGCACAACGACGCCGAACAATGAATTGCGGAGCGATTCTCCAACAACATCAAAGTTCATGTACTCTTTCCATCCGACTGCTCTGCATATTTTCTCATATTCAATTACAGTCGGAATTCTCGTCTCTATTGTATAGTTTCTGCTCATTTACCATTCTCCAATCTACTAGATCTCCCTGAATACAGAAGATTTACTTCACGATCATGTGTTTTCAATCAGCTACAAGCTCTGAGGGAGTTTCTTTTTGATAATTCTCATCTGGCCTCGGTGATTGATTTCATCCTCAAACACATGGAACCATTTGAAATAGTTGTTCGTAGGTTTACCATGCCAGAAGGGAGCTTCTTCATGCAGCCACTCATCATTTCTGCTCTTGAATCCATCGAGTGTACGCTGTCTAACTTCGTCCAACAACGTTAAATAGAAGTTCAGATCATGCCCCTTAATCAACTGCTGGCCTTTCTCCCCTAACTCTAATGCGGCTCCCCACGTTAGCAGTTCCTGCTCGGTTAATTCACGATGCTCGAATGTAAATGCTTGATACGCAAATTCAACAGCAGCCATATGGTATAGCAGCGCTCCAATGGAATTGCTGTGTGGATCCATCACATAATCCAATTGTGCCTGACTTAATCCCTCTACCGTATTCATCGTTGTGTAGCGCGCATAATTCATCATCGAAACGAGCCTGCTGATTTCTGGAGTAAAACCATCAATATCAGTGATCAGAAATAACTTTTCCATATCCATTGTCTTCTTCCCCCTTTTAATGGTATACAGCCCGTTCCACATGATGCTAATTCAACCTTTGTTTCTATATGTATATTTACAAATAACCGCTGCGAGTATCGAATAATGCAGTATCCAATTGACTCCACGGAGTAAAGGTTGTAGTCAATGGATACCGCTGTCCGGATTCTGCGGAACGATAAGCCCCGAACATAATCTCGTGGACATGCAACTGCTGCTTCGCGGATTGAATAGGCTGTTCTCCTGTACGAAGGCAATGAGCAAAGTAACCGATTACACTTTCACTTTGATGCCGTGCGAATTCGTTTCGTGGGAGATAACAATTCTCAAGTCCTCTCCAGCTTACTTGCTCCGCACCTGGAATTACTTGATCAGGCGAATGAATCACAAGCGGATAACCGCTGTCATTCAATGCTATCGTCCCCTTGCGGCCGTAAATGATCGTATTGTTCTGCTTAAATGCCATCCCCCATAAGGAGCGAATAACCGCATGCTGTCCTCCGGCAAATTGCAGGATCAGCGTCACATTATCATCTACATCACTGGACACCTTCTTGCCACCACCAACGATTCGATTTGGTATCAGTGTATTCACTTCTGCCATAACACTGACGGCAGGCCCTAATAGGCCGATTAGGCGGCTAAGTGGATATACCAAACAATCCAGAACCGCTCCGCCATGCGCGACAGATTTATCATAATACCAGTTGTCTCTCCAAGGCCCCGGCAGAGACAACTGCGCCTCCGCACCGGTAATCTTCCCAATATATCGTTCATTCACATAATCGGCAGCCGTTAGATACACGGGATGCAAATCATACGGCAAGTTCATTAATATCACTTGTTTCTCTTCAGCTATAGCAACCATACGCCGACATTCTTCCAGCGAGGTTGCCATTGGCTTCTCATTGAGCACATGAAGCCCTCTTTCAAGTGCAGCGAGCACGGGTTCCGCATGTATCGAATGAGGGGTTGTGACGACGACGCCATCCAACTGGTCCTTGTCCATCATTTCACGATAATCATCATACCAGCTAGGAACTCCATATTCTTCTGCTTTTCTCTCTGCATTGTACAGATTTCTGGAATAAGTTGCGACAAATTGCACGCCTTCCAGCCCAGCTGCTTGTTCAAAGTAGCGGTTGCTCACATGCCCGCTGCCAATCATGCCTAACTTAATCGTCCTCATGTGATGTCTCCTCAAATGATATCATTTCACCAAATCCTTGACATGAATTCCTCTTATTCTTCCAAACCGCACACAAAATTGTCCAAGCATTCTCTCTTAATTCAGCATATCTTACTACTATCAAACAAAAGGAGTTGATGGGTTTGGCACGTATTCTCGATAAAGCTGCGGTTCAGCCACGCAGTAGATTCAACCCAGCAAATGCAGTTACGATCCGAAGAGCAAGAACTCGACTCGCTACAATCTCGATACGAATTCCAATGAACGCTCAACCGAATCGCGTAGACTTGGTAGCAACCGTAGGGGTTAAAGGTGTGACTGGAATTGCGCAAATCCTGTTTCGCATATTCCGCGATGGTAGAGAAATTTTCAATACGCAGCAAGGAATCGAATCCGCCGGTTCTGAACAGAATTACGTAGTTACCTTCCAGGCCGAAGATAGAAATGTAAGAACGGGCACACATGTTTATACGGTCACAGCAGAAAACCGTACGGCAAATACGAGAGCCGATATCGTTGGGCCAATATCGTTTAGTGGTTTAGCTGTTAAAACAAGGAACTAATAGATATTTTTCTATATCTTCAATAGGATCGTTATTTTCCTAGGGTTGTATTTGGATCTTATTTCTAATCTAAAGCATACCGCATCATGATCTACACTAGCAAATGCATGATTCCAGCACTCAATCCTATTCAATCAATCTTATAAGAACTCACAGGCTAGAATAGTGAACAGGGTAAATTGAATAGTGACCACGGCCTTGTATTACTTTTCATAAAAAAACGGCAATCTGCTCTCATAAAACAGGGAGACAGATTGCCGCTTCAGCTCTATGTTAGCATGTCGAAGTGCCACCTATAGGGCCCATAACTTGTTGCTAATGGCCGAACAGGCGGAACGAAGGAGTCCGACACGCTCTCAGCTCAACTCAGCTCAATTCGTATTGCTGCTCAACGGTGCAGGGATTCGTATTTATGATGATAGATGATACTCCAGTTGCATATCTCTCGGGTCGCTTTCATACAGCTTTTCATTTACTTCCGCTGCTTCCTTACATCCCAATGCACAGTAGAATGCGATTGTATCCTCTGCAGAGCCGGCGCAAATATAAATTTTATCTGCTCCCCATTCTCTCGCTGTTTCGGCACAAGTCCGGAATAATTCTTTGCCGATCCCCTTATTGCGATACTCTAAAGAAATAAATAAAGAGTCTAGCAGTACATACTTGTATGCTTGCCCAAACATCTCTCGATTGATCGTTCCGAACCCGACCAATTTTCCCGTATCCTCAAATACGCCAACCGCACAGCCATCCTGATTGATGGTTTGTTTCAATTTCGAGAGGTAATGCTCATAGCCATCAGGCCAATCATTCTCTTGATAATTAATTTCGATTAATCGACGTACACCATCTACTTCCCGCCATGCCCTTTTGATGTACTGAGACGGATTAATTTCTTGGATTCGTTCACACTCATCCATCGTTAAACTGCGATATATGTAAGACATGTTCCATTCTCCACTCAATCGTGATTTATTGTTACGCTGTAGTTAGTAGTGCCGCATGTTCGCAATCGATGAACGAATGGAATTATCAGGTATTTCGCATGCTCCATTATGATTTGTCCTTTGCATCAGGGTTCTGTCGTTAACGCCCTCTCATTTTGCTAACAAATCCTTCTTATAGAAGTGGTGCCGATAGCCAATCGGCGCGTCCTCAATAATTGCAAGTGCTTCATAACCATACTTTTTGTAAAATTCCGGCGCCTGAAAGCTGAACGTATTCAAGGTTATGAAGGTGCAGTTCTTTTCTCTGGCGATGCGATCTGCTTCCTGCAGCAATTGCGCGCCGTGGCCTTCTCCACGATGTCCTTCATCCACCCACAAAATATCGATCTCCATCCAATTCCAACATACGATACCGTTAAGTCCGGCGATGATTTCGCCTGTATCATTTTTGACACAAAGATGAACCTCTTCGAATCTAACATTTGGGACAATCTTTTTATTGAACTCAATCAATTTATTTCGTACATATTCAGCTTCCTCAGTTGTACCACGTGAAACACTGTAGTTGTCTGGCATAACTCAAAGCCCCCATCTTTCATAGATTAGTGCCTACATTTCTGCATAAGCTCAAATAGCATATATCTTGAGTATACACGAGTATCATCCAAAACAAAGTGCATACTTCGATTCAAAAATGACATTGACCCTGAATCCTTCCATGTCATTATAGAAAATGATCGATTCTGAGCTCAGCCCTGTTGCTCCCACTCTTCGCGCAGCATGCCCATACGAATAGAATCGTAATATAACCCATTGTATAACCGGCACTTTCGAAGTCTCCCTTCGCATGTCATGCCAAGCTTTTCGGCGACCCTTATCATCCTCTCGTTCCCGGACCAGGTCGTCAGACCGATTCTTACGAGCGGCAGTTCGGCAAATAAATGATCGATCCATAAACGCAATGCTTCTGTTCCGTATCCTCCATTCCAATACTGTGGATTATAGATTACAATGCCGATCTCCAGCCAATTGGATGGCCTGTGTTCCCAGTAATAGCTCACAAAGCCGATTATCTCGCCGTTCACTTCTATTAACATTTCAGGCGTAGGCTTCGGATCCATATCTAAAAATCTCATCATCTCTTCTTGATATTCTTCATAACTCTTGCTCTCAAGAGGATAGTACGGAGCGTCCCACTTCTTCCATTCCGGTGCTGCTTCACCGTATATGAACGAGTATAATTGATGTATATCGTCTAATGTAATATTGCGTAAACGAACTCTACTTCCGATTCGAACAACCTGCTTTTCATTCATTCCCTCTCACCTCATTAATAGGATGTCATTACATACTGAGAAATATCGTCCCCTCATCCTTCCGATTGCCGACGATATTTCTTATTTACAACATACACTTTATCCCAGCGTTAAGGTCAAGCATATAAAAGGCAGATGAGGGCGACTCTTATTTGTGCAAACGATGACGGAGGTATCATTCATATTTAACAGTTATCCCTTAGAGGTATTAATAATGCCAATTGGCATTCCTAAGCAGTAGCAACAACGGGATCAGCGGGTTTGGGGGCATAGGTGGTAGATTTGAGTGCTACCATCCGCTTAACGTTCATATTTCCAATTCTTTGCCTATCACCTTGTTGCATTGAAAAAAGTCCCTACACACATCAGCGATGCTTGATGTACGTAAGGACTTTTGGATTTACGCATATGAAGTTACTTTCGTTGCAGATTAGAACTTGCTCTATTGCCGCTTGCGGTTGATGCTACTGAACCGAGGTCTCTACTTCGTAAAACGAACAGTATGTGTACGTCCCTTGGCTCCCGCAGTATTCACCGTCAGTTTAATCGAAGGCTCTGTCTGCTGCACCGTAATCGTTGAATCCGCCGATGCCAGCCTCCATCCCTTGCGATTCAATTCCATCACGACTTGCGATTGGTTCTGGGTTGGATCGGATACGGCAATGACCAGCTCCGAATCCGTCTCCTTCACCAGTGCGGAGGCCGGTTGCTTGGACGCTATTCCGTCCACAACCGCAGGCAACCAATAATTGATCGCAGTTATACCCAGCTTATGCTCGCGAACTGACTGCACGCTCGTGCCATTGCTCAGCACGGTAATGTCCGGTGCTTGGCTGTAGCGAAGGGTTGCTTGCGCATCATAATTCGGCAGCAGCACATACGAATAGGAGCCGAGATTCGGATTCGTGCCATGATCGAAGGCAAGAGAGACATACTCTCTTGTAATCGGTGATGCGGAGCCGCCGTTATTGACGTCCTTCCACGCTCCCGTACGAGCCTCGCGCTTGCCTTGAAACATTGCTGCTTTCGGGAAATAGTATCCGATATCCCCCTTGCCGTTGCCGTCTAGATGCGCCCATGACACATCAGAAAACTTCTCCGACCACCCTGGTTGTACGGGTAGAACGGTACCATTTACAGTTAGCGCCCCACTACCTTCACTTACTTTGCGGTTATCGACAATCGTCTCGACTTGACGTCCATCCCCGCCCGTAATGCCTGTACCAAGCGCCACGATTTCATTGTCGAAGGCAAACCATGACTTTTTCCCCGTTAAAGAACTGTTCTCCACAGCAAACTCCATCCCGGTTGCCCCATACTGACCATCGAGGGAGGCTCCGCCTACCCATGATTTCGGACTAAGGTAATATTTCCAGTCGCGCAAGGCACTGGATGAACCGTCTGTGGTCGTGCCCGGCAATCGCAGCATGTCTGCAGTAGCCCAGTAACCGTCGCTGTATTGGGTAATGTCATCATTATATAAGTAGGTCATACCGTTCCCCGTATGCCATGCTTTCTTGTTCTCTCCATTGCCGTATTCATAGCTGGCTATTCGCTTGGAGGACATGCTGATACCGAAGCCAAAGCCTGGCCGCAAATGAATGACTCTATCCATGCCGGAAAAAACCTGATGCTTGACCAAATCTTCCCGGGGTGAAATCGAGGACTCTTGCAGCAGGTTCTTCATTAAAGCGATATCGTATGTTCCTAAGCCAACATAGTAATTGTCGAAGGAATCATCCTGCTGAAGCCAGGCCTTGACGGCAGATTTCATACGAATAGACTCCGCAGCAGGAGCAGCCTCGGACAGCCGCAGGATGCTCTTGATCGCGCCGCGGCCGGCGGTGTGATCGGTCGACAGTTCGCGGGATATTGCACGGCCGCGTACCATATCCATCATAGCGCCCTTGTATATAAGCGGCTCGAAGGAATCCTCAATCCAGCGGTATATGTTCGCCGCCTGCGGATCGATAACCTGCCATGGCGATCCATTCAGCAAATAGAGCATCTCGGACAGCCGATCCAGCAATACCGTTCCATAGCTGCCTGTATATGCAATGACATCGTGCTGCACGAATGAGCCATCCGCATAGAAACCGTCCCCCCGAGTTACATATGGGAATACCGGATTTATCGCGTCTCTGCCTTGCATCAGCTTCGCGTCCGAAGCACCCGTTGCTCCTCTCAGGATCACAACGAAGGCCTTGTCTACTAGGTTAGCGCCTGTTTCGATAAGGCTAGGCTGCACAGTTCTTCTTGTCGGGTCTGGGACAAACGCATCAATCGCGCAATTGTAGCTGTTGATTTGAGCGGCAGACAGTTCATCGAACAGCAACACCGTAATATCGTTCAAATATTGCGGAGAGCCGATCTCCCAATCCCACCAGTTTTTATAAGGAGCGACACGCTCATTGTAGCGATTGGCATACATCCAATCGACTCCGCTTATGAGATCAGCGCGCAGCTGCGGATCACGATACAGCGATGAGCCTTGCGTCGCATATGCCAGCGCCATTTGCCGCAGGCGTTGAAATGCCCCCGTTACATGAGCCGATTCGGTGCGGCTGGACAGATCACTCCATAGCGAGCTGCGATCTGCCTGCTTGTTCATCGTATTCCAGAACCCTGTGCCGCTGCCATTGCTTACACTCTCCACTAAAGAAGCGATCGCCGCGTTCATGTCCGAATCCGCCGAATTGTAACTGGCATTGCCTGTCAATTGCTGAATGCGATTGTCGCGCACAGCCTTGAATTGTGCGGCATCAGCTGGAGGATTGCCTGGATTGCTGCCGCTACTACTTAGGCGAATCGCATCGTACCATGCCTCCCCAGCCGCACTCTCATAGAACAGTTCCACCTTCAACCGGGTTGCCTGCTGTGGAATGGACAGTTCCAAACGCTGCTCCGTCCAATCATGCGTTCCGATTAGCGGAGATGAGGATGGACCAGAACTGATTTTATCATTCGAGCTGTTCAAATATTGCGTGCGAATAAAAGCCCCGCCATAAGAAACACTCGACTGCAAGTCCTTAGTCCGCAGCCACCCCGTAAGTGTGTACGATTCGCCTGGCGTTACGTCAACGGTTTGCAGAACGTCTGCCCGCGCATATTCAGCACTGCTGATAGTAAGCGACCGCTCCCCTTCATAATAGATATCCGAATCTAAGGACAGGATCGGCTTGCCGGATGGAACCCACTCACTCCAGTAGCTGGGCTGCAATGCGCTCCAAGGCCCCCCTGGAGGCTGTCCCGCTTCAAAGCTGCCGTTAAGCAGATTGCTTGCTTCCGCTCTAGCATTTGGCAGTCCCATAACGGGAATTAGAGAGCACAGCAAGAACACCGCTAACGTGACACGAATAACGCAATGTGGCCATTGTTTCATTATGTATTTCCTCCCAAATGATTTGATGATTTATTTGTAAGCGTTATCATGAATAGATAGCTCAACTATAAGCGATCCGACCAAAAGGAGTGTGTGTCTTATTTTGACTTCATTGTGCATAATTTTGCCCAATAAGAAATAGATCAGCACACATAAAGCATTTCTGCCTCATGTACGCCAACCTCCGTCACTGATTACTAAGCATATTGATTTCTTCTACTATAGGAGAGAACATGCCTTGGCACAGGATATAATTCTGACCCCTATATGCATTTTTTTGACTTACACACATAAAAGCCGCCTCTCCGAAATCGGCTGCACGTTTACACAGCACAACTTGAAAGAGACGACTTTTTGAAAAATATATGAGGTAAATGGCCCGTATACCATCGTCAACTATGATCTTCAATACTTGATATTTTCCCGTTTGTGAATGTAAAAATGGTTTTCCCTGTTAGCTGAATCTTATCTCCAGCCTTCAATCCGGTCGGAAGATCAACAGCCAAGGTGCCTTCGTAGTCAATATCTACTTCAATGCGGCCATCACTGGAAATATATTGTAGAATACTTTGTCGGCGACTCGAAAATAATCCCGCTGATTGCTGTGCGAGCCGTTGGAAGGGTTCAATCCCATGTGTCTCTATAGTTACTTCTCCATTGGCAACATTCCGGAATACGATATCTGGATGCAGCAGCTCGACCATCCCTTTTATATCGAATGAATTATAAACTCTCACATATTCCTCAATGCAAGCAACTTCCTCTTTCCTATTCACCGACATCCCTCTCTTCATTAAAGACTAACTCCGTTTAAGCCTTGCTAATCTTTATGTCATACAGCCATTTTATTTCGTGGACCCCCTATTCATTCCTGGCCGCGATCTGTTCGCTTTCCCCTTATTTCCTAACTCGCAGAAAATAATGAAAATACTCTTCATCTCTCTCGAACCCATTACGCTCATACAATCTCTGTGCCTGTTCATTATCAATGGCTGTCGAAAGTCCAAGTCCTTTGGCATACATCTGTTGTGCATACTTCTCCGCTGCCTTCAACAGGAGTTGTCCAATCCCTTGCTTCCGATGTACAGACCGCACAAATAGATCATTCAGAATATAAGTTCTCTCCATCGAAATAGATGAGAAGGAGGGATATAATTGTGTAAAACCGGCTATTTCCTTCGTATCATGATCTCGGGCTATAAGAACAACCGATTCCCGGTGCTCAAACCGCTCGAATAAAAAACGGCTGGCTTGCTCTACATTTGAGTCCTGACCATAGAATACACGATATAAATTAAATATCTCTGCAAGCTCAGGCAAATCTTCGATTGTGGCTAGCTTTACTGCGTATGCGGTCATGTTCGTCCATTCCCTTCTATATCTTCTTGCCCTTCATTATGGTTGCATACTTGCTCTCTGTCTCTTCTACCATCTCTAGTAGGAATCCCGTCTGCTTATACAACTGCCTGTACGTATCAACGCTAGCAGGAAAGAACTGCAATTTCCTATCGTTGAACTCAAACCATTCCGAACCCTTGCTTACCGACAAAATCAAATATCCGCCGAGTTTTAGTGAAGTATATATATTCCGAAAGACCTGTTCTTTATTCTCAATGTGCATAAACGTTATCCGAGCCCGATCTTCTCGTAATGCTCGACTACCGGGAATGGATCATAATAGTGATGCAAGAGTGCCTTCCAATCCTGATATTCCTCCGAACCCCTAAATCCAATTGTATGATCCTCTAGCGTCTCCCATCTGACTAGCAATATATATTTATTCTCTTGCTCCATACACTTCTGCAGCTCATGATCGATGTAGCCCTTCATACGAGAGATGATCTTGGAAGCCTGTTTAAAGCTTTGCTCAAACGCTGAGTCTTGCCCCGGAATGATATGTAATGCGGCCACTTCGAGAATCATATTGATTTCCACCTTCTCGTTATGAGTTATGCAATGGAATACTTCAGCGAGACCACCGTTGCTTGCTGCATGCATCCATTGGCTTCCATAATCTTTCGCATCGGAGCATTCTCGATTTGCGTTGCCCCGAGGTACGATTTTGCTTGAAAGTCATGCTGCAAGCGATACAGCCCAATCGTATGTAACCCTCTCCCCAAGCCCTTCCCTTTAAACGCAGGATGAATGCCTATCCAAAATAGGCGTCCTTCTTGATTCGTATTTGGTTCGATATGAGGAAACACGACACCTACGGGCTCATTATTGAGCATGTAAACGGTATACATGGTATCCACTTGGGATGGCAATTCAATCTTCATGGTTTCAAGAAATTTTGCTGCATCGTACTTACTCTTATTCATGACTTCCGCTAGAAACGCGATAGCCTTAGGTTCCGTTATGGACCAAACTTCATAGGCGGGAATAGATATGCCTAACTGTTCTCTAAGTTCCCTAGTATACATCGCTCGTTCACCAATGACGCTCATTTTTTGCTTAACAATGGGCAGCTCATGTAATAAAGTGTGAGGACATTCAAGCAATATGGATTGCAGTTTATTGCTTGTCATGCTAGACAATAGCTTATTGATCAGAATATCGATTCTGGCTGCATCCTGTGTGCCATGTAACATTTCTAGCATGACAACAGCATCGCTTTTCAGATGATGCATACCGACCGCTTTTAGCTGTTCCAATAATTCATTGATTTCAGTCATTTCATCTCTACCTTTCTTTTCTTGATGAGAGGATTCCAGCTTACCAGCTTCCTTATTCTATCTTCTTCCATTCGATCATTATTCTGAAACTCCTTCTGCGCACACTTGCAGATAGACCTTGAAATATTGATAGATATTCATATACTTGATTAAGTGCGCAAATTTTTCCTGTTTCAACAAATGCAATAGATCTCAGGCAAGTCGAATGAAAGATTACGGAGGGATGATGTGTTACCTACCAAAACAAATGGCAGTGAGACATACGTAAAGTTTGTTCTCTTCACCTATATGCTGATGGCACTTGCAGGCGGACTCGCAATTGCTCTCGGTTACTCGGGGTTCACGACCAAAACAGCTTCGTGGATGTATCTATTTATTCTTATCGGAGGATGGTCTCCTACAATCGTTTCGTATTATGTTTTAAAACGAGACGGGCAAGTCGCTTCCTTTAGGGAATGGCTGCGCAATCTTTTTGACGTTAAGCATAGTCTAAAGTTGTATTTACTGCTGCCATTATTTTTGCTTCTCCATTTCGGTATTCGAGGATTTCTTTCAGATGTTGATATCGTGATGCCTTGGTATTATGTCATTCTTTTGATACCTGCGATGGTGATTGGAGGTGGCTTGGAAGAAGCCGGATGGAGATATATATTGCAGCCCGCACTCGAGAAGAGGATGTCCTTTATTCCTGCAACGCTTGTAACTAGTGTGATCTGGGCGGTATGGCATTTGCCACTCTTTTTTATCGTAGGAACAGGACAATACGGAAAAAGTTTTCTAGTATTTACTTTTCAAATCATCGGTCTAAGCTTCGCATTGGCATGTATTCGAAAGATAAGCAATAGCGTCTGGCTCTGTGTGTTATTCCATAGTTGTTCCAACGCCTTAGCGAATGTATTTATCGTAAGATCATCCGTAATGGCAGCGATCATCACTGCTGTTGTAATGGCAGTTGTTTCGATATCGATCATCATGTTCGACAACAACAAGAGATCGAACGTTCAACATCCTACGCGATCCCTATAATTGAAAATTAGTAAAATAAATTCGAAAGGGACTACCCCTCTAGCGTTAGGATTACAAATCCCGCTTCTGTGGATAGTCCTTAATTTATTGACTAGTTATGAAAATAACCTTCAGCCGATTCATTTCATTAACATTTTGAATCACAATGGCCCTGCACAGGAAGGCTTTTCGCACGCATCGATAACGCTTTATGATCAAGCGAGTAGCTAATAAAGGCGAGAAGTGAGGCAGCGATTGCAACAATTCCGCCAACCCATGAGACATCGATAAGCTTCATGTTCGTCGAAACGAAGCCACCCAATGCTGATCCGATTGCGATCCCGACATTCACAGATACGGGAGCTAACGATGATGCGAAATCTTTAGCAGACGGAAATTGTTGATTAGCCAGATCAATAAAGTACAGCTGGATCGTTGAGGTCATGGTGTACATGGCTAATCCAATGAATGAAATACTAATCAGTCCCGCAATAAGCGATTGGGATGTTGCATACAGCGATGCAAGAATGACGGCTTGAATGAGAAATACGTAGCGCAGCTTGGCGATCCTGTTGCTTGCAGCCAATTTTCCTCCAATTAGCGTGCTGAATACGGTGACGATCCCGTAGAGCAAAAAGGCGAGTCCAATATACTGCTCCGGTACCGCTAACACTTGTTGGAGAAAGGGGGATAAATACGTATATACCGTATATGTCGCTCCAATACTTAATGCTGGAATCAGGAAAGCAATGATAACACGGGGATTGGCTAGAAAGCCGATTTGCTTCCGCAGCGAGCTGCGCGTGCCCTTCAATCCCTTAGGAATCGTTACTGAGCTAGCTAGCATTGACACGATCCCCAATCCCGATGTAAACCAAAACGTCAGATGCCACCCGCCCCATTGGCCGATATACGTACCAAGCGGCACCCCGACTACACTCGCAACCGTGAAGCCTGTGAATATGATGGCAATGACTGTACCCCGTTTGTCAGCAGGAACCGATTCACTCGCAACCGCCATTGCCAACGCAATTAGTATTCCTGTTACGATAGCTGTTATGAGCCTGGATATAAAAAGCAGCGCATATGTCGTAGACA
Source organism: Paenibacillus wuxiensis (assembly GCF_040195695.1). NCBI lineage: Bacteria > Bacillati > Bacillota > Bacilli > Caryophanales > Paenibacillaceae > Paenibacillus > Paenibacillus wuxiensis. Next base: position 105,640 of record NZ_JBEFZI010000015.1, on the reverse strand, counting down.
AGGCCGTAAAGATATTGCCGATGATAAATATTCCAAGCAAAGTCAGCATGAGCGGGAACTTCGAGAAGCGGCTAAATAGTGCTGTCAAGATTGGTGTGCCAATGGCAAAGGCGAGTGCAAAAGCAGATACGACAGCACCCGCAGTCGAGATTGCGATATTCAGATCTGTCGATATTTCCGCCAGCAATCCAACAATGACAAATTCACTCGTACCTAATACAAAGGTAAGTGCAAATAAATTCAATGTGAGAAGCCTTTGATATCTGGTCAAGGCTGCCACCCCCTCTCTATGTGATTCTACTTCTTCGTTATACTCGCTCGATTGCAATTTGGATTTCAGCCACATGAGCTTCTTTATCATTAGCTTGGTCATGCGGCACACAAATTTCACGCCTCGGCTCGTTTTCTACCATGCGATACCCATTTTGTTCAATCCACAGCGCCACCTCCGAGCTCGCTGAACATGGAGTTGTTGTCGGACAATGATGGATAAGCGTGGCCATCATCGGGATTTCCGGCAATCTCTTTACAACAAAGGGAGCACAGCTTGGGATGTCCTGCGTAAGTACGCGTGCCACCTCAATGTCGATATTGTCCTCACATTCCTCGCAGCTATGCCACAATGTTAATTTTGATAGCAGCGTCTGCCCATAACTCTTTACGTAATCGTCCAATCGCCCAAATAGCTCAGGAATTTGCTCCAATGAGGCTTTTTGTCGATAAGAGGCCACCAACTGAGATTCGCCCCGCTTCAGAACGACGTCATCTACCGTTGAGACCTTCCCTTCATACTCGATACATTCTAGGCGAGCCTTGATCCGATCCAGCTTAGCCTGTTCTTTTTCCAGAATGGACTCGATCTCGCTCTGCTTCAAGCGGAACATCCCCCTGACTTGCTCAAGCGGGATATGCTCCCCCATCAGTTCGCGAATCTGCTCTAACGAAAAGCCAAGCTCTTTATAACCCAATATGCGATTAAGCTGAAACATTTGATCTGCCGTATAGTAGCGATAACCTGAGAATTGGTCAATGTGAGCTGGCTTGAGCAGGTTCAATTGATCATAATAACGAAGCGTCTTGACAGACACCTGACTGAGCTTCGAAAATTCGCTGATTTTAAACATTCATGTTCCTCCTGGCAACAAACATTCCTTGCTCTTCTGTTCTGTACCGAGTATAACGTTCCAGTTAAGGGGAGAGTCAAGGGATCAATTTTCATGCTTCTTACATGATAAAACCCAAGCATTTGCAATCTTACAGACTGCGCAATGCTTGGGTTTCGATAACGTTGCTATTATTTAGTTTACAGGCGCACCAATTGCTAGAGCCTCTTGAAGCACGAGCAAGGCTCATTCATACTCCTGAATGGCGAAGGGAACTTCGGTCGGCTCACCCAGATTCGTGTTGTCGTTTCATTCTCTCTAGAGAACGGATGAACTTCGTAATATCCGGTGCTTCTTCATAAGGAATCCACGTCAGCTTCATATGATGTCCGTTCCAATCGACATAAATGGTTGTTCTCAACATCACTTGCTCCCCCAAGTGTCGGCAACCCTTAACAGGTATGGGCTCCGCGTACGTTTAAATATGCACCTTTCGCTTAGCCTGAAACGGATACATCTTGTACTCGCCATTACCAGATGAATATTTCAAGATGTTCCAATCATCCGGCACCCCATTGTAATACGCGCCAATGCATCCAGTCGTACAGCGATGACCAGCAATTAAAATATTCACTTCTTGGAGACTTTCGTCCTCCATCAGCTCATTCATGAATGCAAATACCCTCTTCGCATAACTGCGTGGTTCTTCGACTCCTCCATATACATTGGGATCAGGAATCCCCCCTAGCAGCTTTACCTCATTCTTTAGCAGACCATCGGCTTCCCCTAAATCATACACATCCAGTCTTGAATCAATTGTGGGATTTATCCCTGTCGCAATCTCTGCGGTCTGCACAGCTCTCTCTTGCGGCGAGGAGAATACGTAATCAAATGTAATCGGTTGAAGAATGTCTCGCAGCTCTTCCGCTTGTCTCACCCCAATTTCATTTAACGGGAGTCCCATTCTCCCCTGAATTCTTCCTTGTTTATTAGCATCCGTTTGACCATGCCGAACTACGTAAATCATTCTACCGCCTCCTTTATGCATACCCATCCCACAGATTCGTCATAACACACCCGCACACCAATAAATAAATCATTTCTGCAGAGACTGACTACCCTGTTAACTCTTATCAGGTTCAATCCTATTCATTGACAAGTTCTGCAATATCTAACCGGGCTGCACCTGCTATCAACGATTCGCTCGAATCTGCTTTATCGCAGCTTCTTATCGCAGCTTTAATACTCCTGCATCCTGCTCATTCCACACCCCGAATGCCTCAGAGAGGTTATCATCCCAAAACATCGGGAGCCTCTCCTTCAACCCTTCTGAAAGCGGCAAATTCGGCAGTTCATCCTTGTCCACCCAATATATAGGACCTTCCTCCGTCCGCTCTATCAGTTGTCCTTCATACACACTCGTCCGATAGCTGAAGACGAAGTATTTATCGCCTGTTTCATTGTTGTACCAATAGACGATTCCACATAGTTTCAAGTCGGATACCGTAAGTCCTGTCTCTTCTCTCACTTCTCGAATCGTGGAATCTACCAGACTCTCGCCTTCTTCCACATGACCTCCTGGAAACGAAAGGCCTTTCCACGATTTCACACGTTCCTGCACCAATACCCGATTTGTGTCAGGATCATAGATCATGCACATATTCGTCAACTCAACCTTGGACATACTTACAATCTCCTCTTTCTCGTATGCAGCAATTTACTACTCAATGATAGATATGTATATAACCCTAGTGACCTTAATACGGTCTCCTAAACCTCTTCACCCGAAGGGCATCTTCTATAATCAAATCATCCAGTCCTCGTTCCTTATACTCTTCAAGAATCTTTACGAAAAGTCGACTGATTAGAACGCTATCTCCCACTGCATCATGTCTGGCTATATCCGTATCGTCAATTTGATAGTACTGGATGAGGAAATCAGTTGAGGGGATATCAGCAAGCTCTGGATGAATGTTCGTGAACATGGTCTTCGTATCCAATACGACATTGTTAACCATCGGAAATCCGGCTAGTTCACATTCCTTGCGCAACAGCGGAATATCGTATTCATAACCCGCCTGTGTCACGAGAATCCGTTCGCCAATAAACCGCGTAAATGCCTCATAGACCTGAGCAAAATCTGGCGCTTCATGAATCGCCTCATTCGTGATTCCCGTAAGTTCTGCAATATGTTCAGGGATTGGCTTCGGCGAACGCACAAGTGTCACAAAGGGTTCCTCCTCATGAATCTCCCTTGCGTCCATCTTCAATGCACCTATTTGAGTAATATGGTCGAGATGATGGTCGATGCCGGTTCCTTCAAAATCAAACACACAATATTGCTGATTCATAAGACCCTTAATCGTTAATCCACTTAACTCATATTCTTCATTGGAAATGTTAGATATGTTCATCGGTGCCACCTCTCTATCAAATTAACAATATTATACACTCGACGTGCAACCGCTTACTAGAAATTCCAACAAATAACCGGATCAACCCACTCCTTAACAGCGTGACTGATCCGGTTCATCATTCATCATTAGTACATGCCCTGTATCCACAAATCAGTCATGAAGTTCTTCTCTTCATACTTTGCTTCTCACAGTGCATATTCAGTTCGTGAAGCAAGCTTTCCTTACTCGAAGCATCTCAGCAGTTCCAAAGCTTCTTCATGATCTGGCTCCAGTACAAGTGCCTCGCGAGTGTACTTCAGCGCTGTGTCCTCCTGACCGAGCTCATAGCAGCAAATCGCCAAGCAGAATATTACAGTCGCAACAGGATCATCATCACTTGCTACAGACGTCTCCAAGAACTGCTTCGCATCCTCATACATCCCCATTTCAAAGAGGATCAGTCCTGAATCCAGAGCCACGTCATACTTCTGTTCCATGAAATAAAAAGCGGACCACATGATGTGAATACCCTGCTGAATATCGAGCATCTCCTCATCATTTGCATCAGGGAGCAAGCTTGAAATTTGCTTCGCGCTCTGTATGAAGAATTCTGCGTCATAGCCACCAAGTCTCCAGAAGGCTAAAATATGCTGCAAGTCCATCGTATCCAGGTGCCGATCCACCCACACCTTCAGACTGAAGAAATCATCCGGCCCAAATCGTTCAATTCCTTGGTGATACGCTAATCGGGTATTCACATAATTGTGGGGATCCTCCAGCATAAAGATACAACCGACATTAATATCCTTATAATGGTTCGGAGGGAACAGTGCCAGACCGCCTCTCTGCTCAAATGCATACTGGAACGCATGATAGTTCGCTGTCAGTGAGAAGCTGCCCCCGTGGTGAACAATTTCAGGCGGATCATTAAACTTCCAGTTATCCAGTCTATGATCGCCTTTATCCGCAGTAAGCAATACAAATCCCTGCTGGGACAACTTATTTAGTCTATCCAAGCATCTCAATCCTACCTCTGGGAACAAGACATGAGAATCCTCAAGCTCCTGCTGGTATAGCGCGATTACTTCTCGATAGGGATAGGCGTCATCTTCATATGCCGGAGCACGACGATGCTCATAGGTCAGCGTCATATTTCTAAGCGGATCTACTTGAGCAGCATCGTCCTCTTCCTTGAACTCAACAAGAACATCACATTCATAGATCTCGCCATTTCCTACATAAATCAGCTCTTGCGGGATACTGTCAAAGAAATAGTTCGCCAAAATAAGCAGCGGCTGTGTCAAATCGCCTGGACGAATCGTTTCTTGAGCAATAGTGAGATTCAGTTCCTTATCATGAACTGCGTCGAATGCGGCAAAGTCGAGTATCCCCTGTTCCACGAAGCGCTTCAATTGAGGATGCTCCCGCCATCCTTCCACATTCTTGGCAGCCAAATCCGTCATTACATACCGGAATGGAGGCAGCGAGATTCCTGCATCATCACGAAGTTCACACAGCTTGTGAAGAATATGAAAGGCAAGCCTTCCTGCTCCTGCTCCCAGTTCCATAATGACAACGGGTTCCGAGCGCTCTCCTCGTTCAGCCCGATCCCGAAGAAAACCGAAAATAATGTCCGCATATCCAGTAGCAATCATCGGATTGCTTGTGATGTATTGGGGCACCTGATCATTATTCCATGCCTTGAGCCCTTTGCGTTCGTAGTATGCACGCTGTAAATCCCATATTGGTGCTTCGCTAAAGCGGTATCGTTGTTGTCCCTCTTCCATTCCATGCAACCCTGCTCTCTATATGTCATAGTAACCGTGCCAATCATCTACAACTTACTCCTTGTTGGCACGGCAATCGTAACCGAATCTATCTTATGAATGGTACCATAATTACCGACAGAACCAAAATCTCAGTTTTTAGTTTAAAAAAAAAGAGAACCCTCACAAGGTTCTCCTTCGATACGCTGACCCTTACTTCGCAACAAGCTCGCCAAGCACATACTTCTCAACAACCTTGGCTACGCCATCGTTCATATTCGTATCCGTTACATAATCCGCTAACGCTTGAATATCTGCCGGGGCATTTCCCATCGCTACACCGAGACCGGCAAATTTAATCATGGCAACATCGTTATAACTGTCACCCATTGCAATGACTTCCTCCTGCCGAATTCCTAATTTCTGAATCAGCTCATGAAGGCTCGTGCCCTTGTCCACACCGTGCTCGGTGAATTCCAAGAAGAACGGCTTAGAACGCATGACACTTAATTGACCCTCAAGCTGCTTCTGCAATTTCTTCTCGATGACAGCGAGCTTGTCCGCATTCCCGACCATCAACACCTTAACAACAGGCTGTTGTACTGCATCTACGAAGCTATCCACTTCCAAGATCGGCATGCCGGTAATTTCGGACTCCTTCTCCACGTATTCATTGCAAGCTTCCGTCACAATATCATCGCCCACATAGGTCAAGACTGACATTTCCTCTTGCTGGCTAAGCGCGTATATATCACGAACCGTTTCTACTGGCAGCGTACTGCTGAACAGTTCTTCTTTCGTCGAGAAATTCGTAATCTTGGCACCGTTAAACGATAAAATAAAGCTCCCGAATCGATCCAGCTCCAATTCCTCTGCAATGGCGATCATGGCATAGGTTGGTCGCCCTGATGCGAGCACCACCTTCACCCCAGCGGCTTGCGCATCAAGAAGCGCTTGCTTCGAGCGCGGGGATATCGTCCGATCATCACGCAGCAATGTATCATCCAAATCAAGTACAATCATTTTATAGTTCATCTGTCAGCATTCCTTTTCGTCGAATAGATTAGTATCTCTACTATACCATTTTCACGAAGCAGATGGCGAATCTGCGAAGGAACAGATCATACCAATGCGATAAAGATATCAATTTCATTGTCCTGACTGTTAGGCTTGTAACGTTCATCCCATTTCTCAAAATCATAGAAGCGCGCTGCATTGCCTGTCTCACGCATCCATTCGCCATATAAGAACTCATACGTCCGACTTAATTCGGATTCGAGACCATAGTGTGTGCAAGTCACATACTTACTCTCAGGGATGTTATGGCTTATCATTTGCGGAGGAATCGTTCCTAGACTCGCCACTTCGTATCCAAAAATTTGAATAAACCGATCTTTGAGCGGATCAAAGTCGGATTTATCAGGATAGATCTGCACCATAAGCACATCATCATTGTTGCGATATTGAATTTCATCTTTTTGTGTCACTAGCTTTTGATAGGTACGCCTGCCAAGACCCGATTCGAACTCCTCTATCGTGGCCTCAACCTGATATCCTACAAGTTGCATGGCCTGCAGTGTAACCACTGTAGCTTGCATTGTATCTCCTCCAGTTGCGATGCTATTGCCAGTTGACATGCATCGAATCTCCAATCATATAAGCTGTTTCGTTCCTTCACTCGCTCTATATTGCTTTACTGGGCAGGAGAATATCTCATCACTACAAATTCAGTGTCCTGCTCCCCTATTTTACTTGTGAACGAGATTCCCCTAACAAACCCTGTACGCTCATACACCTTAATCGCTCTTTCGTTAAAGGCAGCGACAACCAATTGAATCTTCTCTCCTCGATTCAATTTCCGAATGTAGTCCATAACCTGAGCCAGGAACTCCACCCCTTTTCCCTGTCCTGTATAGTCGGGTCGAAGTCCGAGTCCGATATCAATTGCTTGCTCATCTTCATAGATACCAGCCGCATAGCCTCCCGGAACACGGGCAGAGTTGCCAATACATATGTAGCCGATTAGTTCATTCTCATCATCGACGGTATAATAGAATTCTTCTTCTAGCATCTCATTGATGGACTCGTCATCCCCATCCATACTGTACAAGGAATAGATACCCTCATATTTCCACGTACAAATGATAGCAGCTTGCTCCTCCGTCATCGGGTGAAAATGATAAGTTGTCATGTTGAACAATCCTCTCTTAGCCAATTTATTTTTCCATTCATATGCCCGCTCATTTCGTGATGTAAAATGGTGCGTAGGAATCTGTATGCATATATCAATTCAATATCAACAATGAAACTCTATCATGAATGGCTCCTCTTGATTCAAGCAGAGATCAATCTGTTCTCGAAACCCTGGCCAAGTGATCTTGCTTCGCGCTTCCTCTACAGAATAGTAACCGACCTCGTCACTTTCCTCGGTCGTTTGGAGGGTTCCTCCAATAGGATTAGCGAGAAACAGCGCTGTGCACACGGAATCCCTTACATGTTGAAATAGTCCACAGTACTTGATGATCTCAATGTCGATGCCTGTTTCTTCCCTAGCTTCGCGAACAGCTGCAGCTGTAATAGATTCCCCTTCTTCCACCCGTCCAGCTGGAATCTCCCATCCCCGCTTCGCACCACGAATGAGCAAAATGTCATGATTGCTATTCCTTACAATCACGGCTGCAACAAGTGTATGCCTAGGTGATGCATTCATCTGTGAATCGTTCCTTTCCGCTCTGTTCCACCATATAGAGCTGCTGTGTTTTGCAATCCCATCACCATTCTCTTCGCGGACTCATTTGTCCTTTCATTCGATCCCGTTTTCCTTTTCCTGAATGTACAGATCCAATGCTCTGATTCCCCGCCGTGCTAGCTTAATAAAGAGAACAAGACAATAGATTGAGATGACAAATGCTCCTATGTAGAAGACAAAAGATAAAAAAGAAAAAAACATAGCTATACCCACACCAGATCACTCCTGTTTCATGATTAATACGTAAATATCAATCTTCAGATAGTCAGCCATGAGTCGCTTCTTCCTCTTACCTTGTGAGATCGTAACAATAACGCACTTTATTTGCCAAAACATTCTCTCATGTACGATATCAGCGCTCTAAGTTAGATGCTTCCGATACCCTTCTACCTTCTCATCCTTGAAGCCGAGCCGTTCATAGAATTGATGCGCCTCTTTGCGCTGCTCGCCAGATACAAAGATGATGTAGTAACAATCACGCTGTCTTGCCATATTTTCAATTTCCTGCATCAGCTTCTTACCGACACCTTGTCTGCGAACCAATGGAGACACAATCACATTCTCAATTACCATGAATGGCTTACAATCTCCCACAAGATCATGACATATAATGCCCATCAAGGAACCCACTAACTGCTCCTCGTCAAATGCTCCCAGAATGATGTATTGTTCATTATGCTGGATCGTTCGGTATACCTGCTCCAGCTTCGCTTGGTTCGTCTGCTGTCCCATTAGCTCTTGATAGAGCCGGCTTAATGCCAACAGCTCATTTTCCTTAATTGACCTTATTGTAATCATCGTTATCCTTCTTTCCTACCGATTCCCATATATTTTTTCAATGCGATCTCCTTACTGTCGTTGTAGCACACAATGATAATCACTGCTCACCGCATCTGTTCTCCGTCCTAAAAACCGCAACCCTTCCCTTCATGTCAAGAATATGTATGATATGCCCAGCCCATTCATCCGTACCGCTAAACCCGCATGAAACGATTACGTGTCGCTGTCCGTTAGTCATTGTGCCAATAGAAGGAGTACCGTGAATGCTGAACAAATCCTATCGCCTTGTAAAAGAGATGATCCGAAATGACATACGCTTTGTTCGCTCCTAATACACTGCTGCGCTTTAGTGCTTCTACTACAACCGCAGCACCAAGCCCCTTCCCCCGATAACTCGGGATGGTGACTACAGGTTCGACATACGCATAATCGGTTTGGGGACTATACCATAATCCGCAATAAGCCACAAATTCCCCGTCCTCATTAACGGCAACAATATGCAAGGATGGGTTCATATGAGTTGCAGACAGCATCGCTTTCTGCTTCTGTATGGTTACATCATCTATGGGAACTGGGCCATCGTGATCGAAGCCTTTCCACAGCACGGTCTTGTGCTTATATACGTCTGTTTCTGCATCCAAACTTTTGAGCGTAATGCCCGCCGGGAGCACGGAATGATGTTCGATATTTGCAATGGAACACGCAAGAATATTTTCACTCTGATCATGTTTTACAAATCCTTTATTTTGCAAGCGTTGAGAACGTTCCGAGTCAGTATCGTTCACTGCGACTCCAAGCCCATTTTCATCGCTGAAAGTCTTCACAGCGTATTCGACAATTTCATCTTCCAGTTCTTCATATCCTTGCTTCGTTGCAAAAAATGCTTCACCCGAATAGTGATCATAGGTAGCCAAACCCACTAATTCAAGTTCATCAAACCATAAGCCGATTTTTGATCGTAAGCTTCTGTCGAAATCGGGATGGAAGTACATCCACTCCCATCTAGCCCAATTCCAATTTATATGCTTGTGATGCTCTTGAGAGATGTCGATTAAAAATTGACAAACCTCATTATAATTACCATCATGATACGCTTTAAATTGAATGTTCACTTGTCATCCCCCACATGCTGCTCTATTTTCTAGGTGGAATGCTGGAAAATTGCATCCGCATATGGATTGTAACCCTCATTCCTTGCTGGTGGGAGATAATAAACAGACCAAAAACGATTTTTACATCTTTCGGCTATTCGGTATCGATCATGTAGTATGCAAAGCGCACAATTTCATCGGTCGTGTTTACCAGTTTCAGACTTGCGTTTTTCAACTGTACCAAATCACCCGTAGTCGGCACCGTGGCGAAGCCTTCATCACAAACAGCCTCCAGCTGGCCGATGATGACCGAATAGTAACTCATGAAACTGGCGTCAGTTTCAAATGTGCAACCGGGCAACAAATCCACCATTCGGAAAGTAATGCCGTTTTTTGGGGGTGTTGGCTCCATAGGACCAACAATCGTATCCGCACTTGCCGATACATCTGCATTGGGGTCTAACATGCGCCAAATGTCACCCGCATAGCCGATCTGTTTTCCCTCCTTGTCGAAAATCTTACTCTCATTCGGAGAATAGTCGTCTATCACAACATCCGACATCCCAATTTCTTTTTCACTGCTCTTCATGTTTGCAGCTACATATCGCTTGAAGCGGTTAAGTTTGGATACCAATGCTGGCTTAGGCTTGTCAATCAGTTGTGTGTGGGTGTTCATGTTAGCAGAAGCCAGAATACCACCGATTACCCCGGTGCCTGTCCAACCATGCATACAAGCCATCTGCACAAGTGCATCCCCCGTTTTCAGGGGCGCGTCATCCAAATCATTAAGTGATACCAATTCGAGTTCTGCATCAGCACAGAAGAACATATTTATTGTCTCAGTCCAATGCATGGACGCATGTTTTTTCATATCTTCTTCGGTGGGAATATACTTAGTGCCAATGGTTTTGTGTGCCTCCACCCACATCCCTCTATGCAAATTCCGAACATTAGGTGGCAAATTCTCAAATCTAGGACCTTGCGGAATATCAAGAGGAACATGCCGGAAAATGGATTGACCCCTGCCGGCCTGTGGTTCATGTTCAATAGGCAGGTTCCCCATATCCACATTGGCAGTAGCCGATTCTTTCGCGGGCATTTCATTTATCCGCCAGACATCAACCGTCGGCTTCTTAGAAGCGCCGCCTCTCCATTTGTCGGGATAATCGTCAATAACAAAGGATGACTTACCATCAACTGGCCCGCACACCAAGCGTTTGAACGCCTCGCCCTTATTCCTTTGTTTGGTGGCGTCTGGAATAATAATCCGGTTCGCTAACTTGCCAATCCCTTCAATCTCCAATTCAACAACATCATCAATTTTCAATGGAATACCTGTTTCAATGCCAGCCCCTGTTCCCACCGTTCCTGTCGCAATGACATCGCCAGGATATAAGGTTGTCGCGTTTGAGATGTATTCAATGACATCAGGGATTTTGTGGTAAGCTGCACCATGGTTTCCGTCACCACGCACCTCACCATTCACTCGAACAGTCATCTTTGCATCGGTATAGTCAAAAGCATCTGGCGTCACCATACAAGGCCCCATTGCATTTGCAAAATCCTTGCCGATGCCGGGTCCAACATTGAAACTATTTGGAGCCATTTCGTTCATTTGAATCATTCTTGCCGAAAAATCATTAAATATGGTGTAGCCGCCAATATAATCCATGGCGTTGTGGTGGCTGATATTTTTGCCCTCCTTACAAATGTAGAAGGCCAGTTCCAGTTCATAGTCCTTAAACATCTCTCCGCCCGGGAAAGCGATGTCCACACCGGGGCCGACAATGGAATTGACATTCACTTTGTAAAAACGGGGTTCGGCATACCATCCAGCATCCGGCTTAACGCTTTCAGCGTCAATACTTGCGGGATCCTCACCCTGCATCATGCGCCCACGGCGATTACACCCAATAAGATGTTCTTCAAAACAGGCACAGTCCCGCATTACACGAGGCCGAGGAACCGGTGCCAATAACTGCACATCCTCAATACTCAACTTGCAGTCAGCACCAGCATCTTCCAACAATTCAGCAGCCAAAGCGCGCGCTTCCTCAGCACCGGTCAGAAATTCAATCATATTATCAAAATACTTGCTCAGCTTGCCCGTATGAATCTTACATGCCTTTTGCAATTCAACAATTTGCTGTTCGTCTTGGGTCAAAGCACCAACGATTTCTGTTTGTGTAGGGTCATTTTTAAGGACAAAAGTTACTAGCTTCATATCAACTGCTCCCTTCTTATTATCATCGTTTCAGGCATGAGTGACGGCATGTACGCCCATCTGTTTTATTTCATCATTAGACCAGCCGCCATCCTTTCGGGATAACGCTCGTTGAACATGTTCAAATTAATTGGTAAAAAACTGCCCAAGGCGCTGTATAACGCTGATGTGCAGTTAGACCCTCATTATTTGCTCGGCAAGGCTTGGTGGATCAAGGCATTTGCCGCCTTCCTAATTTGTTCTTCATTGTTTTTTATGTATTGCTTGGTCTGCACTATTTCATCCGCCGGAACGTTATATGCACGAAGGCTAATATCCAACAAAGTATCAATAACAGATTCCAGTGAAAATGAATCATTGCTCCACCGATTTTCGACAAAGTTGCGGGTTACACCTTTAATAGCCAATGTCAGACGGCAATAATCGGAAGAGTTAAATGCAGGGTTGTATTCCTCAAATATCTTTTCCGAACGCATTGCTGCGTGCTTCACCAAACTATCTAATATGCTAGGAGAATTATACCCTTCAAATATTAATTCTGCAGCGCGCTCGTTCATATCAACGATATACAACTCCAGAGTGCAGGAAACGGCATATTTGCATACAGGGCTATTGATAGGCGATATATATATATTTGTATATTCATCAACTAAACTAAAAAGATCCATAATCAATGAGCGAAATATATCATCCTTGTTTTTAAAGTAATAGTAGATGCTGCCAATCAATACACCTGAGTGATTTACAATTTCCCGTATTGTGGTTTTTTTATATCCATTTTCAAGAAAGAGGGTCAGAGCGGAATGAAGTATTGCAGATTTTGTTTTGTCCATCATAAACACCTCCCCTCTATTGTTTAACATGTTCAAATCGATTCTATCGCTCCAGATAATCCGTGTCAACATATTATTTTAACATGTTCAAGGAACTCGTTTTGATTAAGTGATTGTTAATACTGCTCTACTTCATAGCTCAACGTGCAGCAACCTTCCACATTCTCTGAACACCTATACACTCATCTTTCTCATTCAATTCCATTCTGTAAATGTCGGGCTTAGAAGTCTGGAACAGAAAATCTACATCATATCGACTATCGAAGCAGCTCATCATCAATGTCATGATAGCTCCATGCGTGCCAATCGCAATCTTTTTGCCTCTATGGGTATGTACGATTTGTTGTAATACACGCATAGCCCGCTCCTGACAAACCGCAATCGTTTCTCCTCCAGGTAGCGAATAAGCGGCATCCGCAAACATCCTTCTGACCACAGGATACAGCTCATCGTTCGCTACAATGCGATCACCAGGGACAAACACCATTTCTCTCAAATCTTCAAAGACGTGAATCTCTTTCCCTTGGGACTTCGCCAGACCTTCCAAAGTGAGGACTGCTCTCGAATATGGACTAGATACGAACGTATCTATCCCCTCTTCTTGTAGGATATCCGCGACAATACGAGCATCTTCCTTGCCTTTCTCTGTCAAGCCACGCGATCTTTCAGTTCCTTCCGTCTTAGGCGATTCTCCATGACGAACCATGTATATCGTTGTAATTACTTCCTCCATAACTCCTCCCAGTCGTGTCATTAATGAGAATAAGCTTTCTCACAACACAATACACACTACACCAGCAAAAATAAGAACGGCCCCCCATATTTTCTGCGATTGAAATCGTTCCTTCAAGAAATAAATGCCAAGGAAGGAGCCTATAACAATGCTGGTTTCTCGCACTGGCGCTACATAACTAACAGGAATTTCAGTCAGAACGATCAATACGAGAACATACGATAATCCAGCTAATCCCCCTGCAATCGCCATACTGCCCCAGTATTTTTTCCAATGTGTACGAACTCTTTCCCACCCTCTCACTTGCAGACTCCCTAGTAAGAGCACCTGTCCCATATTTTCGATTACATTTAAGGATACCGGGTGTATGATAGAGACCGCCAGCTTATCGAATAAGGTGTAACCAGCAATGGAAAGGCCGACTAGTAGCGGATAGGGCGAAGTGAACATGGAACGAATCGACTGTCCCCCGCGGCCAAGACCAGTGTACAACACAAAGATCCCTGTAAAAATAAGTACACTTCCTACGATACTCATCCATGTAAAAGGTTCTTTGAGCAGCATAACCCCAACTGCCACAACGATTAGCGGGCCTAGCCCCCTAGCTATAGGATATGTTAAGGTAAAGTCATTCTTCTCGTATGCCTTAGAGAGGATAAGGGCATAGAAGCTATGGAGCAAAATACTACCGAGCCCCATAAGTACCCATTCCCAAGTTATGTGTTCGTCCATAGGCCACAGCACTATACTAACGGGTAGAAATAAGATGACAGACCATACCCGTAGCGACCACAGAAATATCGTTTTGTCCTCACTTTGCTTCAACATGATGTTCCAGAATGCATGCGATAATGAAGCAATAATCACCAGCAGCAACCAGTAATTTCCCATTTGAACCTCCACATGTTCGCTCAATCCGCTATTCCTTCTCATTCATGCTGAATACAGCTGCCATCATACGCTTGCATCACACAGGGGTGCTAACGGTTCAACGACCTTGCTAGGCGGAATCCAAGATCCTCGATACGGAATGCGGGATGGCTGCGCCGACGGCAGGTTGCTCCACATCCTCTTGCTTCTTCAGCCCAGCTTCCACCTCGAAAGACTCGATAAGAGCCGTACACCTGCTCATCATAAATATCCCAGCACCATTCCCATACATTGCCGAGCATATCGTACAATCCCCATGCATTCGGCTCCTTGTTCCCAACCTCATGGAGCATGCCTTGTGAATTATCATTGTACCAAGCAATCTGATCCAGCTTGCCATACTGGTAGCCAGAATTCCCTGCTTTACATGCATATTGCCACTCTGCTTCGGTCGGTAAGCGATAGCCGTCTGCCTCCACATTCCATTGAACCGTCTCCCCATCGCTCCCTATAGAGTAACATGGCGTCAATCCAGATTTCTGTGAAACTAAATTACAAAAGACAACAGCGTCCTTCCACGAAATATTCACTACGGGCATTTGATGAGAATGTGAAGAATTAGCAGCGATATCCGAATCTCCTACAACCGCCTCATATAACCCGTTCGTGACTGGATAGGGTGCAAGAAGAAAGGGTCGAATGGTTGCCTTCCATTGAAGCTTTTTGCGGTCATCTCGTAAATCTTCCTCTCCGCCTGGAATTTGCACCATTGGATATTCAGGGAATTTGTTGGGTTCATTAGACATACGGTTACCACCTTGTAAGAAAAATGTCCTGACAATTCTCTTATTAACAAATTACGCTCTCTGCAGCCGCTTTTGGTACTCCAATATAGCCTGTTTCAAATGTGCTTCATTAAAATCTGGCCACAGACTATCGATGAACATAAGCTCTGATTTAGCCGACTGCCACAACAGAAAATTACTCAACCTTCGCTCTCCGCTCGTTCTGATGACGAGCTCAGGTTCAGACCATTCGTTCGTATATAATAAGGCTTGGAAATTCTCTTCTGTTATATCCTCATAGTCAATCCCATCTCGAATACATCGCTGAATCGCTTGAATAATGTCTGCTTTGCCGCCATAATTCATAGCGAAGTTCACAATCATCCCTTTATGATCTGCAGTCAGCTCAACTGCACGCTGCATAATGTCTTGTATGGAATCTGGTAAACGAGATAAATCACCAATAAATCGAATGCATATGTTATTCGCTACTAACTCCTGAATCATATCGTCTTGAAAAAATAGTTTGGGCAAGTGAATCAAATAATTGACTTCTTCCTCAGGACGCTTCCAATTTTCCGTTGAAAAGGCATACAGCGTCACACACTTAATCCCCATAGCCCTGCAATTCCGAATTGCTTCTCTCATGGCTTTCATTCCCGCATAATGCCCAGCCGTCCGAGGCAATCCCCGCTTCGTGGCCCACCTTCCATTCCCGTCCATCATAATGGCGATATGCTCTGGAATACGGACTGACTCTGTAACGATCATATCTCTCACCTCAATGTTCGAATCTATATGTCAACGTACGTTTACGTTTCTACATCTGTTCGCTAGAATGGATGTAAGCAATGTAATCAGTCAATACCCCTTCGTGTCCTAAAAGTCTTAGCATGGTAGAAATGTTGCCTCTATGGTAAGAACCGTGATTCACGATTTGGTACACGATGTCGGAAATCGTGTTGTGAACCTCTACTCCCCTCCGTGTTCGGTAGGTCATGATCTTCTCTGGATCAGGAATCGAACCTACATATGCACGCATTTGAGTGTATATGTTATTCGTGTAATCAATTGCTTCCTGAAGCGAAGCAAATTGGTTACCCTCCTCAGGAGATGTGCGATCTCCCCTAATCCGGGCAAACCAGAGGGCATCAGCAGACATCATATGATGGATTACAGCTGCAATCGTTGCGAATCCAAGATCAACTGGTTTGATAAAAACTTCACTAGGTAATCCGGCAAGATGATTCATGATTCTAGCATTCGCCCATACATGATAATCAAAGAGCTGTACTATGTTCGCTGCCATCAACATCCCACCTCATTAAGATTGTTGTTCACATGTTCCCCGCCATTCCAAGCGTACTCTCTGCTACGTCATATAGCCAACACGAACCAGCACAACTTGTACAACTACTTGCAGGCAAAGCGTTGATATCTTTTTCCGTTCTCCATTTTTACCGTTATTGTGCCATTAGATATCTCGTCGATAACTTTGTCCCAGAACCTCTGTGCGGGAACGTTATTCTCTAATTGATGCAGTTCCCACTCGCCGCCATATTGCTGAAATATATGCTCCGCTGCAATCCGACCTACTCCCGTACGTCTGAATTTACGCATAACAAACAAATGTGCAAAATCGTAGTAGTGCCTTTGCTCATCTCCTACCCTGATCAATAGGAATCCTGCTGCCTCACCATTTACCGATATGAGGTAAGGATGATGTCTTATGGGATCCTCCCAATACTTATCGATGTCTGGCATCGGACGATACGTACCATCTTCTTGAATGGCCGCACCAGTATATTCAGTAAAATCATAAATATAGAACTGGATTAGCTGTTGTATTCGCTGCTTTTCAGCTTGGCCAGCTCTAGTCACAACAACCTGATTCATATCACCACTCCCTCTCACTCCGAACTGATGTGTCTCACCACCTACAATTTTCAATCCTCCGCCTCAACTATCCTGAGCTGTAGTCACTCAATTTTCCAACCGAAATGGGCGGGACTTTATGATTTCTGTTCCATCTGCAGCCTTAATCTGCAGCACCATTTCTCGGGCCTCAGCAATTCGAACGGGATTGATCATGGAAACAAACAGATTCCCTTTTCCATTCGACTTAAATATCGTTTCATCTTCGATGGTTCCTAGCCGTATCACTACATTTTCTTTCGGGCCAAACATTACCCCTTTCTCATTGGCATCTGCTACCGATATGTTATATCCCTTCCCTGCCTGAAGTCCTCTGGCCGACACAACAAAATCTACAGTAGCTCCATTGTAAACAACGGTAACTCTGCCATTCTTCTTTTCCTGAAATGGAACGTCTGCTGTATCGCCTTGCTGAACAATAAAGAGCTGATCATATTTCAGAAAGGTGCATGAGGTAATGACGAGGAACATAGCCGCAACAAAGATGATTTTTATCGTGCGCATTCTTCCCCTCCTCTCATCAACGAATATCCTTGTCTCTATTATATTTACCTTGCCAATATTCGCCAACAGTGTACCGTTATGAGCATACTTGCTGCGGGAGACCAATCGCTTCCACGACCTCGATCTCCTGTCAAAAATAAGAGATATACGCATGCGGCAATAAAAAAACAAGGGCGAGCTCAGAGGGTACATACCCCTTAAACTCGACCTTGTTTATTCCAGAAATCATCCCACAAGAGTAATAAAAACTACTGATGTGGCACTTGAAAATTTGTTTAACCAATTTGGATAATATTTACATTTGCAGAGACAAACTTAATCTCCTGTACATTCATATTCATAAGCTGCAGTTTATTAGTTCCTGGCCCTGTATTGAATACGGCGCTGCCCGCTCCACCTGATCGGGATACTCCGTCCGCTAATGATGGGGCGACCGATAAGCTCTGATCCAATGGAATCCCGTTCAATGTCAACTGAACAAGGACAGACAAGTTAGCCATTAATGGACTCTCGATGAAGCTATAGGATGCAAAGTAGGTTGCATTCGGAGCCAAATCAATCACTGTCCGATTGTTCGTAGAGAACGTTATGCCGCTGCCATTCGTCACCTTCGCCGCTAAGAAGGGAACCGGTGAAACCGGCCCTACATTTTCATAGCCATAGCTAAAAATTGCAGCGTTATTCCTTGTCACCCCAGCAGATGCAAAATTGTCGATTTCCGTCACACGTATGTTAACGCCGCTAAAATTCGATCCAGAAGCTTCAACTGGTGAAAAGCCAATCAGCTGCAAAATACTCGGGTTCGGACTGGAAGGAGTGTTGAAAATAGCTCCTCCGGTCGCATTCGCAGTAGGCGTATTTTGTCCGAATGGAATTGTGGTAGGAAATGAGAAGCTTTGCGACCCTGGTATTAGCTTTCCGTTCAATTTAAGCTCTGTAGCGATGATGTGGTTGCTCGATGCCGTGGTAAAATCAGCATTATATTCGACTAAATAAGCTTTACTCGCATCAAGAAGAATGTTTGTCATTCCTTGCAGCCGTATGGAGGTACCGTTCTGGACAATGACTGATAACATCGCAGGGGCGCCATTGACCGGAATCGATCCACAGCCGGCCGAACAACCGAAATTCGCACTGCTTCCCATCTCTATTCGCCCCCAGCTGCTATTGTAGCTTAATGATCGTAATCGACGTCTGGTCGAAGGTTCTATCATTGGGTTCAAGATTAACTAAAGTCAGAATACTTGAACTAGCTCCTGTATTAATGATCGTATTCGATAACAATGACGTAATGGCTTGAGAAGCTCCTGGCAAGGACTGCATCTGTGAATCTGTTCCCGGAATCGTTGTTCCATCCAATTGCAGAGCAACATGTGCGGTAATGTTACCTGCTGTGAGCAGCTCTGCCTTCGTCCGGTAAGCAATATAATAGGTTTGATTCGGTGCCAACACGATATCCGTCGAGGCAGGAGTATGCGTAATGGAGGTGCCGTTCAACGTGAAATTCTCCTCGAATGGAATTGCGCTGCCAGACGCAACCAGAATAGAACCAGGGGAACGGATGAATGCATTGTTCGCCGTGATCTGCACTCCGGTTGCTCCGGTCGCTCCGGCTGCTCCAGTTGCCCCTGTTGCCCCGGTACTTCCCGTTGTTCCGGTCGCCCCTGTCGCTCCGGTTGCTCCAGTTACACTTGCCCCAGTCGCTCCGGTTGGCCCAGTAACACAAGGGCACACTCCTGTTGGCCCAGTGGCTCCTGTCGCTCCAATCGCGCCAGTACCGCCAGTTGAGCCTGTACTACCTGTGATACCTACGGCACCTTGTGCGCCAGTTGCTCCGGTTGCTCCGGTTGGCCCCGTTGAGCCTGTGCTGCCAGGAAGTCCAGTTGCTCCGGTTATCCCAGTAGAACCAGCTGCTCCTGCAGCGCCTCCCGCCCCCGTACTGCCAGTAGCTCCAGTTGAGCCTGTCGAGCCAGCAATGCCAGCTGCTCCGGTATCGCCCGTTGCTCCCGTCGCTCCGGGCACTCCAATTGACCCAGTTGGACCAGTAGCTCCGGTTGCGCCAGTAGAACCCGTCGCGCCCGCTGCTCCGGTTGCTCCGGTTGGCCCTCTTGTACCGACTGGTATCTGCAGCACCTCTTCCAGCTTGTTATTAAGCACGAATTCGAGCTTAATCGCTTCTCGCAACGTATTCACGATACTGTCGTTTACTGCCAGTACATCACTCACTGTAGCAGGCGTAGTTAATCCCGGCAGCGTTCCTAGCGTGAATTGGAGCTTTTCTGCCTCCGCATTAACAATGTGGCTTAGTCCTAACTCCTCTAACGCTATTGAGGCTAACAGCAAATTCACCGCTTCGTTCGTCGACACAGAAATATTCGGCGTAATATTAGGGATATTGGCTTGCGACACGATTTCTCACTCCCTTGCTGACATCATCAGATTGCTAATTTAGCGCAATAATGCTTATATTTACGTTTCGATTGCTGTTGGAGCGTGAGAACAGCATGATGCTGGACGGTGCTCCCGATGGTGTATTCACAATCACGCTTCCCTTTAACGTTGCGAAATTCCCCGCAACGGTACTCATAAATATCGTTAGGATGCTTTCCCCATTAAAAGTCAGAATCACATCTAGTCCTCCTGAAGGGTTGCTCGCATCAATATCAACTTGTGCCACGATATAGTACGTATGATCGGGTTGAAGCAATATCGTGCTCGAACCCGGAGTGAACGAGATTAAGCTGCCGCTCAGCAATCTTGCCGTAGCGAACTCCAAAAATCCCGCCGGACCTGCAGGTCCAGGTGTAATGATACTCGCGAAATTCGCCGTAGCTAGCGCCATCGCCCCAGTTATCCCTGTTGCCCCTGTCGCTCCGGTGGCTCCAGTGGAACCCACTGCTCCGGTCACACCCGTTGCTCCCGTTGCTCCGGTTGAACCCGGTATTCCTGTTGCCCCTGTCGCTCCCGTTGGGCAGCCAGTAGGGCAGACACCTGTAGGCCCCACAGGGCCGGCGTTGCCTGTTATACCGGTAGGGCCAGTAGGACCGACCGGACCTGCAGCTCCTGTATTACCAGTGAGCCCGATTGATCCGGCTAGACCAGTAGAGCCAGTTGCACCTGACACGCCTGTAGTGCCGGTTGCTCCGATCGAGCCCGTTGCTCCTGTCGCTCCCGTCGAGCCTGTTGGCCCAGTAGCACCTATCGTGCCTGTTGCTCCGGTTACACCAGAGGAACCGGTTGCTCCGGTTGCTCCAGTCGCACCGACAGGCCCTGTGATGCCAGTAAGCCCAGTTGCTCCAGATGGACCTGTAACCCCAGTTGCACCAGTCGATCCATTAACCCCTGTGGATCCTATGGATCCCGTAGCACCAGAGCTTAGCAAGGGAACAAGACCCTCTACAATTCTATCGAGTTTCATCTGTGACACAATTTCCTGCTGCACGACCACTTTCAATGTATCTAGTGTACTGCTGTTCAGCGCTAGCAGTTCTGGAATTGTAGGCACTGTGGTCAAGCCTGGAATTGTTCCCAATGCAAATTGAATTTTCTCGCCTTCAGCGTTAAGAATATGACTTAGTCCTAATTCCTCCAATGCGATCGAAGAGAGCAATAGAGGAATTATTTGATCCCTGGAAATCGAAATAGTAGGTGTAATATTGGGTATGTTTGCTTGCGACATTTCACTCACCCCTTATGAAGTGCCATAGTAAGAGACCTAGCATCATATCCGATGTGCTCGCATATGGGAAAATACTGAGCCTCATCTTATAAATCACAATATAGCAATTACCGATATCGACACATTCGTGAAATCCGTTGCCACACCTGACGTATTGATAAGCTCTAACGTACCTGGAGTCCCCCCGGTTTGAATGATCGTGTGTGAGGACAGCTCTACGATTACACCTGCAACGGTATCGTAACTTGCAGTCGTGACGATGACATTAATTCCATTGAATTGCAGAGTCGCGGATGCGGTCGTTCCGGCGGTCGTAGCCTGCGTCTCGTAATCAACGAAGTACGTATGATTTGGAGCAAGTACGATTGTGGGTGTCAAAGGTACATGTGTGATTAATGTACCATTTACAGTTAAATTCGTTTCTAATATAAGCGGAGCGCCATCCGCTACCGTTTGTGTTCCGACAGTGACAAAGTCGGCGTTGTTCACCGTAATCAAGCCTCCGGTGGCTCCAGCTACTCCGGTGGCTCCGGTGCTTCCAGTCGCACCGACTGCTCCAGTCACACCTGCCGCTCCCGTTGCTCCTGTAGCGCCAACCCCATTAGGACCCGTCGCTCCGGTCGGCCCTGGTGGACAAACCGGACACGGCCCGGTAATTCCCGTTTCTCCGGTTGCACCGGCGACTCCTGTTGCTCCTGTTGCACCCGTATCGCCCGTTGCTCCAGTAACACCTGTTGGCCCGGTCGTTCCCGTTACTCCAGCTGCACCAGTCGCTCCGATGGCCCCTGTAGGGCCAGTCTCGCCTGTTGATCCAGCCGTACCCGCAGCCCCGGTGGCTCCAGTTCCACCTGTTAATCCAGTTGCCCCTGTCACTCCGGTCAGCCCAGTTGGCCCTGTCGGGCCCAATGCCCCCGCTGAACCAGTCTCGCCTGTTGCCCCCGTGCTTCCAGAAGCTCCAGTGCTTCCGGTAGCTCCGGTAGGCGATAAGCCGGTTGGCCCTGTTGGGCCAGTAGCCCCCGTTCCCCCCGTTGGCGGTGAGGCTGCCGCATTCAGTACCTGCTCCAGTTTGTCCTCAATAATCAATTCCTTTTGAATCGTCGCCGCCAACACGCTGCGAACGCTGGCATTGGTTTGCAATACATCGCTAATAGTTGCAGGAGCTTCTAACCCAGGAAGCGTCCCAAGGACATATTGAATTTTCTCTGCCTCCGCGTTCACTAGATGACTAAGCGAGAGTTCTTCCATAGCCATTGAAATAAGCAATAAATTGATTGCATCGTCTCTAGTAATACTTATTTGGGGTGTAATGTTCGGTATATTGGGATTTGACATCCAGCTTCCCTCCCTCAGGAAAGTAGTTCCTGATAGATTGTGAAAACGTACCATGTAATAGGAATCTACTACCTAGCGATTGAACAATATCGCTATCGCTCCTTTTATTTTATGTAAATCGATTTTTATTGCGTGGGACAAAATAGAACAAAAAAAATCGATTCTCACGAATCGATTAAAAATAAGAGTTTGCCATGCATTTTCCATGCACATGATATATTCTTCATCTTGTTTCACTCTTGATACTCCACATCAGTCTGTCCAACTAACAGCTGGTCATGATTCTGCCATTCATGTAAACGGAGTTACCTGTCACGATTTTCTTGCCTTAACTACATAATGAAAATTGATTACTCTTAATCCTTTGTCAGTTGCATGCTCTGCAAATACCTGTTCAACGCCCCGAAGACAAGCTGACCAGACATATTCACGAACTTCCTTCCTCTGCCCAAAGCACTTCTTAATGAGCACATCTTCCGGCCTTGTCAAATACTCTACTTCCTCAACCAGTTGAACCTGAAAATCGGCCAATCCAGCTGATCGCTGAAACTGATATCTCGTGACCAAATCATCCAAATCGTAAGGATCATAAGATAGCGGGGTAAACAATCCAGGGAGCAGGCTTCTAAGCCCACCATCTGTCCCTCCATGATATAAACCCATCATCATCCCATTCGGCTTAAGAATTCGAGATGCCTCCTCGTATAACCACGGCCCCTTCTTCGTATAAACGAGGTCGAACGTGTTGTCTGCAAAGGGCAGCAATGCATCCTCCGCATTTACAAGCATGAAATGTACCGACTCACTTCCATTGAGCTGCTGCGCCTTTCGGATAAAATTCTCTCGATTATCTATTCCAACAGCTTCCTTCACTCTATGATTCCAACGTCTAGTAAATTCACCGTGCCCACATCCAACATCTAATATCCGTGCATCACTAGTGAGATGCGACATTATCTCCTTTTCATAAATCATTTCCGCTGTTGGCTCTTCAAAGGTAGATTTCCACGGATACTGGTATTCTCCTACGATATCATTCAGCTCTGCATACCACTCAGGGCTATGCGGTTGTATCCACTCAGGATGCAGCGATGGATCGGGAAACATTACAGTTCTATTCATGATTACACCTTCAGCCTTTCTCGCTCATCACATCAATCAAGAGCGTTGGTTCGAATATGATTTTTTCGATTTCGCCATCTTGGTCCTCTTTAACTGCTGTAAGCCCAACAGGTCGATATGCCCCTGTATCGATAATCAACGTGTTGCTTATGCGATCAAATTCCGCTTTCCCTAACTTGCAAGGCGTGTGTCCGATAAATTGCAATTTACCAATATTCTTGAGTTTCCCTCGATTCCACAACACGCTGTCTGGATGAGAACCATGCACATCACCAACAACCAACAGTTCCATATTCGTCCTCCATGAAGTGGCAACACTCACTGGCCATCGATACCCATTATATTCCTATAGAACATGTTCGATCCTCACTCTCATTTTCCTCTATCAAATAGAAAACGTACCCCGATAACCCGATAGTACGGTTACTTGGATACGTTTCATCTTCTTGCATCATGTACACTTATATATATTCTGTGTTTTTCTTAACGCGGTAATATGGGCAATATGATGATTGCCATGCCAAGCGTACAACCCGACATTATAATCTAATCGAATTACTTCTTTGGAACCCGGGTGGTAAAACTGTTTTTGAAAATCAGCCTCAGATAACGATCGCAATAACACACCCCATCTCTGATGCAATGCTTCGAGCAACTGAATCGATAATTGGATATTTGTATGTACCGAGTCCGGCAGTTCAGCCCATCGTTCTTCATAATAGGGCTTAATCTCAGGTGTATCTTCCGTTAGAGCAAGCTTGAATCTGATAAAACTATTCATATGACTATCTGCAAGATGGTGTACAACTTGGCGTATTGTCCATCCACCTTCGCGATATTCCAGGTCTAACTGCTCTTCAGATAAGTCTCTTACGGCATCCTTCAGTCTGACAGGGAACTCTTCAATCTCGTTGATCCAAAGATCGCGTTGCGAAGACGAAATCTCTCCGGTGTGCTCAAATCTACCAATGGGGTATCGCTTATCCAACTGATTCATCAGGGATCACTCCTATTTTCACTGCATATTCCTCACATCTTAAGTGAACTCCAACAGCTTACGCCTTGGATCAATCCATAGCTGCTCTTAATGTAAAGTACATGAGATTGTCCTTCAATTGACTCGCTTGATCAAATCCCATTTTCTTAAGCAGGCTCTGCGATTGAATATTATCTACTTCCGTTGTCGCTTCTATATAATCTAGCTTCATGATATCAAATCCCACTCGAATTATCGGTAGCAAAGCTTCCTGCATCAGTCCTCTTCCCCAGTATTTTGGCGACAAATCAAAACCGATTTCAGCTTTACTTTCGTATTCCACCGTAGACCAGCAATGATAGCCACATGTCCCAACTAGTTCGTTGTTCTCTTTGCTAAATAGTCCATATCGACAACCTGAATCATGAATATGAAAAGCAATAATCTCTTCTGCTTCTGTTAACTCCGTGCACACCTCAATATCCATAAATCTCGTAACTTCTGGGATGGAAAAGTGTCTATATACGGCATCCGCATCTTCCAAAGTTAATTCCCGCATACTCAATCTTTCCGTTTCAAGTTCTGGGTATATCATCTATCATTCTCCTTTTCAACTGCCTACCGACATTCTTCTTCTGCTAAAATAGACACTTAGTACATTAAACTCGATATGCAGCATAAGAGGCAACCATATGGAATGGGTATGATCAGCGATTATGCCGAAGAAAATACCGCCAAAGAATGCAAATAGCATAAATCGGATACTCATGCGTGACAACCTATAATATTGAAGGTGGCAGATGGCAAAAAGAAAGGCTGTTATCAGAACAGCAGGGGTAACCGATAACCCCATTATGGTTAAGGATGAGCTTGTGGGCAAGCTGCTGCTTAATAGCGGAAGCACTAATCCTCGAAATACCATCTCTTCAAGCAGAGGGTAAGTTAAACAAAAGTGAATGGTATCGTAAATCCCGATCGGACGATATCCTGACCTTTGAGCCAAGAATACATTTACGATTGCAACAATGAAGAATAATGTCATCACTGGCATGACGCGTTCTGGTATTTTGTAAATATACTGCTCCCCATACCATAGAGATAGTACGGATACTACAATTACGGTCATTCCCCAAAAAATGATTGTTGATTTCTCGACATCAACTCGAGTTACTACTTTTAATATGCTTTGAACGATTATGAAAGAGAACGTCAATAACAGAGATATGCCAATCGCCAATAACAATGCTCTTCACACCTTCCATCTAAGTTATGGTCACCATCCGATCGACATGAGGAACAATATTATTTCGCTTGCTATTTACAGCGGTTGCTAGTTACTCTTAAGGCAGCTGCAAGACCATCCAGTCTTCATCGAAATATTGCCCATTATATTTTAAGGCACGGCGCTCAATGCCATAGGTCTGGAATCCGACCGTGGAATACAGCCTCTTAGCTGGTTCATTGCTCGATACCACTGTTAAATTAATCTGCTCTACGCCATCGATTTCGCTCGCCCTCGCAATTAAGGCAAGCAGCAGGTTTTTCGAAACCCCGCTCCCACGCATTTCTTCTCTCACATACATCCCGAACACATTTCCTTTGTGGGCAGTTTTCATCCCATTCTCTCGTACAAAAGCAGCTATTCCTAGTAACAATCCTTCGTTATCAAACGCACCCATCACAAATTTGTCCATACTTGATTTGACTCGCTCCATTACCGTTTCCAGTGTGAAATTCGCTTCCCACTCATAAGTAGAACCAAATGCTTCAGGATTTGTCTGCAGCCCTGTCAATCTAAGCTCCTGATAAGCCTGTGCATCACTCTCTTGAAGAACTCGTATATTCATTCTCCTGCCCCATTTCTCTCGAAATGTCACTAGTCTATTTAACTGTTCACTTCGTCACAATTTCTAAGCGCATCTTAGATTCGTTCAACGTTTTCTTCATTTATCTATCGATGTAATTAAAAAGTGAATCGATAAACAATCTCATCCTCATATACAACCCTAGTCTCACAAAACCCGAGCTTTTCATACAGCTTTCTAGCTGCTACATTATCTACACATACCGTTAAATTCACACACACGCTTTTCGAGTAATTTTCTCTTATGTAACGAATTGCAGAAATGATCGTTTCCTTTCCATATCCCTTACCTTGTTCATTTTTATCAATGATCAATCCATTTAGCCAATAGGATTGGGTTGTTGTATCATCTACCGTAATCATGACAAAGCCCACTAATCGACTCTCTGCATTATACACACAAAATGGTAGATATTGATATTCATCGCCATCTGGACGGATATGTACCTTGGCTAAAGACACTGCTACTGATGGGACAAAATGGTTTTGATGTGCTTGAACTTGCAAGTTTAATGCATCTTTCCAATTCTCACGTGTAGTCGGAATTAATCTGATCATCACTACATCACTCATCTCCATCCGCCTTATGAAAGCCCTGTCGTATTTTGCAACACAATTCTCCATCCATCTGGGTCACAAATGGTTATCCCATTTTGCTGCCAGTAAGGATTTTCTGGTTCCACAATTGGGTAGCCCATGGTGACTAATCTAGAAACGATATCATCCCGTTCCTGTACGTCTGGTATATAGAACACCAGCAAATTATCTGAAGAGGGGGGCGGTACAGGCACTGCATGTACTTCCTGCGTAAACTCCAAATGATAGTGAACATCCGGAAGACCGATCATTACGCCATCGTAGCCATTATGATTTACAAATGAACCTACTACTTCGAGACCAAGACCTTCCGAGTAGAATTCAACAATCTTCTGTAATTGATGGGTGGGCCTTGCCACTCGAAATTGAACAGCGGGCATATTCTTCGACCATGTCTTATTCATAACATACAGCCTCCCATATTCATCCTCTGACTCACGATTTCGCATAACAAATGAATGGTATGATTCACAAACCCATCAATATCTTCTCGTGTCAGATAGATAAACTCATGATCTTCTGCAATTGAACTTTCATGGTAAAACTCCGTTATATTTTTGATCTGCTGACTCGTTTGACCTGCAGGGAAAAAGCTCAAAAACTCTGGATATTCATCTATATGCTGAAATTCAGTCCAAAAAATACTCTCTTTATTCTCTTTGAGATATACGAAGTCATGGCCGTACCAATCTTTCTTAACTAATGGAGTATACTCTGGTGTATTTATTATGGATTGAAATACCTCTTCCTTCTTCTTATGATTGGTGAGTTTGATCCACTCTTCATCCGTCACCAAGTGAAAATAATAGCCTAAATAATAGGAGCCCTTGGGGGATGAGATATCAATAGGATCTGCAAGATACTGCTCATAAAATGACTCGGCGGTTATGACACGATTAATTTTAAAATGAGTAATTTCCTTCGGGGGCGTAGGTTTTCCATCCTCACCAATGAGCCCACAGTCTGGGCCTATATTCCCTACTAGAAAATCAATTTTTGATACCGGTAGATTTCTACTGATCAATGCTTCAGCAATTCTAAAATGCGTAACCCAAGTCGCCATCATACACGCTCCCTCAGCTAGAATTTATCGCTTGCAAATTGTTTCTGCTTAACCTGGAATGTAAGTATGCTCTGCAAAACTGGCCAGTTCTTCAAAGTGATTTCGTTCATAGAATCGTTTAGCTCTCCAGTTGGATTTCGCCACACGCAGACAAACACTATCTATCCCCTTGTTCGCTCTCATATGTGCAACACAGTGTGCCAATATCACACCGCCATATCCACAATTCTGGTAATCTGGATTCACTACCAAGTCTTGAATGTAATTGTTATGGATGAGATAAGAACCGATCAATTGATTCTCTAGCCAAAATGAACGAAGTTCATCGCTGCGTGTCTTGTTTTGAAGCAAGTTAAGGAACTCTACCCGATTAGAGCTATGCCAATCCGTTATCTGACCATTTTCCATCTGTAATTGGAGGTATCCCCGATCAAATAATTCAATAAATTCTTGCAGCATGGAGTGTTCAAACTGCTTTTCAATCAATTGTGACGGCGGTACATCTGGTACTTCTGTCTTGGTATATATGAGATGATATCCTTCCATATCCGATTGAAATCCGATGCTTCTTATAAACGCAATGACCTCTTCATTTTCCCCATATACATTGAAGCAAAGTTCCTTTCCATCGACTCTCGCCAAGAACGTCCGGATTGTCGTATCAATTAACCCTAAGATGAAGGTTGATTCGTTCATTGACATTTTTGGAAAAGAAACATACGCAATCGTGCAATCATCATTCTCAGCTGCACAAAATACACCATGAACTTCTTCCGTTCGACTATAATGAAAGACGGATACAGCTTGCTCACGAAACGCTTCGCTCACAAATTCTCTAGCTTGAGGAGATATGTGACCGACTAATCTCAGTATATCTTCTCTAGTTTCTGCCTCTACTATTACCATTAGCAGCCTCACTTCTTAATTGACTTTATTGGTGCTGTAAATACAACACGACCCAGCCTTTGATAGCTATTATCTCGGACTGGGACGTTATTTGTATCAGATGTATTGACCTAGTTTAACCAGAACGATCCTTTTTACCTTTAATTATGATTGTAACAATGTAATTTTGCTTGTTTTGGCAATTTTATTCCACTCGCTTAAATAAGGCACATATCCGATATCTTGAGGCTGATCTGGCAGCCATGCAATCAGTTCAAGTTCATTATGATCAGGATCATTAAAATAAATGGCTGCCGCTGGCATCCATGTATGTACAATCGGTTCCGTTGGCTCTTTGCCCAGAGCTTGAATCGGCTCTATCCCTTTCTCCTTTAACCAGTCAATTGCTCCAGTTAATAACTCCACATCTGTTCCGAATGCAAAATGTCTTCTTTGCACCTCATTACTCTCCGGAACTTCCCAAAGCCCAAGCAATTGGCGATCCTTCCCGATATAGAAAAAGGCAACTCTTCTTTCTCCATCGAGTAAAGATAGTTCAAGACCTAGATTCTTATAGAATTCAATCGATTTATCCAGGTTCTTCACTTGTAAATGTGTCTCATATAAGTTCTGAATCATAATGATGCTCTCCTTAGGCTTGTGATCTATTAATTTGTCATATTAGCAATTTCCTAATTCTATGCTATGCATAATAGCCACCTTCTATTAAATAGGTTCCTGTCTCTTTATAATGCTTATAGATCCTACTGAATGCCCTGTTTGCTTTATGCTGAGAAGCTCCGTCACTTAGACAGGGTCGAATTACTTTCACTACTTGTGTCATGCTCGTATCACCCGTAATCTCACCAGAGAATAACTTTTCTAACTCTAATTCAAATATCCCCTCAAAATTCTCTGAACAATCCCCATATACATAGATGGCTTTGTTATCATTCATTTCAAGTAATTTGAATTCAATACAGAATGCCATAACATTACCGTCTTTCTTAGGTTTCTTAATAGCCGTTTTTTCCTAGAGTAGTTGTATCCATCAATCTGTCCAAAGTCGGGGCATTCATTAAATACCCTTATTTCATTTATTGATCATATATTGAATTACGGGGTACGAAATGATATCCCGATCTCTATATGTTGATGTGATTACATCCTGATGTTTGCTTACAATTCCATTTTGTAGTATCACCGCATTAAAGCCTCTTTCACGAGCGCCATTATAGGTAAACAATACGCAATGTTCTGCCGCATACCCTGCCAGGACGATGAATTCAATTTCATGATTCTTAAGAATCTGCTCAAGTTCTGTCTCCCAGAAAGCATTGGGATTCTCTTTTGTCAAAATGATATCCTGATCTTGAATTTCAATTTCCGAAATCGTACGATAGTCATCACGATTTGTATCCGTAATCCCTTCGATGTCTTGAATATGAACGACAACATGATCATGAGAACGAATCATATCAGCTACATAATTGATATATTCGCATGCTCTGTTTACAACTTTCTCTTCAACGTCTTGCAGGTGAATGGCCTGCATATCAATGACTAGAAATCCAATTTTCATCAAAGACACTCCTTCGAAGTATATTTATGGAGCAATACATTCATAAAACGATTGAATTTGCGAAACGCCCCAACCCTAGATAGCTTTATCTTAGGCTGAGGCGCTGGTTCTCTGAGTTGCTTCCATGATTATACATCCTAAATCCAAAGGAGGATAGACCCAAACGCATAGTCCTACTACCACTTCACCATTGGGAATCACGATACAAAAATCCCTTTATCCTTTCAATGCTTCTCTTACTCTTAGAGCATTTTCTAAAGCACTCCTATCTCTGTTTCTTCCATTAATAGATTTTGTCAGTTGAATCATCTCAAAAGCTTCTGCTACATCAACCCAGCGTACCTCTTGAGTCTCAGCATCATGCTCCGTCACCATGCCTGTTGGTTCCATCATGAAATATTTTGTCCTACACGTATCCGATTCAAATTCCCCAGGAACTGAAGCTATAATATTACATGCATACCCCGTTTCTTCTTGCACCTCTCTTCTTGCTGTTTCTTCGGGAGTCATATCTTCTACATCCGGGCCTCCCTTTGCAAATGTCCATACATATCCACCCCAATGATTCTTCGGGCTTCGCATGAGCACTTTACCTTCTGTATTAAATACAATTCCTCCATATGCCATTTCTTTATCCATATCACTCAGCGCCTTATTTACATGATTGTATATTCCTACCGCATTGCTCAACAACCATCCTGAAGGAAGGAAAACTAGCTTCTCATTCTCATGCATGTATTCCCAACATATGTACTCTTTCATACTCTCCGTATATCAATTGCAGTGTTTCGATAGATTGTACATGCTCAATTACACTTCACGTTTCTCATCGGGTCTGTAGATAATTCTCCGATAATCCCAATCCTTACTGTCCATATCACCTAAGTACATTCTCTCATGCTCTGGTACAAGCTCATATTTTACTTTTAGATTTTGGCGGTAAAACTCAATCGGATCTTCTAGATATTGGTAATATGCTTCTCTACACTCTTCTAAAGATGTCTTCTCGCCTTTAGCTTTTTTATACATATCGATCAGCTCGATATATTTATCCTCAATATTTGTTGGATAGATGGCTTGTGAGAAGGTTACTTCACCTAAATCAGATAATATAACTTTTGTTGGTTCATCAAAGTCAGTGAAGAAGGTGCCATTTCTAAAAAGTTCAGCAATCTCCTCTAAACGATAAGTAAGCTCATTCTCCTGGAAATAGCAAACCACTACCCCATTTTCGTAAACAACTAGATTTACCAAATGATTATTATCTTCGTACTTCATGAAGATAGAGAACTCATCGCCAGTTATTGTTTCATAGAACATTTCACGAACAACATAATAATTAATGGCTGTAGGCGAGTACGTAATTCGTCGTTTCTCCGCCAATTCTTTTTGCCAAGAAGTGATTTCATAGATATTTTCGAAGTTAGGATTAATCGTTCTAATTTTGCTTTCTATGTGCTTGTAGTATGCGGGCTTATCAAATTTCCATTCGGCTTCTTGAATGATATACATTCCTAGACCATGTATAGAGAGTTCTTCCTGTTCTGGGATTGTTGGAGTTAACCAATCAGAACGAAGCTTTTCCTGAAGACCTTTCAAATCTACAAGCTCCCAGCAATTTGACATCCCATCTTCGTATACATCAACATTAATATAGAAATAAGAACCACCATTATTAATGATCCCTGGAACTGTTACACCTTCTACCACTTTTGTTCTTCGTATTTTCTGCATATGATTCACACCTCAATTTCGTTCAGACTCCTTGAAGGCAATTATAGAATATTTCATTAAATGAATTCTGATCTTCCGTGTAGTCCTCCGTATATCTATTGAACATTCGAACCGCTACCGCTTGAAACTCTGGCACAACTACACAGTGACAACCTGCTGCACCCGATGCATAATACCACTTATCCTGATAGTACCATCCAAAAATACGCTTCTTATCCTCCGTATCCGTTAACTCCATCGGTTTAAATATACGTTCTGTAAGCAGTTCCGCAATATTACATCCCGTCAGTTCTCTTATGAGGTCGCAAGCTACTTCCTCACGCTCAATACGGTTTGGTCCAAAATATTTAGCGCCTGACTTGGTTGCTAAATCTCTTATTGTCGTACTGCCCAACTCGTAGTCAGGTATATTCGTGAGCACATCAGAAACTTTACAGTCCACAGACAACTTGCCTTCTACAACCGCGATTGCTGTAGCTTAGTGAATATAAGTTAAACATAGAATCAGTTGCTACGGCGAGAGCTCCCTTCTTAAAATGATGATGTCCCGCATACCATTCTGCTAACACTTTGTTGTCCTGAATAATCACTATCGAAGCAGCGGAAGATCCAAACTTTTTCCCTGCTTCTTCTGTATATGAAATTAACGGTAAAAACTTGCTATCAATTAATGTTGTTGCTGTCATAACTATGCCTCCAATTATGTTCAAATTTGAGGGGTTCGATCTTCCACATATTCATTTATCAACTTACAAGATACCTCAAAATCTGGCTACTTCATTGAAAATATTATAATTATCTGAGTTGCTATATATTGGCCAAGATAAATCAAAGTTCCCTATAATTGCAGTCTATGCTCGTATCTAGCATTATGTTCTGCACCTAGCAACATGGCCGCATCTTCAATCGATAAGCATTTAGGGTACACATCTAGAATCCCCACGTTTGTAAATAAAGAATTTGGATTTTCAATTTCTTCAACTTCCAATACACTAAAAGTTTCTATCAGATTTGAAACTTCTTCATCCGTTGCTTTTCTCACTTGTCATCACCTTTTGTATATTAAGTCTTTCAAATCTTTACTTATGTTCTCTGGGATTTCATAACCTTGTTCCGTATTTGGAAGCTTTAATAGGAGACCTTTTTGCGGATATTCAATATTCTCTATATTCAAATGATAGGTACGTTGGGTTCCATCTACAGAATACACAGTCATAAGAAATATTGCTCCGTAATCCAGAATTCCATTCATTTTGTTCGATTCATTAATAGCCTGCATAAAAAGAGCTATTGAATCTAAGTCTTTAAACTGTTTTTCTTCAAATGGCTTTTCATTCAACCTTAAACAAAGTTGTATACATTCCAGCTTAATACTACTAACGTCTTGATTGTTGCGATCACTGTTATTTTGTATACTGCATCCTGATATCAAATTCATTACAATAAAAAAAACAAATAAATTGATTGTATTTAGCTTTGTAATGGGTTTTAACCCCCTTTTAATCCTTTAGGGTAGTTATTATCATGTTTCCGTTAGTCGAATTTTATTGTACAGACTTAATGATAAGTTGCCTCACATCCGCGATTCTGTTCGGCATTTCTGGAGTCGAACGATTCAGTAAATCACACAAGGCAATCAAATCCTCCAGCTTAGATAATAGAACCCAATTCTCATGCAGGAATCCACCTGAACCCCGGTATGCCTTTATAAAATGACGTTCGAACAAGGAATTGTCGTCTTCATACCGAAGCATGTTCCCGATATCAACATAGCGTCTTCCTGAGAAGGCGAACTCCCAATCCAATACCGCCGATACTTCGAACCCATCTGGCCTTTCAATCACCAAAAGATTTAGACCATTGAAGTCCGAATGAACGAGGACTGGCGGTTCATGAATTTCGGATATTAGTGAACGGTGCGACTCACAGAATGATCGAACCTTCTCCGTTGCTTCCGCTCCCAGCCACTCCCCAGTTTTCCCCTTATCCAAGCTTTCAGAAATAAAAGAGATAAATTCGTTCTCATCCATGTTGAATGGGGTGGAGATGGTAAGATCCCCTGCAAAAAAACCTGGACATTCAAATGCATGACTGTGAATACGAGCTAGTACACTGCCGACAGATTCCGCAACTTTTGCAATCTGGCGTTCATCTCCTCTTTGTAGAAGATCACGCAGTAACACTCCCTCTTTCCACTCTATTATTGCCCAATCATATTCAATTAGCTTTCTGCTCGCATCCAGATATATATAATCGGCAACTGGCACGACGCCGCGCAATCTCTCAGCGATTGCTTTTTCTTTTGAAGCTGCGTCTGAACCTCCAGCAAAGATCCTTAAAAAGTAGGGTATAGTAGTTCCTTCAATCTCCACTTTATAGGTACCATTACTAAGTCCTGTTTGTGTTCGTTCAGCTTTGGTGAGACGCTTGCCTCTGAAAACTTGGCTAATCATACTATTTAGAGTCTCATATTCGATGTGCATACTACTCTTACTTGATCTTTCCCATTCTTCTTTCACCTTGTATCACTCCTGGTCACTTAGTTGCCCGGCTCCAGTATTATTCGAGTTACTGCTTAAAGAATCTCCATATACTCTATAAATTCTTCATTCTTTAATCTTAACGTTTTGTCATAGTTTTTTTCTTCAATCAGATTCCAAAATATTCTTCCATCTGATGCTTGTTCTTTCAAACAATAATATGTTTTTCCTTTCTCTATACAAATGGTTTCTCTCTTATTGATATGTATCTTAATATCTTTAATTAATATGCTCTTCAGTGTTTTTTCACTTATGGAAAGTTTATTTTCCTCGATCCACGGTTTTATTCCATCTTCAATTATTTCAAAATAATCACTCATAATGCTATTTTTCATTCGATGTTCAATAGTTCCATTACTTCCTAATGGACAAATAATATACGTCCAGCCGATAATATCAACAACTCTGCATTCCTTATCCCTAGGTATAAATAAATCATTCCAAATAAGATCATTAATTAACTTCAACCTGGCATCATACCCACAGTATAATGGTGGAAAATAAATAGCCATATGCTCTACTCCTGTTATTATATTTCTTAGAAAAATCTTGTGATCACGACGACGTAAATACGTTGGTTATAGAATGTCAGCACCTTATTCGACATACCAACCTTGATAGGCGTTATTATCAATTGTCATCCGCTGCAGATATATTGTGATACACATTCATTGCAACTTCAGCCATCACTTGCAAATTGATAGTATTACAGCCTTTTATATCAAAATCTCCAGCAATACTTTCAAAGTAAGCCCAATCGTTATTATCCTTAACAACCTGTATCTCTTTGATTAAATGAATAAATCCATCAATACCTTCTATTTCTATGTATAGCCTTGCTATTTTTTCGAATCCTTTTTTATCAAGTGTGCAACCAGTAGTTGAAAAGCAACAATGTAGTGCTCAAAGTAATTCTCGGGGAGGCCAAGGAGATGTATGACTCTGCAGCGTGAATACTGTGCTAGCTTATGTCGCATCTTTATTGAATGAGCTACCCTTTTATCTCCATTAAAGTCCTTCTAATCTCTTCAAGAAGCTTCTCTTTTTCCAAATCGGATACAGCATCTGCAGATAGTTTCCTAGCAGCAATCGGTGTTAACCATGGGACAACATCATCATAAGTAATTCCTGATAATTTTGTGTATTCATCCATAAAAATAGTAATTAATTTCTCTCGGATGAATTCAAATTCATGAATTAGCGCCTCTGGAAAATGAGGAGGTAAAATCGCATAACGAATCATAAGAATATATTCCGCTATATCAGCCTCAGGATTGCCAACTGTAGCATTACTCCAGTCTATCAAGACCGCCTTCCCATCGTTCTCAATGATTATATTTCCTGGATTCGGATCACCATGACACATACATTGTCTGGTTGGCAAAGAATCAAGTAATGAGATTACACTCTCTTTTTCATGAGCTGTTAAGTAGTTCACACTCAAAATGTGCGATTTAATAACAGTTTTTTGATTCGGCAATTCGTGCCCAGCACATAAAATTTTGTGTACGCTATATAATTGTTGAGCTGTCAGTCGAATATCATCCTGGATAATTTCAGCGTTATAGCCAGCGTGTTTCATAATACGTTCCATCATTGTCTCACCTAAAATATGTTCAACTATAATCCCTGGTCTGCCATCCACTTCTGTTAAATCAAAAGGTTGAGGCACAGGGAGACCACATTCCCAAGCGATGAAATTATTGAGATATTCCCTTTTTGCAGCTTCAATACTCGTATTTTCCTTGGCAAGTTTAATGATTTGATTGTCCCCTATTTCAAATACTTCAGAGCAGCCTCCTTCACCAATCTTATTACCCAATGTGATTGTCATGATAGGTCTTCCTTTCTTATATATTCTTTTAGCGAGTTATTAATGGATAAACTAGATTAATTGGTTCATTTTCAAGTTCTTCTTTAAAATAATAATTATGGTCTGCACCAACAATGCATAATATCTTTTTGTGAGGGTTTGCTTTAATCGTATTTTTTAATCGTTCAATCATAATCTGATTCCGAATTGTCCACCTATAGTTATGTGCCCTCGGATTAATGTTGCTAATCCATTCGTACTTTTCTCTCGTTATGAGGTCATACTCATCCGAGTTAAATGGAATTGTTCCAGCAGAATGAGTCTTCAGTTGTTTTTCAAACCATTCTTCCTCAATCCTCTCGTACTTTTCCCTTTCAATCTCATTACATACAGCAAAGGGATCGAAATTGTTCCAAACATCTAACTCAAACCAGTCGATTGGAACAAATTCAATATTATGTTGCTCACATAAAGGAAAGATGAGATCCCAGTATTCACTAGCAGGTTCACCCCAATATCCCCTCAATGACTTATCATTTTGATATTTCATCCAGCTCTGAGGATGTACTTCTCCACAGATTATTTCAGGGTTAAACTCAATAATAATGTCCTTATAGAGGTTTAATGTACAATTCACTCGGTTTCTAATTTCTTCATTATGAATAGTCCCAAGAAGACCAACGATTGTCATTCATTATCTCTCCTTTGTATTCGAGACTACTTTGTTAGGCGAAGTCATTGTCTTCTATGATTAATCCTGCATACTTGTCCCATTCTTTATTATCCGTATTTATTTCGATTGTCGGTACCATTGATTTAGACGCTTGAATCCTAAGACTTTTTTGAGTATCAATCAATTCTTTGCATGCAAGATCGAGTTCTTCCCTTGATTTGTTAATCCACGTTTCAGGGTTTCTACTTTTTATTCTTTCCTCGACTATATCGTCGGAAATAGTCAGCAATAAACACCTAGCTCCTAATTTGATTAAATCCTGCTCTATACTTGTTATTTCTGCATCATCTGAATCCGAGAATGCGACTCGATGATTTAGATGGAACCGCTCTAAGATAAAGAAAAGGCCTCTTGATTTTCTTTTCCCTGGCCCTAAATAGGCTGCCCAATCATTTAGATTCTTTAGCATACCAACTCTATTTCGCAATAGTTCGAGATGCTGGCCTCTTGATAATCGAACAAATTCACCTTGAACATTATTCAGAATCTGAGAGTAATGCTCCCCAAGTATTACGACACTCAACTCTGCTGAATCATCGAGTGCTTGAGATTGTTTTATCGCTTTGAGCAGCGAAGTCTTACCCGCGTTTGAATATCCTTCAAGAATAACTCCTCTAATATTCATCGATTTGGTTTTCCTTTTCTTCAAAATGAATGTAAAGTCGCTAATGTTCTCGAATATTTTTGAATTGACCATGGCTCCTATACAACTTAATGATTTTGCCTTGCTTATATTCAAATATGTCAGCCATTCTACCTTGACCAATAATGCTTCATAGTTAGCTCTCTTGTTGTGTATATGAGTTGGCAATCTCTTATAACGTTCGTGTATTCACAAAACAACCCAGCCCTAGATTGCTCTTATCATAGGCTGGGTCGTGTATTGTCTGAGCCTCTCCCATGATTATACATTTGATAACCATTGGACAGTAGTCCCAATGTGTGAATGCGGTATTATGATTTGTATTTGTCCAAAACAGTATTCACAAAATGGTTTTTTCCATCCGTATATGCTGTAC
Source organism: Paenibacillus wuxiensis (assembly GCF_040195695.1). Taxonomy (NCBI): domain Bacteria; kingdom Bacillati; phylum Bacillota; class Bacilli; order Caryophanales; family Paenibacillaceae; genus Paenibacillus; species Paenibacillus wuxiensis. The sequence continues at coordinate 66,932 of NZ_JBEFZI010000015.1, read as the reverse complement.
GGTTATTAGTAAATCTCTCTGCGAGTTCTTTCTTTAAAGATGAGTAAGCGGCTACTAAATCCGGCTGTTGTCTTAATATATCTCTGAATGTTATGTGCTTCTGTAATGCATCACTTTCCTTGTTGCAGACATAAAGATGATGTTTCGGTTTTTGATTCATCTCTTCATTATGGGGAACTATGTCATCAGTTCTTGCAAAAGCCTCCCTGTTCTCTACCCCTAAATTACCCTCATGAAAGTAACCTAATTCACTCAACTTTCCAATTACCCGAGGAAGTAATGTCATAGAGTCTATTACAATATCTATATCAAGAATTGGTTTGGCAGAAAGGCCAGGAACAGAGGTGCTTCCAACATGCTCTATGGTTAAAGCTAACTCTCCTAATTTATCTCTTAATATATCTTTCAATTCATTAAACATAACAGGCCATTCACCATTATAATCTTCAATAATCACTGGTCTCGAACCCATCTTGAATAGCCCTCCACTCTAATATGTCTTTACGAAGATTTCCGATAACGTCTCTCTTATTCATGACGCCCCACATTCCTAGGGTAGGCTTTGAACACTCTTAATACTCCAGTTTATAAACGATTTCCCCTTCTATTACTCGGCCATCTTCTTCAAATCCTAATTTTTCATATAGCTGTTTTGCCCAAGTATTCTCTGGTTCAAAGCTTATGTATATAACCCGATGCTGTCTGTCTTCTTTAATCCTTTCAATGAGCAGTTCCATAGCAGCCTTCCCATAACCTTTTGATTGATACTTAGTATCTATCATTAACCGATAAATCCAATATTCATGATCTTCTTCATCTATACAATACATCGTAAATCCCACTAGAACTTCATCATGATAAATAGCCAAGCAGACACACTCTGGGAATGCCTTAGCCTGTGCGAGCGAAAACAAATTTGTCGCTACAAAGTCACTTTGTTCATCAGCGACACTCAACTTAATGACATCAAAAAAATTACTACGATCTATTTCCTTAAGTGCTATCATAAATGCTCCCCTTTTCTTCATTCTCTTAATCTTGGATAATATACGCTCCTCCGGCTGCTAGAAGAATGTTCTCCACTTTCATAATTACACGGAAATCAAAATTTTTCCATCATTTAACCTACATACGCCCCTATCCAAATCTGTGACATTAACTATGTTGGGATTCAATAACTCATTAAAAACCCCACCCATTTACTTATATTTTACAATTATAGCATCTCACAAATGATATAGAAGGTAGTAAACAATTTATAACTAAACTGTCCGTAAGCTAGTAAAATGAGCAGGCTGCGGTAGCCTGCTCAACAAGATGTGTTATTAATTTATTGTATCCCGCTAGCTGATGATTTCCCAGAAATTATCAGTAACTCGTCACTTATTAGATTGGATAAATAGTTATAACCAAGCTCACCAAAATGAAGTCCATCATTCAAAAGTCCTCTCAACATTTCTGACAAATTTTGAAGACTGACCATGCTTGTGAACAAATCTATATGATGACTGCCAGTTGCTAGACTGATTGCTCTCACGACCTCTGCATACTGCTTAAGTACGGCATTGGTTCTCGTATGCTGTAATCCTTCGTCAACTGGTGCTGGACTAATAAGTATCGTTTTTTGAGGAGTTATCGCCGTTACAATATTAGTCAGGTTCCTTTCAAAGTCATTCAGCGGAACCATGGTGTGGGATGCAGCATCGTTCGCTCCGAATAAAACCGTCACGAAATCTGGATTATGGATTAACACATCTTTCTCAATTCTTTCGAGAGCATCGGACGTAGTGTTACCTGGCACCCCAGCGTTAATGATTTCCCAATTTCCTCTTAATTTATCTTCCAGTTTTATTGATATTAGGGGACGTTCATGACCTTCCGTCCTAGCAGTAATGCTGTCACCAAATAAGACTAATTTCATTTTATTGATCCCTTTCTTCAGGAGTTATGTCTTATAAAATCTGTTATTTTCTTGTTGAACATACCTTTCATTCTAGCATGCTTCTTCATTTACTAGCAGTACCCTCTTGTGGATACTAGAGGAATCATTTTAGAAAATTATTGAGGGGATGGATGAATGAAAGACTGATTCCTTAGATGAGCCTGAATCAAAAAATCCCCCCATTGAGATATTGCATGGGCTCCTGAGTAAGCTAGTCCAAGCTGACATCTCCATGAGGGGAATTATTCATCGTTTTAGTTTCTCGCTATAGCAGATACCTGTTTTTCCAACACTTCAAACCCTTCTGATATTCCTTCTATCTCCGCTTGTTGTGTTGTCACTAATGATAATATTTCCTTAAGATTCTCAGTATTCTTCTCAGTAATTTCAGCACTTTCTTCAACCGATACGCCAGTCTCCTGCACCATTCCTCTAACATTCTCCATAAAGTTCTGAAGGACTCTTGTTCGGTCAGAGAAGTTATTTATATATTGCTCGATTTCTAAGAAGATGGTTTTAACTTCACGCATACCATCACGATTTTTGGATATAGCCCCTTGCGAACTTCGAACCTTGTCTGTTGCAGACCCAACATACTCTCTTATTCGAAGAAGAACACCAGTAATAGATTCCGACGACACCTTAGTCTGTTCTGCGAGCTTTTTAACTTCTTGGGCCACTACTGAAAAACCTTTACCTTGCTCTCCAGCTCGAGCTGCTTCAATACCAGCATTAAGGGCCAAAAGATTTGTCTGATTGGCCAATCCTCCAATAACAGAGAGTATTCTTTCAATCTCCTCAGTTTCAGAATTTAATTTGTCCATGATTTGTGAGGTACTCTCGATGTTGCTATTGTATTCAACAAGGTCATTCTCCAAATAGCCAATCCACTTTCCACTCTCTGCAGTTGCCTCTTTTGTAGAAACGACATATGTATGCATTTCAACTACAGACTGTGTAGCATTATCGATATTATTGGTAGTCTCATTCATTTCGGTGCGCAAGTTTAAGGCCTGTTTGTTCAGCATCTCAAATGAAGCCAACATATTTTCAATGCTGGATACTAACTCTATTGATCGCGTGTTTGCGTTGCCGGTGGTTTGGTTCAATTCAGTTTGGTACTCTTTTAATGTGTTAATAGAATCATTGATAAGTCTGAGTACCTCTACCGTTTCTCCCCTACTCTTTATTGCTTCTTGTGCCTTTTCATCTGCAGTTTTTTGAAGTGTATTATTGAATCTTGCTTGCAAGAGATTTGTGATAGCAACAAAACAAAATGTTATTAAGTAGAAATATAAATCTAAATAGGCCGTTGAATGAAAAATGATTTCACCTTGCGTCACAAAGTAATAACTTACAATAGATAGAGTAATAAAAATAGTCAAAAAATTAATGCGCTTGCTTTGATAAATCCCCATGACAGCAACAAAAAAGAATATCGTCATTATATTAATCATATGTGGATCTAATTTATTGATATAGAACATAAAGCCACCGATTACTGCGAGAATATAATAAGTAACATAGCTCTCTATTTTCCCTCTAAAACGCGGCCGATTCGCTATATATAGAACGGGCAGCATAAGTAAATATATGATACCTAGAACTGAAAATACAAATGAAGGTGGTATCCCTATGATTAAATTTACAACTTGGTTAAATGTAATAATCAGAGCAAATACTAAACCAACCCAGTTGTTTCTCTTTCTAACTAATTCTGTTTTATTTAGCATGAAGTAAGTCTCCTTGTAATTCTTTAGGTTGTGTGTACCAGGAATATTGAGACAATGATAGATTTGAATACGCCTTTCCCAAATGGAATACAGTCGGTATTGCCGTGGCACCTTTGTAAAACAAGTTTTCCCCTACGCGCTCTGCCTCAATATGATAGCTGTTGTTAAAAGAATGAAACACTCCAGGATCAGAAAGTCCTATTGAGTGCGTAAATCCATGCCACCCCGCGTAAGCTACCATCATGCAAATGATTTCACGCCCTAGTCTCCCTCTAAACTCTGGTAATACAGCAAAACTATCTGTCTCAACAACTCTCATATTAGGCGTTAATACATCATCAAATATGCCTCTTATATAATCTGAAACATATTCATAAGGTGTAAACTCAAAAGTCCCGCCTGCTTTCCCGTCAATGAAGAATAGGTACTGGTCTGAATTTGGTTTTGCATACTCCATGTCAAAACCTTTTTCGTCCCAAGAAATCTTTTTGATTCGATGCCATTCATACAAATCTTCTTCTGACCTAACCTTTTTATACATATTGCCCTCCTGTTACTCTTAGCTGCCAAGAAAATATGGACAGATGTCCATAAAAGTGTAACCTCTCCATTTATCGGCTCAATTCTATTTAATTTTTAGGGAATTAATGAAAAAATCGTCCCATTTTCATGTGTTTCTTTCATTTACATTTCAATTGATAACATTATAATGTAGTATTAAAAATTGGCTTTTTTAATAGAAGCCCTACTCGAAATATTTAAGAGTTCCAACGTTCGATAAATCAATGCCGCTGCTTGGATTTCCCGTGCATACAAATCCCGTGTAATTGTAATTCTTTTAGAAACAATAAAGAACCTCGAACAAGGCTGATGTGCCATTGTTTGAGGTTCCTCCCCAATAAAGAAGCTAGTGCCTTCTTCGGATCGACTTTGAAAGATCTTACATTATCTGCTTAGTTATCAAAAAATCTTGAATTTGTTTCATATGGTAGCTTTCATGAGATATAAAGAATTCTGTTAAGTATGTTCCAATAGTGAATCCCCGATCTCCCGGGTAAACGACAGAAAATTGATTGTCTTCCAGCTTCATTAAATTATTTATCATTATTTGGCGATTCTTAATTGTTTCTTCGATGATTTCTTTCTTATTTCTTCCCTCTCCATAAATAATGGATTGTTCATTAAATCCTAAATAGTCCGGATGTTCTCTTAATTCAGGAGATTTACTGTTTAATAAATTTGGGAATGTGACGTTATTAAAATAATCATCCCATTTCATGATATGGGTAATAACATCATGAATTCTCCACTTCCCTTCACCAAGGGGTGAAAACCATATTTCATCCTTTACGTTATCTAAAGATTCTACGAACGACACAAATTCATCTAATTCAGAAATTAATTGTAGTCTCATTTTCTTTCCCCTTTGTAAATTCATCTAGGGAAATTATACCACAATACAAGAATGTATGTTCTGTTTTATATTCTAAATCTTCTTTTATGCCCTTGCACTGGTTCAGTATTCATGACATCAATCTCCCTTGGATAGCGCTTCTATCTTAGGAAAATCGATGTGTCCAGCTGCTCTCGCTTCTCTGCATCTCATTTGCCAGTCGGATAGTCTTCAACCCCCAACCGGTTCGAGGGGCGAATGCACCAATCGTGAGTCACGCTTTCCTCAATGAAAATAGAATATAGATCGATTCAATTTCATGGAATTCTTCCAAAACCCACGAGGTTTTAGTTAAAATTCGCTGCAACCCCTCCAGCCCAAGATAGCGGACTTGCACGCCAATAAACTCTGTAAATCCAAGGTATCCCGGATTTACATGCGCCCGATCGAAAATTAAGGAACCCGTGACCCGGGCATCTGCTGGGGAGGTGGTAAACAAATGGTTTAGATTCTCAATGATATCTGAATCCGAACCGTACTCAAATAACCCGCCCTCCGATGAACAGAACTGAATCCATCCAGCTCGTTCCAAACTCAACTTCAGCAGTTCCTCTGGTTGGCTCCAGTCATAATGAATGATATTGAGGGTAATGTCCAGACCATAGAAGCGTTCCCCCGGCTGCTTCAGAACATCGATGCATCGTTTTGCGAAATTGGGTCCGTAGGTATCGATATCTAATATGTTGATCTCAATCTTCCGTCCCTTGAGTAAATCCGGATCCGATTCCTGAATTAGAATCAGAGTGTTGATACTGTCGGTTGCCGCACCTCCAGCGATATTGAAGAAGCAAAGGGTCCGTTCAGGGAATTGTTTGAGTTGGGGCTGCAAAATTTTCGATTGGAGCCGGCACAGATCCCTCAGCCTGATCCGAAGCCCCATGAAAGAGGTTTGCTTCACCGCCCACTTGTCCCGGAAGCCTAATTTTATCCCCCGGCATAACTCGGGACCAAGTTTGTACAGCAGGGTACGCATGCCGCTAAGATAGGAATTGTCAACACTCGACATTTTCACAAATATGTTCTGAATAAAGCGAGGCATCTTCTTTAATGATTCAATACTCCGGGCTGACTTGAGACAGTTCAAATGATACGCCTGTTCATCAATACTTCCGGTGAAAAGGGGATGAGTAATATCCAGTATAGGTAATTGAGTTTCATTCTCGAAAACTGCATAGGGAATGCGCTGATCTTGATTTGCCTTCATCACTTTCAACCCCACCTCACTTGAAAGACGATTTGAATCTAACGAAAACCCACGGCGAGCGTTGATCTTCTTTTAGAATTCAAAGGGACTCTGAACTCGAAATAGAAATTAATCCTTAGACTCCATGAACGTCAATTATTACTTCGTTTAGAAACGCCACGTAATTTCCGATAACGTTGCCGCGGCTGACGATTTTGATACTGTGATGGCTGATAGCCACGATCGTGCTCCTTTCCATGCCAATCGGCACAATGTTTTTCTGTGGTATGTAATAACAAGTTCGCGTTTGCTATACTAATAGAAAATATTGTCGTTTTGGGAGGATAGTATGAATGAATTAGAGCAAATTGAACAGAAGTACAATTTTACATACCCGAAACTATATAGACAGTTGTATTTAGACGGTATGTTGGATTCGGGCGGAGAATATGGGCAGGATTGGAACGAAAAGTATTATGCCAAATTAGCCCAAAACCCGCCTATGCTGTTTTTCGGCTTTGACTTTGAGTTGCTAAAATGGGACAGCATCGTTGAAGAAATCGAAGCATTCAAAGACCCTAACGATTATCGTCAGACGAAACCAGAGTTTCAGTTTGTTCCATTTGGTCGACAAAAAAACGGAGATTTGTATGTGTTCCAATTTGATAAACAAAACGGTGAGGATGTACCTATTACGCTGATTTATCACGATGATATTACCGCTGTTGTTTTGGCGAAAAATTTACAGGATTTTATTTTTCGGGACTTGCTTGAAGATTTAACGAATACGAAGTATTCCCATACAGCAAGTGGCGATTTGAAAGTCAATTCTGCCAACATATTAAGAACACACGGAAAGTATTTGAAGCGTAATCAAGTTGAAAAGTTGAAAGAAATATATGGTAGAGATGTTTTTGAATACATAGAAACGACCTCAACTGGGCTCGAGTTGCCACTGGAAGGGTTAATCTCAATCGATGAATTAGAAGAGGTGTTAAAACAGGAAATTAATTTCGACGCGCTCGACAAAGAGTTTGAGTATTGCAATTCATAGACACGGACAAGACGTCAGCACATCTACAGGCTGACGTCTTCACTTTGTCTTTTCGATTTGGTTTTCTGATATATCCATAAACATAGAAATGCTGTTCCGAATTGATTAACGCAGGGGGATCAGTGCTTTCTTAAAGCCTTTTCATAATATCTTTCTTCTTCAGACCATTCTTTTTCGCTTTTGCATGCCAAAAAGCGTGTGTTGCTGCAAATCGCCAGGCAAAGCGTGGGAAATTGGGACTGAACAGTAAGGATTCATCACTCCCCTGCGAATGTATATTTTCTGCCAGTCTCTCCATTGCCCTTCCTAGATTTTTTAAAGGGCCCTGGCCAAGTGGTACCTTTTCGATAAAACCCATCATTTCTCCAGCGCCTTGTCCGATTCCTTGTCCAAAATGAAGGTCGGATCGTATGCACCAATTTTTGATGATTTCAAGAGCAATGCAAGTTTGCTTCCCCTCATAAAATCCATTGTTCACAAGGGCATAAACATAAATTTCCTTTTTCCGTTCTGCCTTCATATACCCTTCAAGAGTAGTCAGCATCCCTAATAAATGCGACGGTATTGCATCGAAGTATAGAGGAAATGCAATAATCAGTGTATCCATGTGGCAAAGCTCGATGTATTGCTTATCGGTAAGTGGTTTTTTATTCATGTTATAGTGTGATATTTCATGCTTGGAGTCTATCAGGGGTTCAAGTGCTTTGAGCATCCTTCCCGAATTGCTCTTTCCTAACTTGGGGCTTCCATTTATCATAGCAATTCTCACTATATAACCTCCTTAATTGTTTGTAAGCTGTTATGGAAATATATCTTGTTTCCAATGGAATTTAAGTTCACGCTATTCGCCGCAACCAGAGCTTGTGCGGTTTCCTTTTCTGCTTTGGTTATGTCATTTCCATAAAAATGTACCGATAGAGTGAATTTGTTATCATATCGGAATCGGTGATGGGTTTCTCCATTTTTGATTACGAAATAAGGCAGGAGATATGGCAAGCTTCTATCCACAATATTGCACACAAAGGGGCTGTAGCTCCCATAAACACATTTACTGATAATAACCAGCTCATGACATTTTGAAAGAAGCTCGCCCATATTGTCATAACCATCCTTTATAACGCATTCTCCCGGTGTTCTGATCCAGCATCCAAAGCAACCAATGCATTTACGGATTGTGCCATTGTCTGATATAACCGTTACGTCTGTATTTGGGTTATCATACAACGCCATGAATTCTTGTTGATTTAAATCATGGATAATCATTTTCATCATTCTATCTCCTTAATACAATTGTTTATAAAAACATGAATCCAGTCCCCGGAATATCGAATACCCTGATTGGTAAGCAGCGAGGCTATTCCGTGTACCATTGACCAAAGAGCAATCAGTTTTTCTGAAAAAGCTTCCTCTGGCAACCCTAAACTGCGAAACATTTGATACGCCGTTGTCCTGAATAAAGCAAATGGCGGATAATCATTGGCGTTATCATTGTCTAAATCAATGGTTAATCCTGAGTGATAGAAAAGGAACTGAAAATATTGCGGATTTTCAATAAAAAAAGAAATATAAGCCTGCCCTAGCAGCGAGGTTGCTTCGAGACTGTTTTCCTGTCCACGAATTGATGTACGCATCTTATCCATAAATCGCTCCGTTACATGCTCGCCCATAGCATATATCAGCTCGTCTATATCTTTAAAATGACTGTATGGTGCGGCATGACTGACGTTGCATTTCGCTGCGACCTTACGCAGGGAAAAACCTTTTAACCCATCTTCATTAATAAGTCCTATTCCAGCTTCGATAAGTTTATTTCGCAAATCACCGTGATGATATGGTTTTTCTTTCATTTGATATATACTTCCTTTCATGTAACTTGACACTGTAAAGATCATAATAAACAATCTTTACAGTGTCAAGTTTAATTTTCGAATCCCTCTTTCACTTCCTCACGTATTAATTTCAGATAATGTTCATGAATTCACGAAAAACCCCAGCCTTAGATAGCTCTTCAGGCTGGGGCTTTTGTTGATGTTGCGTCTTAATGCTAAATCAAACGTTTTTCGTAAAACACAATTGTCATATTATCGTTAACTTGCACTAATTCCCCGGTCTTTTGATAACCTAATTTTTCATAGAGATAACAATTCCCCTGCTCTTGTAATATGGTATCCAATTCCCAAATTCGCGCATCGTTATATATATCTTCGATTATAGAAAATACCTTTTGTGCAATTCCTTTCCCTTGATGTTCAGGCAAAATAAATATTGGGCTGACGCGATAGATTTTATTCTCTTTCCTTACAATTCTAATTGCACCTATTGAAATATTTGAACTTTTTATAATGTAGTAATCCGTAAACGATTGATTTAATCGATCTATTATTCGTTCCACAGATTCATTAGCAGGGCTGGTTTCATAATCCTGATATGTATTTAACAGCGGCATAAATGCTTTGATTTGCATTTCGTGAATCATCGATGCTTCATTAAGGCCTGATTTGATTAACGTAATGTCCATTTTATTACTCCTTCCGGATACCTTTGAATGTCTTTAATTCATACCAATATATGATCAAGAATAAGATACTACCTGGTAAAGACCTAATAAAATATATCCAATTTAGGTACAAGTCCTGTCGGAAATAAAATACCTCCACACATTATAATGAAACTAACTAAGGATCGAAGCCGAAAGTCTTCCTCTATATTCATTCTCCAACATTCCCATTATTACCAAGGACTCATAATTTTCTTCTGATTTAATACATTCCCTTAACAAGCCTTCTACCTTAAATCCGGCCCACTCATATACGTGTCTTGCTCTATTATTATGTTCTTTAACATCCAACCAAAGCCGATGCGCTTTAAGATGATTAAACACGTATTCTTGTACCAGCTTCATTGTTTCCTTCCCATAACCTTTACCCTTTTCACCTATATTAATTCTAACTAATTCAATACAACCATTTTGATTTGATAGTCCTGATAATATGAAATACCCAATCTTCTGACTATTTGAGTTCTCTACAATCATATATATAAAATCATCGCTTCCCAATGCATCCTGGTGTTTATCCCTGGTCCAAGAAATAATATATTTCTTGCTATCTGGATGTTTTTCTAATGAGATAATGAAGTCTAAGTCCTCTATTTTGGCTCTCCTAAATTGAATGTTTTTCGATCTCATTAAGTACTCTAAGGTCAAATCATATCCTCCTCCTATCATATTTAGTAGCTCTTGCACAAGTTTTCACACAGAGCCTTCTTCGATTTGCTCAATCAGACTCATCAATTCCAAGAGATTGGACAGTTCTGCAGTCGGGTTCACCTTCATCTGCTTCAACATTTCTTTATCGGATCGATAAGCTATAAACCTTATCCCTGCGCTAATAGATGCCTTTCCATCTATCCATGAATCGCCTATAGAGAGCCATTCATTCGCTGAGTTCTTAAATTCATCCAACACTCGCAAATATCCATCCGGTGAAGGCTTCAATGATTTCATTAACTCCCTACCAATAATGAAATCAAAATATTCATAAATACCATTATCTCTTAATGCGATTTCTGCAGCTTCAACAGAATTATTTGTTACAATTGCAAGGTGATATCTACCTTGAAGTTTATTAAGGATCTCCACTGCACCGGGCTCCAAATCTGCCCCCTGCATTCCACACACTTCATGCTTCTTCGCAATATCCCACATTTCTTTCAGTAACTCTTCAGTCATTCGATTCGTTTGTATTGCTTCCTCAACAATTGTTGATGTTGTATGGTAATCAAGATTATATCCAGCGGGTAGGATCTCTTTCGATACGAGAAATTGATAGGTTTCATACTTCATGGCTTGGAAGTCAATTTTTGAGCTTAAAATCGTATTATCCATATCAAATACAATGCCTTCTAATTGCTGCCTCATAGGATACCTCATTTACAAAGATGTGTTCTCAAAAAATCAATCACATTTTCAAAGGCGCTTTGAACTTGTAGGTCACTAAAGTTCTGATCAAAAACATGATCCGCTCCTTTTATAGTTATTAACTTTGTAGCTACTCCCTTTTCCTTTAACTTCTTGTGCATTAATACTGATTGTTCGTAGGGAACATCTGTATCTTGATCACCATGAAGCAATAATGTTGGGGGAAAATCTACCGTTATATTATTGATTGGGTTATATTGAATTAATTTAGTATGATCATGTTCATTGTTGATTCCCGTTACTTCTTTTAACCAGACACCATGCTGTCGGCAATATAAATAATAATTAAATCGTTCCCATTGGCCATTCGTAACTACACGATCCCCGACATGCTGACAAGCTGTCTCCTTATTTATAGTCGGTTTCTGACAGTAGTATTCACTCGGTTTAGAGAGCCATTCCCCAAGAATATCCCCATAACCATAAAGTGAAACAATCACTTTAGGTCTAATATCCATTGTTCCAATTAATAAACTAAGATAGCCACCAGCTGAGCTACCCATAACTGCAATATTACTTACATCGAAATCAAACCATTCGATTGCTTTCGTTCTTACCCAAGTAATTGCGTCCTTTATATCTTCTATGATATCCTCAAATCCAGTTTCAGGAGCAAGTCTGTAATCAACACTGACTATACTAAAGCCAGATCGTCTGAAATATTCAATCTGATCTGAGGATAACCATGATCTTGCTCCAAAAATTAACGCTCCTCCATGGATATACAAGATCACAGGAGAATTTCTACCCTGATAATAAATATCTGCACTTATAGAACAATTATTTACTTCTTTATAGATCTTCGTATCTTTCAAGACTTATTCCTCCTTTCGATTTTACGCCGCATTTCAGCTAGCGTTTCTGTATTCGTAAAACGCCCCAGCCGATAACTCTTATCTTAGGCTGGAGCGTTTGTCGTCTGATTATCTTCCATGATTATACATCTAACAACCAAGAGACGTCACTGTCCCATATTCTTTGATTAAGAATCTTTCGTTCCAATGATCATCTTTAAATCATCTTTATACGTTCTCGTTCTTCGTTCTTATCCAGGTACTCAAAAAATCCAAGACGATTCCCCCAAGGATCTGTAAAGGTTCCCCATTTGACCGGAACCTCTGGTCTTGAGTAAATTTCAAAATCATCTATTTCTAACACTTCAGCAAGTCTATCTTTCTCAGCATCAATATTCGTTGTTCCCAAACGTAATGGCCCATTACCTTCAGTAGGTGTTCCTTCTGCAATCTGTAACCAACATCCGGGAATCAGTTCCCACTCCGCAAAGCCTTCATGTGGAATAAAATCAGGCTTTCTATGTAAGAGTGTTTCATACCACTTCTGTCCTTCTTCCATATTTGATACCCGAAATTGAGTAGTCATCTCAAAAATCATTGTTAGCTCCCTCCCAAATACCATTAAAATAACTTTTTTACCATATGTACTTCATACTCATTTCTATCAAATTCTTTATACTCATTTTTCTTATAAAAAGAAATTGCATCGTGCCAGGAATTTGTCGTTTCTAACACAATTCTCTTGAATCCTTTAGCTATTGCTCTTCTTTCAAGCTCTTTTAACATTTTTTGAGCTAATCCATGTCTTCGGTATTCTTTTTGTACCGACATTCTAACAATTCTCCCTGTATCAACCTCTTCACGAATTAATGCACCAGTGCAAATAACTTTTGTATTTATTCTGCCAACCAAAAAGTGATTTCCCCTACTACTATAATTAAGGACGATTTCATTGAGATCTTGATTTAATGATTCATCCAACGATCCAAATCTCTCCTTTAGTCCAGCTAAAACAATACGTTTAGCATCTTCTTGTGTGTCTTTACTTACTTCTTCGATTACAAGAGTTTGATAAACTTCTTTCAAATTGAGATCTCCATCCTTGAACTGCTTAAATTGACTACAGCCAAACCAAGGGTCGAATGGTCCAAAGCATGAATATTGTGTTAGACGAACCCACTCTGACTCCGCTTTCAATTTCATTTGCTATTCATTTAATTGAATTGCTCCCCACATGTTCCCATTGAGATCTACGAATTTAAGAACCCATCCGAATCCTTCATCTTTATAAAAAGTAATTTCAGCTCCAATTTCTTTCAGATAATCATGGAACTGATGAATTTGCTTGGTGTTGTAGAGCAATACAGGCATCTCTTGTCCATTAAATATGAAGTTAGCACTTGTTATTTCATTGGTTTCCCACAACATTAACATTGGCCCTTCTTCCAATGTTAAAAAGGCATGATGATGCTCTTTAGATTTCCCTGATAATTTGAATCCAAGGTGCGATACATACCACTCAATTGATTCATCCAAGTCTTTGACTGGAATTTGCATGTGTTCTAATTTTGTTAGAAAAGCATCGCTCATCCTCTTCACTCCTAAAATGAATAATTTCAAACTCTTTGTGATTTTATCTAACGTTTTGTATTCACGAAACGCCCCAGCCCTAGAAAGCTCATATCTTAGGGTGGGGCGTTTGTTGTCTGACCGACTTCCATGATTATACATCCGATACTCTACTCATTATAATTCATATTCCTGTATATCCTTTTTAAGTATCCTGAACGCTTTGTTACTTGGAACAATTAGATAGCTTTAAATATTCATGCTTCAAAATACTCATCATTATACGATCTACATATTGGCCATTTTTATAGACTTCGTCTCTTAGTATGCCATCCTTCTTGAAACCAGCCTTTTCATAACTCCGAATAGCACCAGGATTATCAGCATCTACCGTCAAATACACCTTATGAAGGTTTAAACGCTCGAATGCAAAACCCAGGACAACACCTGTCACTTCTGTAGCGTAACCTTGCCCCCATACCGTTTTGTCCCCAATCCAAATACCAAATTCAGCATGCTTGGACCAAGGATGGATGTTAAACAATTGGGTACTGCCAATCGCGATGCAGTCTTCTTTTATTATGGTAAAATAGACAGCTGATAGATCTGTTTGTGCGAACCTCCGTGTACGTTCTCTGACCACTTCAGGTGTTAGGGGCATACCACTCCCTGATGGTAACGTTCGGTTAACTACAGGATCAGACAGCCATGCATATCATTGTTCCCAATCCTCTTCAACAACAGGCCTTAATGTTACTCGTTGTCCGTAAAGCATATTTCCCCTCCGTGTACCTGGATTGGTACATATTTATCCCACAATTATTCTTCCGAAGTGAAACCACGCCCACCTAAGATTCAATTGTAGTTATATTTTACCTTTTTAAACTTCTGCGTACAAGCGTTCCTATATTGAAATTAAATGTTGTTTCTTCAAATACAAACGCTGGCTCATTTAAGAAATCACGAAATGTGTAAGGAACCCCGTTAAGTCATTTCCATATATTTATCATGCAGTTCGATACCCTCTCTTATTGAGCTTTGGTATCTTTATCAATCAAATCTATTTCGAAACTTATGTCACTATCGCCATCAATTACTTCTAGTTTCGAATTATTAACAAAATAATATATACTTTACAAAATAATAGGTTTGTAGCTCATTGCTTTATCGACTATCTCTTCTGGGCTATATTCGATATCACTCCAAAATATTAAATCTGAGACATGTGGATCTGGCACATTACTTTCAAGTAAATTCATCATCTCATCTATTTCGTGCTCTGATCCTTCACATTTCATAATTTTCCTTACGAGATTAATCAATTCATCTCTACTTAATTTTTTGGTCATTCTTTACCTCTCAAATAAAAAGTTCTCTATTGGGTGATATTCTTTCAGAAATCCTTTACTTTGTCTTCTCCAAAATAAAAACCCTTAAGCTGTGTATCAAAGAATTTCTTTAATTCTTCTTGATTAATTGAATAAACAACCTGGCTTTTTTTCAGATCTGTTCTCGTTATATATATCTTTTCAAGATCGTATTGAATTCGTATCTCTTTATTGGTCTTTAATTTAAACACAATCCCTGCATTAATGCTTCTATTTGAAGGTATTTGGTTCAACTCTATAATTTCTGATTCAGGTACGGAATTAATCCAGTTTGCAATATTTTCAACTTCGTCTTGCCTTAATTTAATATCTACCCAATTGATGAATGCACCCGTTCCTTCTTTTGTATATACCGCTTTGGACATCTCAGTACTTGCGATATGTTTTATTTGAATCTCCTTTGTGACATTGTTCGAATCAACAAACCAGAGATATATTACCCCTAATAGAAAAATGAAAATAATGATTGCTTTCACACTAGTTAATGGGATTTTAATGTATATCCCCCCATTTGTTCCTGTATTCAGGGCTTCTGGCGAAGTCAGAACCAAGGGTCGAATGCCCCGATGCGTGAATATAATGCAATATGTATTTGCCTCTGCTTTGAGCAAGCTTCCAAAATTCAATGATCTTCAATACAAGAATTTGTTAGTAGTCCGATGATTTGAACTATTTCTGCTTCTGCTACCTTTTTAGGTCCTTCCATAAAATATCCCTTCATTCCTACTTCTAATGTTTTTCTATGACGTGCTCTAGAACTAGGAAATAGAATCCACATCCTTGCTGTTCCACTTATATTTACTTGCTTTGATTCGTCCATAATAAGATTTCCAAACTCATCTTCAAATTCAGGGTGTATCACCCTTAAATCTATTGTATTATTCATAAAATCCGATTCTATAGCAAAATCACTTCGATAACCTTGATAAGGAAGATTTTGTCTTCCACCTTCTTCAGGTATAAAAAATCGATACTTAACAAGAAAATCTGGAGGATGTTTTCTTAATGTCTCATAAGGAACCCACATACGTTTATGTTCCTTTCTTCTTTTATCATGCTTTGCATTAGGTAATTACTTATAACGTTCTTGTATTCACGACCCCACCGACTTGAGACGAAAAAGTCGCTGAGCGCGATGCGCTTAGTCGGTGAGGATGTGTCCGCCTGATCCAACTTCTCCGAATTTCCTTGAGCGAATCAATGGGCGTAAGCCCCGCAGTGTAAATACAGTGTTAGGTGAAGTTGCTGACTTCTTCGAAATCCACTTACAAGTTATTTTATTTCTTCCTTTAGATACTCATTTAATTTCTTAACGTTGTCAGTTACATATTCAATTTCTTGATTCTTTTGTTTTATTAATACATATAATGGTGTGCTTAATACGTTTATTCTCTTATCTAGAATTCCGATACCTGGTACTCCGAAACTGTAGCCACTTATTCTTTTATTGGGGTCTTCCAATCCTTCAACTTTCTTGCTATTACTTGCTGGATATTCATAGATAAAGAGTGTATATTTAGTCTTTTGAAAGGAATTAGTTGCGATCATATATACAACAAAACATACTAATAATCCTGATCCCAAATAATATAGATATTTAATTATTGAGTTTTCCATGATTTTATCCCTTGTTTTCTTATTTAATTCATTACAGTATTTCCGTCTAACGTCCTCAGTTTTCACGATAAAGGAGCGACAGCAGCTGGGTCGAAAACTTAGCTCTCAGGATTGTCTGCTGATCAACTTCTTCGAATCATCTCGTGCAGACCAAGAACCGAAAGGTTAGCAGTGTAAATACGGTGTTATGGGAAGTCATCGACTCCATTGAAATACAAATTATTAATTGTTGTTTTTAAGTATAGTAAGGTTATAACTTCGCTATAACCTCGTCAATTTTATCCCATTCATAAGTTAATTCATTCAGAACTTTTCCCCCAATTATTATCTGAGTGGAATCACATAATTTAGCACCATAATGTTCATAAAAATAGCGGGTCTTGTTATCTTCTAGAACATCAACATAAATGTTTTGATATCCTAAAAATTTGAAATGTAGAAACAGTTGTCTGAGTAATTCTTTCCCTAAACCTCTTCCGTGATATTCCTTAAGTATGTATATAGATGTTAAGTCACCTGAATTAGGAACTGTTTCTCTCTTACCACAATCTGCAAACCCAACAATTTGTCCTTCTGGGTTCTCCGCTAGAACTACAAAATTATCTTCATTTTCAATGTTTTTGATCCATACATCAGTTCTTTTTTTATATGATAATTTTGACAAGAAATCATCTGGGATAATACCTTTGTAAGTTGTTCTCCAACTATCCACATGAACTTTTGCAATTCCTTCTGCATCGTTTATCGTTGCTTTTCTTATTCGCATAATATAATCACCTCTTAGGATTAATTAATGCAGATATTACAAACACTTATCCATAACTATATATAATGAGTAGTAACATCTCTTCTGTTGAAATTTATTTACGATGATTTCTTATAACCTTTTGGCATCTATGCCTTCCTGATATGGTAATAATCTTTTTTACAAAATCAGATCTCAAAATATTGATATCTTATCTTAAGACCTTCTTCCATCTCTTCTTTTTCTTGAAATTCGACATTCATATTTTCATAAATTTTTCTCCAAAATTGAATTGCGGGAGTATTATTAGATAGTTGGCCTATTGCATACCTTCCAGGACATTGTTGAAATAAATCTTGAACGGCTTGTTTCCCCATACCTTTCCTACGATATTTCTTTAGAATGAAAAATGAATTAATCAAATAATCATATCGCTCTGGATTCGTATAAGGAGAGCTTTGAAGTAAAATGAAACCGATAATATCATCCTCATGCTTAATAAAATATGGAGTTAAACCTTCCTTCTCAAAAAACCATTCAAAAGCATCAAATTCAAATAAACCACTCTCTTGATTAAATTCCTGTTCTTCATTAAATTCTGATAAGTCATGAAGAAACAATGTCATCAGGTGTTTTAAAATGATTTTCTGATTCAACTCAACGTTGACTACTGACATCTCAGATTCACCTCAATAATAGGACTTCAAGAATTTCCTTCTTCTAAGTATAACTTCGAAACCTCTTGATTGGAAATATAATCCTCGAAAACCAAAAGGCATATCCACCTACTCATGATGGATATGCCCCCGATGTACATAACTTTCCCGCTTAAATCCGGTCATCTAGATTGACGGTACTGCAACCGATGCGCCCCTGAACCGATCGTTGCTTCATAATCTTCAACAGGTTCCCAGATCTGGTTGTCGATTCGCAGTGTCGCAGTCGTATTGGCTGGAATGCTCACTGTCAGTTCGACCATACCATCTTCCAGCTTCCACTCGATCGCAATCTCGCTGTACGCCGTCTCCCGCTTCACTCGCAGCCAATCTAGACCATAACCAAAATGCGGCTGCAAATAGAAATGCTTATACGCAGGCTGCTCCTCATCGATTTCCAAGCCGACGACATAGCGGTACACCCACTCGATAATGGAACCGTAGGCGTAATGGTTGTAGGAATTCATACTGTCATTCCATAGCGAGCCATCCTCCTTAATGCCGTCCCAATGCTCCCATATGGTGGTTGCGCCTTTCTTGATCGGATAGAACCATGACGGATAATCCTCTTGGAATAAGAGCTTGCACGCAAGCTCGTGATGTCCCCATTGACTCAAGACGAGGTTCAAGTACGGTGTCCCTAGAAATCCGGTCGTCAAATGATCCTTCTCATGCTTCAACAATTCTACCAAGCGTTTCACAGCGCGTTCCTTCACGCACTCACCAGCTAGATTGAACATCAATACCAGTACATGTGCGGTCTGCGTATCAGACGCCAGTCTGCCATTCGGCGTAATGAACTCATCCTGAAGCGCCTGAAGAATATGCCCGTGCAAGCTGCTATAGTACTGAGCATCCTCCACCTCGCCCAGAATAACCGCAATCCGCTGCACCAAGGAGGTCGAATATTCATAGTAAGCAGTCGCGATAAACCATTCCTAATTCAATGCCAATGGGATTCTCTTTGTTCTCACACCCTTCTTCACTATGAGCATAGTCGTCACCTGATTTCATGGAGTAATAGAAACATAGTACTGCTGCATATTTCCATAAATTATACCTTCAACTCACTATATTTGGAATAACTATTAAAAGAAATCTATTATTATTGAAGGAATGTGCTAGCAACCACCGTCCATCCTTTTCCCATTCCCTAACCTCCAACAAGCAGTAAAAAAAGACGCGCCAATGCCCAAGCACAGCTGCGCGTCTTCTCCAACATTTATTTGTATAAGCCATGATCCAGTCGCAGTCCATATCTCACTTCTATTTCCCATTGCTCGATCTCCAACTTAAGCTCGCCGATCAATGCAGTTCATCCGCATGATGATCATCTACTTCTCCTGCTTCCGCTGCAGTTAGAACATGCAGTGCATCAGCTACACGTAAGTCTTCTTCCTCCATGTACCAGGGTGGTTCCATCGGAATTGCAGAGTTCGTCTCGCTTGCGGTTCCATCCCACTCAGACTGAGTACTCTCAGCCTCCTGCTTCGGCATTGAATTCACAGTCCGCTTTGCAAGAAGCTCCTCCTTCACTTCCGATGCCAGCTCTTGATTCCGCACCCACCGTGCAATAATTCCGTTCATCTCACGTGCTTGCTTCGTCGGAATTTGGTGCTTAGCCCCCTTCAGCCAATACAAATGATAATGCGGCAAATATCGCTGGAGCTTGACCGCATAACGATGGAAACCTTTGTCCTTCTCGCCATAAATCAGCAGCATAGGCGCCTGAATGCACTTCAACTGCTCTGTGCAGCGATGCTTCAATGACGCTTGATAATATTGCTTCCAATTCGATACATCCCCACGCATCGCCGTACGTTTCAAGTTCCGGTATGTCGTCCGGCTGTCCGCATTTCCGAACGAAATAGCCCACGCAAGCAATGACTTGGCCTTCATCGCCGTCAGTGCGATCGCAAGCGCAATTCTTCCTCTTAGCCAGTAATCGCTTGCTTCCGCCATCGTACTCACAAGAATGCCGCCCTTGAATCGATGCGGATGTGATAATAGCGCCTGAAGCGCTACGGCTCCGCCAGTCGAGTATCCACAAATATAGGCCTGCTTAATGCCAAGCTCGTCAAGCAGCTTCACCATATCTTGGACAATGAGCGGATACGTAATGGGTTCCTTGGAAGCATCACTCTCCCCATGGCCGCGAATATCGAAGGTGATGACTTGATGAGTAGACGATAATTGCGCCGCTTGATATCGAAAGTTGGCCGAGGTCAACAGTGGCGGATGAATAAACAATATGGGTGTACCTATGCCATACGTATGGTAGTGCAGATGAATTCCATTAATAAGCCTCTTGGGCATCAGTCTCACCTCGTAACGAATATAGAGGTAAAGATACCCTTTCTCCGCTCGATCTATGCACATTTGCACGTTTACCCGCTGTTCAATAACACGCTCAAAGCGAGACGACATACACAAATGCACTGCTGGTCTCCCACCCATATTTGTGCATTTTTCTCACGAGACAGTACAGGTGTACAGACTCAATTCCAAGTTCCCCAATATAATGTACCATCTTAACAGAAGGAGTTGTTATTCATGACATGTCCTCGTCCGTTCTGCCCGCCAGCAGAACCAATCGTATGTCCGCCAAGACCAGTAATTCGTGATTTCTTCCATCCTCAAATACTGCCTATCATTCATCCGATCGAAGTGATCAACCGTCATCATTGCTGCCCGATTCCGAAGCATGTATTCACGGTTGTCGAAAGAGAGGAAGTTGTAGGCCCTGTAGAAATCAGAAGCGTGAAAAATGGCAAGCGTACTGTTGGCACTCGCGGCGTTCGTCCAAAAACAAAGCGCAAATAACATTACAATCGGAATCACCTAACTACCTAACTACGCATCTTCCTATTTGACAGGTTTATTGTCAAAAGAGCCGGTACACGGCTCTTTTTTCTTTGATCCCTTTCTGACATGCATAATAAAATTGCCCATCGGTACATGCTTGTTTCGTCGAAGTACTTAGATTGGATTCGGCTGGGATGCTTCAAGGGTCTTTATAAATGTCCTGATCTGGCCGAAATGCATAGCTTCATGACTTAACAAGAAGAAGAACATTTGGCTAGCCTTCGTAAATTGAAGAAAAGGATTGACCAAGTCGAGATCCCAGTTTCCCCCAATTCGCTCACAGATCATATGACGCTGTGCCTCCAAATGGGTGATGATCTCCGCCAGAGCAGGAGCATCCCCATTCCATTGCGAAGGACTTGTTCCATTGGCGAAATAGCCCACATAATGTTCAGGCAAGTGCTTTTCCTTAAAGACATTCTGGAAAATTCCTTGATCCCATGCCACAGCAAGGTGACCCGCATGCCATCGGATAGAGTTATTGCACCCTGCTGGGATCGTATCGACAATTTCCACGTCTACCTTATTCAAAACTTCGATTACCCATCCTCTCCAAGTTTGGAAACTATTTAGCACCTCATGCTCCAAATGAACCGATTCCACTACACTTCACTCCAATCTGAATGAAAGAGTCAACCCTTCTCCTTACATATATCGCTCTTGCCATCAGTTCAATGCCTAAAATTATGAATTTCCAACGAATTCTTTCCTAAGCTCTCCTAAGCTTTCCTAAGCTTTCCTAAAATCGATCGCCTGTTCCGCCCTTGTGTCTCACATCTGTATATCCAAGCTGTCCTGCGTGAAATTCATTCGCGCAGCACAAAAGCATGGGAGTACAGCTTTATTGGATCCTGCTGATGAAAAAAGAAAGAAGACAGCTGTCATCAGCCGTCTTCCTCCTTGGTACGATCATCGGTTATTTATTCTGCTACTCCTGTGAACCTTGTGGTTGACCGACCGCCGTCATGCAGCGGAACACCGCGTGCTTGGGAGCACGCGCGGTGCGAAAAGATTCAATACGCTGCACACCATCTGCCGCTACGCATCTGAATCTTTCTCGACGTGGCCGACAAGGCGATCCAATCTTGCAATTTGAAAGCCGTATTCATACATAGCCGCGGCAACAATGGACAACCTTAGCATCTCACTGCCATCTTGGGAACATAGCTTCATCGTGATCTGCATGAACTGCTCATTATCTTCCTCCATCTTATCCAGTTCCAAGCTGTTCGGCTTTACCTTGTCTTCGAACTTCAACAGTACATGCTCATGACATTTAATCAGCATTTCCAAGTGTTGATCGAACATTTGATTCGTCTCCGGCTCACGGGCTGCTTGGAAGTAATGTTCATCGATAGCTTCCAGCACCTCAATTCCGCTGCGGAGCGTATGCAGCAGCTGCTTATATACAACCAACTCGCGTGAGCGGCTATACTTCGCTCGCTTCAGCTTCTTCGTCTCTTCTTCGAACAGCTTATACTTATCGGCGAGTACCTTCAGTGAATCCACCAGACTTTGCTTCTCTTCCTGGAACACGGATTCCTTCATTTCATCCGAGATGACGGTTCTCAGCAGCAGCGACATTCGACTAAAGCATGATTCAATCAACGTAATGAACTGTGCCTTCGGATTCGGCGGGAAGAACAAAATATTAATAAGACAAGCAGAACCAATCCCGATCAATATCTGCGCGAAGCGAAGCAGGGCGAAATCCCATTGACCTGATGCTTCCATAACGGCAATGACGGTCACGAGCGTCAACCCTACTGTCTCTTCCATTTTCATTTTCAGACAAATCATAATGACCAGTACACATACAATACCGACGGCAATCGGCTCATGCGAGAAATACATCCCTGCCAATAAGGCGATTGCAGCGCCCAATGTATTCGTCTGGAGCTGTTCAAGAAAATACCTCCATGAACGATAAATCGAAGGCTGCATCGCAAATATCGCGGCAACGGCGGCGATGACCGGGGTTTTGAACTGGAATATTTGACTAATGAACAACGCTAGCGTAACCGCAATCCCTGTCTTCAGCACTCTGGCTCCGAATGCCATCCTCAATCCCTCCATTCTGCTAGACGGCACTCACACTCCCTTATTGTATACACGAATCCATCCAGCTTCAAGACAAGGTAGGTGGCTAATAAAATGGATCACGCCTAAATATTCTGCTCTGTTGTTGTTTTTTCGCCCAGCACCGCAGCGATAGTCGACGCAGTTGCTTCTGAATGCGATAAGGGAAAATGATGCCCGTACGGCAAGCGAACTAGACGCTCATCTCCCTCGAGTAAGACAGGCAGCTGATGCAGCCTCTCCTTCTCCCCCCATACGATTCCTACGAGCGAACTAGCCAGCTTTACTTCTTTGGGCGAAGTCATCGTTTTCGGCAATTGATGATAGATGGCTTGCATGATAGAAGCATTCGCATTAGCAATCCGAGGAGAACGAAAACTAGCCTTCATTCTTGACACATACCCGTGTGGAATTGATGATGCATGTTCGAACACTCCCTCGCGTAGCATTGCCTTATTCATTACCGAAGCAGGCATGTGCTTCAGCATAAAAGCTGCAAGTGGGCGTCCGCGGCTGATAAACGCCCTTACAGCACCACGCGGCCGCTGCAGCACAGGCTGCAGCATAATCAGCTCCTCCACACTGCCATGTAACCGAATGGCACATTCATTCGCTACCCACGCACCATAAGAATGACCTATCAGGGTTACGGGCTCTTGAAGCTGAATGGCCGCCGCAACGCTGTCCACAATGCCCGCAGCCAGATTTCGGTCAGCCCCATCAATTGAAGGTGAGCGACCGAACCCCGGCAAGTCAGGAACAATTAGTGGACGGCCCGTTCGCTGATACAGTTCAGCTGCCAACGGAAGCAGATCGTCTGCTTGACTAAGCCAGCCATGCAGCAGTACAATCGGCACTCCGTATCCTTCCCTTATCCACGCAGCCATCGAACCGAATCGACCTCTGGCGAAGCTTCTCTCCCCTTTGTCTTCCGGAAATGTGAGACGGTAATCCATATCTGCAATAGCAAACGGTAATATGTCTCTGCAATCCAGCGGTGTACGATTCGAGCCCAGACGCATCGAGCTCTGACGCAGCAGTTGCTTCGCCGAATCATTATTGAAGCTGCGATCTGTTACGAACGCCAATGATTGCGTCGGAATGCCTGTTAGTTTCTCCCCACCATATCTCATCACGGCCAATAGCAATCGGGTTGGCATAGACATCACTGGCGCTCCTACATGAAGCTGCCGAGCAATTTCGTGTAATAGCTCCTTCATATTTGGTTGTTCGGCCTTATCACCAACAAGGTTATATGTTGCTGATTGATGAGTTGAATTCGCCTGATCCCTAGCCAGCAACACAATAGTTTCTGCGACCTCGTCATTCGTTACAAGAGGCAGCCAATAATGCTTCCCTCCTGGAACGACCGGCATCAATCTGCTGCGAACCGCCTTCACTAAGATCCCAAGGCCATCCAGCTGCGGCGTACTTCCAGTTGGCCTAGCACCAATAACGGTGCTAGGATTGACAACAGATAGCGAATAGCCAACGCGAGCAGCCTCTTGACGAATCCACAGATCCGCCATGAACTTCATACGTTCGTAAGGGGCAGCATCGGGCGGCACGAACCGACTCACATCATCAATGGAAAGCCCGCTAACATTCGTGTCTTGTTGAAAGGGGCTCATATAGCCAACTACATGAATGAAGCGTCGAAGTCCCTTGCTACCATGAATCTCTTCCGCTAACCGACTTATTGCCTGAGCACCGTGAAGGAAGGTTCGCTCTGCTGTTGAACTTGATTGAGTAATCTGCATCGCTCCACCGGCATGGATCAATACATCAGATTGCCTCGCTAATTGCCAATCCTCCTTCTTCAATCCCAGACATTCCTGCTCCAAATCCCCCTCGATGAACACAATACGGCTTCTTACCGATTCTGAGTACTGCTGGAACAGCTTTTCTGCTCGTGTCGCGGAACGTACGAGAAGAAGCAGCCTTTCATCACCATCCTTCAACTGCCGGATTACCTCTCTCCCAATAAACCCCGTTGCCCCAGTAATCAAGATCGTTTCCTTGTTGTACATCATGTTATTGCCCCCTCTGATAATTAGTACTACTCAGTTCTAATTCACGTCAAAAAAAAGCCTCGCCTCAGCGAAGCAGTTGAAAAAAATGTGCAACCGTATGCCGGACACGCGGCAGGCTTGGTTCTGTATCACCTAGCAGCAGTGCCCCTTCTATCGCGGATAGCAGTACAACTGCCAATCCATACGGTTGATGATGGCTTGCAATCTCTCCGCTTGCTCTTGCCTGCTCGAACATCCGCTCGAACAGAGGCAGCTGCTGAGCGAAGAATTGTCCGATCTGCTGCCGAACCTGGATCGCATCAAGCGGACTCTGCATGAACAACGACATGAAGGGGCATCCCACTTGAACATCACACTGCTCATGCTGCTGCGCAGCAGCATCCACAAATGCCAGCACCCTCTCTTCTACGGTTAGATCGCTTCGTGCAAGCAGGCTTTCTAGCAACTGTTCATATTGTCCCATCCAATAGACGAGCACTGAACCAAGTAGTTCCTCTTTGCTTTTGAAATGGTAATAGATGTTCGACTTAGACACATTGCTCGCATGCATAATCTCATCCATGCTCGTATAGGCATACCCTTGGCGCAAAAATAGCGCTGCAGCCGTGCCAATGACTCGATCTCGATTCGATAATGGTTGCATTCGTTTACTCTCATTCATAATTAGTACTATACAGTACTAAATCAATATTTACAACCTCTATTCACTGTTTTTATCTTTCCATACACGAACAGCCCTTGCTTCGATAGCAAGGGCTAAGTGTGATTGTTCACGGATGCATACAGCTGATAAAGTGCAAGAGGACTTATGTAACCATCAGCGTAATAACTAATAATTCATACAGAACCAGCGGCAAGATAACGTTATTGTACATGTAAGCATTGTATAATCCCCGCTGCATAACCGGCTGCTGCGTCTGTACGTACACAATTCCCCGATCCACATTTACAATAATACCATCACAGATAAATCCGTCTATCGTCTGAATACGGACGGGTCGATTCATATACGAATGGCATATATGATGCAGCTTTTCACGAGTATCCCGCAAGCACTGTAAGTGAGCGCCATCCGCTTGATATATAACTTGCGGCTCGGTTTGAGATGGAAGCGACTGATCGGATGATGGCTTCGAAGCATTCATAGCATATGACCTCCATTCTGTTCGAATGTCACACACTTCCACCTTATGTCTCATACCGTCCGATCATGACCGATTTGCATACATTCTCACCGTATGAACCGCCTGCTCCATCGTTACCAGAGTTGATGTGCTGGCGTCTGGATGTACAAGTTCTACCTTCCCTTCAGCAATATGCTTGCCGATAACGATACGCATTGGACAGCCAATTAGATCCGCATCGGCCAGTTTCACGCCGAACCGCTCATCGCGATCATCCCACAGCACAGTCGCACCAAAGCTGCTCATATCCTCAGCCAATCTCGATGCTGCTTCAGCTTGTGCTGCATCCTTCATCGAGACTGGAATGATATGCACCAAGTAAGGAGCGACAGACACCGGCCAGCGCAGCCCTCGTTCATGCTGCATCTGCTCCACCATTGCGCTCATCATGCGGGATACGCCAATACCATAGCATCCCATCAGAAGTGTCTGCATTTGACCCGACTTGTTCATCACCTGTGCGCCCAGCTTATCCGTATACTTCGTTCCAAGCTCGAAGACATGTCCTAGCTCAATTCCAAGATGGAACGACAGTGCATGACCACAATGTACGCATCGTTCTCCCTCCACGACATTCCGATAATCGCCTACCATAGTGAGTGCATAATCTCTCCCAGCCTTCACATGCATCAGATGGTAATCCTGCTCATTCGCTCCCACAATCGCGTCTTCCACGTGAGCCGCTTCCTTATCGACTAAGCACTTGATCTTCAATCCAACTGGCCCTGCAAACCCTGTAGGAGCGCCTGTTACTCGCATTACCGTCTCGGCATCGGCGAGTTCCAGCTGATTGGCTGTCAATGCTCGCATGACTTTCGTTTCATTTACTTCATGATCCCCGCGAACGAGCACTGCAACTGGCTCACCATCTGCCACATATAACAATGTCTTTATCGTTTGGGACGGTTCCACTTGCAAATAGGCTGTCAACTCATCAATTGTCTTCACCCCAGGGGTATGGATACGTGCAGGCATATTTGCTGTCGATGCCTCTCCTGTTAAACGTGCTTCCTCAATTTGGACAGCCTTCGTGTCGACATCCTTCGTATGTCCAGCTTCGACCGAATCGGGAAGCGCTTCGGTATTCGCCGCAGATGCAGATGCAGAGTCAGACTCACTTACAGCCTTCTCAAGGTTCGCGGCGTATCCGCAATGCCCACAAGACACAATCGTATCTTCACCAATGCTGGTCAGTGCCATAAATTCATGTGTTCGTCCGCTTCCGCCAATCGCGCCAGCATCTGCCTCCACTGCACAATACGTTAGATTCAGACGCTGCATCACCCGATGGTATGCCTCAACCATTCGATCATATTGAGCATGAAGCGAATCTGCATCCAGATGGAAGGAGTAAGCATCCTTCATGATGAATTCCCTGCATCGCAATAAGCCATGTCTAGGCCGTCGTTCGTCACGATATTTCGTCTGAATTTGATACAGTGTAAGCGGCAGTCTCTTATACGAATTGACTTCATCTCGCACCAGTGCCGTAACGACTTCTTCATGTGTCGGGCCGAGCACGAACTCCCGTTCATGGCGATCACACAGCCGCATTAGCTCTTCACCATATACCGCATACCGTTCCGATTGCCGCCACAGGTCTGCAGGCTGCATGGCTGGCATGAGCATCTCCTGAGCACCTGCCCGCTCCATCTCTTCTCGAATCAGCTCCTGTAAATTCCGAAGCACTTTCCAGCCAAGCGGCAAATACGAGTATACGCCCGCCGCAACTTGCCGCATGTAACCGCCTCTCAGCAGCAGTCGATGACTGGCAGTCTCCGCATCTGAAGGCATATCCCGCATCGTAGATAGGAACAATTCACTCTGTTTCATCTCAATCCCCCTCTTCTTCTCTCCATAATAAAACAACGCACCCATCCCATAAGGGACGAATGCGTTGTCGTGGTACCACCCTAATTCAGCAGTCGGCATATACCGACAGCTCTCACATGTTCCATAACGGGCATGCGCCCGGCAGATCGAATCTGCAGCTGCAAAGTAGGAAGAATGAAGCTGCAAGGGAATCATTGCACCAAGTTAACTCCTCTCTGTACGTGCATCTCGTTCACTCTCATGTCTTTGGTCGTCGCTTTTCGTGGTTATATTTTCTAAATAAATTACATGTTCTGTTACTCGGTGTCAAGTATCTCATCCACCGATACCCGATTACCGCATCACCCAGTAGCCCAACTTCAACAATAAACCCAGTACCAATAACGCGATACCGACTCCCCGCTTCTCTTTGTCGTTGTTGAAGGCATATACGCCTCCCACTAAGATTCCGACAATTGGGTAAATAGCGGTGGCTATGATTACGATCAAGAGTGAAGTGCAGCCTATATTGCGC
Source organism: Paenibacillus wuxiensis (assembly GCF_040195695.1). NCBI lineage: Bacteria > Bacillati > Bacillota > Bacilli > Caryophanales > Paenibacillaceae > Paenibacillus > Paenibacillus wuxiensis. The sequence goes on along the minus strand of NZ_JBEFZI010000015.1, from coordinate 38,251 downwards.
TCTGACGCTTGCTCTTCGCTAGGTCGATCATCTGACTTCTCACTGGCAATCTGATTCGAAATCATGGAACCACAATTTTTACACTCCGTGGAGCCTTGCTCTACATTTCCATTACACTCAGAGCATGTAAGCTCCACTTGCTTCACAGCCAAGATGCCGTTGTATTGCTTATCTTCCTCTGGCGTTCCCTGTAAGGAGGCGTCCTTCAGGGAGTGACTGCAGACGATGCATACCGATGCGGACTTTTCGTTCGAATACCCACAGTTGCTGCATATTTGGATCGCCATGCGCGATGCACTCCTTCCGTTACCCAGCCAAATCTTGAATACGCACTGATTCCGTTGTAAAGCAATTGCAAATTGACACAATCCGTTCCGAATAACCTGTACGCTCCTTTAGCGGCTAGGCTACTGCTACAGCTACAACTGCATGAACGCTGGGAAATGCTCCTGCAAGCCCTGCTTCAGTACATCAATAGGCTGCATGCCGATATCCGCTAAATTACTCAAGGCAATAAGCACCGAATCCGACTTCGCATCCCGAATCATCGTACAGCTGTAGCCCGATAATCCCCCGTTATGATACGAGATATGCGGTCGATCCGGATATACGACCCATCCGTAGCCATAACTGCGTTCCTCATCAATTCGAGCTTGCGGCGTGAAGATCGCATCGATTGACTCCGCATTCGCCACTTGGCCTGAGCGAAGGGCACGATCCCAGCGGAACAGGTCTTCGGTAGTGGAGAAGACAATGCTTCCTGCACTGTTATGGCTTGGTATATCTTCCTTCCAAGCGAGTTCTCCCCCTCTATAGCCGATCCCCATGTTCGGCTCACTGCGAAGTATATCCATACGTCCACCTGTTCTTGTCATACCGAATGGCTCGAAGAATTCCTTCTCGATATACGCTTCATACGGTTGATCCGACAGTCTCTCTACAATCAGTCCAAGCAGCGCATAGCCGAAGTTGCTATAGCGATACGCCCCTTTTGCACCGGATGGCGTGACGGTATCGAGCGCCAGCGTATGCAATGGCCTTAGATCCTCATGTACATTCCAATCAATTAATGCATCTTCGTCCAATCCAGAGGAGTGAGTGAGCAGCTCATGGAGCGTAACATCTGCAAGCCCTGTACACTCAGGTACATACTTCGCAAGCTTATCTTTTACACGAAGCAGCCCTTGCTCCTGCAGCTTCATAATGGCTGTTGCCGTAAATTGCTTGGCAATCGATGCAATTTTGAATACTGTATCCTTATTAATGGGCTGCCTCTCTTCCATGTTCGCTAGGCCGTACCCTTTACTTATGACAATCTCACCCTGTGACGCCAGCAAGATCGATCCGTTATATCCTTGCTTCTCCAACAATTGATCCACCCAAGCTGCTAACTCCATAACGGTCTTATCCCCTTCCCATGTTCTTCACAGCTTGCTGCTCTGAAGATGAACTCTACTAGTGAGTACTACGTCGTTACTGACTTCGATATCTATGGCAGGGTTTCCTTCATTTTCTAATCAACGTCACAAAAACGCCTCCCATGCTGATAGTGGGAGGCGCTTTATAAAATTAATTATGGTATGGAGTTGTTCCTCATTTGTCACGGATCACGATCTGACTATTCCATTTGCACAAATGCCTCAACGATGCCCTGTCAGCTTCAGCATCAAGAAACAAGCTTCAGCCCAATTGCTGCTCCGAGTACCAAGGAGATGAATAAGATTCTCTTCCAATCGCGGGACTCCCCGTAGAAGAGCATCCCGAGGATGGCACCCCCAGATGCGCCAATTCCCGTCCATATCGCATACGCCGTCCCCATCGGGAGCGACTTCATCGCAATAGACAGACAAATGAAGCTAGCGCTGAATGCTGCCGCCATAAAGACGAAGGATTGCCAGTTGCGATCCTTGTTCAGCTTACTAATCATCGCCACACCAAGCATTTCACATAATCCTGCTGCAATGAGACTTATCCAAGCCATTAGGATTCAGCTCCCTTCGCTTCGTTCTCATTCGTCACCAGCTTTAATCCCATCACACCTGCTAGCATCACAAGGATAAGCAGCACTTTGATCATCTTGAATGGTTCTCCAAAGAAAGCCATCTCTGCGAAGACAGTTCCTGCAGTTCCAAGTCCAACGAATACGGCATATACCGTCCCTACAGGGAGCTTCTTGCCTGCCATAATCATCACATAGAAGCTGACAATAATTGAAATGGCCGTACCTCCCCATTCCCATACATTGTTCGCGTGCTTCAATCCGATTACCCAGAAAACCTCGAAGAAGGCGGCGATAAATACGTAGATCCAATGCTTATTCATTTGCTGCTCTCTCCCTTCCTTGCTATCTCTATAACGAGCACGATTCCATGACTGCATCCCACAGATGCGGCTTACTCCACTCTTTATTTCCTATATCTCTTCTCAATCAAGAGATTCATTGTTCATATCAATTTACGAACTAGTCCCGTGTTAGGCTGCGCCAATATATGCGCCATGAAGCATCGAAGCGGCGTCGGAATCTGTCCGGGCCGCCAAGCAGCATTTCAACGAGAATGCCATCAACAAGACACATATAAGAAGCGGTCATCATCTCCATATCCAGTTGATCAATCTCCGCTCGCTCCACTCCTAGCTTGAACACGGCCATAAGCTCCCGTTCTATCTGATCCAGATGGGCGTTGACCAGTTCCATAACTCGCTCCTGCATGATAACAGGCGGAAAAAACATCACCCGCAGCAAGAATTTCAATTGATTGCTCGTTTCATAGCGTGCCTCATACTGTTGGATCAATCCGTACAGCACATCCTTAATCGGATGCTCACGGTGGGTCTGAATGTACCGCTGCAAGTGTCCCATTTCCTCTTGTACAGCACGGCGGATTACGCTAACGAACAGATCATCTTTATTTTTGAAATGAGCGTAAATAGATGGCGTCTTGATGCCTACCTGTTCCGCGATATTCGCAAGGGAAGCCCCTTCATATCCGTGTTCTGCAAAATGATTCAAAGCGACCTCAATAATTCGGTTAGCTGTCATTCTACTCATCTCCTTCAGGCTAACTAATATTCGTTAGGTAATGCACGCAGCGTTCCCGCATGCCATTACGACGACACATTTTTATCCTAACTAATATTCGTTAGGTACATCTTTTCACATCTCATCTCTTTTGTCAATCACGAGTTCGATAGTTAAATACCCTTTTATATATTTTAAATACGATACATCTTCTCTAACCAGAGCTTCACAAGGCTTATCGAGAAAAGGATAAAGCAACTCTGCCTACAAATGACGAACAGAAAGTTCAAATGTTTATTCTAATGACATCCAAAAATGCGAAGCAAAACCTGATCCCATTTTCCGATAAAAAGGGACTGAACGCTAAATAGGATACAAAAGCAGCCATTGAACAGATGAACCTCCCGCTTATCACTCCGGAATTTGGAAAAATGGCGATAATGACAGTAGCATCAAGCCTAATCTGCAAGTGACCTGTAAATGATCTATAAATGATCTGTGCGTGACCTGTACATGACCCCTGTATGTGACCTGTGCGTGAGCCGGGAGACGATATCTCCGCGGCTCTTCTGTCGTCTACAGATAGACAGGTTCAGATTGCGAGTACAAACCAACCCACCACCCCTACGAAATTCATGCCTAACATACGCATAATCAATGAAGTGATACAGATGATGCGATTCTCTTTTTCACAACTCACATCGATATAACGCCCTACATATGTTCCGGCGCTTCAATGCCAAGCAGGTTCAGCCCTGCTTCAAGCACATGTGCCACCGCTGCGACGATACGCAATTTGTGGCGGCGCTCGATCTCATTCTCCACGAGAATCTGCTCCTGATGGTAATAACGGTTGAACTGCTTGGCTGCATCAAGCAAATACCGGGCGAAGATGGATGGCTCATTGCTAGCCACCGCCATCTGAAGAGCACGCTCATACTTGCTGAGAGACTTCAAGCAGATCCATGCTTCTTGACTTACTCCTCCTGTCGCAATTGATTTCTTGCCCAGCAGCTCACCTTCGCACTCCGCTGCATCCTTGCCAAGCACCGCGGTATCCGCTGGACAATCAGAGTATGGCGTCCATCCCCCTTTGACGAGCAAGCTCTTCGCTCTGACGAGTGTGAACTGTACATAAGGGCCGGTTTCGCCTTCATAGCGCAGCGCATCCTCCAGGTTGAAGTCAACAGACAGCATACGGCTGCTCTTCAGGTCACCGAAGATGATCGCACCAATCCCAACCTTCGATGCCACCTTGCCTTTCTCTTGCAGAGATGGGTTTTTGTCTTCGATAATTTGGAGTACGCGATTCTCTGCCTCATTCAATACCTCATCAAGGAAGATAACCTTGCCCTTGCGCGTAGACATCTTCTTCCCTTCAAATGTCATCAAGCCGAACGGAACATGAGTACATTCCTGTGCCCACTCATATCCCATCTTGCCAAGCACGGCGAATACCTGCTGAAAGTGCAGCTGCTGCTCCGCGCCAACTACATAAATCAACTTGTCAGCCTTCATGACTTCCTTACGATAGATCGCCGTTGCCAAATCACGTGTCGGGTAAATCGTTGTGCCGTTTGATTTCAAAATCAAGCATGGCGGCATTCCCTCATCATCCAAACGAACGACCATCGCCCCATCACTTTCTTCGAGCAATTGAAGCTGCTGCAAATGAGCGACGACCGCATCCATCTTGTCATTGTAGAAGCTCTCGCCAAGAAAGTGATCGAAGTAAACGCCGAGTCGTTCGTACATGCGATTGAATTCGACCATACTTGCGTTAACGAAATACGTCCACAGCTGCACAGTCTCTGCATCGCTCGCCTCAAGTTTGCGAAACCATTCGCGCGCCTCGTCTTCCAGCTCCGGCTGCTGAGCCGCCTCCTCGTGGAATCTTACATACAGCTTCAAGCTCTCACGGATTGGATCTTGGCGCAGCGTATCATCATCCCCCCACAGCTTATAGGCCGTAATCAGCTTGCCGAATTGGGTACCCCAGTCCCCAAGGTGATTCACCTTCAAAACCTCGTATCCTGCAGCTTCGTACAGGTGAGCGAGCGCATTTCCAATCATCGTAGAACGCAGATGACCGACACTGAACGGCTTCGCAATATTCGGGGACGACATATCAATAACGACACGCTGCCCCTCTCCGATCGACAGCTTGCCGAATAACGGCTCCTGCATGCGAGCAAGACAAGCCTCGCCATAGTAATCTTGATCAAAACATACATTCACATATCCGCCAGAGGCTTCCGCTCGTATCCGAATGTTATCGCTCTCTTGATTGATGCGTTCAGCAAGCTCCACCGCAATCTGCTGTGGAGAACGTCTCCACTGCTTCGCCAATGGAAAGCAAGGGAACGCCAAGTCGCCGAGCTCGCTCTGCGGAGGTACTTCCAAGGCACGTTCGATGTCTGCCCCGTTCATGTTCATAATAGGTTCTAGTACTTGCGCGGCAATTTCTTTTAGCATAAGTTCGTTCTCCTCCTGTTGTTGGTTACGGTTCGCAACACGTCAAAAAGCCCCCGTCTACAAAGAGACGGAGGCTTGAATCCCCGTGGTACCACTCTACTTGACCCTACCCGGAAGCTTGCTGCTCCGAAAAGAGTCCACTCGATAAATAACGGCTGTCGCCGGGCTCTCCTACGGCCTCATATGAGGCAGTTCACAGAACCAACTCCCGGGTCCGCTTCCTCTCCATTCCGTATCGGCTTCCACCATCCCGATTCGCTGCAGCACGGATTGTGCAGAGTACTCTCCCGTTCATCGTTGTTGCGTCGATTTTCATTTTACACATTATATCCAGAACAATTAGGAAAAATCAACCTATCACATGCATATTTTCAGAAAAAATATTCCTTACTATGCCACCATCCGAGTATTTACGTCATAACCAGTTGAGATTCACATCAAATCCGAGACTCATTCTACTACTATCCGTCCAGCTTCGATTACCGCATTGTATACTTGCGATCCTCAGTTCCATTCAATTCGACCGAAATGTCTAGATAAGATTGCTCAATAAATTGGCACACATCCGGATAGATTAGAGGCTTGCCTGTTATATAGCGGCGATCTGGCGTTCCATGATCACGTATTAACAATTCACTAATCACTCTCGCACTGCCAACACCGGTCTCCACATATTGCTTCACGGCCGCTTGTTCAGCAGCAGTAAGCCCATTCCCAGCATTACTAACTTCTTGAACCACAGCAGCAGGCTCGGGCTCCGTCCATGACCATAGGTCGAACTCCTCTAGAATCGGTGCCGATGCAGGTTCAGGAGCTGCGCTAGGCTCGCTTGTCTTAGGCGAAGGTGAAGCATTCCTCACCACCGGCTTGCGTCGCAGCATATTGATCTGCTTGTCCAACAAGGGCAGTCCAACCGACAATTGCCGTTGTAGATGTTCAGGCAAATCTGCCACAGAATAGGCATCTGGAGCAGGTTTCCAATCGTTGGCTATCTTCAACAAGATCTCATCAAGCTCATAATCAATGGCCTCGAAGCCCTTCTTAATTGTCGCCACGATTGCAGCATCAATCCCTAAGTGCTCCTTCAAGTGCTCTATGCCGAATTTTTTGATCTCGCCTGTTTTCCGGTTTTTCACCTCATGCTGATATCGAAGAGAACGGCCGCATTCGCATCGCAGCTCTGGACTTATCGTCCCCGCATCTTTATACCCCGTATAAATCCAATCATCTAACAGCGCCTCGATGTCCTCTGGTGCCGCATGTTCTGGAACATGATGCCCCTTCTCCTTCGCCATCGCATTGGCGAACGCCGTGCGGCGAGAGCGAACGAGATAGTGATTCAGGAACTCACGTTGGTTGTCATTGAGCTGCGATAACATCTCATCCCGTTCCTGGATAGTTAATATCATATCTTCTCCTCCTCGCGCTTTGCTCCATTACTGTCTATTGTACAGGAAGTAGAGCATGGAAGTGAAGGCATGCCTCACATGAAGAAGCCGCCCTAGCGCAGGCAGTCAATCACTCCCTCGCTGGGCGGCAACCTATGGTAGGCACATCGATAAGAACGGTGATCCCTAAGAAGCGAAGCTAAATGAAGAATATTTATTCTTCATCAATGGCATTTTACGATCGGATCTGGACTTGCCATTATGAAGCATCAATTCGTTCCTGCGGTGCTTGAAAGCATTTCTTGCATACCTTAATCTGTACGCCATTCCCTCTTGTCCGATTATACAGCAGCTTAATGCGAGTGCTGGCGCAGACCGGACATGTACCTCGGCCACGTGAAGGCAGATTCCATAATGATTTACCGCGTTTGTTCTTCGCCATTCTATCCCCTCATTTCCTGTCAATTCATTCGTTCTCCTACCCTTATGTATGAAGGAGGGGAAATATGACTGTATGATTCAGCTCCATCATTTCCATTAAACCCCACTAACTCACAATACTTGATAAACACATTCCTTCACCGCTTTCGCTTCAACTCATGGTATGATGGAGATAAGTACTTCGGTATGAACATGAAAGAAGAAAAGGAGAATGATTATGGCAATTCGCATTCTTACCGACAGCGCTGTTGACCTCCCTCAATCTGTCATTGACGAGTTGGGGATTACGGTCATGCCGCTAATCGTTACTATAGACAATGAACAATATGAGGACGGAGTAACTATTACGCCGAAAGCCATGCTCGATGGCATGCGCGAAGGCAATGTATATAAGACTTCTCAACTCTCGATGGAGGTACTGCAGACAACCTTCCAATCGATTGCCGAAGCGAACGAGGAAGCTATCTATATTGCGTTCTCGTCGGAACTGTCAGGAACGTATGCCTCTTCCCGCATTATGCATGATATGGTACAAGATGACTTCCCGTCCTTCACTTGCAGTATTATCGATTCCAAATGCGCTTCACTCGGGTTTGGCCTTGTTGTTAGACAGGCTGCGCTCTGGGCGCGTGAGGGATTGCCTAGGGAAGAGATTATCACACGCACACAATCGCTTGCCCGGCAAATGGAGCATGTGTTCACGGTCGATGACCTGCAATATTTGTATCGCGGCGGACGTGTCAGCAAGTCATCAGCCATCATTGGCGGACTGCTCAATATTAAGCCCGTGCTTCATGTTGAGGATGGAAAACTCATTCCCGTCGATAAAGTAAGAGGCAGAAAGAAATCCATTCAGCGTCTTGTCGAACTGATGGAGGAGCGAGCGAATCTCGAAGATAAGCAGCAGGTCATCGGTATCGCCCATGGTGATGACGCAGAAGCGATGGAGCAGTTGAAGTCGATGATTACTGAACGCTTCGGGATGACGAACTTCCTGATTAGTTCCATTGGCTGCGCAGTTGGCGCTCATTCAGGCCCAGGAACATTAGCGCTCTTCTTCCCGAATAAATCCTATTCCGCATAAAGGTTTCAACATGGCTGCCTTGGAATTGAAGAGACAGGAGACGAATCCACTCGCTCCTTGAACAGTAAGATGCCCGCACAATCGGCGCTAACCGATCGTGCGGGCATCTGCTTCTTATGTCAGCTTCTGGACTATTGTTACATCCATTTCGCCAATTGGCCCTCTATCGTATCTAATGTAACCTTGGATTTCTGGAATAATGTAGATGGAACGGTCGCGTTATATTTCACGATTTTCTGATTCACATCGGACATCGCAGCCGATACGTCGGCTTGGGGCTGATCCTTGCTCAGCTTCATAATACGCTGCAGTTCATCTCTAATCTCATGCTGAAGCGCAAGCCAGGAAGGGACAACATTCGCGTTGTGCAGCACCCCATTCAACGGATCTCCGCCTCGCACCTCTAGCGGCTTGCCCTTGCCAGGCAAATCATCCAATCCGCCCTTCTTCTCATATTGGGTAAAGACATCATCCAACCAATTGCTCATCATTCGTTCAGTTGCTATCGTTTGCGGTGCGTCCTCTGCGATTTCCGATTTGATCGGCTTAACTTCTGCTGACTGCTTACTTTCCTTTCGGAACCAACCCATTGCGATCCCCCCAATCACATGAATAACATAATTATCCAATCTGTTTCACAATTTTGTCTAGTATGCACCACCCTTTAAATGTGACAATTTCGTGCGTGTACGGTTTGAGTGGCTTATGTAAAATGCTTGTGATGAATAGCTTAATTGCATGTCTTAATTACATAGCTTTATGAATTGCTTTATGAATTGCTTTATTGAATATCATTGTTAATGACCTGCATGAAACCAAAGGTTCGAGCCTTGTGGCGATGATTGAGCACACATACCGCATAGCAAAAAACCCATTGGAATTCATCCAATGGGCCGTCACTATTGGTTATTGTCAGACTAGCTTGTTCAGAGCCTAAGAAGCTACAGAATGTTCAGTTTCTTCCTCGCTCTGCGTTCCATCAGATTGCTGCTTCGTACCGTTGAAGAGCAGGTTCATAACCAGCGCGGTAAAAGTTCCTGCTACGATTCCGTTATCCGTTAAGATTCGAACCGTTGACGGCAGGCTCGCGAACAATTGAGGCACTACCGTTACACCAAGTCCCATCCCTACCGAGCAGGCAATAATGAGCAGATTCTCATGACGATTCATATCTACTTGAGAGCCGAGCATCCGCAGACCGCTCGACACAACCATACCGAACATGGCAACCATGGCGCCGCCGAGCACTGAACTCGGAATCAACGTCGTTAATGCGGCAATTTTCGGTACAAGTCCAAGCAGCATCAGCAATCCACCCGCGACCACGATCACATCACGTGTTTTCACACGGCTCATTTGGATAAGCCCGACATTTTGCGAATATGTCGTATACGGGAATGCATTGAAAATACCGCCAATCGTTATCGCCAGGCCTTCTGCCCGATAACCACGTGCCAGATCCTTCGAATCCACGTCGCGGTCTATAATTTTGCCTAAAGCCATGAACACGCCTGTAGATTCAGCAATGCCGACCATTGCTACAATAATCATAGTCAGGATAGCCGTCATATTAAATTTCGGAACGCCGAAATAAAAAGGCTGTACTGCATGGAACCAGGATGCCTCCGCTACGGGAGTGAAATCAACCTGACCCATGAGCGCTGCGATCGTTGTGCCAATGACAAGCCCTAATAAGATCGATACCGCACGGATAAATCCAGCGGACAGCTTGTTCATAATAACGATAAATATGAGTACGCCGAAGCCAAGCAGCAAGTTCGTTGGACTGCCGAAGTCCGGATTGCCTTGGCCTCCTCCTAAATCCGTGAATGCAACAGGAATTAGCGTTACACCGATAATCGTTACTACAGAGCCCGTTACGACAGGCGGAAATAGGCGAATTAACTTGCCGAATAAGCCCCCGAACAAGATGACGAATATGCCCATTGCAATGATGGCTCCGTAAATATACGAAATGCCAAAATCCTTCCCGATTGCGATCATTGGCGTGACGGCTTGGAACGCACAGCCTAACACGACAGGCATCCCGATGCCGAACCACCGATTCGCAAATACTTGCAGCAGCGTGGCGATCCCGCACATAAATAAATCAATGGCAACCAAGTACGTAATTTGCTCTTGATTGAATCCTAAATTGCCGCCCACGATGAGCGGAACGATAACCGCTCCGGCATACATAGCGAGCACATGCTGCAAGCCGAGCGAGAAGGTTTGCAGCGGATGCCGATTTTTTACAAAAATACGGTTATCGACTCGGCTCATTGCTGCACCGCTTCCGATGTCGTTTCCGCAGTTTCATCCACGAATGTTACGCCTTCATTTGACAGAGAAGCAATGCGAGCCAAGGATTCAACACGGTATCCTCCATCGAGCAGCATTTGGCGTCCTGGTTGGAACGACTTCTCAATAACGATTCCAAAACCAGCTACACTTGCTCCTACCTGCTCCACAATGCGAGCCAGGCCAGAAGCCGCTTCACCATTTGCAAGGAAATCATCAATGATCAGTACACGATCATCAGCGGACAAGAAGCGCTTCGACACCGTTACCTCATTCGTCTCTTGCTTCGTGAAGGAGTATACCTTCTCCACAATAATGTCTTCGCGCAGTGTCAATGACTTCTGCTTGCGAGCGAAGATGAGCGGTACATTCAACTCCAGTGCTGTCATCAAACCTGGGGCGATTCCGGAAGATTCAATGGTAAGTACCTTCGTAATACGTTCACCTGCATAACGACGCACGAATTCTTGACCAATCGCTTGCATAAGCGCTGGATCCATCTGATGATTAAGGAACGAGTCCACCTTCAATACATTGTTGCCGAGCACTAATCCCTCTTGAGTAATCTTATCCTGAAGCTGTTTCATGTCCAGTTCCCCTTTCGACGTATACAGTTGAACGTCTCTCTTCTCTAATACGACAACAACCCGATTCCAATCCCCTCCGCTGCAGGAAGGTGATTGGAATCGGGTTGTACGAAACCTGAATGCTGGTTAGTGCTTGTACGATTCGAATCGTCAGCCTAACAAACATGCAAGCTATCGACTGTGAACCTCGTTTCCCAGCAGAATCACTGAAAGAAACGGCCGCGCTGCAGTATTACGGAATACGGACGTATTCACCCAAATCCACGACATAATGTGCGGCACGCTGGTTCCCCGTAGTCCAATCATTCCGGTGATTGGGTAGAAACATGCAGGCCAATTCCTGCACCTATACGAGAAGACGCTGCTTTATGATTGTAGCGGTAAGTATACCTCATTTTTTTACTGAAAGGAAGTAACAATTTCTGAAAATAACTGTTCCTATCTTCTTAATCAAATAATGTCAGCTGCTCAGCTGGGAGCGGCGGATCTTCCAGTCCAAGCATACGCTTGAACTGCTTCCCATTGTGCGCTGCATCGCCTCCCGAATTATTGTTGAAGATCATCCAGCAGCGGTTCGTATTCATCAAGAGAGATTGGATATGTCCTTTCCACTCTGTAAGCTCTTGCTCATCATAACGGTACAAATAACGAACATCTCGCCAATTCGGCTGACCGCTTGCATTCCAGCCAGATTCATTGCGGCCGTGCATCCGAATCATGGTAGCCTCTGCCTGTGTCGGTACAAGTACCGTTGGCACACTTCCTTCACCTGCCTGTGGTTCATCGCAAATACTATGAATCCAGCCTTCCTCGCGCATAAATGCAAGCGTCCGCTCACGCACTGGTTCCACAAACCAGCTCTGATGTCTGAATTCAAGAGCAACAGGCAAGCCCTCCATCCATTTCCGCGTACGCCGTAAGATGTCTACATTTCTGCGGTCGCAATGGAACCAGGGAGGATACTGAAACAGCACTGTTCTAAGCTTGCCCGCTTCTTGGAGCGCCTCGACGGATTGACGGAACACGTGAAACATCTCCTTCGTACTCGTATAAGGATGCTTACCGCGAGAATGCCCTGTCATCCCCTGATACGCCTTAACGATAAATCCGAAGTGCTCAGGTGTCTGTTCGCACCAACCCAGCATTCGCTCAGGAGAAGGAACTGCATAGAAAGAACTGTCCAATTCGACGATGGAAAAATGCCGCGCATATTCACTTAACTTCTCAGCAGCTCTTGTCCCCGGCCCATACAACGCATCTTGATCCCCCCAGCCCGCTAGACCAACTTCAATCTGATGATGCTCCATTCTCGACTCCTTCCACACCTTGTATTTGCTCTTATGTACACGCCATACTCATGTCTTCTTCATAAACGTCGAACCATCGGACAATATTTCCTTACTCATCATGATACATATCGATTTCAGTTCTGCAACTTATGTACATTACGCCCCTTCGTACCAAACCAACCTTTTTCTGAAAAATATACTCATAACAAAATAACAAATGTACACGCTATAAGTGAGATAAGCGGTCTCCGCATTCAACATCTTGATCATTGAATCGTTGCTTCAATAACGATAATTATGCTACTATATATTTGTTAGCAAAAGCTAGAAATAGAATATTATACCCTAGATGTGAATATCGCCTTGAAAGGATGACCAAATACGATGACTACATCAATGAATGCAAGCGAAGCTATGCTGTCGCGCCACTCTGTTCGTAAATATGTTCCACATACACCAATTGCCTCTTCCGAATTGAACGAGATCTTGGAGCTTGCCGGATCCGCACCATCTGCTTGGAACTTGCAGCATTGGCGCTTCCTCGTCTTCCAACAGGAAGATACGAAGCAGAAGCTTCTGCCCATCGCCTACAATCAGCAGCAGGTTGTTGACTGCTCGGCTGTCATTGCCGTGCTTGGCGACACACAAGCGAACCTGATGGCGTCAGAATTGTATGGCGAGCAGCTGCAAGCAGGCAACATCTCGCAGCAAGTGCATGATACACTGGTAGGCAACATTAACCGCGCCTATGCATCTTCCGAGCAGGTTGGCACCGAAGCAGCGATCCTCAACAGTTCACTTGCTGCCATGCAATTGATGCTTGCTGCCAAAGCTAAAGGCTGGGACACTTGCTCAATGGGCGGCTTTAGCAAGGAGCAGTTCGTTACGGAATTCACCATCCCGTCCCGCTATGTGCCGGTGATGCTTATTACACTTGGCAAAGCAGCTGCACCTGCGCATGCAACAAGCCGCTTGCCATTGGAACGTACGGTGTTCCATGAATCATTCCCAGCGAATCAATAAGATATGATCCTTATTTTTTTGAGCACAATGAAATACAAAAGCGCCCATCCCATGGATGTGGCGCTTTTCTCTGTTGCTTAGGATTAGCTCGGATTCCAGCGCATCTTCACTTCCAGCTCGCAGCAGCGTCCTGCCGCAGGATCCGTATTGAAAATGATTTGGATACCATCTGGCGTAAATTTTACATCCAACCTCGACTGTACCCCGATCTCGCGTATAAGCCGTATCACCTCAGCCTTGTTGCCCCGCTGCGCTGCGTCCATAACGGCAGTCGCCAGAGAATGCGAGCTCCTCAGTCGATCAAGCACACGTACCGCCTGCTCCGCTAGGGAATAGGTACTGGCTGCTGAGGTTACAAATAGGCTCGAATCCATAGGCGGATAAGTTTCTGGAATGCGATCCCGCTTACCCAATACCGGTCGGACAGAAGGCACTCGTATGATGGATTGCAATGATCCTACCCGACACGTAATCCCTGGTTCATTAGACGACATCTCACACATCCCTCGTTTCTAAGTAGTCCGTACGAAGAAGGTACTATGTCAGCCTATGTAAGAGGAGCACATTTCGTGTTCTTCATTGCGGCTTAGCGGCGTGCTAAAAAATGCTCCAATCGTATCGTTCGGACAAAGCGCCAAGCAGATGTACCCCTGCTACACTATTGCCTTTCTTATTCAGGGAAGGCCCAACGACACCGATTCCCATCTTGCCAGGAATGACTGCAAGAATACCGCCAGACACACCGCTCTTGGCCGGGATGCCCACGTGAATCGCAAATTCTCCCGAGGCATTGTACATGCCGCACGTCACCATGAACGAATTCGCAATCTGTACATAATGCTTCGGAATGTAGCAGCGTCCTGTCTGTGGATTGCAGCCGCCATTTGCCAATACAAGAGCCATACGCGCAAGATGATCGGTATTTACCTCAATTGCGCATTGACGGAAATACACCTCCAGCGTATCCTCTACATCCGCTTCAAGTACACCATTATCCTTCAAGAAATAAGCCAATGAACGATTCCGATGTGCCGTATCCTTCTCGGATTGGTATACTTCCTCATTCCACGTGATGGTAGGGTCATCCGCCAATTCTCGAATGAATTCAAGCATGCGCATTGATTTTTCCTCAGGCGTTCCCCCCTCAATTAACGAGGCGATAGTAATCGCCCCTGCATTGATAAAGGGATTGAACGGCTTCCCAGGGTCAACGAGCTCAAGCTTCAAGATCGAGTTGAAATCATCACCAGTGGGCTCCATCCCTACCTTATTAAATACAACTGCCTCGCCGCTATCGAGCAAGGCCAAGAGCAGTGAGAAGACCTTGGATATGCTTTGCATTGTAAATTTGAACTTGCAATCGCCTGCATGCACCTGTTCACCTTGAATACCGAACAAGGATATGCACAGCCCATCCTTCGGAGCATTTGCAAGCCCCGGTATATATGAAGCGACCTCTCCATCTTGTGATACTGTCCGGCTCTCCTCTACCCAATGAGGGAGCTCTCTTCTAAGTTGCTGCCAATAGGTCGTCATACGTAATGAACACCTTTCCTTCCTTCAACCAACATTGCGATGAACATATCAGCATCTCGCTGATGAGATATATATGGTTATATCTATCGTTTCTTGGTTAGCGGGTTCACATGCGTCAGCATGTTATGCTGTCCAGCCTGTACTCTAGTCCTCACGCTGAGGCTCCGTAACACGCGAAACCTTGTTCACAATCTGTGATTCATACTGGGCGAACGCAGGTACAACAGCCCATCCCCGCTCCTCCATCATCATTTGCAGCCGCAGCTTCCGTTCATTCAGCTGCCTACGTGTGTCACCAATCTTCTGTTCATCTTCGGGAGTGCAGGCAGCGAGAAGCTGTTCCAAGCGAACGACTTCGCGTCCTACATGCAGCTCTTCCGGCAACAGGCCTGCATTCTGCATCATCAAATAAGCTGGTCTCAATTCCTCAGGAACATGCGACAAGTCTTTGAGCACCAGAGGCTTCCCCTTGCCTGGCAGCTCATCGAATCCACCTTCATTCATTGCCTCTTGAATCTTCTGCTCTGCCATCCATCCGATAATATCCATGATTGCACACCTCGCTATTCGACTACATCTAATGTAGACATACCCTGTAATAGGATACCACTAATCACCCCAGAATTTTAACTGGAAAATAAACAAAAAGAACTCACCCTCAGCCAATGAGGGCAAGCTCTTGTTATTCGTGCCAATTCAATTACAAATCAATTGGAATCGCTGCTTGTGATTTATGCCAATCCTCTTCGTGAGTCAGTAAAAATTGCTCTGTCGTTAAGTAGAAAGAGATAGGCGGCTTCTCTTTTAAATAATGGCGCTGCATGAGCAGGTCATAGTGGACTTGGCGGTTGCGTGTTCCCGTGAGTACGGGAAGATCATCATGTTCATCCAAATAATCATCGACCGCCGCCTGAACCATATCTAGATATATCGGAATGTGCTTATCTTTCTCATCAAATATTTCGTACGTGTAATGGGACATATAGAACTTCTGATCCGATTCCCCACCTAAATAACGGCGCAGGCGTTTCAAATCAATGCTTTGATCCCCTAGGAGCAGGGTCGTTCGTTTAATCTCTTTTGGCATATCTTTCTCATATTGAATCACCGCTCTGCGGACATCTTCTAACGTTACATGCACCGCTTCAAGAGCTGCCTTAGAGTTTTTCTTATCCCGTTTGAACCATTGTGTGAACCAACGCATATCAGATCCCACCTTTCTGCCTCCGTGTGATAAGGAAGATGGAAGCAGGATTCATGTATCCGCTTACATCTCTATTATAACATAATTTTCATTAATCGACATGTTTGGTTGTTCCGGTATTCCTTTAACATATGAATAACCAATGTTCATCTCATTCACTCACGCGCAGGAAAAGAAAAATGTCGATTTACCATATATTACGTATTTTAAATTTGAAGGTTTCACGTTATAAAAAAAGACCATCTCTGCATGGCAGTCACGATGACTGCGAGAGATGGCCTTTCCCTATGATAATGAAGAAATATTGAAGGTCTATATGCGCGCGATGAAAACTAGCGAGGATCAGTTCTTATGCTTCAGTCGATACTGCCGCTTCATGGCGTGCGCGAGCAAGCTTCGTTGCTTCTACCATGTTGCGCAGTGCAGCTACCGTCTCCGGCTCGCGGCGCGTCTTCAGACCACAGTCTGGGTTAATCCAGAACGTCTCAGCCGGCAGCACACGAAGCGCCTGCTCGATGATCCGATCAATCTCTTCTACAGCAGGCACACGTGGACTGTGAATATCATATACACCCAGACCAATGCCAAGCTCGTAGCTCTGCTCCTCCAGTGTAGCAATCATATCGCCGCCGCTGCGTGCCGTTTCGAGCGAGATCACGTCCGCATCCATCTTGCGGATCGTATCGACCATGTCGGAGAAGTCGCAATAGCACATGTGCGTGTGTACTTGCGTCTCAGGCGCTGCTCCGCATGTTGCAAGCCGGAAAGCAAGCACTGCCCAATCCGTATAATAGACAGCATCCTCCGCCTTAAGCGGCATACCTTCCTTCACCGCAGGCTCATCGACCTGGATCATGCCAATCCCTGCAGTCTCCAGTGCTGCAATCTCTTGACGAAGCGCGTACGCCAGCTGGAATGCCGCCTGCTCACGAGGAATGTCGTCACGTACGAACGACCAGTTCAAGATCGTAACCGGGCCCGTAAGCATTCCCTTAACCGGCTGAGACGTCAAGGACTGTGCAAATGCCGTTTCCTTCACCGTCATCGGCTCTGTGAACGCCACATCTCCGTACAGAACCGGAGGTTTTACACAGCGCGAGCCATAGGATTGAACCCAGCCGAACTTCGTGAATGCGAACCCGTCCAGCTTCTCGCCAAAGTATTCAACCATGTCCGTGCGTTCGAATTCACCATGTACCAGCACGTCAATGCCGATCTCTTCCTGAATGCGAATCCAGCGTGTCATTTCCTCTTCCAAATACGTTTCATACGTCTTGGCATCCCATTCTCCCTTGCGGAAGCGAAGGCGTGCGCGCCGGATATCCACAGTTTGCGGCATACTGCCAATCGTTGTGGTCGGCAGCAGCGGCAGCGATGGCCAGCGCTTGCGCTGAAGCTCCTTGCGTTCCTCGAATGGAAGACGTTCAATTCCTTTTTCCTTCTCTGCACGAAGCAGTTCTTCCAACGCTTGAACGACTTGTGGACGCTGTCTTGACGGCTCCGTACGCCATGCTTGAACACGAGCTCTGCTCTCTGCTAACGCTGCACGCGTCTCTTCACTCGGGCTTGAGAAGTGACGAGCAAGCAGAGCCGTCTCTTCCAGCTTCTCATCCGCGAACGCCAATGCCTCGCGCACTGGTGCTGGCAGCTCAGTTTCCCGCGCCGCCGTGAGTGGTACATGAAGCAGGCTGCATGATGGCTGAATAATCCAGCGTTCCTTTGGTACAATCTCTTCCACAGACTCCAGCCATACTGCAGCAGCCGCCAAGTCCGTACGCCAAATATTGCGGCCATCAATAATGCCGACAGCAAGCTGCTTCTGCGCAGGGAATCCGAATTGACGAAGCGCTGCTTCATTTCTCCCTTTATCATGAACAAAGTCTAATCCGAGCGTATCCACCGGAAGCGATACGAACGCTTCGTAGTCAGACACCGCATCGAAGTAGGTCTGAACCCATAATGATAAGCTTGGTGCCGCCTTGCGCAATTCGGCATAGACTTCCTTCACAGCAGCCCAATGCTCGCTTGGCATTTCCAGCACGAATGCAGGTTCATCCAATTGCACAGCCTGAACACCTTCACCCTCCAACTCGCTAAGCAACTGTCCGTATACCCCTACGAATTGGCGAAGAACGTTCAGGCGCTCTTCCGGTTTAATCCCTTTAATAAAGCGGACATAAGTATATGGCCCGATGATGACTGGCTTACCTTCAATGCCATGAATCTGCTTCGCTTGGCGATAGGCTTGCAGCGGGCGATTGACCGTAAGTTGCGGCGCCTTGCCTTCCCATTCCGGCACAATGTAGTGATAGTTCGTATTAAACCACTTCGTCATCTCGCAAGCTACCGCATCCTGTGTTCCGCGAGCCAAGGCGAACAGCAAATCTGCGTTCACTTCTCCACCATCATATGCAAACCGTGACGGAATCAATCCGAATGTGGCCGTCATATCAAGCACATGATCATACCAGGAGTAATCATTTACTGGAATTAGGTCAATGCCAGCGTCCTGCATCGTCTTCAGCCGAACATCATTGATGCGCGCCAATCCTTCTTCCAGCTGCTGAACAGAACTATTACCAGCCCAATATTGCTCCAATGCCTTCTTCCATTCCCGGTCGTATCCGATCCGAGGGTAACCTGCTGTGCTTGTCTTGATTGAATGAACTGTCATCATACTGCCCCTCTCCATGAGTCATTTTGCCATACGGGATATAATTGGACAATTTCTATCGCTTAACACGGAATTAAGATTGCAGTTGAACGCTCTACCCCACCATATGTGACTTTATCACTCAGACTTCAGAAATTTCATTGCAAAACAATATGCAAAAAAGACATTCCTGTCCAACAACAGAAATGTCTCGTAAACGTCCATGAAGTCATAGTGGAATAGATCGATCCTTCCGTCTCATTAGCAGACTGCCCTCATGCTAAGAGGAATCGAAAACCGATATCCATGCTTACGAACACTTCCCTATCTCCCGTAGGTACGAACAGTGTTGTCAAAACAGGCAGGTCTCCTGGCTTCAGCTTCATTGGCCTTTGCAGCCTTCCCGATCAATTACGACCAGTGGCTCTCTCGCAATACCTCAACTGTCACAGTGGCGGGACCGCGCCGGATTTCCAACCGGCTTCCCTATTAAGCTTCGACGTTACCCGAAGCACCTGTTTCCTCCTATTCAATTGCATTGAAAGTCGCAGTCACGCTTCCCCCAATTGAGAACGATTATATATCTAACCAGAACGAATGACAAGGATTTTTTCTCATCTCTAACCAAAATAAACAAATACCGGAGCTATCACCTTATCTTTATTAAACTCCGATTCACTAAGCGTCTATCCATGCACAATAGGCGAGCCTCTCGGCTCGCCTATTGATGATTACGGGTTGATACGCTAGATGACCATTCCTTCATGCAGAAAGACAATATCTTCACCTTTCTCATCTAGCGTCAATTCACGATTATCCAAGAACCATACATCATTTTGCTCCATAAAGAACGTAATGCCGTTCACAACTTCCGTCACTGCTGGATATTGCGGACTGTCTTTCATGATGCCGAATGAATAAGGTCCTGAAGCACTGAATCCGCTATAGCGGACGAATATGCGTACTGAGTCTCCTGCTGTGAATCCCCAATCAGCCAAAAAACGCTCGACTGCCTTCGCTGTAACGCGTAATTGCATGTTCAGACCTCCTTAATCATACCTTTCATCCGATTTGATCATACCATGTGGTCGCCACTTTTGTTAACACCAAAGTTGACAGTTCGTCAATGATCCGCATCATCATTACCGCATAATACGTTCGGCGATATGATTATATGCTACCTTCTGTTTAGGAACATCACGATCTCTACCGAGAAATTCTGCCAGGTTACAGCTTGATGCGTTGAAGCCGCAGCGCATTCAGTACAACGGATACCGAACTGAAGGCCATAGCCGCTCCTGCAAGCCAAGGTGCAAGCAATCCGATTGCTGCAATCGGGATGCCTATCGTATTGTATACGAGCGCCCAGAACAAGTTCTGCTTAATGTTGCGCATGGTACGGCGGCTCATCTCCATCGCGTCCGCAATGCCGTTCAAGTCGCCACGCATTAAGGTTACGCCTGCCGTCTCCATTGCTACATCCGTACCTGTACCGATCGCGAACCCAATGTCCGCTGCTGCCAGAGCTGGCGCATCATTAATTCCATCGCCTACCATGGCGACAACACTGCCTCTCTGCTGCAGCTCGCGCACATGCTGTGCCTTCTGTTCAGGCAGCACCTCTGCAAATACATCATCAATCCCTACTTGTGACGCGATTGCTCTGGCCGTGCGAGTGTTGTCTCCTGTCATCATGACGACGCGTATCCCCATTTGATGCAGCCGCTCAATGGCCTTCTTTGAAGAAGCCTTCACCTGGTCGGCAACGGCAACAATGCCTTTCCAGCTGCCATCAACCGCAATGAGCATTGCCGTCTTGCCTGCCTGCTCCATGTCTTGCAACGCTGCCTCCGCATCGCCACTTGCTACCCCGTTCTTTTCCATCCATCTGCGTGTGCCGACAATGATCTGATGCCCCTTCACCTCAGCCGCTATTCCATATCCAGGTTCAGCTCGGAATGAATCCGGTTCGACCGTGCTGATTCCTTGCTCCGACAATCCCTTCACAATTGCCTGTGCCAATGGATGCTCGGACTGCTTCTCAGCAGATGCCAGTAAGGTCAAGAGTTCTGTCTTCTCGTCTTCATTCCCATCATGCAGTACAACATCTGTAAGCGAAGGAGCCCCTTCTGTTACGGTTCCTGTCTTGTCGAGCACAACCGTCTGCACCCGATATGCGCCTTCCAGATGCTCGCCGCCACGGAATAGTACACCATATTCCGCAGCACGTCCGGTTCCCGCCATAATCGACGTTGGCGTTGCCAAGCCGAGCGCGCACGGGCAAGCGATTACGAGTACGGCAATGGTACGAGACAAGGCTACACCGAAGTTGCCTGGTTCGACAGCGAAATACCAAATTAAGAATACAAGCACCGCAATCCCAACGACTATCGGCACGAAGATGCCTGATATTTTATCAGCGATCCGCTGAATCGGAGCCTTGGAGCCCTGTGCCTCCTCAACGATTTTAATAATTTGCGAGAGCGCCGTCTCGGAGCCGACCTGAGTCGCTCTCATCGTAAATGCCCCCTGCGCATTCACGGTAGCCCCATATACATTATCGCCAGCTTGCTTCTCAACAGGGACGCTTTCACCGGTAAGCATGGATTCATCCACGGTCGATGTCCCGCTAACTACAATGCCGTCTACTGGTACTTTCTCACCTGGGCGAACAAGTACGAGATCCCCACTTGCCACATCTTCCACAGGCACTTCCACTTGTTCACCGTCGCGCACAACGGTTGCCGTTTTGGCACGCAGCCCCATCAGAGCCCGGATCGCTTGAGAAGACCGTCCTTTAGCCGAAGCCTCCAGCCATTTACCAAGAAGAATGAGCGTAATGAGAACAGCACTCGTCTCAAAATACATCTCAGGATGGTGAAGCTCGCCAATCTGCCATTGCCACGCCAAGTACACACTGTACACATAGGCTGAGGTCGTACCGAGCGCAACAAGCACATCCATATTGGCGCTCCCACTGCGGAGTGCCTTAAATGCCCCAACATAGAAGCGTGCCCCTATAATAAATTGAACCGGCGCTGCCAGTACCATTTGCACCCAAGGGTGCATGAACCATTCCGGCACCCAAATCCATGAAGTGAAAGAAAAATGACCCACCATGGACCACAGTAGTGGAATGGACAATAGGGCAGAGACGAGGAACGTATTACGCAATCGACGCATATTCCGCTGTGTTGGCGATTCCTGTTCACTCTCGCCTTCTTCCTTCTTCAGCCGCCCCGTATAACCTAGCTGAGAGATCTTATTCAAAATATCTTCTTGCTTCAATCCAATAAAGGTGACCTTCGCCGTCTCCGTTGCTAAATTGACTGCTGCCGTCTGCACTCCCTGCATACGGCTCAGTCCCTTCTCAATGCGAGTGGAGCAAGCGGCACAAGTCATTCCTTCAATTTGCAAATCCAACGTTTCTACCGGAACCTTGTATCCGAGATGCTCGATCTTATCAACGACTTGCTGCAAGGTTACTGCATCACCGTCATATTGCACGGCCGCTCGTTCTGAAGCAAGATTGACAGATGCTTCTGCGATGCCGTCCATACGATTCAATCCTTTTTCAATTCGTGTTGCACATGCGGCACAGGTCATTCCTTCAATCGGCAACGTTGCTTGCTTTTCTGCCATTGTCATGTCCTCCTTATCCTTCTCAAACATACCCCTATACCCTATATCTGATTCCAAAAGAAAACTCCTCTGAAGGAGTGTTCTTTGCAGTAATCAATCAGCGTATTCAGCATAATATGAGAATCGGCGCCTTATCATTACACGACGTCGTAGCCCTGATCCTCAATTGCCTCACGGATTTGTTCCGGCTTTACTTTGGACTCATCATAAGATACGGTTACTTGCTTCGCAGCCAAATCAACCTGTGCAGTTGCACCTGTACCTTCTACCGCTCGTTCTACTGCTTGCTTGCAGTGCCCGCATGTCATCCCTTCTACTGTCCATGTTTCGTTAACCATCTTACTTCCTCCTCTATCGTCCATTCCTTAAGGAACAGGCCATGTTCTTATTTTAGTAATTTATGAATCGTTGTTAGCAGCTCGTCAATGACTTCCGGCTCCCCGTCTTGCAATCGCTCGACGACACAACTCTTCATATGCCCTTCGAGCAGCAATTTGCCAACTGAATGAAGTGCAGACTGGATGGATGCGATTTGATTCAGCACATCGTCACAGTAGGTATCTTTTTCAATCATGGATTTCACGCCTCGCACCTGACCTTCAATGCGATTCAAGCGGTGAACCAGCTTCTTCTTCATCTCATCTGAGTGATGACTCTTCCGCTTCCCGTCTGGAGTGTGGTGCTCGCACCCTTCTTCACTTGCATGGCAAGCATCTTCTGTACCAAAAGCAGCGGTCATCACGTCATCGACTTGTTCATCGATACGTTCGTTTGACATTTGTGTATCACCACCTCATGCAATAACTATACTATACCCCCCTACCCTATGCAAGCCCTTTTTTTGAAAGCTTGCTTCTTCAGCTAACTCAAATTTCTCGCTGTGGTAAATTAGGGTTGGTTATTTCTTCGGAAAATGGTTAAAATTTAAGTGTTAGTCTGGCTTCAGGCCCATTGTCTAACAGACGAACTTATTGTTATTACTTTCGAGGAGGCACACTTATTATGACCCAAATGACAAAAGTGTCCCGCGTCGCGTTGATCGGATCGGGCTTTGTTGGCTCCAGTTACGCGTTCGCGTTGTTCAATCAAGGGTTGGCCGCTGAGCTAGTCATTATCGATGCTAACCACAAAAAAGCAGAAGGAGATGCGATGGACTTGAATCACGGTCTTCCGTTCGCATCCAATATGCGCATATGGGCTGGAGACTATAGCGATTGCAAGGATGCTGACCTCGTTGTCATTACAGCAGGTGCGAACCAAGCACCAGGAGAAACACGTCTTGATCTAATCGGCAAAAATGCGAACATCTTCAAATCGATCGTTACTTCCGTCATGGAGAGCGGCTTTGATGGATTGTTCCTGGTCGCAACAAATCCAGTCGATGTGCTTACATATGCAACCTGGAAATACTCAGGTCTGCCTGCTCATCGCGTCATCGGCTCCGGTACAATTTTGGATACCGCACGTCTGCGTTATTTGCTCGGCGAAAAAATCGGCGTTGATCCACGCAACGTCCATGCCTACATTATGGGCGAACATGGAGATACTGAGCTACCTGCGTGGAGCAATGTCAGCATTGGCGGCCAGCCGCTCGAGCACTATCGCAAGACGCATGGCGAGCCGACACAGGAAGAATTGGATGATATCTTCCTGAATGTACGCGATGCTGCTTATCACATCATCGAACGTAAAGGGGCTACCTACTACGGAATCGCGATGGGCTTGGCTCGCTTGACAAAGGCTATCCTGAAGAATGAGAACTCTGTGTTGTCCGTATCTGCCTTGCTGACTGGACAATATGGTCTGGATGATGTGTACATCGGCGTTCCTGCCGTCGTAAATCGCCAAGGAATCCGCGATGTATACGAGCTTCATTTGTCTGAAGACGAGATGCAGAAGCTTCATCATTCCGCAGGGGTGCTTAAGCAGGCAATATCTTCGGTATTCCCGAAATAGAGTTGGTTGTTGATTGCGAATAAACGAAAGGCGCACTGTCCATAGACGGTGCGCCTTCCTAATTATGCATTCACAATCATTGTACGGACTTGCTCTGGAAGCTCCGCAGCCTCCTCCTTCGACAGGCCAGCTGTCGATACTGGAGGAAGAACGGTTACCTCCACATGAGCAGGACTGATCCAATTCCCATTCGCCTCCATCAGCTTGTAAGAACCCGATATCCGAACAGGCACAATAGGGAACCCTGTCTTCGTAGCGACGCGGAAGCCGCCATTTTTGAACTCACCGATGTGTTCACTCTTGCTTCGTGTTCCTTCAGGGAAGATGACGATCGGATGTCCACTTTCTACGAGCTTGCCCGCCTCATTCAGACTGTTCATGGCTTGGCGTACGTTGCTGCGGTCAACGAAGATGCAGCGCAAGTACTTCATCCACACACGAATGAAAGGCAGCTTCGCCAGCTCTGCCTTGGCCATCAGCGCCTTCGGCTTGCCAACATGCCCAAGCATGATCGGCACATCGAAATTCCCTTGATGATTCGAGATAAAGACGGCTCCGCCTTCTGGGATATGCTCCAATCCACGAACCGTTACCTTCGCACCGGCTACACGCAGCAATGACCGCGCCCATCTTCCGACCTGCTTGGCCGTGTAGGCATCCAGTTCTTCATACCGACCTTGCTTATATAGTCGATTGGCCTTCCACATCCCAGGGATAATGAAAAGTAAATAAAGCCAAAAATAAATAAACCAAATCAATGTTCGTATGAATTTCATGATGTGATGTAATTCCCCTCTACAACGTATCGATGTATGATGCCATTATTAAATCATTCCTGTTATGCACATCAAGCTAGACTATCAAGCTATTCTATCAAACCAGTCAATCAAGCCACTCTTGTGAGCAAGGCACACCCTCAACGGAATTCGCTGCAATGATGGCATTGTGGACGGCATAAGCAAGCACCTCGGCTGCCCACATGCCCGCCAGATCAACAGAGGCGTCAATTCCGCCTGTTGTCATCGCGAACACTGTATCTCCGTCATACATCGTATGGACAGGATAAATGGTGCGAGCCAAGCCATTATGCGCCATTTGTGCAATTTTCGTCATTTCGGTCTTTGTGAATGCTCCATTGCAGGCGATTGCGGCAATTGTCGTATTTGTCCCTGGCTTCATCGTCGCTTGGAAGGGATTAGCCAATTGCGTTAGGAAAGACAACGGATCAATGAACTGTCCCTTCTCATCCGCTCTTGCCCCAGCTAATACCGTACCATGCTTCGGATGTCTCACTTCGCCAACCGCATTGACAGCAACAGCCGCACCAATAACAAGACCATTTGGCAATTGTACAGAAGCCGTACCAAATCCGCCCTTCATTGCTCGTTCCACTCCCGCGAACTTGCCAAGCGTTGCACCTGCGCCAGCACCTACATTGCCTTCGGCAACCGCTTCAGACGTCGCATTCTCAACAGCCGAATATCCCATCTCTGCAGTTGGTACGACTGTCGGATTGCCTATCGCCAAGTCAAATAAAATAGCAGATGGAACAATTGGCACCTTGGCAACGCCGACATCAAGTCCAATCCCCTGCTCCTGCAATCGCTGCATTACCCCTTGTGAAGCAGCGAGTCCAAATGCGCTTCCGCCGCTGAGACACAATGCATGAATATGCTGAACGAGAGCGGTTGGCTGCAGTAACTCCGTTTCACGAGTGCCAGGCGCTGATCCCCTGACATCAACGCCGCATACAGCCCCTTGTTCTGCTACAATGACTGTACAGCCTGTATGTGCCTCATTATCATGCGCATGCCCGACAACAATACCTGGTACATCCGTGATTGCGCCAGGATAGCGAGCAGGCTTGCCCCCGGGTTTGATATTCCAATGGGAAGATTGCATATTCGCACCCTTTTCTGTCATCGTTGTTAGATGTCTATTTCCGGTTCTCATGATTCGATGATGCATGAAGCGACCCGCTGCGGGAATCATACGACATAAATGCAACTCGTAACTCGCTGGTGACTCATCGAGCTTTGTACATTCATGCCGATTCATGCCTAATTCTGCGCTTTCCCGAGAAATAATAGGCTTTACAATCCTCGAGTTCTGTCTAAGCCGCAACCATCATCTACAAGTTATACCCAAGCCCCATTCCGTTCACAAGAAGAGAGAGGAGCCCGCTGCTAGGGCTCCTCTTATTATGAATTAATTATACGAGTCCGAATAGACGTCGGCAGCGGCCAGGACGATTCGCTCGGAATCGTTCGACATTACCTTGATCCATGATCGTGACGTATACCGTACAGCCGTCTTCGCCGCCGAATGTTACATTCGTGCAGTTGCTTCCATGGAGGCGGATCTCTTCTGTCACGGTTCCGTCTGGAGCAAGAACCGCGACTGTTCCTTTGCCGAAGCGTGCGACATACAGATTGCCGTCAACATCACATCGCATGCCATCCAATCCAAAATCAGGGAACTGATGGAACAGACGCTTATTCGAGATGCTGCCATCCTCCTGAAGATCATATACCCAGATCCGTCGTTGAACCGATTCATTGACATAGAGCAAGCGTTCATCTGGGCTAACCTCGATGCCATTGGTCGTACCCATCCCTGATTCCAGAAGCGTCATTTCTCCATCTGGACGAATACGCCAGATTTGCCCTGTATCATCGGCCCACTTCGGATCGCTAGCAAATACAATATCATTTGCCATGATCGCAATATCGTTCGGTTGATTCATCGTTGGATCATGTGCCAGAACGTGCAGTTCCTTCGTCACGAAGGAATAGCGGAATACGTGATGCCCTGCATAATCCGCAATGCACATGTCTCCATTGCGAGTAAAGCGTATACCATTGCCAATGCATCCCTCAGGCAGCTCCAAGAATACGGAGCATTCGCCTTCTGGTGTTACCTTGCCAATCGTGCCCTGTCGTTCATAATTGACAGCATACAAGTTGCCTTCCTTATCGCAAGCCGGTCCCTCTATGCCTTGTGTAAATCCATGCTGTGGCGTAAATACCTCACTGCTTCGCATCTGAATCCCGGATCCATCAAACGTCTGATCCATGCAATCTCACTCTCCCTATTCGCATGTACATCATTTACAACGTTAACGATCTTGCAAGTGATAGGACTGAACAGAAGCAAATCGCTATCACAGTTGCCCTTGCACATGACAGCGATTCTATCCCCGCTTCCTAGCCTGAATCTACATTACTCTCAATACGAACTTCTAGAAGCTTGTAAAGATTGTATAAATGAATCAATGAATGAACTTGTCCAACAACTGTTCCCGCTAATTAATCATGATCTTCCATATCACCGGCATCCATTTGGAATGTACGCCATTTTTCCTTCTCTTGAACATGTGATTCAATCATGTCGCGCTTCAGTTCCCAAGCCTTCGTGCTTACGTCAACATGATACTGCTCCGGATTCGACTTGCGCAAATATTCCGGCCAGAACAGCTGAAGCTGCTCCTTATGGTAATTACGGATTTCTTCCAGATTCGGACGCTCATAGACTAGTTTGCCGTCCCGATATACAGGTCGAAGCAGCAGTTCTGCTTCATAGTGCTCTACATACTTGTGCAAATATGGATGAATCGGATCGAATAACTTAATCTTTGCCCGACGTTTTACCTCATCTTCTTCAGAGAGGCAAATGTAATCCGCAATTGCTTTTTTCTTCTTCTTATGAATAATGCGGTATACATCTTTCTTGCCTGGTGTCGTTACCTTCTCAGGATTAGCCGAAATCTTGATTGTCGGCTTCATCTCGCCGTTCACTTCACGCGATACGAGCTTGTACACTCCGCCAAGAGATGGCTGATCCGCTGCTGTAATAAGCTGCGTACCAACTCCCCACATATCCACGCGGGCACCCTGCGATTTCAAGTCTGAGATCGTATATTCATCCAGATCATTGGACGCACATATTTGCACATCCTTCAAACCAGCATCATCCAACAACTTGCGGGCTTGAATCGACAAATAGGCAATATCGCCGCTATCGAGTCGGATGGCTTGCAGCTTCTTCCCTTTCTTCTCCAGCTCCATACCAATCTGAATGGCATTCGGTATTCCACTGTGCAGCGTATCATACGTATCAACGAGCAGCGTCACCTGATCAGGCAATGCTTCAGCGAACACTTGGAATGCCTCTTCCTCACTCTCGAAGCTCTGCACCCATGCGTGTGCATGCGTCCCTTTTGTCGGAATGCCGAATCTGCGTCCTGCCAGCATGTTGGACGTTGCATGGAAGCCAGCCAAGTAAGCGGCGCGTGCCCCCCATAGAGCTGCGTCGGCTTCCTGTGCACGACGTGTGCCGAATTCCATCAGAATATCAGTGGAAGCCACATGCTTAATGCGCGATGCCTTCGTTGCAATGAGTGTCTGGAAGTTCATGAAGTTCAGCAGTGCCGTCTCAATCAGCTGAGTCTCGAACACGCGTCCTTCAACGCGAATAAGCGGTTCATTCGCAAATACAAGCGTACCTTCCCGAACCGCATCGATCTGTCCCGTAAAGCGGAAGTTGCGCAGTTCCTCCAGAAATGCTTCCTCGTACTGCTCTTCCTGCATGCCGAGATACTCAATATCTTCTGTTGTAAAATGCAAGCGTTCAATATATTCAACGATGCGCTCAAGGCCAGCGAACACAGCATACCCGTTATGGAAGGGCAGCTTGCGGAAAAAAGCCTCGAACACAGTCTGCTGATTGTGCGTGCCATTTTTCCAGTGTGCATACATCATATTAATTTGATATTTATCTGTGTGTAGGGCCATTGATGTATTCATCAGGTCATCTCTCTTTCTACCACTTACCAGTCATACAGTATGCGGCATTAACTATTCTGTGCGGTACCCACTTATAATCTGAGCACCGAGTGAATTGCGGAAGTGCTGTAGCGCCCATTCATGCGCATGCCCATTGAAGGTGGCGACAGCATCCTCATGGACAATAATCTTATATCCCATATTATAAGCATCTACAGCTGTATGAAGCACGCCGATGTCCGTACATACTCCAACTAAATGGACTTCTTCTATCTGTCTTGCTCGCAGTCTCATATCAAGATCCGTGCCGCAGAATGTGCTGTATCTGGTCTTATCCATCCAGTATACTTTGGA
This sequence comes from Paenibacillus wuxiensis, assembly GCF_040195695.1. NCBI lineage: Bacteria > Bacillati > Bacillota > Bacilli > Caryophanales > Paenibacillaceae > Paenibacillus > Paenibacillus wuxiensis. The sequence continues at coordinate 8,515 of NZ_JBEFZI010000015.1, read as the reverse complement.
TTGATGGCGTTCGTATACTTCAGCTACTTGACCGTATAGATTGCGCCCACCCGTGCCCCTAATATTATGCGGCGGGAACAGAGCGGTTTCAGGATGGTAGGGATCTTGTTCTTCGTGCAGATCAACCGCCATCGTCACGAAATCCCCAGCATTCACGAAGGAATCTATCAACTCCGCAACACGATTCTCAATATGTACGGCCGGTTCCCCCGCATGGAAGTCGGCCCGCTACAAAATCATACGTATAATCTATGACAATCAATGCCTTCAATTCCGAATCCATCTCCTCTCCGAGACCTGATATCCGATAGTTAGCTTAACGTCATTATGACAAATCGGTGCTAAATGTCAACCTCCTGCGCGTTGACCTCTCACGTGGAAAGTCCCCGTTGCCATCGTGCCAAGCTCTCCTTGCTCATTTACTACCGTGCCTTGAAGCGTGAGCACACGCTTCGTTGCATGAACGACATGCGCCCTTACTTCCAATATGCCTGCCTTCATTGGTCGCAGAAAGTTCACATTCAGGCTTCCGGTAACAATATTCGGATCTTGCTTGTATGCGGAAGCGGCGATTCCCATCGCATTATCAAGCAGGGAGGACAACACGCCCCCATGTACAATGCCTATCATATTCAAATGGTGAGCCTTCGCATCTAGCCGGAGGATCACTTCCTTCTCATCCGCATGAACGAGCTCACAACCCAAGTATCCCCAGAACGAAGACTGCGCACGTGCCTCTAATTCATCCCACTGCAGATTCTGCTCATTGCTCATGTTAGCCACCTCTCGATTCTTCCGCCATTATTTACCTAATAGTATACTAACATTATGCCCTTACTTCACTAACAAAATGTTGAAAGTAGAGAAGGCCGATCTCTATCAACGACCGGCCTTCCCCCTTCTATCTTATCACAATGCATGCATATTGCGCAGCATCTACTCTTTGTCCTTGTCTGTATCATCTGATGCGATCCCATCCCGATGGCCATCGCGCTGCAGCCGGCGCTGGGCCTCTTCCTCCACTAGCTTGCGCCTTAGCACCTTGCCAACCATTGTTTTAGGCAGCTCCGCTCGAAATTCAATTTGCCGCGGAATCTTGAATGCAGCGAGCTTAGCCCGGCACCATCCTTCCAGTTCCTTCTCTGTAATCGCAGCTCCTTCCACTGGCACGATGAAGGCCTTGACTGTCTCCCCCCGATAAGGATCCGGCACACCGATGACAGCTGCCTCTTTTACCTGCGGGTGCTCGAACAGCACTTCTTCCACATCGCGCGGGAACACTTTAAATCCGCTTGCATTGATCATTTCCTTCATCCGATCAACGATCGAGAAGAACCCGTCGGCATCCATCTTGGCCATGTCGCCAGTATGCAGCCACCCCTCTTTCAACACATCTGCCGTCTCCTCGGGCCGATTCCAGTATCCCTTCATGACTTGTGGCCCTCGTACAGCCAGTTCGCCAATGGAGCCTACTGGCATCGTCTCTCCAGTGTCTGGGTTAACGACCTTAGCATCTGTATCGGGAAATGGAATGCCAATGGTTCCGATCTTCCGATATCCCCAGAGCGGATTCGCATGTGTAACCGGTGAAGCTTCCGTTAAGCCATAACCTTCAATCAACCTGCCTCCTGTAATGGCTTCGAACCGCTCTTGCACCTCCAATGGGAGTGGTGCAGAACCAGACACGCACGCCTGCACAGACGATAGGTCGTACCGTGCTACCTCCTTATGGTGGTTAATTGCAATGTACATCGTCGGAGCTCCTGGGAAGATCGTTGCTCTTTCCTTATGAATGCACTCAAGCACCTGCATCGTATCGAACCGAGGCAGCAGAATAAGCTTGCTTGCCAGATGAATTCCTAAATTGAGCAGTACCGTCAAGCCGAACACATGGAAGCACGGGAGTGCCGCAAGGAACGTTTCCTTGCCGCGCTGCGCGCGATAGAACCAATTTGACGTCTGCACCGTATTGGCAATCAAATTATAATGCGTCAGCATCACTCCCTTCGCTCTTCCGGTTGTGCCTCCTGTATATTGAATCATGGCGACATCCTGTTCGGCATCCACAGAATGCGCCTTCGTTAGGGGCGCACTTGATGCGAGCCATCGCTTATAGCGAACAACACCCGGAACATCAGGAATTGCGAGCGATTGGCCATCCTTCTTCATCTTCAATGGATACAACCAATTTTTTGGGAACGGCAAATAATCCCGAATAGAAGTAACAATCATGTGGTTGAGCTTCGTCTTCTGCCTCACATGAAGTACACGAGCAAACAGCAAATCCAATGTAATGATCGCGGTTGCTCCGGAATCCTCCAGTTGGTGGGCCAATTCTCCCTCCATGTACAGCGGACTCGTCATCACCGCAATTCCACCCATCATCAATGTGCCGTAATAGGCTATGATCATTTGCGGGCAATTCGGCAGCATGATGGCAACCCGCTCTCCTGCACTCACACCAAGTGAGCGCAGGCCTCCAGCAAATTGATAGACAGAAGCGAGTAGTTCACGATACGTAAGCGTCTTCCCCATAAACTCAATAGCTGCGCGCTCAGGGAATTCTGCCGCAGCCTTCTCTAGCAGGTGGGCCACATTATGCTTCGGATAGTCGAACGACGGTGCTACTTCTTCAGGATAATGGCGCAGCCATGGCCTTTCATCAGAATAGGCATTCATGATGCTACTCCCCTTCCTCGTTCTAGTTGCGCTTCACCATGCATCAGCGCATATTGATTGCTGCTCATTGTTAATCTAGACAACGGTGTAACGCTCGTTCGCAATAATGCGTGCAGCGATAGCCCGCTTCCGCGAGGTCAAGGATAATGGAGTGGCGCGGCTGAATTTCTTGAGCAGCGATAACTGCGTGCGAAGGGTATCTCCTGATGCTGCTTCTTGAAGCGTTTCTTTGGCTCTCTGTTCAATTACCTGAAGCGCATCACGAACGAACACCTGTGTCATTTGCAGAGCAAGTTCAGCCTTCTCTTCACCTAAGCGGCTAACCAGCTTATCCGTTCGTAGAATCGCACTTTCTGCTGCGTAAATATAAATCATCATGTCTGCGAGAGCGGAAAGAACCTCCTGCTCTTGCTCGATGCGCGTACCATACTTCTGAACCGCCGTTCCGCCCACAACGAGAAACGCAGTTTTCATTTGGTTCAACAACTTATAAAGTTCAGCCATTGGGCCATCTTCTTCATCGCCAAGTGAAGGGCTGAATGCCAGAACCTCTTCCTGCAGCCGCTCTAGGCGCTCCATTAACGGAAGCTCGCCCTTTAATGCTTTTTTCAACAAGGTTCCAGGAATAAGCAGTCGATTGATCTCATTCGTGCCCTCGAATATACGATTAATGCGTGCATCGCGATAGATCCGCTCGACCTTGTATTCTTGGATGTAGCCATAACCGCCATGGATTTGCACGCCCTCATCCGCAATCGTGTTCAGTGCTTCACTGCCAAATACCTTAATAATGGAGCATTCAAGCGCAAACTCCGCGATTGCTTTGGCCGGAGATACGCCTGCATGGGCTGAATCTTGCGCTCCCGTACTAGTAGAGCCATCATTGACGTCTTGCAGCATCGCATCAATATATCCTGATGTTCGATATACCATGCTCTCTAACACATAGGTCAGCGTATTCATCTCCGCGAGCTTCTTCCCAATAAGCGGGAAACTGCTGATTGGCTTGCCGAACTGTGTGCGAGCATTCGCATATGCGGAAGCCAACTGGATCGTCTCCTTCGCCGCACCCAAACAACCTGCCCCCAGCTTGAATCTGCCTATGTTCAAAATATTAAATGCGATCAGATGCCCCTTGCCGATTTCGCCAAGCACATTTTCAATCGGAACACGGACATGATCGAAGTAAATCGGGCAGGTGGATGAGCCCTTGATCCCCATCTTTTTCTCTTCCGGCCCAACCGTAAATCCTTCCATGCTTCGCTCCACAATAAATGCTGTAAATTTCACACCATCTACCTTGGCATACACAATGAAAATATCTGCAAAACCTGCATTCGTAATATACAACTTCGATCCGCTCAGAATGTAATGAGTACCATCATCAGACAGCTTAGCTGTTGTTCGTGCGCCGAGCGCATCAGAACCGGATGCTGGTTCTGTTAGACAATAGGCAGCGATCTTAGCGCCTGTTGCCAGTTCAGGCAAATACGTGCGCTTCTGCTGATCCGTTCCAAAGTACACAATCGGCAGAGTGCCGATGCCAACATGAGCGCCAATGGACAATGCGAAGGAAGATGCACGGGCCAAGTTCTCATTGACAATCGTAGAACTTACCTTATCGAGACCAAGCCCCCCATAGGCTTCTGGGATATCTGTCGCTAACAGTCCAAGCTCTCCTGCCTTGCGCATCAATTGAACAGTCAGCTCATAATTAAGATGTTCAATATCCTCATCATGCGGCAGCACATCTCCCTCAACAAATGCCTTGGTCGTGTCCGCGAACAATCGCTGCTCCGAAGTGAAATCCTCTGGTGTTACTACCCACTCCAGAATCGGCTCGTCAATGACGAAGCCACCGCCTCTTACACGCGTCGTAGACGCAGCTTCCATGCTTCATTCCTCCGATCCATCTTCATTCTTGTACCCGCCATCTTCCCGTCTGGTACAATTCATGCAGATAAGTCTATGTGCCGTTAATCTTCATCTGAATCTTTCGATGCGATTGCAAGATTCTCACCGTTCTCCTCACACGGCGGCAGAACCTCAAATACGCCTGCAGCCCCCATCCCGCCGCCGATGCACATGGACACAACACCAAGACCACCACCTCTGCGGCGCAGCTCATAAATGAGACTTGTGGTCAATTTCGCGCCCGTGCAGCCGAGCGGATGACCAAGCGCAATCGCTCCACCATTTACATTCACAATGCTGTCATCAAGTCCCAGCTCCTGAATGACCGCAAGGCACTGTGCGGCAAATGCCTCATTTACCTCATAGAGCGCTACCTCTTCCTTCGTGATTCCTGCAAGGCGAAGCGCCTTCGGGATAGCTTCAACTGGTCCGATGCCCATCACTTCAGGCGGGACGCCCGCAACGGCAAACGAACGGTATACCGCGAGCGGTTCCAACCCTAGTTCTTCTGCCCGCTCCCGGCTCATTACCATGACCGCGGCCGCTCCATCGCTATACGGCGAGGAATTGCCAGCTGTTACAGAGCCCTGTGCGGCAAAAGACGGCTTCAGCTTGCGCAGCGTATCCTCATTTGTCTCTGGGCGAATGCATTCATCTATTCGAAAATCGATGGTCGTACTCTTCAGTTTGCCGCCTGCTTCCTCCCAAGTTCGCTTAGCCTGAACGGTCACCACTTCATCATTGAATTTCCCGTCCGCATAGGCTTGAACGGCACGTTGGTGGCTCCTTGTCGCATATGCATCCTGCATCTCGCGGGTTATGCCAAATTGCTTGGCGACCCGTTCCGCTGTGTGACCCATACTGATATAGATCTCAGGACGTTCTTCAGAGATAACCGGATGAGGAGACAGCTTGAAGCCTGTCATAGGAACATGTGACATGCTCTCTACGCCTCCGGCGATAATGACATCCGCAGCTCCTGTCATAATCCGCTCCGCTGCATAGGCAATTGCCTGCAAACCGGATGAGCAGAATCGATTGATGGTGACCCCGGGAACCGTATGGGGCAGCCCTGCATAAAGCGCGATTGTCCTCGCTACATTCAGCCCCTGCTCCCCCTCCGGCATCGCACAACCTAGAATGACATCATCTATGTCATGCTTCTCTAGTCCTGGGGTTCGCTCCAGCACCGCCTCAATGACGGTCCGTCCCAAATCCTCCGCTCTCGTGTCAGCCAGTGCTCCACGCTTTCCCTTGCCTACTGCTGTTCTTGCTGCCGCTACGATGACTACTTCTCTTAATGCTTTTGCAGGCGTATCCGCTACCATGCATATCCCCCTCTCACCCAATTGCCTTCCAGCAACAGAAACCAATGCAAGCTATCACCGCCCAGTTGCTCTGTTGCTCTGTTGCTCTGTTGCTCTGTTGTTCTGCTGTTTTGCTGTTTTGCTGTTCTGTTGTTCTGTTGTTCCGTTACTGGTTGCTTCTTTGTTTCTTTGCTGCTATCCAAACCACTGCTCCGGCCCTGCTTGCCAGTATGATGTCTAATTCGATATGCCCTAATTGCGCAGCGGCTTCCCCTTGCTCAGCATGTGCTGCATCCGCTGCTGTGTTTTCCGTTCTCCGCAAAGAGATAAGAAGGCTTCCCGCTCCAAATCGAGCAGATGCGATTCAGATACGAGGCGATTGGCAGGCACGTCTCCACCTGTAAGTACACGTGCGAGCTTGCGAGCAATTAACGCATCGTGCTCACTTATGTAGCCGCCCTCCAGCATATTGGATACGGCTAACTGCAGGACGCCAAAGCCCTCCCGTCCAGCTACGCGTATAGATGGTCGGCCTGCCTCCTGCACTTGCCCCACATACCCTGCCGAATCCATAGCGAGAACGGCCTGCTTCGCTTCATAGATGCGGCGCTGCTCCGCGAATAGCACACGATCTTGGGATCGTACATAGGCGAGTCGCAGCGCATCATGACCGCTGTTCGACACTTTGGCCATGGCGATCGTCTCGAATGCGCGCACAAGTGATGCGTTCAGATCATCATCGGGATGCGGCAGCCGATGTGAGAGCGCAATCGCCGTTTCCTTGCAGCCTCCCCCACCAGGAATCAGTCCAACTCCGGTCTCCACTAGTCCGAAGTATGTCTCTGGACTGAACACAATCATATCGGCCGGCAGGCACGCCTCCACACCTCCGCCAAGTGTCATTCGGTGCGGTGCAGCAACGACGGGCCGCTGCAAGCCCTTCAGCTTCATCATCGCTCGCTGGAATTGGCGGATAATGAAGTCGATTTCGTCCCATTCCTCGGCCTGAGCTTCGCCGAGCAGAAGCATCACATTTGCCCCAACGCAGAAGTTACGTCCCTCATTCGCAACAATGAGACCTCGGTAGTCACGCGCTACGATATCTACGCTCTTCTCGATCATGGATAAAATATCTTCCCCGATTGCATTGTTCGGAGAATGGAATTCCAGACAGGCCACATCATCACCGACATCAATAAGACTCGCACCGCTATTGCGTGCGATTGTCCTTCCCTGTTCCTTCAAAGAGCGAAGCAATATCGATTGTTCACTCTTCACGGCTTGCTGCCATTCTCCTGCCGCGGCGAAGAACAATCCGCTGCTTCGCTGCTCATAGAACCGCTCGTGACCTTGTTCCAGCCATGCCTCCACCCAGGCCGGAATTTCTGTGTCCTCCGCCCTCATGCGTGCGACACTATCCCGAAGACCAATCGCATCCCAGCATTCAAATGGGCCCAGCTCCCAATTGAAGCCCCATCGCATTGCTTTATCAATATCCTCGATATGATCTGCAATTTCCCCTACCTTGGAAGCTGCATAGCACAATACCTGCTTCATCATGCTCCAGATGAACTGTGAACCTTGGTCACGGCCGCTGATTGCAGCTCTCAGCTTGGCTGCCGTTCCCTTCTCCCGCTTCGCCTGCTGCAGCGTCACCGAAGCAACCTGCTGCCTCGGCCCATACGTCCAATCCTGCCAACGCAGTGCATGGATCGGATCTTCTCCAGGTGAACCGCTGCGTACCTTGCGATAGAATCCTTGGCCGCTCTTCTCTCCTAGCCAGCCGCGTTCTACCATTTCTTTGAACCAAGGCGGCAGAGCAAACGCATTCCGCTCCGTTTCTGTCTCAGCATGCTCAGCCACATTGTTCGCTACATGGAGGAATGTATCTAGTCCGACGATATCCAGCGTTCGGAATGTAGCACTCTTCGGCCGCCCGATAATCGGCCCTGTTAAGGCATCGACCTCCTCGATGGTAAGACCGTACCGTTCCATTTCTTGAAGCGTGATCACCAAGCCGTACGTCCCAATTCGATTGGCAATGAAGTTAGGCGTGTCTTTGGCAATGACTACTCCCTTGCCCAGTCTGCGCTCACACCATTCCTTGGCCCCTTCTAATACCGACTGATCCGACAATGCATTCGGTATAAGCTCCACCAGATGCATGTATCGTGGCGGATTAAAGAAATGAGTGCCGACAAATGAACGCCTAAATGCTTCTGATCGCCCTTCCAACATGGATTCAAGGGAAATGCCTGACGTATTCGAGCTGATCAGCGTCCCTTCTTGCCAGTGGCGCTCTATTTGCGCCAGCACCGTGCGCTTCACGTCCACTCGTTCCGTGACCGCCTCAATAATCCAATCTACCTGCGCAAGTTCCTGCAAATGATCCGCTGTATTACCCGGTATGATACGCTCTGCGAACGCTTCCATATAGAGCGGTGCTGGGCTCGACTTCTTCAATCGCGCAATCGCTTGATTAGCGTGGCGGCTGCGGACATCTGGATGCTCCAGAGTCTTGCCTGCCTCCACTTCGTCCTCCGTTAGAATTCCTGTAATACGAATAATTGGGTGGTTGAACAAAAACGAGCGCCTCGGTACGATGGGGTTGTGCA
>NZ_JBEFZI010000014.1:0-140000 GCF_040195695.1 Paenibacillus wuxiensis | reverse complement strand
ACGGAAGCGAAGCTGGCGCAGCTCTGGCAAGAGGTACTGGGGATGGAGCGTGTCGGCATCCGCGATAACTTCTTTGACATCGGGGGCCATTCGCTCCGGGCAATGACGCTTGTATCACGCATTCATCAGACGCTGAATGCGGAGATTCCGTTAAGAGACGTGTTCCGTTGTCCGACAGTCGAAGAGATGGCGCAGGCGATCTCCGGGTCGGAGCAGAAGGAGTATGCAGCCATTCCGCTCATCGAAGCAAAGGACTACTACCCGGTGTCCTCGGCGCAGAAACGGATGTACATTTTGCAGCAGATCGACGGGGCAGAGCGGAGCTACAACATGCCGGGCGTTCTAATACTTGAAGGAGCATTGAATCGCAATCGCTTGGAAGAGGCATTCCGCAGTCTCATTGCTCGTCATGAGACGCTGCGTACAGCCTTTGAGCTGGTCGATGGTGAACCAGTACAGCGTGTGCACCGGGACGTGGAATTTGCCATGGCGTATGCATGGGTACAAGAAGGGGAAGAGAAGGCGCATATTCAAGAGTTCGTGCGGCCGTTTGATCTTCGCCAGGCGCCACTTTTGCGGGTGGGACTTCTCGAACTGAAACCGGATCGCCATCTGTTGCTCTTGGATATGCATCATATCATCTCTGACGGAGCTTCCATGAGCATCCTCACTCAGGAGCTTGTTCAGTTGTATGAGGGAGCGGAGCTGCCGCCGCTACGCATTCAGTACAAGGATTATGCAGCATGGCAGCAAACGGAAGCTCAAAGTGAGCGGATGAGCAAGCAGGAAGCGTACTGGCTGGGTGTGTTTGCGGGAGAAATCCCGGTGCTCGATCTGCCTATAGACGATGCCCGGCCGCCAGTCAGAAGCTTTCAAGGAAATCGACTTGACTTCGTGATCGACGAGCGAAGAAGCGAAGGATTAAGACAACTGGCCTCGCAAACGGGAACGACGTTGTATATGGTATTGCTGGCGGTATATACGACCTTGCTGTCCAAGTACAGCGGACAGGCAGATATTGTCGTGGGAACGCCAATTGCAGGCAGGTCGCATACGGAACTGGAGCCGATTCTGGGGATGTTTGTGAATACACTGGCGATCCGCAACGCCCCAGTGGGGGAGAAGACGTTCCGGGAGTATCTGCAGGGAGTCAAAGAAAATACGTTAAGCGCCTATGAAAACCAGGATTATCCGTTTGAAGATTTGGTGAGCAAGCTGGATGTGCCAAGAGATGTAAGTCGTAATCCGATCTTTGACACGATGTTTGTACTGCAAAACATAGAGCGAAGAGAACTGAGCCTGGAAGGCTTGACATTTAGTTCCTATCCGTTCGAGTATAACTTGGCCAAGTTTGACCTGACATTCAGTGCGGCGGAGGAATCGGAAGGGATTGTATGCGGCATCGAGTATGCCACCTCCCTGTACAAGAAAGAAACGATCGAGCGGATGGCTGGGCATTTCAAACAGGTGATCGATGTCATCGTGAATGAACCGCAGACGAAACTGTCATGGATCGAGATCGTGAGCAAAGAAGAGAAGGCGCAGATTGTGGAGAAATTCAACGATACGGCGGCAGACTCTTCGAGAGACAAGACGATTCACCAGTTATTTGAAGAACAGGTGGAGCGGACACCGAATCAAGTGGCTGTTGTATACGAGGGCAGCCAACTGACATACCGTGAATTGAATGAAAGAGCAAATCATCTAGCGAGAACGCTGCAAGCGGAGGGCGTAGAGCCGGATCAACTGGTAGGCATCCTGGTTGAGCGTTCGCTGGAGATGATTGTGGGTATTTTCGGGATCTTGAAAGCCGGTGGGGCGTATGTGCCGATTGACCCGGAATATCCAGCGGAACGGATTGACTATATGCTAAAGGATTCGGGTGCGAAGCTGCTGCTGACACAAAGTCATTTGGTAGAGCGTGTGACTTTTGCCGGCCAGTGTTTGATGCTGGATGACGAACAACTGTACATGGAAGACGGTTCGAATGTGGAATCGGGCGCGACAGCGGATCATCTGGCCTACGTGATCTACACGTCGGGAACGACGGGCAAACCGAAAGGGGTTATGGTTGAGCATCGCGGTTTGTGTAATTTGAAACAGATGTTTGCAAACACACTACAACTCGGAGAACAGGAACATGTAATCCAATTCGCGAGTTTGTCTTTTGATGCGTCGTGCTGGGAGATCATTCAGGCGTTATTTTTGGGTGGAACGCTCCATATTCCTACCAAATCGACGATTTTGGATCATCAATTATGTAAGAGCTATATGAACGACCATCAAATTACGATAGCAACTTTGCCCCCAACGTATGCAGCCTACTTACAACCAGATGATCTGCCAAGTTTGAAGAAATTGATCACGGCGGGCTCCGCTAGTTCGGTTCAACTTGTCAAGCAGTGGCAAGACAGCGTGATGTACTTTAATGCTTACGGTCCGACAGAAGACTCGATTGCAGCAACGATATGGCCAGCATCTACTGGCGCTTCTACCGGCAAGCTGGTACCTATCGGTCGTCCAATTCTGAACCATCGGATCTATATCGTGGATGAGAACGATCAGTTACAACCGATTGGCGTAGCCGGGGAATTATGCATTGCGGGCGTAGGATTGGCGAGGGGTTACTTGAATCTTCCAGAGCTGACGGCGGAGAAGTTTGTGAGCAACCCATTCGAACCAGGTACGCGGATGTACCGGACGGGCGATTTGGCCAAGTGGTTGCCAGATGGGAACATTGAGTACTTGGAGCGTATCGACGATCAGGTGAAGATTCGGGGTTACCGGATTGAGCTCGGTGAGGTGGAAGAGCAGCTGTTGAAGGTGTCGTCGGTTCAAGAAGTGGTCGTAGTCGCACGGGAGGATGCGGGCGGACAAGATCAGCTATGTGCGTACGTTGTATCCGATCGGAAACTGGCTGCAGGCGAACTGAGAGAACACTTGGCTCAGCGATTGCCGAATTATATGATTCCTGCGCACTTCGTGCAGATCGAAAGGATACCGCTGACGGCAAATGGTAAAATCGATCGAAAAGCGCTGCCGGCGTCGGAAGAAAACCTTCTAGCCGCGGCTGAATATGCAGCGCCCCGAACTCGCGTCGAAGCGCAGCTTGTGTACATTTGGCAAGAAATACTTGGTCTTGACCGTGTAGGTGTACGCGACAACTTCTTTGAAATCGGCGGTCACTCTTTGCGCGCTACGGCCATGGTGAGCCGTCTGCATAAAGAACTGCAAGTGAACGTACCGTTGCGGGACGTATTCCGTTTCTCCACCATCGAGCTGCTGGCCGAAGCCATTGCGGATAGAAAGCAGCAGATGTTCACTGCTATCGAACCTGTCGAAGAGAAGAGGTATTATGCAGTGTCTTCTGCGCAAAAGCGGCTGTATATCTTGCACCAGCTCGAAGAAACGGGTTTGAGCTACAATTTGCCTATAGTGCTGGAACTCAATGGTTCGCTTGACCGGCAGCGGTTTGAATCCGCGCTTCACAAGCTTATTGCCCGTCACGAGACGCTGCGCACAAGCTTTCACATGGAAGAAGGCAAGCCTGTACAATGTGTGCATCATGAGGTTGGCTTCACTCCGGAATATGTGCAAGCAAGCGAATCGGAAGCCGCGGAAGCCGTTCGGACATTTATTCGCGCCTTTCATCTTGAGCAGCCTCCGATCTTACGCGTCGGGCTGATAGAGCTTACGTCTGAACGCTATTTGTTCGTGCTCGACATGCATCACATCATTTCCGATGGCGTATCGATAGGCATTTTGGTTGATGAATTTGCTCGCTTGTATGAAGGGGAAGAACTTCCGCCTCTGCGTATTCAGTACAAAGACTACGCGGCATGGCAGCAGTCCGAGACGCAAAAAAAGCGCAAGCAGCAGGAGGAGACCTATTGGTTGAACAGGTTCAGCGGGCCTATTCCTGTTCTGGAGCTGCCAACCGATTATGTCCGGCCTGTGGTGCAAAGCTTCCAGGGAGAAGCGATGTCATTTATGCTTGGGACTCCGCTCCGCCGGAGCTTGAAACGAATAGCGGCAGAAACCGGAGCGTCTCTGTATATGGTACTGCTGGCGGTATATACAACCTTACTGCATAAATATTCAGGGCAAGAGGATATTGTTGTCGGCACGCCGATTGCAGGCAGATCACATAGCGACTTGGAGTCACTGGTGGGGATGTTTGTAGGCACGTTAGCGATACGTAGCTATCCGGCAGGCAACAAAACATTTTTATCGTATGTAGAAGAAGTAAAAGAAACGATGCTTGATGCATACGAGCACCAAGGCTATCCATTTGAAGAATTGGTCGAGAAGGTGCAGATCAAAAGGGATAGAAGCCGCAACCCAATTTTCGATACGATGTTCGTTCTACAAAATGTGGAGCAAAGAGATGTGCAAATCCAAGGTTTGCACATCCAGCCTTATACAATCGAACATTCCGTAGCGAAGTTTGACCTAACCTTCCAACTGGCAGAGATGGAGAACGGAATTTCGTGCAGCATCGAGTACGCTTCTTCCTTGTTCAAACGAGAGACCATTGAGCGGATGGCAAAACACTTCGAGCAGTTGATTCATGCGGTTACGGCAAATCCGCAGGCACAGATTGCGTCGTTAGAGATCCTAACTGCGGAAGAGCGCGCACAGCTTGCGGCAGGAAATGCGACAGCTTCGGAATATCCTCGAGAAGCAACGGTTTACCAATTGTTCGAGCGGCAGGCGGAAAAAACGCCAGAAGCGGTAGCCATCGTTCATGAAGAAGAGCAAGTGACATACAGCGAGCTGAATGCTCGTTCCAATCGATTGGCAAGGACATTGCGGGCAGCCGGCGTACGAGCGGATCAATTGGTCGGCATTTTGGCGGATCGGTCGGTGGAAATGATCGTCGGCATACTAGGTGTGCTAAAAGCCGGTGGAGCTTACGTGCCGATTGATCCGGAGTATCCGGAACAACGCATTCGTTACATGTTGGAGGACTCCGGTTCGCAGGTGCTTCTCACGCAGCATCATTTACTGGCTCGCGTACAGTTTGAAGGATTGCTTATTGATCTAAACGATCAGGCCGCCTACAGCGAAGAAGAATGGAATCTCGAGCCGGTATCAAGCGCCAACGACCTTGCTTATGTGATTTATACATCGGGAACGACAGGAAATCCGAAGGGAGCAATGATTACTCATCAGGGCCTGACGAATTATATATGGTGGGCGAAAAACGTATATGCTGCCGGAGAAAAGCTAGATTTCCCGCTGTACTCTTCCATTTCCTTCGATTTGACGGTGACATCCGTATTTACGCCTTTGCTTACAGGCAGTCTGATTCGGATTTATAGCGGGGAAGACAAAGCGTTATTAATTGAGCGGATTGTAACCGATAATCAAGTCAACATTGTCAAGCTGACGCCTGCTCATTTACGTTTGATTAAGGAATTGAAGGTCACGCCCGGTTCGAACATCCGCAAGCTGATTATCGGTGGAGAGAATCTTGCCACGGATCTGGCGAGAAGCATCTATGACCAATTTGGTGGAGAAATCGAGATATTCAATGAATACGGTCCGACAGAAACGGTTGTCGGCTGCATGATTTATCGATACGATCCGGCAACCGATACGAGCGGGTCGGTTCCCATTGGCGTACCGGCTGCGAATGTCAGCATCTATTTGCTCAACTCTGATGGCAAGCAAGTGCCGATAGGGGTACCGGGAGAAATCTATATTGCTGGAGATGGAGTCGCGAGAGGGTACCTCAACGGCTCCGACTTGACGGCAGAGAAGTTCGTAGACCATCCATTCGCCCCTGGAAAGCGGATGTATCGCACAGGAGACTTGGCAAAAATGCTGTCTAACGGAAACATGGAGTATTTGGGGCGTGCAGACGACCAAGTGAAAATAAATGGCTTCCGTATAGAGCTGGGCGAAGTGGAAGCAGCTCTGGCGAAAGTGAAGGAAGTGAAAGAAGCGGCGGTCATCGCTCGCGAAAATGAAGCGAAGGAGAAGCTTCTATTCGCATATGTCGTAGCGGATACCGAGCTTGTGGCCGGAGAACTGCGGAGATCCTTATCCAAGCAGCTCCCAGCCTATATGATTCCGACGCGCTTCGTGCAACTGGATATGCTGCCGCTTACAGCCAATGGCAAAGTCGATCGCAGAGGCTTATCTCATATACAGCTCAATGAGCCTCTTCAAGCAAATTATACAGCGCCAAGAAATGCGTTCGAACGAGCGCTTGCGGACATTTGGCAGGAGATTCTCAGCCTAGAGAGGATCGGCATTCACGATAACTTCTTCGATGCAGGCGGACATTCTTTGAAGCTAATTCAAATGATTGGTGAAGCTCGCCGTAGATTGGACGTGGACATCTCGTTTAGTGCCGCCTTCGCTTACCCGACGGTTATGGAACTCGCTGATCACCTTCAAAGCGGAAGCAGCCCAGACGATCTAGCGAAGCAGCCAACTGAAGGAGTGTCCGTGTGGAACGGAAACAATGCAGACGGCATAACCTTGCATTGCTTCCCGCCTATCGTCGGCTTTGGTCAAGTATTCACGATGCTGGCGACATTACTGCGAGATACGGCTGCTATATATGCCTATGATTTTATTAGCTGCGAAGATGTAGCCTCATACTTTGCACAAAGCGTTCATAAGATGCAGCCTCAGGGTCCGCTTTATTTGTTGGGCTACTCTGCCGGAGGTAATCTGGCGTTTGAAGTGGCCAAGCAGCTGGAACAACAAAATCGTGAAGTAGCCGGCATCATTATGCTTGATGCCTACCCAAGAAATTCGCATTCCTTGAACATGATGCAAGAAGAGTACCTGGAGACGCTGCAAGAAGAAATTTCTCTATTTCTTCGTTATGTTCCAGAACTAGACGCAGAAAAAGTTAGACAAAACATAACGGCTTACAACAATTGGATCGATAATATGGAAACGACAGGAGAAGTTCGAGCAGACATTTATCTGATCCAATCGTCAGAAGCAATAGGCGAAGTAGAACGCGGATGGACGTCTTGGAGCGAGTTAACATCGGGACAATTGCACTTCTATTTAGGAAACGGCAAGCACGAGCAGATGCTGGAAAGAGACTATGCTCCAACAAACGCATCGCTCATAAAAGCGATTTTGGAAAAATCCAAAGCTTACAAGTAAAAGAGGTTTACCATTGCATGTAAACGGGTACCCATAGACTGGACACGAAGAAAAAAAGGTGTTCAGGCTGTGGGTATCTTTTTTGAATGAAGAAAAATTAGCGGAAATCAATTACCTACCCTGAGGAATTTAAGTGGTCTGTGTTAATCCCTGAAGAAGTGAGTGCGAAGCAAGAGGCGAAAATTAGTCTTCTTGATCAAATGCCTAAAAGCAGCAAATTCCCGAATAGAGCGGGCTCATTTGGACGAAGAGGCAGGAAAACTCATCAAGGAATCGTTTAATCGCAGAGGATACCAAAAAGGCTCACGCTCTATCAAGATGATCCTAGAGAATGAGTTCAATGTTACTTATAACTTGAAACGAATCCGCAAGCTGATGAAGAAATTCCTCACCGAAAGCCTAATCCGTATAAATCTATAGACTTCACCCGATGGATGAAACATGCTCGAATAACTGCGATTACTGTTATATTGCTAAACTTCATTGCGCAGTTTCAACAGCTCATTATCATTCAACTATTATAGGGTTTGCACTAAAAAAATTTATGTTGGGATTTGTAAAAGAGCTTAAAAATGGAGGCGGATAATGAAAAAGTTAGTTATATCCGCTTGGCACAGCCTTTGGGTACAACATAAGCGAGCGAAAAAGGTATTGACGGTATCCAGCGCCGGCGAGGTAATGAAACAGCAGGGCATTTTACCTGAAGGCAAAATCAATACATCTTATACCCCCAGGTCAACTGGTCGGATTCATATTAGGACCTTTATTGTTTATGCTAACGATATTCTTTTTTCAACCTGAGGGTTTATCAATGGAAGGGAGATCCGTTTTTGCGCCACCTTATGGATTACTGTGTGGTAGATTACCGAGGCGATACCGATTCTGGCTACATCATTGCCGCCACTTATCTTGCTGCCTGTAACAGGAGCGATGAAAGGCAACGACGTCGCTTCTACCTACGGCAATATCATTTTTATGTTCCTAGGCGGCTTTTCGTATTATTAGGTCAGCCAGAATTTCTGGTTGGCCTATTTTTGTAGGTGTATTAAGATGGCGGTAGTCGGGAGAACGTGCGGCTTTTTTGGGAAAACCCGGAATAAAAACTGTTCTCCCACCACCCCCAATGACCATGTTTGAGCTGGTTGGGACTTTGAAGATCCCGTATCACATGCGAAGCTATGGGTTTGGAGCCATCGTGGGAGTGCAGGTGAGTATCATTCAGGAGGTTATTATGGTACTACCGGTAATAGGAATGGATGTATCAAAGGGAAACAGTGTCATTCAAGCTTTTTTACGGAGAAATGAGCCCTATGGGAAAGCGAAACAGATTTATCATAACGAGCAGGGGTTTGAGTGGCTCAGTGTTTTGTGTGCAGAATTAAAAACAAGGACAGGAGCGGAGCCGGTAGTTATTATGGAAGCTACAGGGCATTATCACCGAGGGGGCGTTTGTTACCTGACTCAGAAGGACATTCGTCATATCATTCTAAATCCACTACAGTCCAAGCGAGCAAAAGGAATGGGGCTTCGTAAGGTAAAAACCGACGACGCAGATGCTTGGAGCTTAGCCGAAATGTTTTACAGAGGAGATGCTTTGCCACACCGAATCTGGGATGAGTCGTACACGGAACTTCAACACGCAACCCGCCAGCATGAGTTTGTTACATCGTTATATGTGCAAGCCAAGCTCAACACTAGGGCATTGTTAGATCAAGTAATTCCGGCTTATGAAGGAGTGTTTAGCGACCTATACTCGGCTACATCACTACAAGTGCTGCAGAGCTGTCTGCAAGTACAAATGGATGAGGCGGAGATTATAGAGAAAGTCCTAATAAAATATGCTGGGAGATCTCGCAGTCAAAGCTGGATAAGAGAGAAGTCGATACGAATAGAAGAGTTATTAGGCAAGTGGAAGGAAGAGAGGACAAGTCCTTCTCAAACGGAAGCGCTGAAAGGGATGATTACGCTGCTTCTAACATTTCAAGCCCAATTGAAGCAGTTAGAACAGCAAATGGAGGAGATATTTGTTCAGCTACCAGAAGTGGATTTATTGAAATCCATTCCTGGGATTGGAGAAAAGCTTGCAGCGGCTATAGTGGCAGAGATAGGAGATATTAAGCAGTTTAGACATGCTAAGCAGCTGGTAGCTTATGCTGGACTAGATCCGAGTGTGCATAGTTCAGGGAAATTTACAGCTAACAGTAACCGAATAACGAAGCGCGGGTCAAAACGTCTGCGTAGATCGTTATATATAGCGGTGCAGTGTGGACTTCGGCAGGGAAATAATAGAAGATTAGCATCGTACTATGAACGGAAAAAGAAAGAAAGCAAGTCCTACAAGGTAACAGTGATCGCTTGCGCCAACAAGCTACTGCATACATTTACGCTATCTTGAATAGAGGCCGGCCTTACCAAACAACTTATTCAATTCTAAAAAACTCCACGGCAATGGAGTTTTTTTGCCATGCTCAAAAACCAGTGTATCAGTAATTCATTAAATAACCAAGGGGATAGCTTGACAAACATTAGCTGGTTTTTATCACCATCTCGATGGAAAAGTGGGATTTGCATAAAAGATTAGCACTGTCTATTATTTCGCTCATCGGAACGAGTACGCAGCGCATTTGCTTAGTTTTATGGTTGCGACGGGATTTTTGTCGATGTGGGTCTCTAATACGGCAACCGTCATGATGATGATTCCGATGGGACTAGCGATTACGGCTCAAGTGGCGACTACCTTGGTAGGTAAACCGGATGAAAAGGATCTGCCGAAATTTGAGAAGTCTCTAATATTTGGCATCGGCTATGCGGGCACAATCGGTGGGCTCGGAAGACTTATAGGCACACCGTCCAACATTATTCTGGTCGCCCAGATGAATGAACTATTCGGAATTTCCATCTCCTTTGTCGATTAGATGCTGTTTGCCGTTCCTGTCGTCATCCTTATTTTGGGAAAAATCAAGTTCAAAACCTCAATCAGCCAGCTTCCGGGCGGAAAGGAGTTAATTCAGAGCGAGCGCAGCATGGTCGACCTTGTATTTGTCTTTGCTGCCTTTATGTGGATTACGCGCGGGTTCTTATGGGGAGATGGCGGTTTGCTTGTAACGATCCCCGGCATCTCGGATGGGATGATCGCAATTGCGGCTGCAATACTATTATTTATAATTCCCACTAAAAGTGATACGAGCTCCCGGATTTTGAACTGGAGCGACTCTAAAGATATTCCATGGGGAGTGCTTCTTCTATTGGTGGTGGGCTGCGATTGCCGCGGGCTTCCGTTCCAGTAATATGTCCGACTGGATGGGGGAGCAGCTGATAATGCTTAACGGTTTTACCTGATAGTCATAATCTCATGCGCGACACTATTGATCATGATGATGACTGAGATCACCTCAATCACAGCCACCGCAACGATGATTTTGCTTGTTGTCGCTGCGCTGGCAGTTGCCTTACATATTCATCCGTTCACTTTGATGGTTCCTAGTTCCATGGCAGCGAACTGAGCCTTCATGTTGCCTATCGGGACACCGCCTAATGCAATTATGTTTGGTATGGGAAAAATAAAATTTACAAATATGGCGGGAATCGGAGTTTGCATAAACATATTTGCCACATTGATCATTGTCCTCGCCGTGTATTATTTGCTGCCGATCGCCCTCGGGATCGATTTGAATGGGAGTCAGAAATTTCATACTATGTAAATGAACAAATAGTGAAGAACATCATAAAAACACATCGCCAATGATGAAATGCACCCCTAGAATTCATCGTTAAACCATGGGGTTTTTCCAATGTCTATTCTAAGGGGGTACTTCAAAGAAGGACATCCGGCATGCATCGAATTGGACGTATGAAGAACTGGATGACCGTTTTGTTTGCCCGAATGGCCGGTATGTTCGGTTTAAGAAGTATCAGATGATAAAGACGCGCTCCGGTCTGGAGCAAAGCTTCAAGATCTATGAATGTGAAGACTGCATTATTTGTCCGTTCAAGCCCGCATGCACGAAAGCAAAAGGCAACGCCAGATACACTGGAACACGTTGTGGGAGGAGTTAAAGGCGAAAGCAAAAATAGCAATTGAGGATGACGAAAAATCCGCAATCTATGCTCGACGTAAAGTGGAGGTAAAGAGCGTGTTTGGTCACATCAAGGGGAATTTGTCGTTCCGTCGCTTTTCCTTATGGGGCCTCCAAAAGGTTCACGTCGAGTTTGGGCTTGCGGCTTTGGCCCACAATCTACTGAAAGTGGCAGGCATCCGCCTCGCTTCTTTCCTGCGAAGACAAGCACTGACTGGACTAGCATCCCGGGTTCATAATATCCCATCCTTATGGCACTTCGAGCCGCCAACATGCGAAAAAGAATCAGCGAATCTACTGGGATGCGCAGGGTTACTATTATCATAAGGACGCTTTGCATAGCGAGGTAGAGGTCTATAATACCATGGGCAAACATCTCGGTGTCATGACTCCCGAAGGTGGCTGGCATCCGCAAAAGGGTCAGGACAAGCGGATAACCCTCAAAGCCAGCCAGCAGAAGAATCTGCCGGTTTATTTCTTTCGGAGTACTATTTAACTTACGCGCGGAGTAGGTGCCAACAGCTTCCTTATGCATAAAAGGAAATCTTGCATAATCTGTCGAAATCTATTTTGTAGAATTGAGTCGAGTATAAGGTAGTCTTGTAATATGTGCTCTGGAATTTTTAGAAAATATGGATGCGGTGATCAAGATCCGGAGACGAACAAGGTGAAGCCGAGTATACATGTAACTTTTAATGCTGTGCTCAACTTGATCGTAGGGGGAAATGATTCTGGAAATGCCATTATAGATGCCATAAAGTTGATTTAACTACTCATAGCAATGACTAACTTGAATATAATGACTTTCATATGCCTGCTGACAAAACATTAGAGGAAATAGAACCGATACATTGGAAATCCAATGTTTATTTCGTTTTATTGAGCCGCATGAGGCAAAGAATTTCTTTGAGTGATTAAGTTTCGAAAGTGACGGAGAACAACAAAAATATTATTTGAAGGTATTTTTGAAAGGAATACGCAAAGGAAGACGCGTTTTCTATGACGTTAAGGCTGGAATCGATGATGGGAATCTAGAAGATCAGAATGGCAAGCAATTAATAACGCAAATTAATACGTATCTGAAAGAATTTACGACCAATTACATCACCTTTGAACTCCTTATTTTCCATAACTGACCTAAAATTAAAAACCATCCTTGAAATTAAGTTTGGAGCTCTATACAAATAAATCGGGGCTTGGTTCCCCAAATTTATTATTTATTGCCGTTGAACTATTACTATTAAACCGCGAAAACTATTCGGGACTAAAGATCGCTTTGGTTGAGGAAATAGAAGCTCATATTCATCCACAAGCTCAACTTCGCTTAATTGAATTTCTACAACAGGAGTCAGAGAATTTAGGCATCCAGCTTATTTTAACGACACATACATAGTACAATGCTTGCGTCAAAGGTTTCATTGAAAAAATCTTATTCTTTATAAGAGTGCGCAATGCTATTCGATTAATCTCGGTTCAGATGAAAAGAACTATTTATAAAGCAACAGGTTGGGTAAGTCAGCTTAAGGAGCAGCGTACAATACCTTGCGTTAATATGGCTTATGTTGGTATGACTAGACCAACGCACTTATTATGCTTCGCTGCCACTTACTACGGTTATGAACCTCATATTCAAGAATTAGCGGCCGCAGGTTGGGATATCCTTAGAGTCTTGACAAGTATGTTGAGCCTAAGTCTCCAGAGTAGATACATTCATAACAGTCTTAGAAAGGAGGTTCCCGAATGAGTTTTCTATTACATCCCGTAAAAGAGGCCACATATCTTTCTGCTCCTAAAGCAGAAAGATACCGTCCCATCTGCTACGTTTTCTATCAAAAGTACCGTCAGGAATATAACTCTTACATGTTCCCAGATGAAGTGTATCGAGAATTAGTCACGTCAGAGCAGTTTGGCTCTCACTTTACGGATTACACCGAAAAGGAATTGGAAGAAGACCTCAAGGCGCTCGTGAGATGGAATAACTTGATCGTCCATCAAGACGAATCCCATGCACAGCGGATCGAGGATTTTTATAAACGCAAGAATTATTATGAGGTCACACAATATACCATTTCACTCGAACGTACGCTGGAGGAGATGCAGCATAATCTGCAGGCGATCCGCGGTGGATCGTTCGAGCGCGTTTTGGCGGATCATATTTTAGAAGACCTGACCAAACTTCGTAGGTGGAGGCCTTCGAACAACGGGACGTTGGGAGATATCCGCAATATCTGGCGAGATCTCATGTCCCGATTTGAAGCCCTTCGCAACGGTACTGCCGACTTTTTATCGCACGTAAACAGTGAACCATATGAACGCCTAATTCATACGGAGTCTTTTTTGCCGTACAAAGAAAAATTTGTACGTCTATTAAGCGACTTCGTGGTAGGCATTATGGAGAAGAAAGATTTGATCGAGGAGCGTCTCGGGTTTATCGATGAAAGTGAGATCGAGCACATTATTTCAGCGATTGTTTCTTACGAAGCAGAGCAACAGATTGATGAAACGTTTGAGGCGGAGCTTGCCTTTGAGCGAAGAAGGGCAGAATGGCTCGGTTTTAAAGGGTGGTTCTTAGAGGTCAACGGCCGCAAAGCGAGTTCCCGGTTTCTCATCGAGCAAACCCGCGGCACCATACAAAAAATTGTGCGAATTGCAGATCAAATCAGCGATAAATTCAACTACTTTAAAAGCCGAAAGAATGATTATTTGGAACTGGCCCGTATTTTTGCGAACACTTCGGACTTGCGGGACTGCCATGTTATTGCTGGCGCGATGTTTGGCGCTTCGACCACAAAACACTTCTTAGTCCCCCAAAAATCCGAAGATGATAACACTAAGCATGTGTGGGAGTGTGATCCATTCGAACTGTCGCTTAACAAAAAGACGCCTGGGAACCGCAACGGACGCACCAAACTGCCTGTATACGAAGATCCCTTTGCACAGATGTCTCTGGTTAAGGAACATCTGGAGAAAAAGCGGATGGTGCAGGAACAATTCAACAGCCTGATCAAGGACGGCAAAATTACGTTGGATGAGATTGGTGTCGTGTATCCCGAAGTGCGGGATTTGCTGCTAGAGTTATTGGGACAAGCCATGATTACAAAAGGCTTAAAAAGCCGAACGGAGGACGGGCGCCGATTTTATCTTAGGATACGTTCCAACAAGCGTATTCGCCTGCGTTCCACTGATGGTACACTGACGATGAATGATTACGAATTCGTGTTTAGGGAGGAACAGCATGGATAAAGATTGGTTGGTTCTTCAGGAATGCATTGAAGCTTTGTTTCATTATCACTGGATTCATCGGGATACGCAGGCTGACCTATATTTTCAGATTCTCGCTCGAAAAGCGGATATTGCCGAAATGGTGCGCGAATACTTCGGATATCGTTTAATTCTGCGTAATGAATTTATCAAACTAGAGAAAATTCCCGTCTTGTCAAAGCCGTTTATGGGTATTGGCGACTTTACAACGTCGCTCCACTATATTTTTTTTTGCTGCGTCCTTGCATACTTTGAAGACAAAGGGGAAGATCAGCAGTTTACTTTGCAAAATGCTTGTGATGCTCTCCGTATGTATTATCCTGAAGTAGCCGTTCCTTTCGCCTGGGAGGAGCGTTCGCACCGTAGGGCCTTTGCAGATGTTCTGCAGCATTGCGTGAAATTAAGGCTCGTCTATGTTGTAGACCGTGACATTGACAGGTTTCGAGATGATGAAAAGCATGATGTGTTGTTTCAGACCACGCCATATTTCCGTCATTTCTCACCGCTGTACTTTTTTGATCTAAGCAAAATCCAAAATCGTAGCCAGTTGGAAGAGCATATTGCGAAAGAGATCGCCAATGGCACAACTCCGAGACAGCGGCTTCTGCGCAGATTCTTTTTAGAATCGGCCGTATATGATGACGAATTGTCAGCAGAGGAAGCTAAGCTTTTGGAAGATGAGGAAGAGTTGGAGAAACTGAACGCAATGATTTCAGGACCGTTTGAATATTGGCACCTCGAACGCTACCATCGCACGACGATGCTCACCCATGCAGAAAACCGTTACGGAGACTATTACCCAAAAGATGAGCAGGTTTCAAATGCAGCCGTGCAATATGCAACCCTCATATGGGATAAGGTAAACGGCCAAGAAGTAGTTCTCGATCATAACGGCCGTGTTCTATGTTCGGAATATGAAGCGATCAAATGGTTTCAAGAGATCAAAGAGCTGCATAGCCACGGGTGGACCAAATCGTTTACGGAACGCCCCGTCAGCATCATTTGGAGAGAAGTTATGGAGTATATGTCTGACTTTCATATGGCGGAAGCGCTTACGGATAAGCAGGTTGTATTTTATTCCGCTGCGGGTCGCATTACAGGAGAATACGTATCTTAATCTATATTGACGAGGTGATAGGCGATGAGCACGTTCCATTTGAATCGCTTCGGTCTCTTAAATTTCTGGTATCACGGTGAAACTGTTTTTGAATTTAGCAATGGACGTCTTTTTGTCCGCGGTGCTAATGGTTCTGGTAAATCAGTATCCACTACCATGGCAGTACCGTTTTTGCTTGACGGTGATAAGCGACCGTCGCGCCTTGACCCATTCGGTTCGCAAGAACGGCGGATGATCGATCTTTTGCTCGGCAATAAGCATGTATCAAAGCGCGAGGAAGGCACAGGATATCTCTACATGGAGTACCGCAAAGGAGACACCTTTGTAACCGTTGGCATCGGCTTGAATGGAAAACGGCGGGAAAGCGACAACACCATGCGCACATGGTATTTCATTCTCCGTAACAAGCGCATTGGGCATGAGATTCAGCTGTATGATGAAAAGATTGTAAACGGGGAAGTTAAAAAGTTTCCTCTTACCAGGGCAGACTTGGCGAACCGCATTGACGGGGATGGAGAAGTCACCGAAAGCCAGCAGCGTTATGTGGAGATCGTGAATCAAGCAATCTATGGGTTTAAAACCACGCAGGAATTCAAAGAACTGATCGGCGTGCTGCTCCAGCTCCGAAGTCCGAAGCTTTCCAATGCTGTGAAAGCGAGCGAGGTGTCTAACGTTCTCTCTGATGCTCTTCCAGAATTATCGCAATCTGAATTAGCCCCGCTCTCCTCATCGTTGGAGAGCATGGATAGCCTGCAAGAAAAGAAAACTCGGTTTGGCCGCGAACTCGGTTTTCTTACGGTGTTGGCAGACGCGTACGACACATACAACCAGTTTTATCTATATGAGAAAGCGAAGCATCTCATAGCCTTCGAGAAGCGGGTTGATGAATCTATGAAGCGCATCAAGGATTATAAAATTGCTGAAGCTGCGGCGTTGGCAAACTTAACAGAACTGGAGAGGAAACAAACGGAACAAACTAACATTAAAGAAACTCTCCAGAGAAAAATCGCTTACCTACAAGGTCACCCCCTCTTTACAATGGAGGAAGAGCTAGCAAAGATAAAGGAAACTTTGCAGGAGTTAGAGGACAAACTGCAAGGTAAGGCCGAAGCCATGGAGAAGAATAAAAGACAGCAACGTCAGGTGGAGGATCGGATCAAGCAAAGTGAGGGAAAAGAATATAAAGCTGCCAAAAGTCGCGAAGATGCGCTTGCGGTGATGGAGTCACTAGCGGAGGGGGCCTATTTCTCGCCCCACACCGCTTTGCGTCAGCACTTTGAACACAGCCTAAAAAGTTTCTCAGACGCAGGGTTTAAAAATTGGCAAGAAACCCTTCAGGAGTATCACAGCAAAGTACAGGACATCGCGAGCCAACTTCATTCCTTGCAAACTCGCCTCGAACATGAGGATCAGATGCAGCGACGTGTGGCGGCCCAAGAAGAGCGCGTAATAGAAATCGAGGCAGAGATTCATGACTTGGAGAAAGAAATTGCTAAATGCGCTACCTCATTCGAACACGCCGTTTTAGAATGGGTAGAAGGAGCACGACAATTTCAGGTTCAACCTACCGAGCTTCTCGAAGCGAAGGAAATTTTGCAAGGGATTGGCGACCTTCTGGATGACTCTTCCCCTGAGGCGGTTACGGATTGGTTCAACAGTTTGTATAACAAACGTCTTAGCGCACTTCAAGAAGAGCGAGCAAACCTTACGGCCTCCATCGGCCTTATACAAAAGCAAATTGAGGAAACGGAAACAAAGCTGGAAGAGTTGTCTGCTCAAACGGAGATAGAACCCGATCTTACTGCTTCTGAGGTGGTAGGAATGGAGCGTTTGCGCACAAAGAAGATTCGCGTTGCTTATTTTTACGAGACGGTTGAATTTTTGGATCACATAGA
The DNA here is from genome assembly GCF_040195695.1 of Paenibacillus wuxiensis. NCBI lineage: Bacteria > Bacillati > Bacillota > Bacilli > Caryophanales > Paenibacillaceae > Paenibacillus > Paenibacillus wuxiensis. The sequence goes on along the minus strand of NZ_JBEFZI010000014.1, from coordinate 122,514 downwards.
GCCTTCCGTGAAAGAAGCCATCGAAGGCGCTATTACTCGTGCGGGGCTCCTAACGGCGCTTATTGTGCATGAAAGCGATCGTTCAATGGTATCTGCTTCCATGACCGTGGTACAAAAAGGATCTTACAAAGAAGAAAATCTGCTTGCCTATTTGCGCTCGACGCCGACTAACGGGCTTTCTGAGGCTGACATCAGCGCCGTGCTGCAAACCATATCTATTGTTCCTCATGAAGAAGGATATGTGCTTGAAACGGGGGAATTCCGAAGCGGCATGGTCGGGGGGATGGCACCTCGATACGAGGATGCGTACATCGGGAAATCCGCTCGGGAACAAATTCGTGCACGTAGGTTAAGAGAACTGCAAAAGCTGCGTGACGAACTCATAAATAGAAAATGTGATTTGGAATCGGAATGCTTTTCCGTTGAAAATCAACAGCGCCTGCTTCACATGGAGCGGGATATGTTCCCGTCACTAGAAGGGTTAAAAGTTTGCCTTGCCCACTATGAAAACAAGAATCGGGAGCGAGCCGACCAGTTTTCCTGGGTGGAAAGATTCCAAACCGAACTGCGCGAGTATCGCAACGAGACCCAAGTCGCCCGCAATGCGCTCCATTATGCAGCGCTGGATCTGGAGCTCCCGCTTACGCACGCCAGCTATCAGCAGGCTCTCGGCGATATTGCACAATACAAAGAAGCGCTCGCTGAGCTTCGCGTGGTGCACAACGCGTGGCTTGATGCGAATCAGTCATTGTCAGACCTTACATCGGAGATAGAACGTTTGGCAGACGACTATGAGTACCTTGCAGATGAGAAAACAGATCTCGAGCGGGATATCGAGAAGAACAAGTCCTATGAAGAAATGTATCTGAAGAGTATTCAGGCTCTCGGCGATACGGATGTGAAACAGGAAATTGAGGAAGCGAGAAAGGCGACGTTGGTGGCAGATGAGCTGTTGGACTCTTATCGTAAACAAATACAGGGAGTGGAGATTAACATCCACCGTCTCGTAGAAAATCTAGCAAAAGAGCAACCGATGATGGAAGAGAGGCTGCGACTGCTCAATGCGTGGAAAAAATTATACGAAGAGGAGCTGTCTCTCGGTTTTGTATGTTCTCAACAGAGCGCTTCCCAGGTCGTAAAGGCGTTGGAGGAGACGTGTAAGGCACTTTCGGCGGATGTGGTGCTTTCGGCGCTAAAAGAGGCAGAAGGCCACGCGCAGCGCGAACTTATAGATTATAATCTTAAGCCGTCGCGGCGCACGATCTTGCTTGAGATTCAGACCAAAGACAAGGAAGACCCGTACTGGCAGCTCCTTGAACAGCACTGCTCGCGGCAATTCTTGGTCTTTTCGCCCCAGCATGTGGAGAGCACGCCGCGTGAAGTACACAGTGATGTAGATGCTCAACTAAAGCTCATTTCAGGGCATATTCAGGAAGAGGAGCAGAAGCTGTTTGAAAAGGTGCTTATTGACGTCGTTGGTACCGCGATCCATGAGAAAGTGCGGGCTGCGAAGCGCTGGGAACAAGACGCGAACGTGATGCTGCAGCGTGTGACGGGCACCATCCAGATGCGGCTTGAATGGGTTCCTCTCACAAGCAAAGAAGAAGACCAAATTTCGACAACGGAACTGCTGTCGTACTTATCTAAAGAGTCCATTTACTTGACTCCGTTGCAAAAGGAAAAAGTGCGCTTGCACTTCACGTCCAAGATCAATGAAGCCCGCAAAAAGTGCAAGGACGATGCGAGTTTTTCCATGTTTGAAGAAATGAAGAATGCGCTGGATTACCGTAGATGGTTCCGCTTTAACATGTTCATCACGCGCAAGGGCATTCCGGAGGAGCGCTTTACGAACAAGGTGTTCGGGGAGCTAAGCGGCGGGGAAAAGGCGATGAGTATCTACTCGCCTCTGTTTGCGGCGATCGCGGCCAAATATTCATACGCCGCACCTGATGCGCCGCGTATCATTTCATTGGATGAGGCGTTTGCAGGCATCGACAGCGAAAATATTGCGCAGATGTTCCAGCTCGTACACGATTTTGAGTTCGATTATATTATGAACTCCCAGGTGCTGTGGGGCTGTTACGAAACGGTAGATGAACTCTCCATTGCTCAAATTCTTCGCCCTGTGGATTCCCCTGTGCTTGCTGTTGCACGTTACTATTGGGACGGCAAAGAAAAACATCATCTATCGCTAGAGCAAAGTATCGAGGAGCGTTCCAGCAATGCAGGATAACAGACAACTTGTCGAGATATTTCGGCGCAGCGGCGGCTTTGGCCGCCTTTTTGACTTGTATCGTAAAAAGTTTGAAAGCTACGGGGCATTCGGTACGGTGCAAATGCGGCCTACCGAAGAAGAGGAAAAAGCATTGCGCGGTTTTCTTGGTGTTCGCTACAAGGGACCACGTTTCCCAGCCGCCGACTTTGAAACAGCGGCCATAGAAGCAGGATATTTGGTTTCACTGCTTGAATTGTTGGAGTTATATTACGGCCATCAACTTACCACCAAACGCGAACAAAGAGAGTTAAGACTTTCGGCCTGGACTAATCTTTTTGTACGAGTAGAACGAGATTTTATTACCCAATTCAATATCTCTAATACTGAACTTGAATATTTTATTCAAAAGACATTTAACTGGTTTCAAAGATTGAAGGAAGGAGATGCCAAAGGTTATAAGGTTTTGAGAACTGTTTTTAACAGAGGCACAAATGCCTATTCAGACTTGTTAACATGTCTGAGCGCTTTATGGCATTTACTCATGAGAAAAGAAGAAATGTTTGAGAAATGTGGGATTTCTACTGGGAAAATTAGATTACCTATGTTCGCTGCTTATGTTACTGAAGACTCACATGCCTTTGATAAAACAAATTCAATAGGAAGATTATTATGGAGTGCCCTATATGATATAAATAACCTAAGTCTAAAATTAAGTGAAAATGTTGATAACGAAATGACAGTATTACCAGAGTATTTGTTTGAACGTCAAATTTATAGGAATTTCGACGTTCGGGACGATGATCTCAGTTCCATTTCACATGTTTTTGTACCCCATCTAGTTAAAGGGACCTCTCCTCGTACGTTAAATTTACGCGAAATCGAAGAGATGAAGCAATTACCAAAATACTCATCCATATATATTATCGAAAATCCGGCTGTCATTTCTTATCTCGTTGATGAAACCATTCATTTTCTTAAACTAAACAAATTTTCTTTAGAGCAACTTCCTCCAGATTTTCCAGTTTTACTTTGTACTATTGGACAGGCAAGAACTGCTTCTAAAGTATTTATAGAAAAATGTCTTGCAGCAAATCCAAGCTGCGTTCTTTACTATTCTGGGGACCTTGATGTTCCGGGCATTCAGATGTTAAACAATATGAAGGGTCAGTTCTCAGCAGAATTTTACGCTTGGCGTATGGAAACTTCTATATATCGAAACTATGTTGCACCCAAAAGCAAACCTTTATCTGATGCAGACTTAAAAATCCTTCAAGGATCAGAAGGCGGTTTAGAAAAAGAGATGAGACAGATTAAAGCAAAAGTTTATCAGGAATCATTTGGAAAAGAATTGAAAAGTGATTGGATTAAAGAATTATCTTCTGTGATTTCTAAAAATCAAGACCTATGAAAATATTCATGAATAGGCAAGAATTTTAATACTACTTATGATAGTTCTTGCTTGCAATAGTTTAATTTATTCTAACAATTTGGAAATTAGCTTAATTTTTCGATTCTTACCTTTTTGGTTGAGAGTTAGTTGCGGTTGGTGTAAAAGTTTTCTGCCTTAGATAAGATCACAAATCAAATATGTAATAGCAAGTGAATCTCAATCTTGCGAAAAAGAGTGATGGCGGCCCCTATATTGAAAAGTAGGGGCCGCTGTTCTGTTTACATTACATTTCTTTTATTTCTAGAATTCAATCTATAGGACAACTACTCCCCAATCAATCTCCAATCGTTTGTGAAAAATTGATCAAGATCACTAAGAGACCATGGTATTACTATTCTTTAGTCAACTCGGTTGCATGTTTCCATAAATGACAAAGGTCAAAATTTTACCCACACTAGGTCATAATCCATCCTTTGTTCTCCCTTGCCTGCGAATTATGATGAAGTCAACAAATTATAAGCTGAGGTGACATAAAAAGTGGAAGAGACAAAATCAAGTTATCAGCTTCCAAAACAGCAGGCGGAGAGCGGAGTGAAAAAATTTTGGTCGCCACGGAGAAAGGAAGCATTAGTTGGTTGGCTGTTTTTACTGCCAGAAATAGTGGGTATGTTAATGCTTAATGTATTTGCCCTTGGGTTTTCATTGTACTTAAGTTTTACAGATTGGGATTTATTATCTGGGGTATCAGGTATTAAATTTGCTGGTCTGCAAAACTTCATTCATTTATTTCAAGACCCAACGATTTGGAAGGCATTATATAACAACTTAGTATATACGGTGTTAACTGTGCCAATTCCGATTGCGCTTGCACTTGTATTAGCAGTTGTTATTCATAGTAAAGTCTACTTTAAGGATTACTTTAAAGTCGTATTCTTTATACCTTACATTTCTTCGATTATCGCTGTGGCAGCAGTGTGGAGCATCTTGTTCCACCCTTCACTAGGCCCTATCAATCAATTTCTAATGGATCTTGGTATATCGAATCCTCCGAAATGGCTCGTTGATCCGAAAACATCACTAATCGCGGTCGCTATTATTAGTGCGTGGGCAGGGCTCGGTTACACGATTATTATATACATGGCGGGATTGTCCAATATTTCCGAAGAATTATATGAAGCGGCAGAAATTGATGGGGCGACGGGGCTGAAGAAGTTTTTCAATATCACGATCCCGCTGCTCCGTCCAACGACGTTCTTCTTGCTTATTACGATGCTTATTGGTTCATTTAAAGTGTTCGATATTATTTCGTATTTGACCGAAGGCGGTCCTGATAATTCATCAACAGTAATTGTATTCCGCATCTATCAAGAAGGTTTCGTCAACTACAATATGGGCTATGCATCTGCAATCTCTTGGCTGTTATTTGCGATTATCGGTCTGATTACTGCGGCAACGTGGAAGATGCGCCAAGAAGAATCATTTTAATAGAAAGGGAGAATACGATGCTAACCTTACGTAATAAGATTACTAAAATTATCGCTACCGTGTTAATGGGGGCATTGTCTATACTTTTTATCTTTCCATTATTATGGATGGTGTCGTCAGCGTTTAAATTTGAAAAAGATGTCATGCGCTTCCCGATTGAATGGATTCCATCTGCAACTAACTTTGTCAATAACTTCAAGGCAGTATGGATGCAAAAGGTACCGTTCGGTCAGATTTATTTCAACTCAATTAAAGTGGCAATTATCGTTACTTTACTCTCGTTACTTATATCAACGATGGCAGCCTATTCCTTTACGAAACTACAATTTCGCGGTCGAAACCTTGTATTTGCCGGGCTGTTAGCCATGATGATTATTCCTGATCAAGCGACGCTCATTCCTCGCTTCATGCTTATTCGTTGGTTGGGACTATATGACACCCATGCAGCGCTAATATTGATGGGTATGTTTTCGATTTACTTTACATTCTTGTTGCGTCAGTTTATGGCCGGTGTGAGTGATGATATTTTGGAAGCTGCTAAAATTGACGGTGCAGGGCACCTGCGCAGCTTCACTTCGATTATGCTTCCGCTCTGTCAGCCTGTAATCGCGACGGTGGCGATTATTAAGTTCATCTGGTCGTGGAATGATTATCAAAATCCGTTAATCTTCTTGCAATCGAAATCTTTGTATACCGTTCCACTAGGCATGACCTTGTTTAGGGATGATTATACGACCAACGATGCGATTATGATGATGGCGGCAGTATCAGCGATTATTCCTCTGCTGATTGTGTTTATTGTTTTACAGAGACAAGTTATTAGTGGGATTGCCCTTGGTGGTGTGAAAGGGTAAGCAATACAGACTCATGATAAGATAAATCTGTAGACATCTCTAGTTTAGAGTCTTCTAATAAGTCAAAATCGTTATCGCACAAGCACAAAATTATACACGCAGGCAATTTGCAAACGTTATATACTGTCTGTAAGCGCTAACAAGGCCTTGACTCAAAGCTTACTATCATTCATTTTAGGGGGAAGTTGCACATGGCAACTAAAAGTAAACGTTATTTTCTTCTGTCCACATGCCTACTACTAGCATTAATGATGTTTACAAGCGCTTGTGGAAACAAAGCTGACGAATCCGCACAATCGAACGGTACAGAGAAGAAGGAAGTGACCCTTAAGTACTATAACTGGGACAATGAGGCTCAACAAGAGGGTACAGACGCAATGCTGCGTGAGTTTGAAGCAGCTAACCCTGGTATTAAAGTGGAACATGTCGTGCTCGTCCCAGGTAATTCATTGGAAATGTTAAAGAAATTGGACTTCCTTATTTCGTCAGGAGATGAAGTTGACGTCGTTCAATTGCCAAGTACTTCAGCGGTCGTTGAAAGAGCAGTTCGCAGTGCATTTACGCCACTAAATGAATTCTATGATAAAGAAGGTTTGAAAGCGGAAGATGAGTATTATGTAAATCCGCAAGTAGACGGCAAATATTACGGGATGCCATATACATCAGGTTATACCTATGTCATGCTCAATAAGAATGCGTTGGATGAAGCGGGACTGCCCGTTCCTAAATTCGGCTGGACATGGGATGACTATCGTGAGTATGCGAAGAAGCTGACAAAAGGTGAAGGTGTAGACAAACGATACGGAACATACTTCCATACGTGGGAGTTGTATATGAATGCCCCAGCGCAAACGGTAATGAAAGATCCGTTCCGCTATGACGATGGCAGCACAATTCTGTCTGACCCAACCTATCCGTACTTCTTCCAATTGCGCAAAGACATGGAAAGTGTTGATAAGTCAGCGAAACCCTATGCGGATGTGCTAGCATCTAAGCTTAACTATCGCAGTGAATTCTTCGGTGGTAGTGCAGCGATGATTATGTCAGGCAGCTTCACGATTCCAGATCCAGGCAATCTTGAGCAGTACCCACATGATTTTGTGACTGCTTTCGCGCCAGTTCCTTTGCCTCCAAAGAATGCTTTGCCTAAAGATTATGAGGGCGGTAAATACTTCGTTGGCAGTTCACAATTAGCAATGGGTTCAACAACGAAGCACAAGGAAGAGTCATATAAGCTGATGCGCTTCATGTCTACAGCAGATTCAGCCAATAGACAAGAGTTTTCCGGTTGGAAGAAAGCAGATCAGACAAAACTATTGGAGCGCATGATCGGTAAAAACACGGACAAGTACGATGTAGAGTCATTGAAGAACACGCTGTTTGGCGCCGATATTAAGTATTTGGATGCTTCCAAGGTCCTTACCACTTCGAGTGCTGATTTAACAAAAGTTATCGACGATGGCTTCAGCAAATTTATGCTTAGCACGGAGCCAATTGAGAAAGTACAAGCATGGATGGTTGAAGAAGCAACGAAGATTATTAATGAAAAAGAGAAGAAGTAACGATTTGTAAGTAATATAATAAATAGAAATCCGCTGAAACTAGGCGTCTCTATATTCCATGCTATATAAAGTACAAATAGTGGGAAGAGGGACGCCTTTTCTATATGGTGCTCAGAGAAGGGGTGAAGAGTGATGAAAAAAATACTAAGTTTGTTACTAGTAGTTGCGATAGTAGTCACGTTCTTGCCTGTTGGCACAGGTGTAGCGATGTCATCAAATGTTGCTAATTTATTTCCGAATGGTGATTTCGAATCAACAGCAGCGCCGAGCGGTACTTGGACTCAATATACGGATACGAACCCTGCACCTGTCAATTGGGACACATGGATTCCTGTAGGTTCTGGTAAACCAGCTGGTAGGACAGTAAGTGTAACGGTCGCTACCTATGATTCTTATAGTGGTCAGCAATCGATGCTGATAGATGCTTCCGGGACAAGCCGTGTATCGATTAATGCTAAGGCACCCGTGGAGGCTGGGAAATCGTACCGCCTGCAAGTGTGGTATAAAACCGAAAATATTGCAGGTGGCAGCGGTGCTTATTTCCGCACTTCTGTGCTGAATCCTTCTAACACAAAATTAATAGATGGACCTACTTCAACGAAGGTGTATGGTACGAACGATTGGACGATGCAGCAAGTTTTTATAACGGTGCCGGCTGGTGGTGCCAAATTTTTTGTTGAATTGTTTTTAGAAAATAGCACCGGCAAAGTGTGGTTTGATAACATTCGGCTGGAGGAATATGACGGCATAACGGGGTTAGCGCTTGAACCGACGGCAACGATGATGACGGTTGGGGAGACGAAGCCGCTAACATTAACCGTCACTCCAAATAACCTGCCATCTCCCAAAGTAATATGGAGTACTAGTGATGAGAACGTAGCTGCTGTTGATCAAGCTGGTAAGGTAACAGCAGTTGCAGCGGGCGTGGCAACAATCACTGTTGCGACAGAAAACCAGATGATAAAGGCACAAAGTACCATTGGTGTAGACTCTACAGAGACAGCGGCTGCTTACGACCAATTGCGTGAACGCTGGAAGCAGAAGTTAGTAGGAGCTGTAGACGATAACCTCGCTTCTGATCCCGCTATTCTGGCACTAGTAGCTGAGATGGACAATAATGTATCCAATGCCGCTAAGACGGGTTATCTTGATACGCTTAGTGCTAATGATAGCAGCCGCAGATACTTATGGTCGGATCTTGTCGATAGCGCCGATACCAAGGAGCAGCATGCCAACAACATCGTTAGCGAGTTTACTCGTATTAAGACAATTGCAACCGCTTACAATACAGGAACTTCCCGTTTCTATCACAATCCACAGCTGCGGGATGCAATTATAGGTGCCCTGGATTGGATGTACGCTAAGCGTTATAACGAGCGTTTATCCTACAGCAGCGCCAGCAGCTGGTGGGGATTTGAAATCGGTGCACCGCAGTTGTTAAATGATTGTTTGATCCTTATGTATGATGAGTTGAACGATCAGCAAATAGGCAACTTCATGCGGACAATTGATAAGTATTGTCCTAATCCAACAAAGCGGGTGCAAAATAGCTCCGTGATCGAAACCGGTGGCAATTTGCTGGACAAAGCACTTGTTGTAACTCTTCGCGGCGTAATTGGTAGAAATAGCGCTAAAATTACGCAAGGACGGGATTCGATTGGTTCCGAATTTAACTATGTCACGAAAGGTGATGGTGTATATGAGGATGGTTCACTGGTGCAGCATGCGAATATCGCTTACACTGCTGGCTATGGTGCAGTCTGGCTCAGCCGCACGGCGGACATCACTTATTTGCTCAACACTTCACCATGGCCTGTGACTGATCCACGTGTGGCTAACATTTATAAGTGGGCAAGTGATACATTCGAACCAGTTATTTACAAAGGTCTGTACATGGATATGGTAAACGGGCGGGGGATCTCCAGAAAAGACTCGGGTACGGCTCGCGGCACGATTGTAGCTTTAGCAAGTTTAGCAGAGGGTGCACCACCAGAGGTTAGCGCTAATATTCGCAGTATGGTTAAGGAATGGGTAAGCAAGGATACAACCTTTAATGATTACTATAAAGGCTTGCCAATTTATAGTGTGATGTTGCTGAAGAAAGTGATGAACGATGATACTGTCGCACCACGCGGTGAATTGTCGAGCAGTTATATGTTCAACGGTATGGCCCGTGTCGCGCATCATCGTCCGAACTACGCTTTTGGGCTAAGCATGTTCTCAGACCGCATTTCTGCCTTTGAAATGGGCAATAAAGAAAATGTAAAAGGCTGGGATACCGGTCTTGGCATGACCTATATCTATAACGAAGACTTATTGCAATATCGCGATGGATTTTGGGCAACGGTTAACAGTTTCCGTCTGCCAGGAACAACAACAGACGGATCTGGAGAAGGAAAGATGCCGGGCGAATGGGCGTACTATTACAATACGAAAAGCCATGTTGGCGGTGCAACACTAGATCATTTATATAGTGCAAGCGGCATGGATTCCTCATTAACGAAAGTAACGGGCAGTGATTTAAGTGGTAAGAAATCATGGTTCATGTTCGATGATGAAATTGTTGCACTCGGTACAGATATTCGTAAAACATCGGCCGCTACAAAATCGGTAGAAACGATTGTTGATAATCGCAAGTTGAATAGCAGCGGTGATAACGCCTTTGTGATTAACGGTGTACAGGTGCCTACAGCATTGGATTATGCGGCAGATATTGATGATGTAAACTGGGCGCATCTGGCGGGCAATGGTGCAGGTTCTGGTGCGGATATGGGCTATTACTTCCCAACTGCACCCACACTCCATGTCGTTCGCGAGGCGAGAACAGGCTCTTGGTATGACATTAACAACGGTCAATCGCAAGATAAGCTCACGCGCAACTATGCCAGCATTGCCTTTGATCATGGGAATAATCCACAAGCCGCTAGTTACGAATATGTGCTGCTTCCAGGTAAGACAACGGCACAAACACAAGCTTATAGTGAACAACCGGCAGTAGAAGTGCTTAGCAATACATCAACCGTACAGGCCGTTAGCAATAAGCAGCTTGGCATCACAGCTGCGAACTTCTGGAGTGCGGATACTGCAGGAAGCATCCAAGCTAAATCTGCAGCTACGGTCATCATGAAAGAAGAGCGTGGCGAAATGACAATTGCGATATCCGATCCAACGCAAAAGCAGAACACAGTGACGATTGAAGTCCCTCAACCGAACTTGACATTGCTAACTGCAGATACGGGGATGAAAGTTACACCGATACAAGATGGAGTTAGCATTGAAGTCAATACTTCGGGATCGCTCGGTAAGACGTACACGGCAACATTTGATCTCGGCAAGACTTACACCGTAACCGTGGAAGGTGCAACAGCAGATAAACAGACTGCTAAGAAAGGTGAAACCGTAACTGTAGTACTAGATACGCCTGTGGGTAAAGTGTTCGACAAGTGGATCGTTACGCCAGCAAGCTTGACGTTGACCCAAGATACAACGAATAACAACATGTATACGTTCATCATGCCAGGTGAAGCAGTTAAAGTAACAGCAACGTATAAAGACGATGCACCGGTAGGTGGCGGATCGACGCCATCAGCGGATCCAACACCAACATCGCCGACACCAACACCTAAACCTAAACCAGCTGAACCAGTAAAACCTACTAAACCAGCAAACCCTAAAGTAGATTTGTCTGATATCGCAGATCATTGGGCGAAGGCTTCCATTGAAAAATCAGTTGAGCTTGGTTTTGTAAGTGGCTATGAGGATGGAACCTTTAGGCCGAATGCTACGATAACTCGCGGTGAGATTTCAGCAATGTTAGCTAGAGCGCTAAAGTTGGAACCAGTAAATAAAGGGTTTATTTTCGCGGATCAAAGTCAAACACCAGTATGGGCACAGCCATACATTCAAGCACTTGCTAAAGCTGGATATATTTCAGGCTATGAAGACCGTACATTCCGTGCGAATAAAGATATCACCAGAAGTGAACTCGTTGTTATGATTGTTCGTGCACGGGGTCTTGAAGTACATCCAAATGCAACTCTGACGTTTACAGATGCGGATCAAGTGCCAGCATGGGCTAAGCCTTATGTGGCAACTGCAGAAGCAGCAGGCCTGATTAAAGGAAATGGAGTTGGAAAATTCAATCCTAATGCTGCTGCAACCAGAGCTGAAGCAGTTACTTTGATTGTAGGCATGTTAAATGATTTGAAATAAGAGATGCTGTCTATTCAAGCCATCTGCATTAGTCACGTCTTAAGGTCAACGACTTAAGTAGGTGCCAAACTGTATCATCTAAGTGAAGGTGGCTTCCCAGCAGGCTTGAGTTTAGATGAAGATATTTCCATTTTACAGTTAGCAGAGGTTAAAATAACCAATCGAAAGCCAAGATCCGATTTTTAGGATCTTGGCTTTCGATGTTAAGGTCAAAATATTGCATATATATAAAAAAATAATGCGTGTTTCTACCTATCTTTGATTTGCTATTATTAGCCTAAGTTAGGTTGAGTTTTTAATTTCCATATAGATATGTATGATATCTTTTTATATTTTTCAAGATGTTGCAGCGGGAAAATGAGAGGGGGGGAATGGTAATGAACAGCAGTGGAGTTATAAGACAAGAGCAAGTTAAAGCGGCAGCGTTGGTGCGGCCGTCTGAGCGGCAGTTGGCGATACAAGAGATGGAGTTTTATGCTTTTGTACATTTTACAGTGAATACGTTTACGGATCAGGAATGGGGCAGTGGGCAGGAGCAGCCTGATATTTTTAACCCGACACAGTTGGATGCACGGCAGTGGGTGCGTGCTTGTAAGGCTGCAGGAATGAAAGGGCTGATTCTGACTTGTAAGCATCACGATGGGTTTTGTTTATGGCCGAGTGAGTATACAGAGCATTCGGTGAAGAATAGCCCATGGAAAGATGGCAAGGGTGATGTCGTTCGTGAGGTGGCAGATGCTTGTCGTGAAGGCGGGTTGCAGTTTGGGATTTATTTATCGCCTTGGGATCGTCATGAGCCGTGTTATGGGGATTCGCCAGCTTATAATGAGTACTTTACCAATCAACTGCGCGAGCTGTTGACTAGGTATGGGGATATTTTCTGTGTGTGGTTTGATGGGGCTTGTGGTGAAGGTCCTAACGGCAAACGGCAAATATATGATTGGAATGGCTATTATGCACTGATTCGTGAATTGCAGCCAGAAGCGAGTATTTCGGTATGTGGGCCGGATGTGCGCTGGTGTGGCAATGAGGCGGGGCATTGTCGCAAGTCGGAGTGGAGCGTAGTACCTGCGCAGCTGCAGGATAAGGAGAGAATTCAGGAACATTCACAGCAGGAAGATAATGCTGAATTCGCCAAGCGTTTCACTTCAGAGGATGAAGACTTGGGTAGCCGCGACATTATTGCAAATGTATCGGAGCTTGTCTGGTATCCAGCGGAAGTGGATACGTCGATTCGTCCGGGATGGTTCTATCATGCGAGTCAAGATGATCAAGTCAAATCGCTGGATGAGCTGCGGAATGTGTACTATGGTTCGGTCGGAGGCAATGCTATGCTCTTGCTTAATATTCCTGCCGATACGCGCGGTCTGCTCCACGAGAATGATGTGCAGCGGTTAGAGGAGCTCGGGGCTTGGATTCGAAATACGTTTGAGACGAATATAGCGCGCGATGCAGCTGCTGCGGCTAGTGAAGCGATGCCAGGACATGAGGCGGCCAATGTATTGGATGGCAATCGAGATACGTATTGGGCTCCTGAGCAAGGCACAGAGGTGGCGAGTATCACTGTCGACCTAGGAACAGTGCAGACGTTCGACCATATCGTACTGCAGGAGTATCGCTATACGCAGAGGATTGAGAGTTTCCGCTTAGAGTATTGGCAAGACGATGCTGCAATTGCTGCACCGACAGAGGATAGAACGGATACTGCTGCAGGCAGAGGGACGTGGCAGCCCATTCTGGAGGGTACCATTATCGGTCACAAGCGGATCTGCCATTTTCCAGCCATAAGCAGCTGTCGCTTGCGTCTTCAGATCACTGGCTCCCGCTGGTGGCCAAACTTGTCCACATTCGAAGTGTACAACAGTCAGGTTCAGGGTGGTGAAGGGGAATGAATAATCGAAATGCTCATCCGGAAGTGGTCACCTTCGGTGAAAGTATGGCCCTATTGATCGCCGAGGGTGGGAAAGGTCTTGAATATACATCGAATTTGACGCCTTCCTTTGGTGGAGCTGAGACGAATGTAGCGATCGGTTTGTCAAGGCTTGGACATTCCGTAGGCTGGTGCGGTCGGCTTGGAGATGATCCGTTCGGGCAGCGGATTTATAAGATGGTGCGGGGCGAAGGCGTAGATGTTACACGCGCTTCATTCACAGATGAAGCTCCAACCGGACTAATGATTCGAGAGAATGCGGCTGGAAGAAGCTCTGTCTATTATTACCGCAAGCTATCGGCGGCAAGTAAAATGACTCCTGAGCATTTGGATGAGGAATATATTGCTGGAGCAAAGATTTTACATATTACCGGGATCACACCTGCTTTAAGCACATCCTGTGCGGAGACGGCGGCAGCAGCGATGGACATCGCGAAGCAGCACGGCGTCAAAGTGAGCTTCGATCCGAATTTGCGCTTGAAGCTATGGGATGTGAAAGCAGCCCAAAAGGTTCTGTTGCCATTGGCGCGAAAAGCGGATTATTTCTTACCGGGATTAGATGAATTGAAACTGCTGTATGAGACGGAATCGATGGATGCGATCGTTGCCAAGCTCAGTGAGCTGTCCGCTGTAAGCATTATTAAAGGTGGCGAGGACAAAACCTATATTCTGGAGCACGGTGAACTGTCATCAGTTCCTTACTATAAGGTTGATCATGTAGTCGATACGGTAGGAGCTGGAGATGGTTTCTGTGCTGGATTTCTAGCTGGTTTGCTGCGGGAATATAGCCTTGAAGAGGCGGTTCGTCTCGGTAATTTGTTAGGCTCGCAGGTAATCCAGACGGTTGGCGATTGGGAAGGTCTCCCTAGTGGAGCACAAATCGAGCAATTGCTAGCTGGTAAGGTGCATGTTGAGCGGTAAGATGTGTTTCATTGAGGACTATTAATAGAAACGACATTCGATAAATGGGGAGGAGAACAATATGAAGAAAATGCAGATTACTCAGAAGATTGTGCAGGAAGGTGTCGTTGCAGTACTACGCGGGGAGACGGCAGAAGAAGTTGTTGCAATGGCCGAGGAAGCGATACGCGGTGGAATTAAAGTGATAGAGATAACGATGACAGTTCCGTTTGCATTGAAAGCGATTGAGACACTAGCTCAAAAATATAAATGGGATTCGTCGGATGAATCTACTTATGCAATTATTGGGGTAGGAACCGTGCTGGATGCTGAAACGGCACGCGCGGCGATTCTTAGCGGCGCTCAATTCGTAGTGTCTCCTTTCCTTAGCGCTGAGACGGTAACCATGTGCAACCGATATCGCGTACCGGTTATGCCAGGAACGATGACGATCAAGGAAATTAATGAAGCGCTTGAGCTTGGAGCCGATATCGTCAAGCTGTTCCCAGGCAACCTGTATGAGCCATCCGTAATCAAGGCGATCAAAGGCCCATTGCCGCAGGCTAACATTATGCCAACCGGCGGTGTGTCGTTGGATAACCTAGGTGAATGGGTGAAAGCCGGAGCGGTAGCGGTAGGGATCGGCTCCGATTTGACGAATGAAGCAGTTAAGAACAAAGATTTCTCGTTGATTCAGAAGAAAGCTGCTGCTTATGTAGATGCATATCGTCAGGCAAAAGGGCTTTAAAACATTCGAAATAATATACGCAGATCGGACGATTCAGCATGTATGAATCGTCCGATTTTTTTGTGCAGCATGACCAGAAAATAGAGTGACAAGTATAGGTTGTTACACGATTTGAATGGACCAGGATGTAAGCAGCTGAAGTGTACGATATGTCAATAAACGACACATACATGGTCATAATCGTGCATCTATTTTTGAGTAGAATGTCGATATAATGGTGCGAAGTACGATATAGGGGAAAAGATACAAGCTATTACACATGATTCTTTACAGAAATGAGGGTAGCTTAATGAATCATATAAGCAACTATTATTTGCTTGAGCGAACAGCGGCCAGCAAATGGACGGAAGCGTTTCCAATCGGTAACGGGCGCTTAGGGGGAGTTGTATATGGCGGTATACAGCGCGAACAGATTCAATTAAATGAAGATTCAATTTGGTATGGTGGTGCAAGGGATAACGATAACAGAGGTGCGCAAACGGCGTTGCCGGAAATTAAAAACTTGTTGCTGCAGGGCAACGTGCGCAAGGCAGAAAAGTTAGTGTTGAAGCATATGACGAACGTACCCCAATATTTCCACCCTTATCAGACATTAGGCAGCTTGTTGTTGGATTTTGATACGGATATAGATGTTCATGCAATTCATCATTATCGTCGTGAGCTAGACTTGGATAATGCTTTGGTTCAGGTAAATTATGAAGTGGGACGGCAAGATGCAATTCAATACAGCCGTGAGATATTTTCTAGTGCCGCTGATCAAGTGCTGGTAATCCGGATGACTTCGACCGCCGCCGCAGGTTTAACCTTTGCAGCCAAATTCGATCGTAGACCATTCACCGGTGAAATCGTTCAGACAGATGATGGACAGGGTATTGCCATGCAAGGTCAATTAGGAGCAGATGGCGTACGTTATGCCGTTGTGTTGCGGGCAGTAGTTGAGGGTGGACAGTGTCAGACGGCGGGCAGTTATCTTGATATTCGCCAAGCTCGTGCAGTCACGCTTATTGTTGCAGCGCAGACTTCATTTCGCTGTGCTGATGCTTATGCTGTTGCTTGTCAACAGGCAAAACAGGCAGCAAAAGTGCCATATGAGATATTGAAGCAGCGGCACTTGGATGATTATAAGCCGCTGTTTAACCGTGTGACGTTGGATTTGGAGGAAGGAGAAAGAACTGAGCCACAGCATCAGTTTCCTAGACAGCAATGCTTGTCCACGTCGCAGCGACTAGAACGATACCGGCAAGGTGCCGCTGATAATGGGCTGGAGGCGCTGTTTTATCAGTATGGGCGTTATTTGCTGCTTGCCAGCTCCAGACCAGGAACTCTGCCAGCTAACTTGCAAGGAATTTGGAACGATAGTTTTACTCCTCCATGGGAATCGGACTATCATCTGAACATTAACTTGCAAATGAACTACTGGCTTGCCGAGACGGGGAATTTAGCGGAATGTCACCTGCCGCTATTTGATTTTATTGAACGCTTGGTCATCAATGGACGCCAAACAGCGCGCAACATTTATGGTGCACGTGGATTTGTTGCTCACACGAGCAGCAATCTGTGGGCGGATACAGGCATTTACGGTGAATATGTGAGCGCCAATATGTGGCCGATGGGTGGCGCATGGATTGCGCTGCATATGTGGGAGCACTATTGTTATAACGGCTCACTATCATTTTTGCGCGAACGTGCGTATCCCGTGTTGAAAGAAGCGTCGTTATTTTTCTTAGACTTCTTATTGGAGCTGCCATCAGGACAGCTGGTGACCGTACCATCACTATCACCAGAAAACTCGTATCGCAGTGAACAGGGGGAAGTCGGGGCGCTATGCTATGGTCCATCGATGGACTCGCAAATTTTGTATGCGTTGTTTACAGCATGCATCCGTGCCGGTGAGCTGTTGCAACTGGATGAAGGGCATATGGAACAGGTGTGCCAAGAGGACAAAGATTTATTGGCACAGTGGAAGCAAGTACGCAGTAAGCTGCCACTGCCGCAAATCGGCCGCCATGGACAAATTATGGAGTGGGCGGTTGATTATGAGGAAGTAGAGCTGGGGCATCGCCATATTTCTCATCTATTCGCTTTGCATCCGGGGGAACAGATCATTCCTCATCGCAGCCCTGATCTTGGACAAGCTGCGAAGTTCACGCTGCAGCGGCGCTTAGCTCATGGTGGAGGACATACGGGCTGGAGTCAAGCGTGGATTGCAAACTTCTGGTCAAGGCTGGACGAAGGAGAGCAGGCACATCTGAGTTTGCGCAATCTATTAAGCAAAGCGGTACACTCGAACTTGTTCGGCGACCATCCTCCATTCCAAATTGATGCCAACTTTGGTGGAGCAGCAGCGATGCAAGAGATGTTATTGCAGTCGCACGGGGATGAAATCCGGCTACTGCCGGCTCTTCCACTTGCATGGCGGCAGGGTCATGTTACTGGCTTACGTGCCCGCGGTGGATTTACCGTTGATATGGCTTGGAAGGAAGGCAAGCTGCAGCAGGCGCAGATAACGTCTACGCTTGGCAAGCCTTGTGTTATTTATAGTACGGTTCCGCTTACTTTCCGTACTGGTAAGCCATCAATGGCAGTGGCCGTAACACAGCCCACGCCACATACGTATCAGCTGGATATCCCGCTTGGAGCTACGGTTATAGCAAGCTTAGCGTAGGTTACTATCGAACTAATAACATAAAAAGGAAAAAGTAAAGTCAATTAAGCAATAAAGTCAAAATTGTTCACAATCGAGCAAAATAATTGACTTACTATTGCTGGGAGCATTTACTATGATGATTGTAGGTTCAATATCGAATGATCATCATTGTTCATTGTGATGAATCCAAGTCTATGAAATCGGGAGGAACTAGAAAATATGCAAACTATGGAGACACGCTACGCGTATGCGCCACAATCGATCGCACGCATGACAACAGAAGAATTGCGCAAGGAGTTTTTAGTGGAGCAGGTGTTTGTTCCCGGTGAAATTCGCTTGACTTACTCGCATAATGACCGTTTGATCTTTGGTGGCGTAACACCTGCGAAAGAGCCGTTAGAGATTAAGCTTAGTAAAGATTTGGGTGTTGAGTATTTTCTAGAGCGTCGTGAACTAGGTGTCATTAATATCGGTGGTCCTGGGTTTATTACGATTGATGGTGTGCGTGAATCGATGAACAATCAGGATGGCTATTATATCGGCAAAGAGACGAAAGAAGTGCTGTTTGCTAGTGCAGATGCTAGTAATCCAGCGAAATTTTATATTTCTTCTAGCCCGGCTCATCACAAATATCCGAATGTACGTATTTCCATTGATAACATTAAGCCAATGGAGACAGGTGCTGATAACACAATGAATAAGCGTAAAATTTATCAGTACATTCATCCGAATGTGTGTCAGTCATGCCAGTTGCAAATGGGCTATACGCACCTAGAAGAAGGAAACGCTTGGAATACGATGCCATGCCACACGCATGAGCGACGCATGGAAGCGTATGTATACTTCGATATGGAAGGGGACAACAAGGTATTTCATTTCATGGGCAAACCTGATGAGACGAAGCATCTCGTTGTCGGCAATGAGCAAGCGGTTATCAGTCCAAGCTGGTCCATTCACACCGGTGTTGGCACTAGCAACTATACGTTTATTTGGGCAATGTGCGGCGAGAATATCACATACACCGATATGGATATGGTCGCTATGGACGATCTAAAGTAGATAGATGAATAGATAGGGTTTATAGAGAGGGGAGTATGAAGAGTTGTCACAATTTTCGGTAGATCAATTTCGCCTTGATGGCAAGGTAGCTCTCGTTACAGGTGCAGTGTATGGGATCGGATTGGAAATGGCATGCGCTATGGCGCGTGCGGGTGCAAAAATTGTATTTAATGCTCGTGAGCCAGAAACGGTAGAGATCGGTATGGCTGCTTATAAGGAAGCCGGCATTGAGGCGCATGGATATGTATGCGACGTGACCGACGAGCCAGGTGTACAAGCGATGGTGCAACAGATTGAAGCGGAAGTTGGAGTCATTGATATTCTAGTCAACAATGCTGGCATTATTAAGCGGATCCCAATGACAGAAATGACTGCGGAAGAGTTCCGTGAAGTCATTGATATTGACTTGAACGGACCATTTATAGTTTCCAAAGCGGTTATTCCAGGGATGATTAAAAAAGGTGGCGGTAAAATAATTAATATTTGCTCGATGATGAGTGAATTAGGACGGGAAACGGTGTCTGCTTATGCTGCTGCCAAAGGCGGCCTCAAGATGCTAACCCGCAATATCGCTTCTGAGTATGGCCAATATAACATCCAATGTAATGGTATCGGACCAGGCTACATTGCTACGCCACAAACAGCGCCGTTGCGTGAGCTTCAAGCTGATGGCAGCCGTCATCCGTTCGATTCATTTATTATTGCGAAGACACCTGCAGAGCGTTGGGGCGAAACTCAGGATTTAGCAGGTCCTGCGGTATTCTTAGCTTCGCCAGCTAGTGACTTTGTCAATGGGCACATTTTATATGTTGACGGTGGAATCCTTGCCTATATTGGTAAGCAGCCTTAATTTCGAATAGTAAGATGAAAATATAGAGACTAACAGGAGTACGTTGCTGTTAGTCTTTGTAATTTATCTGATGTGTACGATGTGAGTTATGAGGTTTGTTGTGCTGTGAAAACTGTTGAAGGAAGCGTGAATAATCGTGATGGAGAAAATACGTAGCATGCAGTGGAATCATCGTGACGATGTAGCGGAAGCCCTATTGACGTTAGTAGAGCCGTTAAGGTCACGGTTAACAGAACAGCCTGGACACTTAGCATTAGGAAGCCACGGCACGGTCTATACCGAAAATCGCAGAGATGCCGAAGGATTCTTACGAATCCTGTGGGGATTGGGGCCTTTCCTCGTTCATTATGATGACGAGCAGCTTCAGCATCAATGGATGCGTGGACTAGCGGAAGGTTGCAACCCACACAGCGAGCATTATTATGGCAAGATGATGGATGGCGATCAGCTGCTGGTCGAGATGGCTTCTATCGCGACTACACTGCTGCTTGCACCGCACAAAACTTGGGATACTCTTTCGAAGACAGAACAGCAGCATTTGGCGGACTGGCTATGGCAAATTAATGAACGCCGTTTGGCACCGAATAACTGGCACTTCTTTCGCATCTTAGTGAATGTGGCACTGAAGCGACTTGGCATGAAGTATTCTCAGGAGAAGATCGAAGAAGATTTTGCCCTGATTGAGTCTTGCTATGTTGGCGATGGCTGGTATTTTGACGGAGTGGATCAGCAGTTTGATTATTACATCCCATGGGCGTTCCATTATTATAGTTTAATCTACGTTACGTTTATGGCGGATGAAGATCCGGAGCGGGCAGCTAGGTTGAGAGAGCGGGCTATTCTTTTTGCGCGCAGCTATCAGTATTGGTTCGATAGCAAGGGAGAAGCGATTCCTTTCGGTCGTAGTCTAGCGTATCGATTTGCGCAAGCAAGCTTCTGGAGCGCGCTTGTGCTGGCCGACGTTGAAGCTCTGCCATGGGGCGTCATTAAAGGGTTGTATGCGCGCAATATGCGAAGCTGGATGAATCATGATATTTTTACATCAGATGGCGTGCTAAGCGTAGGCTATCACTATCAGAACTTGGTGATGGGCGAGGGCTATAACGGTGCGGGTTCACCGTATTGGGCATTCAAAAGTTTCTTATTGCTTGCTGTTTCGGAAGACCATCCTTATTGGCTGGCAGAGGAAGTAGAGCAAGAGGTATCACCAGGCCGGCTGCCGCTGCCGAGCATGAAGGCGTTGATTGAACATACGCATCATTCACAACATGTGCTTATGTATCCGGTAGGTCAATTTATTGGCTATCAGAACCATGCTTGCGCCAAGTACTCTAAATTTGCCTATTCGACTGTATTTGGCTTTAGTGTGCCGCGAAGTAATTATTACTACTATGAAGGTGCTTTTGATAGCGTGCTTGCTGTTAGTGAGGATGGCGTACATTTTCGTGATAAGCCGCTTGATTCGAGCTATGAGCTGCATGAAGATCGACTTATACATAACTGGAAGCCGCAAGTCGGAGTTACGATTCGCAGTACGATTATCCCTTGTGGTGACAGCCATGTACGCATACACGAGTTGGAAACTAGCCGTGCCTTAATTGCCTATGATGCCAGTTTCTCAGCGCCGTTCGCCACGGTTAGCAGTGACGACACAGCCGTAGTCAAGACAAGCTGGGCAAGTTACGATTCGCCTGTTGGGAGCACCATCGCCAAGGCGGTTAGAGGATTCACACAAGCGGAGATGATTCGCACCGAGCCTAACACCAATGTATTCTATGAGCGTACTCTGATGCCTGCACTGCGAGCTGAACTTCAGCCAGGGACACATTTATTAGTTAGTGTGATGGCAGGAGTTCCTGCTGGTTGTGAGTCGCAGCTGCCTGAGGTGAGGCTGACATCGGATCGCATAATTGTGCACCATAACGAGCAGACGACAACGGTTAAGGTGAAATAGAGGAAAGCGAATACAACAAAAAAGTCAAAATTGTTCACATTTCACACAAATTAAGGCGTACATTCTGCGGAATGTATCCGCTATCATAAGAAATGCATTGAGTTATTTTTCTGGGAGAGGGCTGAAATGCAGATGTCTACAGAGGGAACGCAAACAACGGTCATGCAAGCAAATAAGCTTTACACACAAGCAATTGAAAATATTCTAGCGAAGACGCTGAACAATATTGATAAGTTTGGAACTCAGTTTCCGCATGTTAGCCTTAATGGGAAATATCAACTGAATGATAACAACGACTGGACAAATGGCTTCTGGTCGGGAATATTGTGGTTATGCTATGAATATTCACAAGATGAGCGTTATCGGCAGGCAGCAGAAGCTACAGTGGCTAGTTTCCGTCAGCGCTTTGATCAAAAAGTTGTATTGGATCATCATGATATTGGCTTCCTATTTAGCTTGTCTTCCAAAGCGCAGTGGATCATAACAGGCGATAATCGTGCTCGTGAGCTGACACTGGAGGCAGCTGATCATTTATTGAATCGTTGGCGTAACACGAGCGATGGAAGCGGATACATTCAAGCTTGGGGAACGAAAGATAACGAGCAAGAAGCGGGTCGTATCATTATCGACTGCTTGCTTAATCTGCCATTGTTGTATTGGGCTAGCGAACAGACTAGTGATCCAAAGTATCGAGAAATTGCAGAAATCCAAGCAGAGAAAACGCGACGCTATATCGTTCGTGGAGATGATAGCTCATACCATACGTTCTTCTTCGATACCGAGACGGGGGTTCCAATTGGCGGCGCGACTCATCAGGGCTATAGCAACGGTTCGACGTGGACGCGGGGGCAAGCTTGGGGCGTATATGGCTTTGCACTTTCCTATCGTTATACGGGAAATGCAGCATTTTTGGAGACATCTAAGCGTATGGCGCGCTACTTCCTTGAGCATTTGCCTGAAGACAGTGTTGCTTATTGGGATTTCAATGCGCCTGTAACGGCTGATACGTACCGCGATAGTTCAGCTTCAGCGATTGTGGCTGCCGGACTGGTAGAGCTTATCTCACATTTGGATGCTGCTGACCCCGACCGTCCTTATTTCGAGAAGATGCTGACAGCCAGTATGGAGTCGCTGATTACCAACTATGCTACGATTGGTGACGATGCAGCGGAAGGTTTGCTTAAGCATGGCTCGTACTATGTCCATGGTGGGTTGTCCCCTGATGATTATATGATTTGGGGCGATTATTACTACTTGGAAGCGCTCATGCGTCTTACACGCGGTATTCCTGGCTACTGGTATGAGCGTAAATAGAAATAGGAAAAGAAAGTCGATGATTTGGCTTGAACAGTAACGGAAATGATGAAGGATTGAAGGAAGGGAAGTGACGCTAACCTCATGTTCCATTTAACTTACTATAAACGAATGTTACTTTCCTTCATGCTATTTATTATCGTACCGATGGTTGCTGTATCTGCGCAATCTTTTTATCTAATTAAAGAATCGATGCTGGATAAGCTGCATGCAACGAATGAGAACATGTTGAACGTAATAGGAGCAGAATTTAGCAAAACAATCGATGATGCTACATTTGCCTCCCATTTCATTGTAAACGATGAAGGCTTCAAAACTAGCTTACGTAATTTCGCTGATGTGAAGCAATTAAATAGTTATGCTGATTATGAGAATTTCTCACAAATCAAAGCTGTATTCTCGCTTATCAATTCAAAAACGTTGAATAGGCAGACGCAGATGTACTTAATTAACCGCCAGCAGTTTATTATCCCTTCAGGAGATGATGAACCGGCGAAACTACTACCACATTTACCTGAATTGTATAGCAAAATTAATTTCCAGCAGCCGGAAAGGCTGCAGTGGTTAGGACTCCTCGAGGACAAGGGAGCTAGTAAATATTATATTGCTCGTGTCATCTATGATCGCGTTAGTAAAGAGCATACGGCCGTGCTGCTGATTGGAATTGAACAGTCCTATTTCGAAAAAGCATTACAAGCTGTGAAGTCATGGGATGTTGCTCTCTTGGATGAGCATGGTGACCGGATTGCTGGCTCAACACAATTGCTTGCATCCGATTCAAATAAGGTGGACGATCGAATGCGCTCGGAAGTCGTGCTGAGCAAAAACGGGTGGAAGCTTGTGTATGAGATGAGCAACAACACGTTTAGAGGCATCATTTCAAAGACGCTTTATATCGGTTCTGCTGAAGTCATGCTTTTTGTCATTATATTCTCTTTGTTTGCACTGCTGATCTCGAAACGATTGCATCGTCCAATTGAGCAATTACAGCAGGTTGCAGGACAATTTGGCAACGGTAAGCTGGATGTTAGGCTGCAAGTTAAGGGAGATGATGAGCTAGCAGCGGTTAGCAAGACGATTAACTTGATGTTGGATCAGCTGCAACAGTCCATTCATGACATGGAACGGCAACAGGAGCAGAGACGAGTGTTGGAGCTTGAGGCGCTGTTTATGCAAATTCGTCCCCACTTTCTGTTGAATACGCTTAACTCAATTAAGTGCAGCCTAATGTTGCAGAAAGATCGCCTGCATAGCGGCATGATTGACTCTTTAATGAGCCTGCTGCGTGCCTATATGAATTTCAATGCACTAGCAACACTGCAAGAAGAGTGTGAGTTAATGGGTCACTACATTGATATTATGCAAATGCGCAGTGATATTCCAATCCAACTGCAAGTCGATGTAGAGCCGCAATTGCAGTTGCTTAAGTTTCCAAAGTTATTACTACAACCGTTAGTTGAAAATGCAATTTTACATGGTTTTGTCGATACTGATGTAGAAATAGAGGGCAATGATATAGGGCGCCAGCAATCTCAAATTTGGATCTCCGTCTATCAGGACACGGATACCATCGTCATTGAGGTTGCCGACAACGGAGCAGGTATGGACGAGTCTTTGTTGCATCGCCTGAATGAAAGTGTGTTGCGTTGCAGTGATGAACCTGATCCTAGTTATAAGCGGGTCGGATTGGTTAATGTTGCTCAACGCTTGAAACTATCTTTTGGTTCAGAGGCTACGCTTTCTTTTGCTCCTAACAGGTATGACGGTATAACGGCACGAATGCAGATTCCAGTGACATCAAGCGGGGGGACCACCAGTGATATACAAAGTGATGCTTATTGATGATGATGTGCCAATGCTTAAACTATTGCAGCAAATGATTGATTGGGAACAATTACAGTTGAAAGTGGTAGCTGCCACCTATTCCAGCGTAAAAGCAGTACACCTGTTTCAGCAGACCGTTCCAGATATTGTGATAACAGATATTGGCTTGCCGCAGAAGAATGGGATTGAGTTAGCAGAACAGTTTCGCCAACTCAAACCTGACGTGCGCGTCATTTTCTTAACCTGTCATGAAGACTTCAACTACGCGAGACAAGCGCTTAAGCTTCAAGCTGACGATTATTTAATTAAAGATCAGTTAACAGAAGAGCAGTTGCAACAAAGTCTGCATAAGTCTCTGCGCTTACTGAAAAAACAATCATCGTCTGTCAGTGTACAACCTTCAAGCTACAATCAACAGTTGCTCAAACAAGGTTTACTACAGAGTGTGCTTGATCGAACGAATGTTGACGAAATCCTTAAATATGCTGCTGGCATTGGAGTAAGGTGGAACTGTCCTTGGTATATGCTCAGTCTTGTGCATGTACAATATGCTAGTTACGATGAACATTACTCACAGCAATCGTTATCGTTAATTTGCTATGCCGTCTACAATATTGCGGAAGAATTAGCACGCAAGTTTGAAGGGATCACACCATTTTTGCAGCAACAGCATCTTGTCATTGTGTATAACTATCACGATAATTTAGCAGATAACACCGTGTTGCACTTCAACAGCTATTTGCAAAAATTGAAAGAGCGAGTTGCCCAATATATGAAATTGCAGCTGGTAAGCGTCACGGTAAGTGATAAGCTGCAACTTAAGCAAATGGGTACTTGTTATCACTCCTTATTGCGCCATAAATATGAGTTCTATGTTGGGGAGTCGATGCAGATTGCCGATCGCCAGCAGGCGATAGGATCAACATGGCTGCAATTGCCTGCAGGGGAGTTGGACAACTATAAAGTTGAACTGAAGCAGGCGCTAGCTATTCATGATATAGATGGCATACAACGTATTATCGGGAGTATGAAGCAACATTTTCAAGCAAGGATGATTGAACCTGCTTCATTCATGCATGAGCTGCAAGTCTGCTTACGCGAGCTGACGATTGCTGCTTCGGTTAGACTTGATGAAGCGATCTTCAATTATATGGAGCAGTCACGAACCCTTGTTGATGTGCTTGCATTAGCGGAACGCACACTAACCGCGATGGCTATGCCTAGCGATAAACAGGGGAAACAAGGGCAAGGTACACTAGCTAATAGCTATGAACCTAAGTTACAGCAAATTCAACATTATATCGAACAAAATTTAGCTGATAGTATTACTTCCATTGATATTGCGCGATATCTGTATTTGAATCCAAGTTACTTCTCACGCTATTTCAAACGCATGACGGGCAGCAATTTCACGGATTATGTACATCAGTATAAGATGAACATTGCTTCACAAATGTTGAAGACATCTGGGCATACGCTGGAACAGATCGCACTGACACTAGGTTACTCAGACCGTACCTATTTCTCTAAAGTGTTCAAGAAGTATATGGGCGTAACACCGAGCGAGTATAAGAACGAGTGCTCGTAAATCTATCAAAAATAACGGAAGAAAGAGATGATCATCTTATGACACCACTAACGCAGTTTACGATTGAAATTCACGATGCAAATCATACCGTATTGGCAGCTGCTTCTGATCAGGGGCAAGCCCAGCTTGTATATCATCAGCCCTATCAAGAGGGTGACCAAATTGTTGTAAAGAGCGAGCATCCCAATCAATATGTAATGTTGCAGCTTGATGATACGATGCCAGAAACGTTCGTATATTTAGCGACAACTTGCTATCGGCTTACGATTCCATTTGGAGAGAAGAAAATCTCCTATAATCCGAAATCATATAGTGGTGACATCCATGCCCTTAGTGTGCGTCTAGCGACTGAAGCGGAAATCTCCAGTTACAAAAATGTAGCGCTTAATCCGTTCGACCAACATGAGAATGACAGTTGTTATCCGCATGCGATTGCGAATGTGGAGACGCGTGGAGAGTCCGTGTTTGCCGCACGCAATGCCATTAATGGCAATTGTTTTAATGCAGGTCACGGGGCATGGCCATTTGAGTCGTGGGGCATTAACCAGCAAGATGATGCTGAAATGAGCGTGCAATTTGGACGCACTGTAGAAATTGACTGCGTTGCTCTTACGCTGCGAGCGGACTTCCCTCACGATAACTATTGGGAGCAAGTAACCGTCTGCTTCTCCAATGGTGATTGTGAGACGATTCATCTAACGAAAACGCATGCCAAGCAGGTTTTT
Organism: Paenibacillus wuxiensis; assembly: GCF_040195695.1. Taxonomy (NCBI): domain Bacteria; kingdom Bacillati; phylum Bacillota; class Bacilli; order Caryophanales; family Paenibacillaceae; genus Paenibacillus; species Paenibacillus wuxiensis. The sequence continues at coordinate 95,257 of NZ_JBEFZI010000014.1, read as the reverse complement.
AAGCTTACGCCGCGTCAGGTAGAGTCATTGACAGTAAAGCACTTAATCAAGTCTGCTGACCCGTCGCCGTTCCCTGCACTAACGCAAATTGAAGCTTATGGCTATGAAGTAAAGTGATCGAAAAAAGATATAGAACCTAACCTGTTGCAAACAGGGAGGTCTATATCTTTTTTTTGGTGATGTTTTAAAACAATGTTGAAACTATATACCTTTGAATAGTATGAAACTGGCAAGTGATCGCCTAAACAAACAGTGCCTGGCTCAAGCTGTTTAGCAAAAAAACGATAAAATTTGAATTGGAGTAGTCTACAGTTTTTTAGGTTCAAACATTATGAAATTGATTCATTTTAGTATGGGCTGCCTAGTGCAGCTCTTTTTGGTTCATTATTTATTGTAGCGCCTGTGCTCGAAATCAAACTATTGACACAAAAGTGTATTACACGTATAGTACACGCATAAGATGTATGAACCACTTAGTACACACACTTACCGTATGGAGTTGGTTGCATGACAGAAGAACAAAAATTAGGTGTCAGCTTTAATGTTCGAGAACCGGTATATATTCAAGTTGTCCGCTACTTTAAGGAACAGATTGCTACAGGGCAAATCGGAGCGGGAGACAAAATTCCTTCACGGCGTGAACTGGCATCAGTAATGAAGATTAATGCGAACACGGCGCAGAAGGCATATAAGGAGATGGAGGAACAGGGTTTGATCGTAACAGAAGGAAATTCACCGAGTCGAATTACACAGGATCAGCAAATACTAAGCTCGATTCGTGCTGAATTAATCGAAAGTGCAGTGGATATACTTATCAGTTCCATTCGGAATATTCAAATTCCAGTTGAAGAACTGGTAGATATCATAAAGACAAAATATACATCCGAGCGAAAGTTATCTCCAGAGGGTGGTGACACAAAATGATCCAAGTGAATCAGATGGTGAAGAATTATGGATTCAAGAAGGTACTAAATGGCGTTAGCTTCACTGCTGCCAAGGGAGAGATTACCTGCCTGATCGGAATCAATGGTGCCGGGAAGTCAACGGTGCTGAAGTCCATCATGGGACTGACACCATACAAAGGTGAAGTCTTAATCGATAATGTATCACTAACACCTGTGATGTATGAGAAAATTACTTTCATTCCAGATTCGTTAACGATGCCCTCCAATATGCGAATTGCTGATTGCTTGAGCTTTATGGCTGACTTTTATCGGAATTGGAACGCTGAACGTGCAAAGGAATTACTTAAGTTCTTCCAACTGAGCTCTTCGGATCGCGTATCCTCATTGTCGAAGGGGATGGCTGCGAAGTTAAATTTGTTGCTCGGACTTGCCTTGGATTGTGATTACATCCTAATGGACGAACCGTTCTCGGGGATTGATATGTTCAGCCGCGAGCAAATTGCTGATGTGTTCACGAGTGAATTGATCGAGGATCGTGGTGTGATTATTACAACTCATGAAATTAACGATATTGAGTATTTAATTGATAAAGCGCTCTTGCTACAGCACGGGAAGGTAGAACGTGAATTCTACTGTGAAGAAGTTCGCGAGCAGGAAGGTAAGTCCATTACGGACGTAATGAGAGAGGTGTACATAAAATGAGAGCTTTTGTGAAGCTATTGAATTTTGAAATGAACCGATTTGCCAAAATATATATTGGACTCATGGTGCTGACAGCCGCCTTGCAACTTGCAGCAGTCGCCATCGGTGCTAATCATTGGCTGGATTCTGCGAATGAGGCAATGAGAGTGAATCAATGGACCCTTGAGCAATATCACAATGTGACTGGATATATTCAGCTAAACAGTACGGTGTATGATCACTATAATAAACTTCTATATTTCGGACCCATATTTTTGAGCATAACAGTGCTGCTAATATATAGCTGCTTCATCTGGTACCGTGACTGGAGAGGTAAAAATACGGTAGTATATCGCCTGCTCACGTTGCCGTCCAATCGTGCGAATTTGTATTTTGCCAAGCTGGTTACGATCTTGCTATTCGCCTTTGGATTTGTCGCCCTGCAAATTGTCCTTGTTCCACTGGAGAATTTGATAGCACAGTCGATTCTTCCTGCTGAATTATATCGAAACATCTCGGTATTTGATTATTTGAAGCATCCTACTGTGCTTAAAGTTCTGGTTCCGCCCAACTTTTCTGAATTTGTCCTATACTATGGACTGGTCATTACGGGCTTGATCGTCTTGTTCACAGCGATTCTAATGGAGCGGAGCTACAGACTGAAAGGGATCGGCTTTATCGTACTATACTTAGCGGTTCTAGCTGGATTAGCCTCAATACCCTATCTTATGGGTTATAGCAGATACGATAGCTACTTCTATCCAGGAGAAATCATAGGTGCTTGTCTCGGATTAATAGTGATCGTTGCTGGAGGTTCGCTTTGGTACAGCTTGTATCTATTGCGTAAGAAAATATCGGTATAATTGAAGGGTTAGGAGGTTAAGGAATGAGAAAATATATGGTTAACGCCATTCTTGTAGTGTTCGCGGTTATTACAATCGGGACGTATTATGTACAGGCTTCACAAGAGACACGACCTAATTATAAGCTGACGATGGTTCAAGGGGATGCTTCTCTCGTTGAAGGTATAGCTTTATACGGAAATTACATGAGTAAGGACAGTGTTTTTGGCATCGAATCAGCTTATATCACGACAAATGGTACAGATTATACAGATAAAAAGTTAACGATAAGCCAAAGGTTCAACCGAAGACCAGTGAAAACGCAATTGGATAAATGGGTGGATCAGCATCGTCAGTTCATGCGTGGGAAGAACAACTTAGCTGGGTTCTATGAAAATCAGAATATACTTGCTTATGTGAATTGTACCGTAGATAAGCAGCAATCAAATGATCCATCAGCGAAGAAAAATGCTAAGCTCAGTATTTCTGTGCTTAACAAGCAGAAGGACAATACGCAGGAAATCAGATCCGATATCAATGTAGATCATGATGTTTCAGATATCTTTGTAGAAAATGTACAGCTTGTTGATCAACAGCTTGTTGCAATGGTGTCTTTGAATCACAGTGCCAAAGGTTATGTATCTGAACCGCAGATTATCCGTGTTAATCTAACAACAAAGGAGATTACGAATGAGCCGCTCGCGTTACCAGGAGCTAAATCTGTAGCAGCAAATGGGGATGATCAATTCGTAAGGTTAGCCAATCAAGATCTGGATCACACGGATCAATGGATTTTAAGTGTTAGTAAAGATAATCATAAAAAGGCATATCAAGTGGATGTTAAAACAGGGCAAATCTCGCCGCTCGCGTTCCAAGGGCATGAAATGTTATTGAATAATATTATGAATGCCTATGGACAGAAAATTTATTTCCTGCAAAAAGCTGTATCGAGTAAGGGAAATATAGGATTTACTGTTATTTCTTATGATCTCGTGAGTAAAGAATATAAGACTACTCTGAAGAATACAAATATAGATTTAAGTAGAAACATTACCTATGATTTTAAACAAGACTATCTCTATATTGTGGGTCATAAGAATTTCAAAGGTAATCGTCTATATGTATTCAATTTGACAAGCGGTAACCTTGAATACGAAGGAAAAGTAGTATCAACAGAGGCTGCAAATCAGGCTGAAGATGAAGCTAACATGGATTTGAATAATATCGATCTTGGTCAGTTAGAATAGAAAAATAGAGATAAAGAGATATAAAAAGGCAACAAAGGCCGAGCTAATGACTTCTAATAGTCAATTAGCTCGGCCTTTTAGTTGAAAACTAGAATACAAAAATGATGTGGAAACTTAAGAATTATCGGGTACGGACGGTTACCTATCAGACATAGTAAAAGGAGTACCTCCCCAAATCTCGAATAGGTTATTCGTATATATGTTTTTTCAGCCATTGTCTGAAAACCTGCAACTGTTCCTCAGTATGGAAATAGTGTTCTCCATTCTCCATTACTTGCAAATTACAGTTAAAACGTTTATTAAATTCAGATACAACGTCAAACTCACATACGTTATCTTCTGAACCATAGAGAATGGAAGTTGGAATATTCCAAGCAACAATAGGATGTTCTTTCACATAACAGTAGTAGTCCCAGTAGAGAGTTTGTCCAATAGGTGTAGAAATTTCTTTCTCTATTTTTAATCTACTCTCACTTACGTTAAACCATGTCATCATATTATTTATAATACGTTCCATATTTACCACAGGAGAGAGAAACAAGCACTGCTTCAACGGCTCATGGCTATATGCTAATAGACTAAAATACGCTCCCATGCTACAAGCAAAAAGGCTTATATGATTTGATAACGATTTTGCATAGGTCATAATTGTATGAAGGTCTTGAACACAGTTCTGAACGTTGCAAAGGTAAGTATCATCCTTACGATCACCATGTTGAGGTAAATCAAAACTAAGTACTTGATAACCTGTTGCTGTTGCTTCTTCTGCAAATACAATAATCGAGTCATCTGCCTTGTTTGACATGTTACCATGCACCACCACAAATAACTTATCTGATTTGTCACCCCACAAAATCGCTGGAATATTTTCTATTTTCAAAATTTTTTTTATCATTATAATTTATCCTCCATGAAATTAAATCATTGCTGATTTATTTAGTTGCAACACCATTAAACTAATTAGTTTTGAATGAAGTCAAAGAAATGGAATTTCCATATAATACCTCCAAACCTATATATATGGCTTAATTATACTATGTGTTTTCTATTAATATATTAATTTTCAACATCTATTTAAACGTAGCCATTTTTTAAGCAAAGGTCAAAATTTTACCCGTGGAAGGTCATAATCCGTCCTTGGGTCTCTCCTTCTCGCTGAGTATGATGGTATCAACAATCAGTTATGTGGAAGGAGCATGTTTCAAATGGGAGAGCAGAACCAGAACAGACAAGGCAGAGGGCGCCTCACCATCCCTACCGACCTTGATGTCGTAGGAGAAACGCTGAAAACGATGGAGTTGTGGGGTGCTGATGCTGTGCGCGATGCAGACGGCACAACTTTCCCGCAAGAGCTAGCAGAATGTGGAGCGAAAGTATACGCTACTTACTATACAACCCGCAAAGACAACAATTGGGCGAAGGCAAACCCAGATGAAGTACAGCAATGCTATATTTCAACGAAATTTGTTCCTGCCACAGGCGCTGAACTTTCCATTCGTCTGTTAGAGGGAATCAGCGAAGACTTATTGCAAGTCAACAACCGCGATGATATTTACCGTTGGTGGGAAGTTATCGATCGTACCACTGGCGAGGTCGTACCTACGAATCTCTGGAGCTATGATGAAGCTAGCGGCTGTGTAATGATTACGAATACAACACCTTATCATGAGTATAGCGTGAGCTTCTTAACCTATCTGATTTGGGATCCCGTTCATATGTACAATGCTGTCGTTAATGATTGGAAGGATTTCGAACGACAAATTACGTTTGACGTACGTCAGCCTAAGACACGGGAATACTCCAAAGGCAGACTTCGTGAATTTTTGCGGGACAAGCCTTATGTAAATGTAGTACGGTTCACGACGTTCTTCCATCAGTTCACGCTCATATTCGATGAACTGCGTCGGGAGAAATATGTGGACTGGTACGGCTATTCCGCGAGCGTCAGCCCTTATATTCTCGAACAGTTCGAGCGTGAAGTTGGCTATAAGTTCCGTCCGGAATACATTATTGACGAAGGGTACTACAACAACCAGTATCGGATTCCGTCCCAACAATACTTGGACTTTATGGCCTTCCAACGTCGCGAAGTGGCGGGGCTCGCTAAGGAACTCGTTGATATTACCCATGAAGAAGGTCGCGAAGCGATGATGTTCTTAGGGGATCATTTTATTGGCACTGAGCCTTATATGGATGAGTTTAAAACCATTGGGCTGGATGCAGTCGTGGGCAGCGTCGGCAATGGTTCAACACTGCGTCTAATTAGCGACATTCCTGGGGTGAAATATACAGAAGGGCGCTTCTTGCCATACTTCTTCCCGGATACGTTCCATCCCGGCGGGAATCCAACGGCAGAAGCCCAAGAGAACTGGTTAACGGCAAGACGAGCTATTTTGCGTAAGCCTGTAGATCGCATTGGCTATGGCGGTTACTTGAAGCTGGCGCTGGACTTCCCAGACTTTGTGGATTATGTAACACAAGTTGCCGATGAATTCCGCGATTTATATGAGAAGGCACGCACGAAGCCGATGTGCTTAGCTAAAGTTGCTGTACTGAACTGCTGGGGGAAAATGCGCTCTTGGGGCTGCCATATGGTGCATCATGCGTTGTACCAGAAACAAAACTACAGCTATGCGGGCATTATTGAAATTTTGAGCGGAGCTCCTTTTGATGTATCGTTCATTAGCTTTGACGACATTCGTGAGCAGCCGCAGCTGCTAAATGATATCGATGTCATTATTAATGTCGGTGACGCTGACACCGCACATACCGGCGGTGAAAACTGGAAAGACCCGTATATTGTTGAGCAAATCCGTGCATTTATTGCTGGCGGAGGCGGCTTTATCGGGGTAGGTGAACCTTCTGCGGTTCAACATCAAGGTCGTTTCTTCCAGCTGGGCGATGCTCTTGGCGTAGAACTGGAGCGCGGCTTTACCCTCGGCTACGATAAATATAATTGGGACGAAAAGCCGTCTCACTTTATTACCGCCGATATGAATGGTGACATTAACTTCGGTGAAGGCAAGAAAAATGTATACGCAACGAGCGCTGATATTTTAGCTTGTAAGGATAAAGAAGTGCAGTTTGCAGTTAATAATTACTTCGGCGGCCGATCTGTCTATATCGGTGGACTGCCGTATAGTGCGGAGAACGCCCGCTTGCTGCATCGTGCAATATTATGGTCATGCAGCAAGGATCACGAATTGCACAATTGGTTTAGTTCGGATGCCCATACGGAAATCCATGTCTATCCAGAAACAGGTACGTATTGCGTTGTCAATAACACGGCAGAGCCGCGCAACACGACTGTGTACGCGAATGGAAAGAGCTTCGAATTGGAGCTCAAGGGCGGCGAATTGCGTTGGTTTGATATGTAAGGTTACGTCGTATTACAATTGAATAACAATTAGATTAGGCTGGGCAATTAGTGAGATAATTGTTCCAGCCTAATCCTGTTTTTGGCTGACATCATCATCACCTATTGCTACATTCATTACAGGCACTCCATTAATAATCAGATCGTTTGATTCTGTAATATTTTTATGAAGTCAATAATTTTGAAAATGCGAATTCATCGAAAGAAGGGGATGGACATGATGGAAGGTAGGAGTGAAGAGCGCGATAGATATATGGAAGCCTATCATGTATGCGACAATGTAAAGTTATATAGTAAATATTCGCGAACCGCCGAGCGTCATTTTTATTGCCGGATTAGGTGATAGCAGTGAGACATGGGAGATCGTGCAGAATCGAATATCAGAAGCAGCGTCGACCTTGTCTTATGATAGAGCAGGTATTGGCAGAAGCCAATCCGTATCAGGAACACGAACATGTCGTTGTTTAGTCGAAGAACTTTCCGAATTGCTGCAAGTGCTTAACGTAGAACCTCCTTATGTATTGGTGGGGCATTCCTTCGGCGGCTTAGTCGCTAGATTATATGCAGGCCTTTATCCGCAAGACATATGTGGAATCGTGCTGGTAGATGCAGCGCCTGAATACAAAGAGTTGGCATACGAAAAGGTGCTTCCGAAAGAACGGATTGCGGAAAATAGGGAATATCTGTTGAACCCATTGCAGAATAGTGAGCGAATCGACAAGATACGAAGCTATGAGCAAATTGCCGAACATGTACAACTATATGACATTCCACTCTCTATTATCATAAGAGGGTTGCCCGATGAGTACCATGAAGGATGGCCTCACATGGAAATATTAGAAGTAGAACAAAAGCTGCAATCCGAGTTTCAGCGATTGTCGACGTCAAGCAAGATTCGAATAGCCAATCAGAGCAGACATTACATTCATCATGATGAACCTGAAATCGTAGTAGAGGAGATCATGAATATGCTAGAGGAGAGTAGAAGTTGAGCAATTCTCTCAAATCCCCGTAGAATGGGTATAAACGAGCCACTCTACGGGGATTTTTATGTACATAAATTATAAAAATGGCACAGAATGCGACCCCAATATCACAACTCTATGCAATATCGAATTTCTTCTGCTTTCTGCTCAAATCCGAGCGACTCATACAATTGCAATGCTGTTCGATTATCGGTTAATACCTCAAGGCTCGCACGTGGTATGTCATGAGACTTCGCATATTGGAGTGCTTGAGCAAGCAGGAACTTCGCAAGGCCCTGTCCACGCCATTGCTCGCGAACGAATACATTTTCGATTTGGGCATAATCATCTTCTTTCCATATCAATAGACCGGCTACGACGGTATCCCCTTGGCGGACAACCATTGAATTCCAGAGCGGGTACTGCCTGTATTCATTCAGTCTTTCCAATCCAAGCGGATTATCTGGCCAAATTTCTGTGTCGATATCCAGATAGGCATGAGCTTCTTCATCCGTATCCAAATTCCAATGAGAAAATTGATAACCTTCAGGCAGTTGCAATTCTGGGATAGGTGCTTCTATCATTCTTTTCATACGATATAGACTAATCAGATGACGGAAACCACGCTGCAGGAAGAATTGACTGTTCACCTCTTCAGTTGAATCATTACCAACACAGAGTCTCGTTCCGTATTCGGCAGGAAGTGTTGCCTTCAATTCAACGGCTCTTGCGTACAGCAGCTCATAAATGCGGGCAAGTAATACATAGTCATGCTCACGTTCTGGGATCGCTTTGATATTAACGTAAATGGCATGCTTGTTCTCTTGAGCGCGACCGGGCGGTACAATATTAATGATGCCGACTTGCCCCTTGGCAACCATCTTGCCATGCTCAAAGGCACAATACACGTTGCTCCAATTCGCTTCTTCACCAACCCACCAAAATATCGCGTTCGGACGCGACGTAACGGATTGATATAACTCCCCTAATAATGGCATGTCCTCTTGTTGAAAATGACGAATCTGCAATTCAGTCGTAGTATGCTCCATTCGTTACCTCTCTCTGTAAGTAGTAATTTCGTGCTGGCAGGTTGTTCTGCTCCTTTTCACTATAGTATACAAAAACTGGGTTGACAATATATCCCTCGATTGTGTATTATCTGTTTTAACATTTATCTAATTAGGTGATTATCTAATTAGATTATTGTTTAATTCGTGCATGTTCTGCGATTACCGCACGCATCATTACTTACCTAATCCGAGGAGGAGTGAATGCCTGTATGCAGTTAGACAAGGTAGTTGCCTATCATAAGGCGTTGGCAGATCCAACACGTGTCAAGATGCTCATCTTGCTTGCGGAAGGTGAGCGGAATGGTCAGGTGTTAGCGGAGAAGCTGTCGGTTACTCCTGCCACGATTACTCATCATGCGGCCAAGCTTCGCGAAGCGAGCCTTATCAACGAACGAAGAGAGAAGAACACGATTTATTTTTCATTAAATGATTATTTTCTAAAGAATAATGCTGCTGCGGCTATCAATCTTATTTACCGCGGAGCTGATGGAGGTATAGGGATGTTGAATGAGGATCAGCAGCGTTTGAGGGATTCGGTGATTCGAAATTTCTTCTCGAAAGAGGGCAAGCTCAAAAATATCCCGTCACAGTTGAAGAAGAAGCTTATCATCCTGGAGCATATGGTGACTAATCTGGAGGCGGGACGCAGATATAGCGAGAAGGAAATCAACGAATACATTAAGGCCTACCATGAGGACTTCGCAACGATTCGTCGGGAGTTCATTATGCATCAATTTTTATTCCGAGAAAAGGAGATCTACGAGCTGAACCCGCAGGAATTGTGGGCAAAGTGGGTGAATCTTGCTTGAGTACGAGAAGCGACTGTTCTGCTGGATATCGGGGGAAATCCGCGAGTATCCAGCAATTTTTCAATCAGATCGAGCAATGCGAACTTCCGGTTCATAGTTTGATCGTGTGTCACCATGGTTCTACGATTGCAGAGTTCTGGCGCGAGCCGTATCGCAAGGATTGCCCGCAACTGTTGTATTCCGTAAGCAAAAGTGTGACCTCTATTGCGGTTGGTATTGCATGGGACATGGGACTCATTCGTCTGGACGATCTGGTCATTTCATTCTTTCCCGAGCGGCTGCCAGAGCGAGTATCCGACAAACTATCCGCGATGACGATCCATCATCTGCTATCTATGACAGCAGGTCATGAGGGTGATATCTACCCTGTTGTGGCTAAGGAACAGGACTGGATCAAGGCATTTCTAGCACAAGAGGTGGATCATGAGCCGGGTACTCAATTTCAATATAGTACACATTCGACCTATATGCTGTCTGCCATATTGGAGCGGGTAACGGGGCAGAATCTAGTAGACTTTCTCATGCCTCGATTATTCGAGCCGTTAGGCATCGCTAGACCTGTATGGGAAACCTGTCCGATGGGAGTTACTGCTGGGGGGATGGGGCTGAGTCTAACGACGAGTGACGTAGCGGCATTCGGTCAGATGCTGCTGAACAAGGGCATGTTCAAGGGAAAGCGCATCGTGTCAGAGCAATATATCCAGATGGCGACAAGCGAGCAAAGCGATAATCGCAAAGGAACCAATCGAATCGATTGGGCTCAGGGCTATGGCTATCAGTTCCATCGCTGTCGAGACGGCTGCTTCCGAGCAGACGGGGCATTCGGTCAGTTATGCTTCGTCTCTCCGAAGGATGGGATTGTCATTGCTGCGACAGCTAGCTATCCGACTATGGATATGCTGCAGACACTTCTGAATCTCATTTATGAACATCTCCTTGACGAAGTTGACAGCATTGGTGATACTCGGGAGCATTCGCATGAAGATGTGCAGCAAGAGGGCAATCCATCAAGTATTGATCATAACAGTCAGTGGCCTCCCGTTGAGCCTTGGTCTTGGATGATTCCGTTACATAGAGAAGCGCGAAACGCAGTAAGGTTACAGCATGTGCAGCAAGTGCTGGAACTACTAGAATTACCGGAACTACATCAGCATGTGTACGTCATGCAACCGAATGCTAGTGGATTGAAGCAAATCCGCTTCGATGCTCAGGATGAGACGATGCAGCTTCATTTGTTGTATGGAGATGAACGGGATATTGCTTTACCTATAAACGTAGCGCAGCCGATGCGTACGAAGGCTGTATTTCACAAAGATCTATCCATGCCGCTGCAGGAAGTCGTTGTGTATGCATTTTGGCTGAATGAATGTACTCTGCAAGCGAAGCTATTTTATATCGAAACTCCTTACGTGGTGACCTATATGTTGAAGTTCCAGCCGCAGTCGATTGAGTTGGAATTTGATATCAATGTGTCTTTTCATTTGTTCAGCTTCACAGCCGTTGGTTACAAGGTAAACTTGTAGTATGCAGGAAGTGTATTGTGTATTCCATATCGAATGTAAGCCATGTAAAGTACGGGTAGTCATTTAGCATCTGTGGTTTTGTAGCGTGGTTTTATAGCATGATTAGTGTGTAGCTTGAGATACGGATGGCATAACGTTTGCATCAAGGATTTGATTGCGTATAATAATGGACAGCACGATAAGGGAAGGAAATGACACGGTATGAACCAGAACTCCAAGAAGAGCATCATTGATAAATTGAATGTGAACAAATATCCGGTGAAATTAATATTGAACAAACCTGACGACATTGTGGAATTCGACGGGTTGGATTATGACACTTCGATCAAGCGGGACAGCTATGATCTTATTTTTGCCTTCATCTACTCGCTAGAGCAATTTACAGAGCTGGTACAAATGGTTATCGATAAGCAGCTGCTGAACAGCAAGGGATATCTATTTACCGCTTACCCGAAGAAAAATAATCCTAAATACGAGCAATATATTGAACGCGACAGCTTCTTCAGCATCGGATTCGTTAATGAGGACGGCTATGTAGGAAGCAGTGAACTTAAATTTGCACGGATGGTTAGCTTGGATGACGTCTTTACCGTAATCGGCTTGAAGTCCGAAGCCAAAAAAGCAGTCAAATCAGCATCTCCAAAAAAGAGCCAGTGCGTTGATGATTATGTTGAGCATGTTGCAGATATTCAGGCATATTTAGCAGGCAGTGCGGAACTGGGGTTTTATAACAGCCTGACACCGGGATATCAGAAGGATTGGGCGCGTTACGTGTACAGTGCTAAGCGGAAGGAAACACAGGACAAAAGGCTTGAAGAGATGAAGGCCATCTTGGCCGAAGGATATAAATCTTTTGATTTGTATCGCAGACGGGATAAGTAGTGCATCATGAGTTTGTGGGGGAGAGACAATGAGTCACGCTTTTGCAAAAGAGATTCACAACTGGGATTCATGGGGAGCGGTGTATCAATCGATTGAAGATTTTCGACAGCTCATTGAAGTCATCTACCGAAAAGAAAATCTGAGCGGGGCAGAGCACATATTCCAGTTGACGCCGGGTACAAATGCGGTATTTCGTGCCGGCAGCTATGTGATTAAAATATTTGCACCCAAGGAATCCGGAGCGAATACAGATGCGGATTATCAAGCAGAAATAAGTGCCATGGAGCACGCTATCCAGCAGGGGATCCACGCACCGAATGTGATCGCAACGTCCTATATTCAAGATAAGTATTTGTTCCGATACATCATCATGGACTTTATACAAGGACAGGAAGCGGGGAAGGTACTCACAGGCTGGACACTACCCCAGAAGGAAGCGTTCGTCAAGCAGCTGCTTGCTAATTTGGACAAGCTGAATACGTTGCCTTCGGAGCACGTTGATGCAAGTGCAATAAAGCAGAGGGTTATACGCAATACGAGATGGAACTTCTTTTCAGCGTCCATCCGGGCGCAAATTGCTGAAATCGTGACAGAAAGCCCGATATCCCAACCCGTATATGTACATGGAGATATTACAGCGGAAAATGTGATGGTGGATGATGGAGGCCAATTGTTCATTATCGACTTTGCGGACAGTACGATCGCTCCTGCCGAGTATGAGTACCCGCCAATCCTGTTCTCTTTGTTTGATTTTGATGCGGATCTGATTCAATTGTTTAGGAGAGAGATAGGATGCAGCCGCGAAGCGTTCATCGATAAGTTGTTCCTCGCGATATTGCTGCATGAATTCGGGTTTGTATTTGTAAAAATGATTTGTGAGAAATATTCGGATCAGGAGGCACAAGCCTTAACGGATATTTACGAAGTGAAGAGAATGCTGCAGGCGCATTTGCCAGGTTGATGGGATGGCTACTCTGTAAACAAATTTATAGAACAATGCTAAGCTCTTAAACAAATAGAACATACAAAAATTAATAATGGCGATTCATTAAAAAAGTCCATCACGTGAAAGAGAGCGCACCGAACCCGTAGGGGAGCCGGATGTGCTCTCTTCTTCGTATATTTAGAAATAGTCAGAGAAGTAGGGGATCTGCCGAATAATGAGCTTCTCCAGCAGGTCGATGGTGGCCTCGTTGGCTTGGAATCGACCGATTTTCGCCAAGTAGGATGGACGCTTGTATCCCATAAGCATCGTCGTCAAGGTTTGAATATCGAATTCAGCATCTCGCTGATTCCCGCCTTTGGTAAGATGCCCGTTGCCCTGCTTATCTACGGTTAATGTAAATACGCCCTGATTCCATTCCAGCATCGGATCATGAAGTACGAAGGTGAAGCTGCATTCAGCTTCTTGCGGCTGGAACGGATACTGCTCCAGGAACAATCCGATATCCACGATTCGTGCCATATAGTAGGGTGCAATAATTTCTTTAATATCGCTGTCCTCGAGCAGGAACGCAAGCGGCTCATCCGTGTAAATATGTCCCTTCACACGGGTCACCATGGAGAAATGTGCGCTAATAAAGTTCCATAACCCGTTGCGTGCCTCTTGATTGACATACACCATTTCTTTCATATAGAACACTTCCTCGGCGATCCAATAGAGCAAATATCCTGTAGGTTCATGGTTACTGTCATAATAGACTGCAACCGTCATGTCATCGAGATCCCATCGCAGGTATTCTTCCCACGCCAGATCGTTGCGCAGCATAGCGCCGTGTGTCAGCAGGGCGAAGCGATGATAGACTTGCCGTACATCCGGATGCTCAATGGTGACGCGTTCGACATTGCCAGGAACCGTCTTGAGCTTCGGCAGCTGAGTGTCCTTCACATCGAATGAGATTTTATCAGAGATGATTTCCCAGCCTTTGCGACGGTAATACGGGATGGAGTAAGGATATAAGTAGGACACGGATTGCTTGCGCTTGCGCATGTTCGTCAGTGCTTGACGCATTAATTTATTCATTAAGCCAAGATTGGCATATTCTGGGTAGGTTCCGACACCTGTTAGTCCACCCATTTCGTAGATTTGACCGAATATATTCACTTGGAATGGATACACGGCGAGTTGGGATATCAGCTTGTCGCCATCGAACCATCCTAGTACATCGGCCTGCTTCAGTATGGGCAGCTTCGCTTGCGCGATTTCGCGATTCTCCCATCCGAGCGCCTGCAGATCATGATTGGTCACTTGGAATACATAGCGCAGCAGAGCGTTGAATTGCTCGCCGTGACGGATTTCAACGTCCCTCATTTTCAGTCTCTCTTGCAGCTCTTGGCGGCTCATGAATGAGAACCTCCTTTTCATGGATGAATCACCTTATACTATCTTACACTAATTTCTCATGCTTCAATCATGCAATGGTGTGTTGTCTAGAATGCTGCCGTACAAGCAAAAACGCCACCACAGGATATGATGGCGCTGCATTCTGCAACATATCGCTTACTTTCGTTCCATAACGGCAAAGTAGTTATTCTCATCATCAGCAAAGTTGAATACCCTGGCACCAGGCATTGACACAACATCACCAACTGTAATGCCTTTGTTCTTGAAATCTTCATACAGTGCATCTAGATTGTCGGAGAACAGCATGATCGAAGGTGTCCCTAGGTTGAGTTCTGGCTGCATTTCGGCAATAAGCTGCTTATTGTGGAGCACGAAGGATGTCTGTGCGCCTTGTGCAGGTGCAATTTCAATCCACTTCATTCCATGCCCGTTGTTATCTTCCGACACGACAATGAATCCGACTTTTTCTGTCCAAAATTGAACCGCTTGGTCTTGATCATTGACATACAGCATAACTTGTCCGATTTGATTGATCATGGATCATTCTCCAATTCTAACGTTTTGTGATTGAATTCTTATCGATCGTACAATTTTTAGGCAATGAATGCAAGCGGAGGTGAGTAAGTGAGCAGCCCTCTGTTGTAGGCCGGTATATTTGGATATTCCTAAATGTGATTGGAATCACAAAGTATGTAAACAAGTTCAATATAATAGAAGTACTTGGGGATGAAGTCTAAAAAGTCAAAAAGGAAGCCATGAGATAAATGTATACTTTCGTGATAATTGAAGGATTGGCTTTGTGTGAAATAGGGTAAGAAGGAACTACAACTAAAATCCAGGAGAGTGAGAGCTCATGCAGAAAAATCACGTGACCGAGTATCAAGAATATGTAGAGAACAAATTTACGAAACGAATTATTCATAAGGATGAGGAAAATGTGATATTCGTACTGAACTTCAGTCCGGGAGCCGAATTGCCGACACATCGTCATCCGGGCGCAAACGTTAATGTTCTAGTTCTGGACGGAAGCGGGATCGTGAATAGTGATGGGGTGGAGACTGGAGTTGCCGAAGGTGACATCCTTCATATTACTGGTGATGAGAGCTTCTCTTACCGAAGCGGAACAGATGCCGTTTCCTGTCTATATGTCGTGTTGACGAAAATGCCGAGTGAGCGCTATGCCCAAAATATTTGATCAAAGCGTTGGATGAAGAAATTGGTGGATTCGTGCCCCGAGATCAAAAAACCGTTATTTTGAAAAGAGATTGATCAAAATAACGGTTTATTATTTGATTAAATATAAATTTTCATAATATTGTTTGATCATTTCTTATTTAACTAAAGCACCCGATCGTTTAAGTTTATATATTCACAAACTTTCCCCATAATTGGTTATTATCAAAAAAAGAGAAACCCAATATGGATATTAGCGGTTTTTTGCTTTCTGAATGGTCTTATCCCTAAACCCTTTTGTCGTCTGCGCCCGGAATAAGTCTTTCCATCATTCAGCTACTTTTGGATGTAGCATGAATTGGACTGATTTTATCCATTGCTACTCCTTGCTTCTTATATTTAAAAATAAACAAGCCATTGACTAATAAAACCAATGATCCAAATGCCAATGCTGCCGTAGAGTTCCATTCAGAAATCAAACCAGATAGTATAGTCGCTATCATTGCTGCAATTCCACCAAAAACGTATATGGAACTTCGAACCCTGGCGATCAAATAGTCTGGAGTAATCCCCTGTTGAACAGTTATCTGAACAACAAATGCCATAGAAAGTGCCCCATCAAAGATTATCATTCCGAAACACATGGTGATAAATGAATTTGATATCAATAATAAAATACCAAATGAAGATATAATCATTAAAGTACTGAGAAGATATAACCAGTTTGCATTTTTAAATTTGTTCATTATAAGAACGCCAACGACATTACCTATACCAGCACAAGATAATAGTATTCCAATATGCTCTTCTGAAAAATGGAGAGTATATTTAGAATGAATGGTAACACTAAGCACAATAAAACTGGTTGAAAATCCGAGAACCAAAGCTGAAATTGTCGATACAATTTGAGCTCCATTAGCATAGAGGTACTTTACACCTTCTTGGGAATCCCGAATGAAACTCTTCAGTTTCTGTTTTCCCTTCATGGGCTTATCATCCGTTTCCTTACGTACATTTCGGTATTTTATAAGTGAAATAAATAACATTGAAACAAGTAATAAACTACCGCAAATAGTTAAGGAAATGTTCGGGCCATATTTCGCAAGTATAATTCCACCTAAGGCTGGACCAATTAAGGTTACAATCGCATCAGCGGCTTCTAATGAATTATTAGCACTTAATAAACGTTGCCTCCCAACAATTTTAGGTAACATAGCTGAAAAGGCAATATTTAACATCAATTCCACTAAACCCATGAAAAATAATATTGGCCCAATAACAAAAAGGCTCGTTATGTCGATTGTTATTAAATATGCCAGTAGAAACAATAATATAGCATATATGAAATTACAGATCGAAGAAATTAAAACTAGGTTCTTTTTCTCAATCCAAGTACCTATTGGAATAGAAAAAAACACGGAACTAATTCTCTGAAATAAAAGCACTAATGAAGTCATTAATGGTGATCCAGACAGACCCAATATGATAATAGGTATGATTAGTTCGCGAAAACGTTCACTTAGGATTTTAGATATATTATGAAACCACAACTTCCCAAAATCAGCATTAATCATTAAATTATTCACTTTTGAACACCTCTTAAAATCGATTTACTACCTTCCTCTTATTTAAAATCTGATTAATCAATCTACTAGACTCATAGTATATCCTCCTTGCAAAACTTCATGGAAATATTAGTACATAGAATATTCCTTAGAAATGATAATTTTAATCAAACTTTATTAAAAATTTATCCTAGGGTAACGACATTCAAACATATGTAAATAAAGAGTTCAAACATATTAAATATATCAAATATGTTCGAACTCTTTTGTTGTTGCTTTGTAAAAAATATTGATTAAGAAGGTGCTACAAACATTGACTTAAACTAACGCCTCCGTTAGTTGAACAAGAATCATTATTTTTACTCATTATCCTACTAAGACAATAGCTAGCAATAATGCTGGCTTTTCCATTTATCTAAAAATTATTTCCTTTACATCATTTTTTTGAGGTATGGAATCTTTCGCCATACAAAATGACTTAGCAAAAAACTTAGAATGATTCCTAAAAATGCCGTTATAAGAAATTTAGCCATGACCGGTATTGGTAGGTCAGTCAATGTATATTGAAGGAAGACAACTACTGGCACATGGATGAAATAAACAACAAATACATTGTTTGATAACCTCTTTGACCAACGATTAGTGCCGTTAATTTTTTCTCTAAATAAAATTAGAAGACCGATTACAAGCGAAATACACAGTAACGTCTCAATTAATGATCGAGTCAACGAACCAAAGTTTTGTCCACCCTTTAAAAGAAAAGGATCTACCGTATTCCCTCCAAAATACAAAATAGTTACTATTAATACTCCAATAATAAGCCAGATGTATCCTACTCTCGCACTCAAAGTTAAAAACCATTTGCGATGATAGGCCATAATGCCTAAACAAAAGAAACTCACATACTGTAGTACATGTGCAAATTCTGTTTGAATAAATCCTACGAAAGCTGTCCAATGATCAATAGGAAACCATATCCTTGTAATGAAAGTCACTAAACTAACGATCAACCACAGGGAGAGAATCTGATAAACCTTAATGCTTCCATCAAATTTTTTTGTTGTTTTCTTAGATGTAAAGAAGGTCCAGACTGAAAAAACAACCGCATACACAAGTAAATGCTCTAAAAACCATAAATGTCCAAATTGCATATCAGGCCATGATGGCCCGGACCAGTTCGAGGGTTCATTACCAAGTCCAAAAAATATATTAACATAGTAAGAAAAAAATGAGATGGGTTCATAATCTCTGAAATTAATGTAATATAAATACATCAGAATAGGAATTATCACGAGAAATCCAAGTAGTAATGGAATACCAATTCTAATAAGCCGTTCTTTTAAAAACCGTTTCGGCCCTTTTCTCGCGATTGATTGAGGGAGAAAATAGGCTGATAAAAAGAAAAACATACTCATAAAAAATGCTGCATTTACAGAGAAAAACCTGCCCAACCAGTTGATAGATTCATCATCCATAAAATACCACCAACCACCTGGTCCATATGCTTGTCCAGCATGGTGAGCTACTACAAGCATAATTAAAGCTATTTTTAGATTATCGATGAAATATAAACGATCGCTCTCTTTATTCACCTATAAACCCCTTTCCCATTAAAAGTTACACTGAGATAATAGCAATGTATTTTTCACCACTACAGGAAAATAATTTTATAAATGATCAATCTTTATTTTAAATACGCATACTTTGTTTTTAATGATCAATCTTTTTTATAAGACTACAACTTGGATGGAATTCGGAACAGTTAGATCATGATGATTGAACTTATCGTTCTCTAGCCTACGAATGGAACAGGGAGTTCCGACGCAAAGCCGAAGTGATGCGCAATGATGTCCACGATCCGCTTGGAAGCTTGTCCATCACCAAACGGATTGCTGGACTTGGTCATGTCTTGGTAGGCCTGCTCATTCGCAAGCAGTCGGTTGGCAATGTTGAAAATCATGTCTTCCTCTGTTCCAGCCAGTGCAACCATATTGGCGGCCACGGCTTCTGGCCGTTCCGTTGTATCTCGCATCAGCACGAGCGGCTTGTTGAATACCGTTGTCTCCTCCTGCAGACCACCGGAATCACTCATTATGAGATAAGAGCGAGCAAGCAGGTTAATCATATCTGGATACTCCAATGTGTTCAGCAAGTGAATCCGTTCATGACCAGACAGTAGAGTATGTGCTGCATCCCGCACGACTGGGCTCATATGGACAGGATAAATGACAGCCGTATCAGGATGTTCGTCTACAAGACGACGAATCGCTTGGAACATGTGCTGCATCGGTTCCCCATAGTTCTCCCGGCGATGAGCAGTAACCGTAATAAGTCTTCCGCGGTGGTGAATCAGCTCATTTAATGAAGCTTCA
The DNA here is from genome assembly GCF_040195695.1 of Paenibacillus wuxiensis. Lineage (NCBI taxonomy): Bacteria > Bacillati > Bacillota > Bacilli > Caryophanales > Paenibacillaceae > Paenibacillus > Paenibacillus wuxiensis. The sequence goes on along the minus strand of NZ_JBEFZI010000014.1, from coordinate 75,503 downwards.
TGGAATGTATAATCCTCTTGGTATGTCTGCAGCGCAGCATCTACAGCTGTTTGCCCCGTTATATAAATATGCCCAGCATCATACCCTTCACGAAGTAAATTGTCCTTCCCAACTGAGGTAGGCGCGAACAGCAGATCGGTTACGACATCTACAATTCTGCGATTGACCTCCTCTGGCCATGGGGAGTATTTGTTGTGGGAACGCAAGCCTGCTTCTACATGCCCGACAGGGATTTTGTGAAAGAAGGCCGCTAGTCCGCCGCACATCGCCGTTTGCGTGTCGCCATGAACAAGAATCATATCCGGTCTATCTTCTGAAATGATATTATCCAGCCCTGCGATTGCAGCAGAGGTGAAGTAGGCTAGCGATTGATTTTCCTTCATTAAGCTTAAGTCAACATCCGGTGACAACGAGAAATGAGAGAGTGCCTGATAGAGCTGCTCTCGATGCTGTCCCGTGACGACAACCTTGGTATCGAACCAATCGGAATGCTGCTTCAGCTGTTGAACGACTGGGCACATCTTCGTCGCTTCCGGTCTCGTTCCGAAGATGACCATGATTTTTTTCTTTGTCTCCAATGGAAAGTCCCCCTCTTAAGCAATTCTAATTATCATTCCTCATATTACCATGGGTCGAAATGGAAGTCATATGTATGAAGTATGCTTCCCTATATAGGAATGAAACGGACATTGGAAATCCTGTACCTGTGGAGAAAAGGTGGCGTGCAAGTGATATGTTGGGCAAGAACCTTTTTAAGTTAAAAGCATTAAGAAATCTATGTAGTGGCTCAAAACTAGGTGATGAAACAATATGTTTGATTGCTGGATACAATAAAAAAAGAGACTACGATCCTGCAAGATCCTAGCTCCTTTACAAAAGAGCCAGTGGGCAACCACGGCGAGCATATTCTACTTTTCAGCGAAAAGCCACCGATTAAGGGACCAAACTAGTCTCGTTGTTTTCTCGCTTGTTGTACGCCTCTTGAAACGCTTGGTAAAGCACGTGGAGTCAAAAATACGTTACTTATATTCATGTCAGCTTTACGATTTTTTTCTAAAAAACAGAAGAGAAATCAGGATAATTACTAGAATTGCAAAAATATTAAAGATCACTTGGAATGTTCCAACTTGTGTCCGAGAAATAATAAAACCCATAATAGCAATAACTAGAACCACTAACCCAAAAAAGATATTTTTTTTATTCAAATTAACCCCTCCTCCCGGCGAAAAAACCCTATACCTAATTGAAGCTATACCTGATGAAGTAATTGAACAAGGACCCAAACAACTGCCGAATGGCTGAGTGCTTACACAGGTGGCATGTATATTACAGATGGAGATAAATTCTATAATACTTCAAAAGTAGAGACTTTAGGGGTAATTGGGTGTATTTCTGCAGTAGGACTGGCTATTGCCGAAAACCTGTTCTCATTTGGGTCAATTTTTAATTTTAATAATACCCAAGGGCGGGAGAACGCATCGCTGGCAAGCGATGAGTTCAAGTATTCAAAACGTTGATGTGAAAGTGATGTAAAACATCAACAGAAACGTACGGAATTCAGCCTTCCAGAACGGAAGTCCATTGGCAAAAAGCCCGTCAAATCATGGGTTCCGCGGACTGCTACAGATTGCATCCCAATAGAGCATGTTCCCGCAAGAACTCAACTTCTCTTTGACGCGGGAGAGAGAAATAGATACACTCTTTACAAGGTAAAATATGGATGTGAGACGAGGTTAGATGATGAACCAAGTTAATCATGCTCAAGAAATCGACTATCTCATTCGGATATATGTCATGTTTCAACGCCTGCTAGCAGGTGATCTCGACTTCGAACGGGTACAGGACTGTGTGTTTCTCTTTATGGAGAACTTCCTATATCTAGGCAAGGTACATGTCACTGTAGAGCAACAAGGCGATGACCGGCCACTCTCTAATCATCTTGTTCAGGGATATGAATTTATTCGTATTCGAAATCAGTTGATTCTTGTTCGTTACCACCTTTGGAAGGAACCTGACACACACCTCCTTTTGTGCGGATAGAAACGCTCAATGTAAGGAGGACTGTACGAGAATGACAAGTAAATGGTTTGAGAAATGGAGCGAGAAATATCGCAATCGGAAGCTGAGGCCTTACTTGGAGCAAGTGAGAAAAATGAGGAAGCTTCATGCACATGCATGGAGTGATTCGAAAATCATGCAGCGTGCGAAAACGATGAAAATAAGGATTCAAAAGGGAGTATCATCGGATCAGGATGTCATGGAGGCAGCAGCACTGGTTGATGAGGCCGTGTGGAGAGTGAAGGGAATCCGAATATATGACGTGCAATGGCTCGCGGGCATGGCTTTACATGAAGGCTGCATCATTGAAATGCAAACTGGTGAGGGTAAAACGTTAGCCGCCGTTCTCCCCGCCTTTTTGCAAGCTTTGTCAGGGCGCGGGGTACATGTTCTTACATTCAATGATTATTTGGCCAACAGAGATGCAGAATGGACGAGACCTATTTATGAATATTTAGGCGTAACAGTTGGCTGTATTACGGAGGGGCGCAATTCTGAGGATAGAAAGCGAGCATACGCTGCTGACATAACGTATTTGACAGCCAAGCAGGCAGGTTATGACTACTTGGAGGATTCGCTGGCTAGGGACACAGAGCAACTCGTCCAGCGCCCATTTCATGCTGCACTAGTTGATGAAGCTGACTCGATTCTGCTTGATGAGGCGAGAGTCCCTTTAGTCATTGCGGGTGAGAGGGGAGTCTCGAAGCGGGATGCGGTGTCTTATGCAGGCATTGTTAAGCAACTCATTTCTGGAGAAGATTATGAGACAGACCAGGAGCTGCGCAATGTATACGCTACAGACTCTGGCATCGATAAAGTGGAAGCCACGCTTGGTTGCGGCAATTTATACGAGGATCACAATATTAACGTACTGACTATGCTGCAATGCGCGCTGCATGCTGAGGCGCTTTTGAAGAGAAATGTACATTATATAGTGAGGAATGGGCGAGTCCAGCTCATTGATGAATGTACGGGTCGAATCGCACAGCACAGGCATTGGCCGGATGGGCTGCAGGCAGCGGTAGAGGCGAAGGAAGGATTGGACATACGCACGAATGGCCAGATGCTAGGAACCATTACGCTACAGCATCTGCTTCATTTGTATCCAAAGAAATGCGGTATGACGGCTACAGCACAGTTGGCAGCTCAGGAGTTCATGGACATGTACGGGTTTCAAGTGATCTCCATTCCGCCCAACAAGGCCAGTCGAAGAGTAGATGAGCCGCATATGGTATTTACGCATCGAGCTGCGAAGCAGCAAGCCATTGTGGATCAAGTTAGGGCTGTCCATCGAACAGGGAGACCCATCCTGATCGGAACGTCCAGCGTTGAGGAATCGAATCAATATGCTGAAGCACTGCGGAAGAATGGAGTATCCTGTCAGGTTCTCAATGCGTACAACGACTGGGAAGAAGCCGAGCTTATCGCCAAGGCAGGCATGCTAGGGGCTGTTACGGTGTCTACGAATATGGCAGGCAGGGGAGTAGATATCCTCCTTGGCGGCGGAAGCTCGGAAGACTATAAGAAAATAGCAAGTCTGGGCGGCCTTTATGTAATTGGAACGAATGTACATGAGCATGCGAGAATTGATAATCAACTAAGAGGGAGAGCGGGACGTCAAGGAGACCCAGGAACTTCACGTTACATGATTAGCTTGGAGGATGATCTATTCATTCGATATGGTCTTGCTGAGGTACTGCCAAATGATCTCCTTGCTCGTAAGCAGGACGAGCCCTTGAATGATAGCCGAATCTTGCAGTTGATTGAGCATGTACAGCGAGTTGTGGATGGACAGCATCTGGATATGAAGAAGACGTTGAACAAATACGCAGATTTATTGGAGCAGCAGCGAATGATCTTTCTCAATCGACGCAATGAAATCCTGCATGGGAGACAAATATCTAACATTATTGCTAATTATGCACCAGAGCGATATGAGCTGTTATGTGAAAAGTTCGGTGTGCCAACTGTTCATTCGGCTGAGAGACAAGTGCTTCTGGCAATCATGGATCAATGCTGGGCTGACCATTTAGCGTATGTCGCCTATGTGAAGGAAGGCATCCATTTGGAGAGCCTCGGAAACAACAATCCGTTGGATGAGTTCAATCGACTCGTCATCGCAGCATTTGAGCAGATTGATGGGGTCATAGTGCAGAAAGTGCTCGAGCATTTTTCCAACATCGATTCGGGCGGCAGCGAGCTTCATTTTAATGATGAGGATTTGAAGATTCCTTCTGCAACATGGACATATACGATAACGGATCAATTTTTCCCGAATCGAGTTCAACTACTATAATATAGCGGCACATTTTCCGGCGAAAGCACATATCCCATCAAGGATATTTGTTTTCGCCGGAATTGATCGTAAATGACAGTAAGAGTCAAAAGGGAACACCGCGAAATAGATATCGGATGAGGCACACAGGTGTACAATTTCAATCTGTTCTGGTGGAGGATATTACATGACGAGAAGGCGAGCAATAAAATTTCTAGTTTTATTTATTGTCATTAGTTTGCCTCTATTGAAATGGCTCTATCAAGATTACGCAGCAAGTAAAATGATTGAACAGGCATTGCATCAACTATTCATTGATTATTGCGGTGGGGATGTCGATAACATCAAAGTTGAAACAAAATTGATTCAAGAATTCGGGTTCTGGAAGACTGGACATAATTGGAATGCAGTGACGTCATCTGTGAAAATCCCGGAATTGACAGGGCATCACGGAAATGAAGTAATCAGCATCAGCGATTTTCCATGTTCGAGTAAACACTTTGTGCTTGATAGAGAAAAAGAAAGATTTATTCCAGTAGATCTATTATTTTTGGATTCAAATGATAAAGCAGGGATTAGTTTTGAGGTAATGTTCTTATATTTCATTGTTTATCTTTTTTACTTCACCGTATTAACGGTGTATATCCTACATTCGTATATTCGAAGCAAGCGTATAGGTAAAAAAGAAGCTTAAGCTTGAGTTTTACGTTTTTCTGCCTGAACTACAATAGCAGGACACTTTTGTTTCTTACGGAGGGGGAAATTTCTTGAACAGGTGGATTCGAAACAAAGTAGTTATCGCGTACATTGTTATTTTTGTCCTTCTTACTCTACCTCTTTTCGTGAAAATCCTACAACACTATGACACGTTGGGTAAAATAGAAACCGCACTTCATAAATTGTATAGGGACACTTGCCATGAGAATGTGGAAGAAATCGTAGTAAGAGCAGACATCTTGCAGCCTTTTACGATAATGCCAGGTGGTGCGGTGAATGAATGGAGGGCGACGACTTCATCGAAGGTAGCACCGTCAGTAACAGGTCATTATGGAAAAGAAGTGATTAGCATGAGTAAATTCCCTTGCTCAAAAAATGAATTCATTTTAGATAAAGGAAAAAGGGAGTTTGCTCCAATTGAATATCTTACTCTTAGTACAGATGATAACGAAGGCATACCTTTATTAGGTTACTATTTTCTAATACTCGCGTATTTTGTATACTTTTCTAGCATTCTAATCATTCTTCTTGTATACGTGATAAAAAAACTGATTGGCATGCTGCGCAATTCACGGTAATCGAAGTAATGCAAACAACTAGAGTACAGCAGACTAGGAGGTACACATTATGAAAGTCACAAGAGCTGCACATGAAGACCTTGAACAGTGGCTGAAATTGGCTGCAGAGGTGGAATATTTATTCGGTCCAATGGTGGACGATCCTCATTTTGTGGAAGCTGTTGAGAAGAGTATCGAGATGGGAAGGGCGTTTTGCATAAGAGAGAAAGACGGAGATCCTGGTGCACCGCTGTTGGGCGGGGTGCTTTTCTCCTCATCAAATGCCCCGATCTATAAAATCCATTGGCTATCGGTGTCATCTCATGCCAGACAACAAGGCGTGGGTTCGGCAATACTTGATCATATTTTAAGCTTGGTAAATCCTCCTGCGGAAGTTTTCGTTATTACGTTCGGTGAAGATATTCCAGATGGACAACCTGCAAGAAGATTGTATCAGAAATTTGGATTTTTGCCTCTAGATGAGATGGTTCCGAATGGCCCAGAAGGGGGCTCACGTCAAAAGTTCAAACTATCCATCGGTAGTTAGAGAAGTATCTTACATAAATAAGATTAAACCTCGTACTTGCTGCTGCATGAAATCACGTATTGAAGATATGTATCTGAATTTGTGCAGCAGCAAGCAGAAGGAGAGCTTGAACATAAGAATTAATGAGATGCATCACTTGTAATAGGGGTGTCTGATGGGGAGAAGATGGACTCGAAATAAGCTCGATTGTGCAGCGCTCGTTCGTCTTCTGGGCGATATTGAGCGGCTAATTCGTTATGCGCTGAGGCCAATTGATGTTCTCCGATGCGATCATAGCACACACATAATTGCAAGTGGGGGAGCCATGTAGAGCATGCTGTATTCGATAAACCAAGAACATCGTCAGATGGATTAAGGGTAGTGGCTGTTTTGTACCAAAAGATGGAGCTCTGCCATTCACTCTTTTGCAAAAAGTAAAATCCGAGGCGACAGCAAATTTCTGACGTGGAGCGGCATATTGAAGGGAACGAATCGCACTCTCTAACTCGAGCTGCTCGTTTCCAAGTGCATGATGACAGTCAGCCATCTTTCCGCAAGCAGATAAATTGTCCTCGATCCACCCTTGGCCAGTTTCAAGAAAGCGCTCGTAATATTGAATGGCTTCTTCATAACGTGCATGATCTTGCAGTTCATTTGCGTAATAATACAAGTCCCTCGGTGAAAAAGTTTCACCTCGCTGCAGCGCATTTTCATAAATGGCGATATTCCGATTCCTGTCATGATGCATGCTGGCATGGGTTACGGCAACGCTGCAAAATCATCTATCCATACGAAATCATAAATATCGCTTGTGAATGGACGAGCGATTTCTTTGGTTTGATCGGTGGAGCCTGTATCTACGATGATTATTTCATCTACAAAATCAGCGACTGAAGACAGACAACGTGCCAACGTATCTTCCTCGTTTTTGACAATCATGCACAGGCTTATGCTTGGCAAGTTGATCCCTCCATTCGAACAAGGTTGTAGGTGCTTGCTAGTAGATATATATTTCCGTTGTGCTGAAATTGACCTTACAAATGAAAACGATAGCCGTGCGAATAGAAGCTATTCACACGGCTATCAAGGAGGATTATAAATATATGCATTTAGCTGAGTCGGATGATTGTTACCGCTGCTCCGGCACCATTATTGATTAATGTAGCTGTCCCAAGGAGTCCAAACAATTGAAGGGAAATCGTTGAATTTGCAGCCAAAGTTACGATGACATCACTATTAAAGCTGGATAGCGTAAGCACTGGCGTTATGGTGGATGCGACATTCGCAGCGCCGTTAATAATTAGACGCGACCCGAGAAGTAGACCGGCAGTTAAATTGACTTGGTAGGTTATATAATATCTACCGGCAGTGGAGACAGTGAATGTGTCATTTGCTGCGTTGATAGTGATACCTGGGCCAATATTTTGAGCACTTGGAAGTGGTACGAGGGTTCCTCCAACAATAACGGAGATCGCTGCACCAGTTGTATTTGCAGCGAATGCAGAAGTTGCAGTTGTACTTGTTCCTGTAGCTCCGGTAGTCCCCGTAGCTCCAGTGTCACCTGTAGCGCCGGTAACGCCAGTAGCACCAGTCACGCCGGTAGAGCCAGTAACGCCAGTAGCACCAGTCGCGCCGGTAGTACCAGTAACGCCAGTAGCGCCCGTAGTGCCGGTTGCCCCCGTGGCACCAGTAACACCAGTCACGCCCGTAGCCCCAGTAACGCCAGTAGCACCGGTAGTGCCAGTAACGCCAGTCGCGCCAGTAACGCCGGTAGCGCCAGTCGTCCCAGTAGCACCAGTCGCCCCAGTAGCACCAGCGGCACCGGTAGCGCCCGTAGCTCCATTAATGCCGGTAGCGCCAGTAATACCAGTAACGCCAGTCGAGCCAGTAACGCCGGTAGCACCAGTAACGCCGGTAGCACCAGTAACGCCGGTAGCACCAGTAAAGCCAGTAGCGCCAGTAACGCCAGTCGCGCCAGTAACGCCAGTCGCGCCAGTCGCGCCAGTAACGCCGGTAGCCCCCGTACCGCCGGTAGCACCCGTAACGCCAGTAACGCCAGTAACACCAGTAGCGCCCGTAGCACCGGTAGCACCGGTAACGCCAGTAACGCCAGTAACGCCAGTCGCCCCGGTTGCGCCAGTAACGCCAGTCGCGCCAGTAACGCCGGTAGCCCCCGTACTGCCGGTAGCACCCGTAACGCCAGTAACACCAGTAGCACCAGTAGCGCCAGTAGCGCCAGTAACACCAGTAGCACCGGTAACGCCAGTGGTACCAGTAACGCCAGTAGCTCCAGTCGCACCGGTAGCGCCAGTGTCACCAGTAGCCCCAGTAGCCCCAGTAGCCCCAGTAGCCCCAGTAGCACCAGTAACACCAGTAACACCAGTAACGCCAGTCGCGCCAGTAACGCCAGTCGCCCCGGTAGAGCCAGTAACGCCAGTCGCGCCAGTAACGCCGGTAGCCCCCGTACCGCCGGTAACGCCAGTAACGCCGGTAGCGCCAGTAACACCAGTAACACCAGTTGCTCCGGTAGCACCAGTAGCGCCAGTAGCGCCCGTAGCGCCAGTAGCGCCGGTAGCACCAGTCGCCCCGGTAGCACCAGTCGCCCCGGTAGCACCAGTAGCGCCAGTAGCGCCGGTAGCACCAGTAGCGCCGGTAGCACCAGTAGCGCCGGTAACGCCAGTCGCCCCAGTAACGCCGGTAGCCCCGGTAGAGCCAGTGACGCCGGTAGCACCAGTAATTCCAGTCGCACCAGTAGCACCAGTAACGCCGGTAGCACCAGTAAAGCCAGTAGCGCCAGTAAAGCCAGTGACGCCGGTAGCACCAGTAGCGCCAGTAACACCAGTCGCCCCAGTAGCACCAGTAACGCCGGTAGCACCAGTGTCTCCGGTAACGCCGGTAGTGCCAGTAACGCCGGTAGTGCCAGTAACGCCGGTAGCACCAGTGTCTCCGGTAACGCCGGTAGTGCCAGTAACGCCGGTAGCACCAGTAACGCCAGTAGTGCCGGTCGCCCCCGTAGCGCCAGTAACGCCGGTTGCACCAGTAACGCCAGTCGCCCCAGTAACGCCAGTCGCCCCAGTAACGCCGGTAGCACCCGTAACGCCGGTAGCACCAGTGTCGCCCGTAGCACCAGTGTCGCCCGTAGCACCAGTAGCACCAGTAACGCCAGTAACGCCAGTAACGCCGGTAGCCCCAGTAACGCCAGTGGCACCCGTGGCGCCAGTCACGCCAGTCGTGCCAGTAACGCCCGTAACACCAGTAGAACCAGTCGTACCAGTAACGCCAGTCGCCCCAGTAACGCCAGTCGCCCCAGTAACGCCAGTCGCCCCAGTAACGCCAGTCGCCCCAGTAACGCCGGTAGCACCCGTAACGCCGGTAGCACCAGTGTCGCCCGTAGCACCAGTAACGCCAGTAACGCCAGTAACGCCAGTAGCCCCAGTAGCCCCAGTAATTCCAGTCGCCCCAGTAACGCCGGTAGCGCCAGTAGCACCCGTAACGCCAGTAACACCAGTGTCTCCGGTAACGCCGGTAGCCCCAGTAGCGCCAGTAGCCCCAGTAGCCCCAGTAGCCCCAGTAGCACCAGTAACGCCAGTAGTGCCGGTAGCCCCCGTAGCGCCCGTAACGCCAGTAACGCCAGTAGCACCAGTAACGCCGGTAGCGCCAGTAACGCCAGTCACGCCCGTAACGCCGGTTGCACCAGTAACACCAGTAGCACCTGTGGCTCCGGTATCGCCAGTAGCCCCAGTCGCCCCAGTAACGCCAGTCGTCCCGGTAGCGCCAGTGTCGCCCGTAGCACCAGCAGCACCGGTAGCACCGGTAGAGCCAGTAACGCCAGTAGCACCTGTGGCTCCGGTAACGCCGGTAGCACCAGTAGGGCCAGTAGCGCCCGAAGCGCCAGTAACACCAGTAACACCAGTAACACCAGTAGCGCCGGTAGCGCCAGTAGCCCCAGTAGCCCCAGTAGCGCCAGTATCACCGGTAGAGCCAGTCGAGCCAGTAGCGCCGGTAGCACCGGTAGAGCCAGTGACGCCGGTAGCCCCAGTAATTCCAGTCGCCCCAGTAACGCCAGTAACACCAGTAGCACCAGTAGCGCCAGTAGCGCCAGTAACACCAGTAGCACCGGTAACGCCAGTGGTACCAGTAACGCCAGTAGCTCCAGTCGCACCGGTAGCGCCAGTGTCACCAGTAGCCCCAGTAGCCCCAGTAGCCCCAGTAATTCCAGTCGCCCCAATAACGCCGGTAGCGCCAGTAACACCCGTAACGCCAGTAACGCCCGTAGCACCAGTAACGCCAGTAACGCCGGTAGCACCGGTAGAGCCAGTGACGCCGGTAGCCCCAGTAATTCCAGTCGCCCCAGTAACACCAGTAACACCAGTAACACCAGTAACACCAGTAACACCAGTAACACCAGTTGCTCCGGTAGCACCGGTAGCCCCCGTAGCGCCGGTAGCGCCAGTGTCGCCCGTAGCACCAGTAACGCCAGTAACGCCGGTAGCCCCCGTAGCGCCAGTAGCACCAGTGTCTCCGGTAACGCCGGTGGCGCCAGTAGCTCCAGTAGAGCCAGTAACACCAGTAACGCCGGTAGCACCGGTAGAGCCAGTAACACCAGTGGTACCAGTAACGCCAGTAGCTCCAGTCGCACCGGTAGCCCCCGTACCGCCGGTAGCCCCCGTACCGCCGGTAGCACCGGTAACGCCAGTAACGCCAGTAACGCCAGTCGCGCCAGTCACGCCGGTAGCGCCAGTAACGCCAGTAGCACCAGTAATGCCAGTAGCACCAGTCACGCCGGTCGCACCGGCAGTGCCAGTAGCGCCAGTCGCCCCAGTAGTGCCAGTAGCACCGGTAGTGCCAGTAGCACCGGTAGAGCCAGTAGCGCCAGTAGCACCGGTAGAGCCAGTAGCGCCAGTAGCACCGGTAGAGCCAGTAGCGCCAGTAGCACCAGTAACGCCGGTAGCGCCCGTAGCACCAGTAGCGCCAGTAGCACCAGTAGGGCCTGTAGCGCCCGAAGCGCCAGTAACACCAGTAACACCAGTAGCGCCGGTAGCCCCCGTAGCGCCGGTAGCGCCAGTGTCGCCCGTAGCACCAGTAACGCCGGTAGCACCAGTAACGCCAGTCGCACCTGTAGCGCCGGTGGCACCAGTGTCCCCGGTAGCACCGGTAACGCCAGTAACGCCAGTAACGCCAGTAGCCCCAGTAGCGCCAGTGTCGCCAGTAGCACCGGTAAAGCCAGTAGCACCAGTAACACCAGTAACACCAGTAGTGCCAGTAGCGCCGGTAGCACCAGTAGTGCCAGTCGCGCCGGTAGCGCCAGTAACACCAGTGGAGCCGGTAGCGCCGGTAGCACCCGTCGCGCCGGTAGCGCCAGTCGCACCAGTAGAGCCAGTCGTACCAGTAGAGCCAGTAACGCCGGTAGCCCCAGTCGCGCCGGTGTCGCCTGTAACACCAGTAACGCCAGTCGCACCCGTAGCGCCGGTGGCACCAGTGTCTCCGGTAGCGCCGGTAGAACCAGTAGAACCAGTAGAACCAGTAACGCCAGTCGCTCCAGTAGAACCAGTAACGCCAGTCGCGCCAGTAGAGCCAGTAGAGCCAGTCGCGCCAGTAGCACCAGTAGAGCCAGTAGCTCCAGTAGAGCCAGTAGCTCCAGTAGAGCCAGTAGCTCCAGTAGAGCCAGTAGAGCCAGTCACGCCAGTCGCCCCAGTCGCCCCAGTAACGCCAGTGGCACCAGTAGCGCCGGTAACGCCAGTCGCCCCAGTCGCACCAGTAACGCCAGTAGCTCCGGTGTCGCCCGTAGCGCCAGTCGCACCAGTAGAGCCAGTAGAGCCGGTAGAGCCGGTAGCGCCAGTCACGCCAGTCGCGCCGTTGGCACCAGTAGCACCAGTAACGCCAGTAGCACCAGTATCGCCGGTAGCTCCCGTAACGCCGGTAGCGCCAGTGTCGCCCGTAGCACCAGTAGCACCAGTAACGCCAGTAGCACCAGTAACGCCAGTAGCACCAGTATCGCCGGTAGCTCCCGTAACGCCGGTAGCGCCAGTGTCGCCCGTAGCACCAGTAACGCCAGTAGTGCCGGTAGCCCCCGTAGCGCCGGTCGCCCCAGTAGCCCCCGTAGCGCCAGTAACGCCCGTAACGCCAGTAGCGCCGGTAGCGCCGGTAGCGCCAGTAGCACCGGTTGTGCCGGTAGCGCCAGTAACGCCAGTCGCACCAGTAGAGCCAGTAGCACCGGTAGCACCAGTAGAGCCAGTAGCGCCGGTAGCACCAGTAGAGCCAGTAGCGCCGGTAGCACCAGTAGTGCCAGTAGCGCCGGTAGCGCCGGTAGCGCCAGTGGCACCAGTAGCCCCAGTGCCGCCAGTAGCACCAGTGGCACCAGTAACGCCAGTCGCCCCAGTGGCTCCGGTAGCGCCAGTAACACCGGTGGTGCCCGTAGCACCCGTAGCACCCGTAGCCCCAGTCGCGCCCGTGAAGCCAGTGGCACCAGTAGCCCCTCGTTGTCCGTTGGCACCCGTAGCGCCTGTTGGGCCGGTCGGACCCGTTGGCCCTGTTATACCTGTAGGTACGCCAGTCGGGCTCGTTGGGCCAGTATGAGGTGGGATTGGGACAAACGGGGGTGGAAATACATTTGCACAACTTTGCGGAGGGAAAATATTAGACCGGACTAGGTTGCTGTAGCTATTTTTCCTTAGATCCCCATCCATGGTGTACGCTCCTTCCTTCAGAATAAGTTGGATGGACAGAGACGATGTATTGGAAACAGACTAGTTTTCATAGGGACATTTCTACCAATACCCACAATGTATGTAGATGAATGTGTATCCGCAACACGAATCAGCAATCAATCGTATTACAGTTTAGGGTTGTCTGTGTGGAAGATGGTGCTTCATGAGGAATACTGCTATAATGAAAGGGAAATCGAGGTGATCAGAATGGGGAAAAAACGCAGAACAGCAGCGGCTCCGACTCAGGCTGCCACGGAGAAGCCGGCTACCTTGAAGGATTTGTTAAGTCCCGATGTCTTGAACAAGCTGAAGACTCAAGCCAAGGAACTGCAAGTCCAAGAAGACACTCGCAAGGAACAAGAGCGCCAGAAGGCTGAGGAAGCCCGCCGTGCCGAGCAGAAGAAGCTGGACAACAACTTCGAATATTTATTGAATAACAGCAGCCTGGATTGGCGCAAATATAAAAAGTAAGGAAAAGCGTGCAGACGAGAGAGTCTCACGCTTTTCCTTCTTTATACACCTTAAAATAAATGGGGGATCGTCTCCTTCCAATCCTGTACATTTGATCTCAGCGTCAAGAGGAGGTAATCTTGGTTATATAGTATTGTTACATTGTTCACATATCGGATGGAGGAGACAGCATGAACTTGCCTATCTTAAATAAATTTGAATTGTTCGAGGCGATACAGAAGCATTGGGGTGGCTTTTTTCGTCAATATGAAATGGCTCTGAACGAGCTTCAGAGTGATTTTCAAATCATTGATCTCGATTGGAAGACCAAATTCGGATATTCTCCGATCGAACATATGAAGGCACGGGTGAAGAATCCGCTGTCCTTGCTCAAAAAAATTGAACGCAAAGGGATTCCGTTCTCCATGGATGCGGTTCAGAACAATATTCGTGATATTGCGGGACTGCGGATCGTTACCACATTTCTGGATGACGTATACATGATGAAAGAGCACATCGAGCAGCGAGAGGATATCCAAGTGCTTCAAGTGAAGGATTACATTCAGAACCCGAAGCCAAGCGGCTATAAAAGTTTGCACATGGTGGTGAAGACACAGGTTATTCTCTCGCACGAAGTATTGTGGGTACCCGCTGAAATTCAGCTGCGCACATCTTCCATGGATTTCTGGGCAGCGACAGAACATAAGCTGAACTATAAATATGAAGGCGGAGAAGTGCCTGAGGATGCGCGCAACCAGCTCTATGAACTATCCAAATCCGCGTTCCAAATGGACGAGCAGATGTCCATGCTGCGTAATCAGCTGCTAAAATAAACGGAACACCACAAGGCTCCCCTTGATAAGGAGAGCCTCTTTGTAATGTCCAAATTACTTGATGCCATGCCACTTGGCAAGGTGCTCCGCATGAGAGCGCAAATAAGCATGTGGGCCAAAAAATTGATCATAATAATCCAAATCCAAATGGTGGGTCTGCAAATACATAAGTGAAAAGACGGATGGAACCGTGGCAGGAAATTTGCCGAAGGCGTCATAAATGTATTGCGCCATATGGCTGACTGCTTCTCGGAACGGCTCATCGTGGATTTGTGCGCTGCCTCGTACTTGGCGGCTATCTTTCCATGGGCCTGGCGTATCGGGATGGAAGGGGCCGTTTTTGCCAAACTTGCGATCACAGAACGCATCCACAGCGGCGCGCATATCTGCAAAATGCGGCGGTGTAAACGAAGTGAACACTCCTTCAAGGCCGGTTGGATTAGGGAGCGACCACCGCTTGTCAGTATCATAGCGGAACCCAAGTCCAGGCACATTCGGATCCCCGCTAGCTCCGAGCACAGTAAGTCGGTCAATGCCGTCGAACATCCAGCCGCCTAATCCGAGTGCCTGCTGCATAAGCATGCCAGCATAGGTTGCGGTCGACAACTCAGCCGACAGTTCTGCTAATGAATATTGATCGAGGAATGTAAGCGGAAGCGGATTGTCAACATCGACAATGTCACGGAACTGCTCAATGCCCGGAATAGGTCGGTCGTTCACATCATCGTAAATGCACAGCCCATTTTGGACATAGAAGCATAGGTTTGCAATCGTATGCTGAGCCAAGTCTCCTATTGGAAAGACGAGCAGCGTACCTGGCTTGTTCGCAACCCATGAATTATGCCCCTCCATATAAGGCTCATAATTCGGAATATGTAGACGTTGATTGGAAATGCGGCGAATATTGCCAGAATAAGCTTGAATGAGGTCAATGAGACGATGGTTGCCATCTGAATTCCGTTCCGTGAGCGGAGGTGTGTCTCGCGTGTCAAACAGATACGTTCCTGTGTCGTCGGTAAAGAAAATCTGAGAGGTATGAAAGCCAGCCGCTGATGGAAACGTTCGACCTGAGGCTGAGCCTGAATAATTGGATAGATGCGGCTTATATCGTTCATGACGGGTTACGGAATGATGCCAGCCGGTGACACCGCCAACTGCCAGGAGGATAAGAATTTTCTCTATTTCATCCAAGGGAAGCGACTCATGCTTGGACGTATAGGCCAGAGATCCGTCTGGAATTTCAGCCCCTCTGAAGAAGCGGCGCGAGCGTCGTCCGAATAAGGCGTCAAGCAGAGGGAATTGAAGCAAATCCTGAAGGGTTTGTTCATCGATATGATGATGGGTTTGAACGGACAAGTGGAAGACCTCCTTAGTTGGGAAAATAGAAAAAGAGACACGCCAATTCCTGTAGGAATCGGGTGTCTCCAGTTGACTGGTCGAACCGCCGATGCGTATCCGCCTGTATGTTATTGTGTGTATCTTATTTCAATATATACGTAAATGTCAATAGGAATTATCAACATTAAAAATCGACTAACTTGTGAGGCGGGGGTAAGAAACTGCACAAAACAATCGTTGACAGTTCAATAAGCCGGTGATATGATGCTGTTCAAATCATTATAATCACATCGGAATTATAGGTTGATGTTGACCGGACGACCGGAGACGTTATTCCCATCATGGGGAATGGCGTCTTTTTTCGTTCCTGAGAACACAGTTGTTGATCACTTCGAGAAGGAGGGAATTTATGTGGATCCGATCATTCGGGTAGAACGAGTTTCTTTTCATTATGGAGAAAGTGAAGAGCGAATTCCAGTTCTCTATGATGTTGATTTCGAACTGGCACAGGGGGAAGCGGTGGCCATCGTCGGGCATAACGGTTCCGGCAAATCCACCTTCGCTAAGCTGCTAAACGGGTTGCTTCATCCCTCAAGTGGAGAGGTATGGGTTTCGGATACAAATACGAAAAATGAGCAAGCAAGGGAGCGACTCCGCTCGGCAGTAGGCATTGTGTTTCAGCATCCAGACAATCAGTTGGTCGAGACGATTGTTGAAGATGACATTGCATTTGGGCCGGAAAATATCGGTGTGCCTCAAGATGAAATTCGTCGCCGTGTAGATGAGGCATTGGAAGTGGTGGGAATGTCGGCATTTCGAGGCCGACCGCCCCATCGCTTGTCAGGGGGCCAGAAGCAGCGCATTGCGATTGCAGGGGTACTGGCGATGCAGCCTTCATGTATTGTGTTCGATGAGTCAACGAGTATGCTCGATACCTATGGTCGGCGGGAGGTCATGGAAGTGATCCAACAGCTGCGCAATCAGGGGGTGGCCATCGTATCGGTTACTCACCATATGGAAGAAGTCGTTCATTTCGATCGTGTCATTGTGTTTCAAGAAGGCCGTATTGTACGTGAATGCACTCCGAGGCAGCTGTTCACGAATCACGAGCAGCTTGCTGCCTATCATTTGGAGCCGCCAGAAATGAATCGAATAGCAGTGGGCGTTCATCGACATGAGGAATTGTTCCGATCCGATCGGTTGACGGTATCTGAAGTGGTGGATGAGTTCGAGCACATGGTGAGGTGGCAGCAGCGGAAGGAGGCGTTATCTTCATGAGTCTGTCTGAATTTGCAGTACAGGTTGAGCAGTTGTCCCACACGTATATGAAGGGAACGCCATTTCAGCAAGAAGCACTTCACGATGTGTATTTTCATGCTAAGCCAGGGGAATGCGTGGCAATCATCGGACATACGGGTTCCGGCAAGTCGACGCTCATCCAGCATCTGAATGGCTTACTGCTTCCTCAAACCGGGCAAGTCAACGTGCTTGGCCATGTATTGTCCGAATCGAAGCGCTCACTGTCCGAAATACGGAGGCAAGTTGTGGTTCTGTTCCAGCAGCCAGAGGATCAACTGTTCGAGAAATATGTAGCTGACGATATCGCTTATGGCCCGCTTCAATATGGATTGCCGAAGAAGGAGGTCATCCAACGCGTGAAGCACGTGATGGACTTCGTTGGGCTGCCGTTTGAAACAATGAGGAATCGGCCTATCTATGCGCTTAGCGGTGGACAGAAACGCAAGGTTGCACTTGCAGGACTGCTAGCTCTAGATCCGCAAGTCATTGTGCTTGATGAACCGACTGCGGGGCTTGACCCGACATCTCGTCAGGAACTGCTATACAAGATCAAGCGATTGTCGCGTGATGAGGGGAGAACCATCATATTTGTCACCCACAGTATGGAAGAAGTGGCCCTGCTCGCAGATCGAGTATATGTACTGGCAGATGGGAGCAATGTCGCTGATGGAACGACACGTGAAATCTTTGCTAATCGGGAGCTCATTCATCGCTATCGGATTGGAACGCCGCAAAGTGTGGAGCTTGTTCATACGTTGATTGCGCACGGATATGACATGAGCAGCAGCACATTCGGGGTTGAGGAGACGGTAGCGGAAGTAAGGAAATTGCTTCATCAGGAGGTGGGGTAGAACGATGGCAGAAGCATTTGATTCGGCTCGGCATATTACAATAGGGCAGTACATGCCGGGACGTTCACTCATCCATCAATGGGATTCACGGTATAAGCTGGCGGCGTTCACCTTATATATAGGCGCCGTTGCCTTCTGTCAATCTTATGCAGGTAATATAACTGGACTCGCAATAAGTCTGTTCATCGTCTTCTTTGCGCGCATTCCAATCGGATATGCCTTGAAGGGATTGAAGCCTGCACTTCCTTTTCTCCTAATTCTGGCCCTTCTTCAATTATTGTTCAATGGAAAAGTGTATGCGAATGGTCAGGTGTACTGGCAGTATGGATTCATTTGGCTGACAGAAGGCGGGGTACGGCTTGTCATTGTATCCACGATGCGGTTCGTAGATATGATGCTCCTCGTGAGTGTACTGACACTGACCACCACAACAACTCAGCTTGCACGGGCCATGCACAGCTTATTGCGCCCACTGGAGAAGATGAAGGTACCTGTTCATGCCTTCTGCATGATGATTACGATTGCCCTTCGCTTCGTTCCAACATTCGCGCTGGAGATGGATAAGATTCGCAAGGCGCAGGCTGCTCGCGGTGCATCCTTCGGTACGATCCCATGGTGGCGGATCATTAAGCGAACACAATCGGTATTCCCTCTCATCATTCCGTTATTTCAATTAGCCCTTCAACGTGCGGAGCAATTAATTGCAGCAATGGAGTCGCGAGGATACCGATCGCATGGCAGAACCTCGTTCCGTTCGTTTGAAGCGCGAACTCCTGATGTGATGCTGCTGTTTGTGGCGGTAGTAGCAGCCTATCTGTTGATTTGGCTGTAATGGAATGGACGATGAAGTGCCTCACATCCCCTTAACACAGATGAACATGGAGGAACCCCTATGAATTCAAATCCAGGTATTCGCAAAATTGTAATTGCCGGTGTTCTCGGCTCTATTGCCATCCTGCTTGGCGTTACTCAATTAGGCTTTATTCCTGTTCCGACCGCAGCGGGCACGGTAACCATTGTACATATCCCTGTCATCGTTGGAGCTATATTGGAGGGCTGGGGAGTCGGCACGGCCATCGGTCTGATTTTCGGCGTTACCTCCTTACTGGAGTCTACCATTCCTTTATTTAAAGATCCGCTTGTCGCGATCGTTCCGCGCTTGTTTATTGGCCTATTTGCTTATTTGATCTATGCTGCGCTAAAGCGAAAAAACGAGTACATTGCCATCGGTGCGGCAGGGTTTATAGGTTCAATCACAAACACGGTACTCGTACTGACGGCGGCTGTGCTTCGCAACTATTTGTCCCTAGAAGTGGCGATTAGTGTGGGGCTTACCAACGGAATTCCGGAGGCGATTGTCTCCGTCATTATTACAACTGCTGTCGTTGCTGGCTGGAAGAAGCTCACGCCGAATCGGAAGCAGAAGGCGAAGCTGCTGGGCGAGGAGGTGGAGGGATAATGAACGGGCAGATTACGGATGTACCTGGTACACGGGTTGGCCAAGCGCATGATGAGGAAGGAATGACAGGATGCACAGTGGTGATCTGGGAAGAGGGTGCGGTATGCAGCGTTGATGTACGAGGCTCTGCACCAGGAACCCGAGAGACCGATCTGCTCCAGCCAACCAATCTCGTGGATCGCATACATGGCATCGTATTGAGTGGTGGAGGGAGTTTCGGTCTCGATGCGGCATCTGGCGTGTCAGACTATTTGGTGGAGAGAAATATCGGATTTGATGTAGGCTACGGGATTGTTCCGATTGTGCCAGCGGCTGTTCTATTTGATTTGTCTGTAGGCAGTCCGAATGCTCGGCCAGATCGTGAAATGGGATACGCAGCAGCATCTGATGCGTCATCGGGAGATGTTGCCGAAGGCAATGTAGGTGCGGGATGCGGAGCCTCTGTAGGCAAGATCGGCGGGTTCGAGCGTGCGATGAAGGGTGGTATTGGAACGGCTTCGATCAAGCTGTCAAATGGGCTGGTTGTAGGAGCGATCGTAGCGGTGAATGCGCTTGGGGAAATTCGAGATCCAGATACTAGAGAACTGCTTGCTGGGCCGCTCAGTGATGAAGGCGAACTTCAAGATGGTGCAAGCCTACACTTGCTGAAGGAGAAGCCATTTTCATTTACAGGGACAAATACGACGTTAGCCATTGTATCCACCAATGCGAGACTTACGAAGACGGAGTTGAAGAAGGTAGCTGAAATGACACATGATGGGTTTGCGCGAGCAATCTATCCGGTTCATACGATGTACGATGGTGATATTGCCTTTGCTGCCTCCACAGGCTCAATCGAGGCCACAGTGGATCTCGTCGGAACACTTGCCGCAGATGTGGTGGCGAAAGCCATTGCAAGGGGAGTTCGCACGGCTGTTCGTGCTGGAGGGTTATTGGCTTACAGAGATTTGGCTTGCGGAGATGTGATTCCGGCTGTCCATAAGAATAAGCAGAATGAAACAGAAACTTATTATGGGGAGGCGACGTTGCAATGAGCACAGCTCATACAACCACAGCCCATACAACCCCCACAAGACTCGCTGTCATCTTTGAAAGGGATGTACCGATTCCAATGCGAGACGGGATTATCTTATACGCCGATATTTACCGTCCAGAAGTAGGAGTCCACCCCGTGCTTCTATTGCGCACCCCGTACAATAAGGAAGATGCACAGACGATGAATTATGCGCATCCATCTTGGTATGCACAGCATGGGTATGTGGTGATTGTCCAAGATGTACGAGGAAGATGGAAGTCGGAAGGTGAGTTTGAGCCTTACCGCAACGAAGCTTGGGATGGTTATGACACGATTGAATGGGCAGCAGCCTTGCCTGATGTGATCCCGAAGGTGGGCACGTATGGATTTTCTTATGCAGGCACGGCTCAGTGGCATGCGGCAACTGCACGGCCTCCGCACTTGGCTTGTATGATGCCCGCGATGACTGGATCGGACGCCTATCAGGGCGGTGTATACCGCAATGGGGCATTTGCCCTTGCCTGCAATCAGTCGTGGATCATGTTCCTTACACAGAACACGGCTAGACGACATGGACGTCCCGAATGGGAGCGGGAGCTGGCGCGCGGGGGTTCTGTCATACACGGCTTGTACAGCACGCTGCCGCTTCAGGATATGCCGCTCATGAATGATGAGTTTGCACCGTTCTATCAGGATTGGCTGCAGCATCCGACACGAGATGAATACTGGAGAGCACTGTCCATCGAAGAGCGATATGATCGCATTGACGTACCCGTCCTACATATCGGCGGTTGGTATGATCCGTTTGTAGATGGAACCATTCGCAATTACGAAGGGGTTCGGCAGCAGGGGGCGATTGAAGAAGCGAGGGAGAATCAATACTTGCGAATCACGCCGTGGTATCACATGCCATGGTCGCGATATGTCAGTGAGCTTGACTTCGGCATTGAGGCTTCGAATCGAGTAAATGAGTGGCAACTGACATGGTTTGATAGGTGGCTGAAGGGGGATGAGCATGCACTGCAATCGTGGTACAAGATTAGCTACTTTGAGATGGGATCGAATCAGTGGAAACATACTCAGACTTGGCCGCCCCCTCAGGTGGAGCTAAGGAAATATTATTTGCATGGAGATCGGGCCAACTCCATAAATGGAGACGGTCGATTGTCGCAGGACTTGCCATCTGTCGACCCGCTGCTTGCAGATACATACATCTATGATCCGCACATACCTGTTCCTGCGCTTGGAGGACGATCGGGTGCAGTGCCCGACCTAACCCCGATGGGGCCGAAGCTGCAGCTAGCGAATGAAGTCCGCAATGATGTGCTTGTCTATACGACAGAGCCTCTTGATAGATCAGTAACCGTTGCTGGAGAAGTTGTCGCTAGGGTGTATGCGGCGACGACAGCAGTCAATACCGACTTCGTTGCTAAATTGATGGATGTCTATCCTGATGGAAGGGCGTATAACATTGCCGAAGGCATTGTACGTACCGCATATCGTAGCTCGTTGGAGCATCCAGAGCCAGTAGTTCCGGGAGAGGTGGTCGCTTATGACATTTCTCTTGGACCAACCTCTATCGTTTTTCAACAAGGGCATGCGATTCGGTTAGAAATTACGAGCTCCTTGTTCCCGACATACGATCGGAACCCAAACAGTATGATCCCGCCTGGGGATGTGACAATATCGGATTTGAAGCTTGCCACACAGACAATATTTCGAAATACGGATTATCCCTCACATTTTATTTTGCCGGTCGTAAAAGGTTGAGAGAAGGCTGCGTTCACGGTTGTTGAACGCGGTCTTTGTTTGTTTATCCTCGGTTTGTGCTTATTTTATGAAGCTTCATATCTCTAATGCGATCACAGGGTGGAATCATAAGGGTTAAACTTCAAGTATCGGCATATATGCTTATTACCTTCTGTTGCTCATACATATGGAAATGGGGTTCTTTTGTAGGTAAGGAATCGATGTTTGATCAACGAGGGGAGAGGGGAACGGCTATGAATCAGGAAATGTATGGGGGAGTTGCGGCAGAGAGCCAGTCATCTTATGCCAATATACAGACACAGGATGCATACGATGGTGCAAGAGATATGAATTGGTGTAGTCCATCCATAACATTTGTGCTCGTTCACGGCTCGTGGGGGGATTCGAGTTATTGGTGGAAGACGGCTGAAGTTCTTCATGGCATGGGGCATACCGTCTATACGCCGAATTTACCAGGGCATGGAATGGATCGGAACAAGAATGTAACCCACGCCATGTATGTGGACACAGTCATTCAGTGTATTATTCATCATCAGCTTACGAATATTGTTCTTGTTGGTCACAGCTTCGGTGGAACGGTGATTAGCAAGGTAGTGGAGCTTGTGCCTGACCGTGTTCGGCGCCTTGTATATATGGATGCATTCGTGGTACGCAATGGATACAGCACGGCGGATGAGATTCCTCCCCAAGGCAAGCAGGAGTGGATTCAGTTGGCGCAGCAGTCATCTGATAATACGATCATGCTGCCCTTCGCTGTATGGAGAGAGACCTTTATGAACAATGCAAGCATTGAATTAGCGTTTCAAATTTATTGTACCGTTACACCAGAGCCTGCGGGGCCATTATTCGAGAAGCTGGATCTGACGGAATTCTATCGTTTATCTATGCCCAAAAGCTACTTGTATTTAACGGATGATACCGCACTTCCGCAAGGAGAACAGTATGGCTGGCACCCTCATATGTCAAGCCGACTGGGGATGTTCCGGCTTATTACAGCGCATGGCGATCATATGACTCCATTCCATATTCATCCGCTTCTTGTAGCGGAGAAGCTTGTTGAGGCAGGACGGGACTAAATGACGAGTGGAAGCTGCACAGATATGCTGGCTTCAGCATAACAAAGGCTGGTCATAGGAGTATTCTCCACGACCAGCCTGCAAGTGCTGCAATGAAATAGAAAATGGATAATTCGAATTACTGTGGATTTGTTGTCCAAATGCCAGCAGTCTTCACGAATACACGTTGTGGAAGCTTAAGAGCCGCAAGTGCCAGTTCCGCTACGTCCTCTGGCTGCATCATGCGATCCTCGTCGCCAATGTTAAGACCTGCATTAACTGCGAGATCTGTATTTACTGTGCTTGGCGTCAATGCAGTCACGCGGATATTGTGCTTGCGCACCTCCTGCATGAGCGCTTCAGTTAAGCCCATCACTGCGAACTTAGAAGCATTATAAGCAGACCCAGTAGCGAAGCCGCGTTCGCCAGCTGTCGAGGAGATGTTAATGATACTGCCTTCATTCTGCTCGATCATCGCAGGCAGCACAGCACGTGTTACATAGTAAGTTCCCATCAGATTAACCTGAATGATACGTTCCCACTCTTGTGGATCCATGTCGACAAGCTTGCCGAATTTCGCAATGCCTGCATTATTGATCACGATGTGGATAGCACCCAGTTGCTCTGTAAGGGAGGCAACAGCGCGGTTTACATCATCTTGTACCGCAACGTCAGCTGTAGCGATTGCGACGCGAATATCATATTTTGTAGTCAGCTCAGCTTGAAGTGCTTCAAGGTCAGCGCTAGTTCGAGCGATGAGACCAAGGTGCACACCTTCTTGTGCCAGCAATTCGGCCAACGCTTTGCCGATTCCTTTGCCTGCTCCCGTAATCAGTGCGGTTTTGTTCGTTAGATCTTGCAATTTCATATTCAATAATCTCCTTCAGATGTTTATACTTGTCCGTTATGACTAACAACAAGCTCATATTTGTTCAAGGAAGCGCCGAGCATGTACTGCTTGCTGTCGCTCGCACCCCGGTGAGATTCGCGGAAGGTATCGCTAGATGTCCAGTTGCGGAACGACTCCTCGTTCTCCCATACTGTACATACCTTCAATTCCTCCTCGCCTTCTTGGCCTGCTCCAAGCCATACCTCCATGCGAATGAATCCGCTCATTTGCTGAACGCCCTTGGCTTGCGCGAATCGCTCTGCCACTTGCTTGCCGAATCCTTCTTGAATTCGGATTGTGTTCGTAACGACTAACATGCTATCGCCTCCTGTGTGCATGATGGTGTTGATGTTCATTTGTACAGATCATATGTCTGCCTCTCTATTATACTCGAACGTATGGACAAGATCACACCTTCGCATTCTATATGCACATTGGAAGGTTGTGGGTGTGAGGTGCATTAGTTAACCGTGGCATAGATCCGAGATACATGCCCCAGGGCCACACAGGCAGGCTCTCTGGGCATGTGCGATATGGGTAGCATTCACTCGTGAGTATCTCCCATCACATTCCATGTGGTTCCCCAGTCCTTCATCGCATCGAAAATAGGACGGAGTGTTAGCCCCATCTCGGTTAGCGAGTATTCAACATGCGGTGGGATCTCGGAGAATACAGTCCGCTGGATAATATGCCGCTGTTCCAGTTCCTTCAATCGGAGTGACAGTGTGCGCGGACTGATCCCGTGGAGCGAGCGCTCCAACTCTCCGAACCGCTTCGTACCGTAGAATAATTCACGCAGTATAAGAAAAGTCCACTTGCCTCCGATGATATTCATCGTATGCTCGATGGGGCAAGCAATGGTTGGAGTTGTCCCCGTAGTAGATTCGTGTTCTAGGTGCTCAAGTATAGTGGCTGGGGAGGCAGTAGATTGTGATGTTCCCTCTGGGCACGGTAAGGTTGTCGTTTGTTCTGAAGTTGACATGTGTATCCCCCCTTGGTGTCTATACTTCATTTAGTATAGTGTAATACGTAAGATATCGCCAATGTGCAGTCGATATGAAGACATCCATATCCATAATGAAATGCTGGGGGAGGATATTCGCTTACAATAGCGGAGTGGAGAATAGGCATCCGATATCTTTCCGATAGCAAACGAACTGAAGAACATGGAGGATTGCAGTTTGTTGGCACTTGCTGATTATGTAATGAATGACTTATGTATGATAAAATAGATGTGATATAAGTGTGATACTTGTTAGAGACAGAAGGAGAGGAATGTCATGAAGGTACTTGTCATTGTTGCACATCCCAACTTGGATGCATCCAACGTGAACCGTGCTTGGGCCGAAGAGCTTCGCAAGCATGATAACATCACCGTACACGAGCTGTATAAATCGTATCCAAATGGACAAATCGACGTCGAGAAGGAGCAGGCATTGTGTGAAAGCCATGATCGTATCGTATGGCAGTTCCCATTCTATTGGTACAGCTCGCCGCCATTGATGAAGCAATGGCTGGACAGTGTGCTTACATATGGCTGGGCATATGGCTCTGGTGGCGGGCGCTTGCGTGGCAAAGAGCTGATGCTGGCTGTATCGACGGGAAGTCCGCAAGAGAAGTATCAAGCTGGTGGTCTCAATCACTACTCCATGAGCGAGTTGCTGAAGCCGTTCCAAGCAACGAGCAATTTACTAGGCATGACATACTTGCCGGCATTTGTGTTCCATGGCGCGATGGGCGCAGAAGAAGCTGCGATTCAAAATGGTGTCAAGGAATATGTATCCTATCTGTTGAAATAGAATGGAATGCAGGTTAGCTTCATATTGGGAATAGGAGTGTCCCATTTGAGGAGATTTTCCGAATAGACTGTTGAAGCCGTTCCAGGCAACGAGCAATCTTATTGATTCTAAGATCTTGCCTGCCTTTGTATTCCATGGCGCATTGGGCGCGGAGGAAGCTGCGATTCAGGAAAGTGCGAAGCAGTATATTTTATATATTGAAATAGGAAGCAGTGTTTATCTTCTATATAGAAAAGACAGCCCCGCTTGCAGTCGCAGGCGGGGCTATTGTCGATTACGAAGACAGAATGGTATCGGAAGAAGCGTCTGAACGGTCAGCAAATATTTCCCCGAACGCCAGCTCTTCAAGCTTAGCAATAATGCGATCTTCGGTATCGTCGCCAACTGGAATGCTGCACGATGCGTGTGGAAGCAGCTTATCGAAGCTGCCAATGGCAACAGCGTATCCAGCTTGCTCGAACATCGGAATATCGTTCATGTCGTTGCCGAAGCAGACGAATTGACCAGGGTTAATCCCGAATGAGCGCAGGGCAGCCATTTTGTTAACTCCAACGTTAGTCATGTCCAGGATGCCTTCCGCAGAGTGATAGTGAAGCGTTGTATTCAATGACTTGAGCTTTTCAGTGAGTTCCTCTAAGCGATTGCTGCCTAGAACAAGAATTTTAATGGTGCTGTGAATTTCGTTCATCGGTACATGAGCTGCCAATCGTAGGGGATCGACATTGAATAGGAAGGGATGTGAATCCTCCAAGTTATGTGCATAGTTCCACTCATCGTCTACGAGATATGAAGCCTCATATTGCTCCAGCAAGCTTATGATTGTATCTGAAGTTATCTGCGGAAGCGGGCTGCTTGCAAGACGTTCTCCCTTGAAATAGGTCATGGCGCCATTGGCACCGATGAGCAGGTTATGGTGAAAGCGTTCATCAAGCACGGGCAGCATATCCCGACACGGGCGGGCAGACGCGAAGCCGACGACATGTCCAGCTTCTTGAATGCGTGCCAAGCAGTCCATAATTGGTGCAGAGACCGGCTGTCCTTTGAATGAAATTGTACCATCGATATCGAAAATGAAGTGCATGTGTGACTGTCTCCTTTGTATGTATAAGATAATCGCTAGTCGATCCAGCGGAAGTGATAGCATTTAAAAGAATGAGAGGGCTTGTTGGACGGCGGAATAGCCGAAATAGATGCCGAAGCCAATAAATACAATCCCTGCGGCAATCGATACGTATTGCATAAGGCGTGGCGTGACGGCTTTGCGGCTGACATGAGTCACGATTGCGACGAACAGATCCCATATGAGAATACCGATAATGATCGCACTGCTGTACAGCAAGGTATCCTGCTTGCCTATTACATCTATGGTTGACGCCATAACCGAGCCGTATATGCCAATCCAGAACACGATGTTAAGCGGGTTGGATAACGCCAGCAAGAAGCCCGATAAAAAAGAAGAACCGACATGTTCCTTCTTGGCATCAGAATCTGTGATCTGTACTGTAGATCTGGCCTCGCGAATACTCTCATATCCAAGATACAGCAGCAATATGAACCCTGCAATCCATAGGATCAGCTTGGCGAGCGGCGTTGTTAGGAACGAGGTGGCTCCATAATAGATAAGCAGCATGAAGATGACATCTGTGCTCATTGCGCCAAGACCTAAGAACCAAGCGTTCCAGAATCCATTTTTTAACCCGGCCTTAATCTGTGCAATGCTGATTGGGCCGACGGGGGCTGAGAGAGACAGCCCGAGTAATACATAGCTGAACCATACGCTAGCCATCTGATCTTCCTTCCTGTCATTACGAAATAATGGTATTATTGTACTGACTATCTGTCCTGTTGATAAGTGGCAGATTTATAGATTTGGATGGGGACAGAGGTGAAATGAATATGCTTGAACTGACACCGCATATCGATGATCATGCAACAGAGCCGAAGTATGCACAGCTGTACAGTTATATTGCGAAGCAGATAGTGAACGGAACTTTAGTAGCGGGTACGCGTCTGCCTTCGATCCGAACACTGGCTGTTCATTTGCAGGTGAGCCGCAATACGGTTGAGGCAGCCTATCAGCAGTTGATAGCAGAAGGGTATGTGGAGAATCGCTCCCGAATTGGCTTGTTTGTCATGCCGATTGAAGGGGATGTGAAGCATGCAGAGAGTAGAGATAGAGGATCTGACCGAGAGCTAGCAGGAGGGTTCACAGAAGAAGTTGAACGAGAGCCGACGCAGCCATTACCAACTTCCGTATCGCTGGAGGACAGGGATGGATCTGATAAGGATGCAGAAATTGAGATTGATTTTCGCCATGGCAATGTAGATAGGGAGAAGTTCCCGTTAATCGTATGGCGGAAGTTAGCGAATGATTTGTTTCGATATAGGCAGGATGAGGCGCTGCAGTACGGACACCGTCAGGGCGAAGCGGGATTGCGCAGGGCCATTGCTCAATATTTGTACCAATCAAGGGGAGTGCGCTGCACGCCGGAGCAGATTGTGATGGGGGCTGGCATCCAGCAGCTGCTCATGCTTATCTGTCAGCTGATTCGCCAAGATACGCGTTCGATTGCGATGGAGGAGCCGGGATATGACGGGGCGCGGGCCATATTCTATCATCATGGCTTCGAGATAGAGCCGATTGCGCTGGAGGCTGAAGGCATATCTGTACAGCAGCTAAGAGAACGGAATGCTGGTGCGGTATATGTAACGCCGTCGCATCAATTTCCACAAGGCATGGTGATGTCTATTGCGAAGCGGATGCAGCTGCTGCAATGGGCGAACGAGAGAGGAAGCATTATTATCGAAGATGATTATGATGGAGAGTTCAAGTACGGTGCGAAGCCTGTCCCTTCACTGCAAGGGCTGGATGGGCATGGTCGGGTCATCTACGTTGGAACGTTCTCCAAGTCTCTGCTTCCTTCCATACGCCTAAGCTATATGGTGCTTCCTCCATGGCTGCTAACGCGGTATAAGCTTGAATTCTCTGCTTATGAGCAGACGGCTTCGAAGCTGCATCAGATGACAATGGAGCGATTCATGACAGAAGGGCATTGGGACAAGCATCTGCGGAAAATGCGCAAGCTGTACCAAGAGAAGCACAGCACATTACTGACAGCTCTAAAAAAAGCGATGGGTGATCGAGTCCGTGTAATTGGTCAGCAATCTGGACTTCACATCGTGCTTCAAGTGAAGCATGAACATCATGAACAGCAATTAATCGAAGCGGCAAGAACTGTTGGTGTCAAGGTGTATCCGACCTCGACTTATCGAATTCAGCAAGGAGAAGACGAGATGCCCTCCTTGCTCATTGGCTTCGGTGGACTCAGTCTGCACCAGATAAGAGAAGGTGTTGAGCGGCTGAGTAAGGTTTGGTTCGGGTAATGGTTTGGCAGCTGCCTACTTATCATAGGAATCTTTATCTTTATATTCATGTTTATTTTGCGCAAGGCAAGGGATAGGGAAGGAGCGAGCGGATGAACAGCTGGGTTACCTTTGATTTAGATGGGACATTGATGCAGAATCCATTTGCTGCATGGATCTTTCCGGAGATTACAAGTGTTGTGCGGGAGCAATTGCAATTGCGTACAGATATCGAAGCGTACGATGACACGAGTTTCGATATGGGGAAGCTTCTTCATGCGGAACATCGGAAGCGAATGGAAGCTGGTGAGACAGTTGCAGCCTACGATTGGGACGATATGGTGGGAGTAGTCCTTGCTGAACTCGGTGTGGCTCCAAGTATAAATATTCAAGTAGAACAACTCGTGCGCAAGCATGCAGAGCCGCCAACGAAGATCTATTTGCTCGAAGAAGGGGTGAAGACCGTTCTGGAGCAGTTGAAGCAGGATGGCTATCGATTGGCGGTTGCGACGAACGGATACTATAAATATCAATATCCTGTGCTCGAGGCGCTTGGCATTGCGTCATATTTCGAGCTTATCGTTACACCGGAGATTGCAGGCGGCGGCAAACCTGATGCACATATGCTTCGTGCTGTCCGTCAGCACGGTACAATCGCTGCCCATGTTGGGGATCGGCTGGATCAGGATGTGTACATGGCGAATCAATCTGGAGCAGCTTCTATCCTGGTGAACCGTAAGCTTCCACAGGAACTGCATCAGCTAGATCCTGAAAAGCGCGTGCATGAACAGATCTTCTTGCCGCTATGCAGCCAGCAGCTTCAGCGGGAATGCCAGAGCTTGCACAGGGAGCTGTTCGGGGATGACGAGTGCATAGTTCTGCCGGAGCAGATTAGACCTGATTTCGTCATCCACAGCATCATAGAGCTTCCAGCATGCTTAGCTGCATTGGCGGCCAGGTGAGATCACATTACCGCATTTGGAAATGCCTTACCTGGTCGATGAACATCGTCATGGCCATCGTGGCAGAAGCGTTATTGTCCTGAAGAATGTGGAACGCTCGCTTGACGCTCTTGCCCTTCACGTGCACCAAGCGCAGATCACCATGCTCTTGCTCTTTGCGAATGACCCAATAAGAGAGCATTGCAATCCCGAGTCCGGCCATGACAGCTTCCTTGACACTTTGACTGCTGTTGAAGACATAGGAACGCTTGATGTGCAGCTTCAGATCGCTCATGAATTGATCACTGTACGCCCTTGTACCCGAGCCTTGCTCACGCAGCACCCATACCTCGTCATGCAGCATGCGGGGCTCGATGGTGGGCATGGAAGCAAACGAATGGTTTGGCGGTACAACGAGCACCATCTCATCCTCCATGAACGGAGTGCCGAGCTGAAGATCTGTATATTCGATTTTGCCTTCTACGAGTCCGATGTCCAGTTCATTCGCGCGTACGGACTGTGCAATTTGCTCCGTATTGGCTACGGTTACTTGAACATCTACGCTCGGGTATTGGCGTGCGAATGAAGCCACGATGCGCGGCAATATATATTCTCCGATTGTGAAACTGGCTCCGATGCGCAGCGATCCGGTCACCTCATCCCGCAGCAGCCCGATATCTTCGCGTGCCGCCTCATAGCGGGCGATCATCTCCTTCGCATGCTTATATAATATCTCTCCAGCTTCGGTCAACTTCACATGCTTAGGCGAGCGGTGGATGAGCTGCACGCCGAATTCCTGCTCCAAGTTGCGGATATGCTGGCTGACGCCAGGCTGTGAGAGATGGAGCAGTTCTGCGGCCCGCGAGAAATTACGCTGCTCCACGACCGCTACATATACCTTCATTGTATCTACGATCATTTGGCTAACGATCCTCCGTTGATTCTTTACTTATATAGTCGGTTAAAATGAGTATCTTTAAATGTTGTCGTGTACTTTAACCCAAATCCAAACATGCGATCCATTCCAATATGGGCCGTCCATATGATCCCCACTGCTAAGAGAGTCTGATTGGATAAGAGGATTCCACACATCATGGTTCCGAACGATACACAGTAGGTATGAAATACATTATAAATAATTGCCCCTGCTTTATTACTTAGTATATATCCGATCATGGATACATCAGGAACAAATAGCAGAACAAAAAACAACAGCCAGCTGAAATGATAGTAATCGTAAAAATAGATGCATCCTAACAATACGGACAACCCTTCTAAATGTAAGATTGCTTTGCTCATTTCCAGTTCATGATCCTCCACTCTTGATGTCGAAGTTATACGTTTACCTGATCATAGCCTGACAGCATAAGGTTGGGCAGAAGCAGTTCTTAAATGATAGGTGTTATATTTCAAGTTGCTAAGCTGCAGCAATCAGGTATAATATGTAATAACAGCGATACAATGAATAAAGGGATCGTGCTACCAACACGATCCCTGCACAACGGCCGCATGTAAGAACGGTCGGCTGCAAAGGCGGACATGAAATAGACCGATACCTTGCTATGGGGCGGTCTATTTCCGTTTATTAAACGATAACAGCATCACGATAAGCGTACCAAAGCTAATCATTAGCGTTAGTGCTTCGAATACTGTCATGGGCATCACCTCCCGTCAGGGAGACTAGCCGACCGCCCTTCATGCCGAATCAGTTGTACTCATGTATCATACCATAATTTTCTACAGTCAGAATATATATTTGAACCTTCATTCGAACACAGTAGTCTAGACTACCCTTAATATAAGACCATTCAAGCACCTCTAAGGACAAGTTCTTATATCGGACGATATAAAGAATGCCTTGGGGGTATTTTTGTATGTAACTTAAGTATGCCTGGCGAATGGTCAATGTCGGACGGCACATAGAGGCACCAAATTGCTCCTTATGTTATAGATAAATATACCGACAATAAGTTTTCCTTATGCTAGGGATTGCATATCCGTATTTCCCCTCACGAGCGAAGCCATATATAGTATTCATCGTAAGCATCAGGTTACGCCTGCTTAGAGACGGGGGATGGATATGAATAACGGGGAAGTTCTTCTGGCCACCAAGCCGAAGCGAAATAAACAATATAGAGGATTTGCGCTCGGCATCGCGCTAACGCTCATTATTGCGGTTGCAGCGAAGCTGCTTGCGGGATTGCCTTTCCTTAGTATTATGGGACAGCTTGTGATCGCCATTCTGATCGGTATCGCGTGGCGTGCTACCATCGGGGTGCCGCAGGAGATTGTTGCAGGAACGAATTTTTCGAGTAAAAAGCTGCTCCGTCTCGGCATTATCTTGCTCGGGATGCGCTTAGACCTTATGGATATAGTACGTGCAGGCCCTAAAGTATTCATGATGGCGGTTATCGTCATTGTATTTACCTTGTCGGTCGTATATGGACTTACGAGATTGTTCAAGGTTGATAAAAGGCTCGGTATATTGACGGCGTGCGGAACCGCAATTTGTGGTGCGGCGGCTGTGGTAGCGATAGCGCCGCAAATTAAAGCCAAGGACGAAGAAACGGCAATCGGTGCAGCGATGGTTGCGATATTGGGCACTATTTTTACATTAGCATATACGTTCTTGTTCCCGGTACTTGGCTTGTCGGATAACGGATATGGGATATTTGCCGGTGCGACACTGCATGAAATTGCCCATGTCATTGCAGCAGCAGATCCAGGGGGCAGCGCAGCGGTCGATATGGCGGTCATTGTTAAGCTTACGCGTGTAGCCTTGCTAGTTCCTGTCGCTATTCTGATCGGCATCTGGTCGTCACGTGAGAGCCGCAAGGAAGCAGGAGCAGGTGCTCGGACGGAGAAAGCCAAAGTACCGATTCCATGGTTCATCCTTGGATTCCTGCTCGTCAGCGGGTTTAATTCACTAGGGATCGTTCCAGAACAAATTGCAGGATATATCGTCATTGCGGCCTACATGCTGATTGCCATGGCGATGGCGGGGCTCGGCTTGAATGTCGATCTTGTCTCATTCCGCAGACTTGGGATGAAGTCGTTCGCGGCGGGATTCATTGGTTCCATTCTGCTGTCCCTGCTAGGCTTTGGGCTGGTGCATGGGTTCGGTTTAGCGTAATGCATAATGAATGAAATACGTAATGAAAGAGGTCAACATGCCAATTAAGCATTGGTTGTTGACCTCTTGTGATTTCTAAGCTTACTTTTATAGGCTGTTCATTTCCAAAAAAATAGACGCCCAATTGCTGAGCGTCCCACATACAGAACATGGAATATGATATCTCCTGAGGGGGAGAGGAAACCCATTTGTTGCCGTACAATCCTGTTACTAAATCACACTTGCATTATGGAGCGCCTCTTCGACAGGCACGTACGGAAGTGCGAGGTCGCGGGCTACAGCTTCGTATGTGATCGCTCCGCCTGCAGTATTGACGCCGCGCATGAGCGGCTGACTGTTCTGCAATGCTCTGCCAAGTCCGAGGTTCGCGATGCTTAATGCGTAAGGAACGGTAACATTCGTGAGCGCCATCGTTGATGTGCGCGGAACAGCACCTGGCATATTCGCGACAGCATAATGAACGACACCGTGCTTGACGTATATCGGATCGTCGTGAGTAGTAATGCGATCAACCGTTTCGAAAATACCACCCTGATCGATGGCGACATCGATGACAACTGAACCAGGCTGCATGGAGCGAATCATCGCTTCCGTTACGAGCTTCGGCGCTTTAGCGCCCGGTATAAGAACTGCACCGATGACCAAGTCGGATTCGGCTACCGCTTCGGCAATATTGAGTGGGTTCGACATTAAGGTATTCACACTCGAGCCGAATAGATCATCCAGCTGGCGCAGGCGATCTGCGTTCATATCGATAATAGTAACATCTGCTCCAAGACCTACTGCGATCTTGGCAGCGTTCGTTCCGACAACACCGCCGCCAATAACCGTAACCTTGCCGCGTCGTACGCCAGGTACTCCGCCAAGCAGGATTCCGATGCCGCCATGCGGCTTCTCGAGGAATTGTGCCCCAATTTGGGCTGACATGCGTCCTGCCACTTCACTCATTGGTGTGAGCAGAGGCAGCGTGCGATTGACTGCAACCGTCTCATAGGCGATTGCAGTAACTTTATGCTCGATTAATGCGCGAGCCAGTTCAGGCTCAGCTGCTAGATGCAAATACGTGAATAAGATAAGCCCTGGGCGGAAGTAACCGTACTCGGATGATAAAGGCTCCTTCACCTTCATAATCATATCGGCCTGTGCCCATACCTCAGCAGCGCTAGGAATGATAGTGGCACCTGCTTGTTCATATGAGGCATTGTCGAAACCGCTTCCAATTCCAGCGTCATGTTCAATGATGACACGGTGGCCGGCTTTATGGAATGCTGCAACACCAGCTGGGGTGAGCGCAACGCGATTTTCATTATTTTTGATCTCCATGGGAACTCCGATAATCATTGCTTATCCTCCTCAAATATCCTGAACCTGTTTGGTTATCCAATTAAAGTATAAATCGTAGCTCTCGCCAGCGCTTTGTCGTCAGCTCCAAAAAAAATACCCTGTCCTTGTGTAATTCCCACAAAGCCAGGGACAATTGCGTATCGGGTAATCGATCGCAGGGAAGGTTGGCAACGGATGACGTGTTACGTAGATTCGTTGTCCTTGTTTATCGTTGCCAATCGATGCAATTTTAATTCCAAAAATAGCGACATCTTCTCATCCATGCTGTCGACATCGACACCGCCGACTTCTGCAATGCGCTTTAATCGATACATGAGGGTATTCGTATGAATATGTAAGGCTTCCGCTGTCTTCTTCACATTGCAATCATAACGAAGAAATTGTTCAATGGTATGCACGAGTCCGCTTAAATGCTCGGCATCATACATGCGCAGCTTCTCTAAGCCTATATGTTGAAAAGTCTGCTGTGTTCCTCGTGCGGCAGAATGTGCAGTATGCTGTTCGATCAATAAGGGCAAATGCCGGTAATAACCGAGCTCGCCATAGCTATGTACAGAATCTAATTCATCGGGGAATGCTTTTTTTAGATTGAGCGTTGTCATGGCTTCTTCATAGCACCGTGATACGAGCAGGAACGAGGAGGATAGAGTGCTTGCTCCGCTGCGAACTGGTGAGGCGCCGAATCGCTGCTTCATATGCAGTATAAGCTGTTGACACGGTTCCTTGTACAGATTGGCAGAGCTATTTACATGTGATGACAGCACGGGCGCAGACATCATAATAAGCCGATCATGATCAATGACATGAAGCAGCATGCGCATATGCTGAGTTGTTTTGAGCGTGTAATGAATGTGACGATATAACTTCTCTTGGATAGGTGTACTGAACTGTATCATCCATATGAAATATTCAGGAGGGAACGAAATGCCGAGTCGTGCCGCATGCTCCCGAATGGCTTGCTCTGAGGTGTGGTGTCCGGTTAAGAGCTGCCAGAAGAAATCATGCTTATGCTGATCCTGGCGTCTGCTGTGCAGCTGATGCTGCATTAACTTGGCCTTGGCAGCCTGAGCAGCTTGTGACAATGTCTGGAGAGCTGTTTCTGGCAGCGATTGTTCACTGTCGAGCACCCATATATAGCCGATAATGTCCTGTTGATGACGGATGGCAACCGCCAAGCGATTACCGAGGCCAACCTCGTCGATATGTTGGATACGTATCGGTTCTAGACTGGACATGAGCCGCTGCATCGTGCCGTCTCTCCATAATGCGCTGATGACTTGCTCAGGGACGCGCCGTCCGATAATTGTTGCGATCCTTGCAGGATCCGTGCCGGGTTGATGCGTGCTGTAGGCAAGCAGCTTATGTCCGGCATCTTCAATTGTGACAGGGCAATGAAGCAGATCACTGACCAAATCCGCAACTGCTTCTAAGCTGTCAAAATGCTGTTCGAACAGCTGGTTCATTTCATTCATGCACATGGCTCCTCAACAGTAGGAAGATCATGACTATTTTAGCATGAAATCCATCTGGCCGACTACATCGGACAAGGTCGAATGACCTACTATTTGCTTGGGGGCAGCTTCTAAGTACGTTTCATTATTCTTTGATTTCTTTGAAAGAGGCATCGTATAACCGGAACATCGTCTTGTAGCCGGACTCATCGATCTTAATGCCAACATCCAGCGTACCCGTCAGCTCCAATGCGCCGGACGTATATCGAAGCTTGGTGTCGGAAGGAACGAATACCATCATGATTTTGTTCCAGTAGGTTTCGTCGCCATTGTCGAAGGGACATTCAGCACCTGGTGCCGGGATGAGCAAGAACCAGTGTTTATCGAATGATAGGACTTCTCCCATATATCCTTTAATCGTAACCTGCTGGCCAGAGAGATCCCAGAATTTGTCCGACGGCGTGTTCTGCTTCTCATTATCGAAAAATTCGGACCACTGCAGCGTACTCGAATAGGCAGGCTTCGATTTTGAAGCAGCGGCGCTGGAATTTGCTTTGTTGGTGTTACTGCTGGTGGTGCTGTTGTTTGTATTTGCTTTGCCGGTTCTAGTGCTACTGATATTTTTGCTGGTGCTAGTGCTACTGCTATTAGTATTTTCTTTGCTAGTGCTACTGCTTTTGACATTGGCTTTGCTATTACTATTACTGTTACTGTTACTGTTACTGTTACTGTTGCTGTTATTGTTGCTGTTGGTATTTGCTTTGACAGAAATGCTTGAAGATGCCTTTCCGTTCGTCTGTGATGATATGCCTGAGTCCGTCTTATCGCTGATCTGTGAAATGTTGCCGTTGCTCGGTTTGGTGTTATTTGAAGCAGCAGCGGTTGGTTGAACGATTCCTTTGGGTTTCGTTGTTTCCACTGCGTCTACTGGTCTTGTTACGTTTGACGCCTGCTTATCCTGTACCTGTGCTGCTGATTTTAGCCCAGACTGATTTTCTGGTGAAGCATTCGGATTCGTTTCTTGCTTATGCTCAGCTGTTGCCTCATTGGTTACACTAACGGGTGAGGAAGCAGAACTTGATGATTGGTCTCCTTGTTGTGTGGATTTCCCTGTAGAAGTGGGGGTGACAGGATTCCCCTTCGTAGCAGCATCGCCTGTCACTGCTTTATTTTTATTATCCGCAGCATGATTCGAAGAACTAGCAGAACCTACCGTCGAAACATTCGTAGTAGAAGAACTGCCGGTGCTGGTCGTCTGCGTGCTTCCGGTTTCGGGTACAGCGCTTGCCTCAGGTGTAGTGTTCACTTGCATGCTGGACGATGCAGCCGCTGCTGCAAAGGATTGCGGTGCGCCTGCTCCATCTGTTGCTGGCTGTGATGAGCACCCAGCCACTAATACGGTTAGGCTAAACAAGGAACATAATGCAAAGTTTCGATAACGTATGTTCATGAGCAACTCGCCTTCTCTCGTATATAGATTCGATCCTGATGTGTAGTACAGCAACATCCACAATGCTATCGACTTCAGAATCTCCAACCCGTTATTGCCCTTGCCTTCATTGCCAGTAGGCTTCCATGTAATGTACAATGATCCGTTCCGCGCAATTGTTGTTGGGGGGAGTATTGGTATTGGCTAACTGCGGAACAGCTGCAATGGATCAACTCGGTATACTTTCCATGCAGGTCCGATTGATGCAAGGAATCCTACTATCAGCGCGCCAAGAACCAGTTGGATCTCTCCTGGTGCAATCCGGAGCGCATCGACATGTACGCCGCTCCATTCCAAGATGGAGCTTGCGCTGAACGATGTGGCGAGATGTCCAAGGAATAAGCCAAGGATGGCGCCAATTCCCGTTAGGAACAAGCCCTCTCCGATTAAGATCGTCCATACATACAACCGTGATTTGCCAATTAGCCGCATAAGGCCGACGTCTTTCTTGCGCTCTGTCACGACGGATGTGAGCGATAGCAAGAGGGTGATTGCGGCCAGCAGAACACAGAGGAGCGATACGAACTGCACGAGCTCCGTTCCACGATCCACTACATTGACGACATCCGCTACGGCTTTGCTCGTATATACCGCCTGCACATCGGCACGCTGATTGAATTTGTTCTTTATTGCTTGTGCGCCGAGCAGGGACTTAGGTTGTACGAGAATGGCTGTAATCATCTTATCTTCTTCGTGTGTAATGCCATGTACATGCCAGGCGTAATCGAGTGTCGTGAAGACAGCGCGATCGTCCGCTGTTCCGAGTGTAGGAAGAATGCCTACGATTCGATATTCGAAGTGCTCATGATCATGATGCGATTCGTCGGACTCATTGGAATGTTCTGATCCTGCTTCTTCCGCTGCTTCTGCTTGCTGTTCCGAGTGTGTTTCTTGATGATGATCATTAGAAGATGCCTCCGAACCTGAATCCGAACCCGATTTCTCATTAGCAGGGTTGTCAAAGGAATGACTGCCACTATTCACAAGGCCATGATTGCCGTGGAATGTATCGCCAACACGCAGACCAAGCTGACTTGCCACATGCGAGCCGATGACGGCTTCACCGGTCTTCGCATACATGCCGCCAGCCTTCATCGTTTGATCCCCGTAGCGGGTATAGAAGTAGGCTGCATCCATGCCGACGATTGGATATCCTTGATAGGAATCGCCAGCTGTCATCGCATACGCATGAGCAACCTCTGATTCCTTAAGCACCTCATGCAGAACCTGTTGAGGGATGTTCTGGGCAGGAGTGCCGACTCGATAGTAGGTATTCAGCACAAGCTGTGTGGAGCTTCCTTTGGAACCGAGTGTTAATTCGAAGGGGCCATAGCCCTTCTCAGCACCGTGCTCGATTCCCGCACGAACCTGAAGGAGTACGAGCAGAAGCGCGATGGTAATCGCAATCGATACAATGGTAAGGAGGGAGAGCGTCTTCCGATGCATCATGTTGCGCCACAGTAGTTGGAACACGCTCATGTTGCTGCTCCCTCCATAAGCCGCATGCTGTTCATAATGCTCTTTTCAGCCGGATAAGGATGTACAGCAAGTCGATTAATGGCGGAGATATGAAGCTGCATCGGGTACTGTGAAGCCAAGTGCTGGTCATGGGTGACTGTCAGCAAGGTTGAACCTTCTTCCTGCGCCAGTTGGAGCAGGAGATTCATCGTATACTGTGCCGTATCGTAATCGAGACTTCCGGTTGGCTCATCCGCTAGGAGAAGGGAAGGGCGATTAATAAGGGCACGAATGATCGCAACCCGCTGCTGTTGACCTCTCGACAGCTGCCCTGGAAGGTGATTCATCCGATCCTGCAAGCCGACCCGCTCGAACCATTGCAGAATATGCGAATGCCGTTCCCGTCCATGCAAGCTGCCATCGTAGACCAGCTCAATATTTTGCTTCGCAGATAGGGAAGAGATGAGATGGAAGTCCTGAAAAATAATGCCCACATGCTTCGCGCGAAAGTGATCGCGTTCCAGTTCTGTCATCTGGTGCAGAGGTTCATTGCCGACCTTACAGGTTCCTTCATCTGGAGCGAGTACGCCGCACAGCAGGTATAACAAAGTGCTCTTGCCGCTGCCGCTAGGGCCAAGCAGCGCAATTCGATCTCCTTGTGCAACATGCCAATGTGGAATATCGAGAATGGGGAGAAGCTGCTGTTGATTCCGATAGGACTTGCGTACCTGATGAAGCTGTATCATAGAATCACCTCATTTAGTAAGGAAAGGGCAGGATGACACTGTCACCCCACCCGTTCTCATTCGAATCGATTTGATTATTTCAAAATGATGCGCTCAGACAAGGAATCCCACTTCAATGCTTTGCCAGTCAGCTTGCTGAATGCGTCAATATCCACGTAGAGGACATTGCGATCCAATTCTGTTGGAATCGAAACCGCTTTGCCGTTCAACGTAACGGAAGATCCGTCTTGAACCTTCAATGTCGCCTTGTCTTTCGTAAATGTAGTCGTCTTCGATGCGCTATCATTCGTTACTTTAATTTGCAATGCTTGTGCCAGCTTCACAGCAGGGAAGAGAACCTTGCCGTCACGGCTTACCTTGAATTTCGGATACAAGTGCTTGCTTTGCAGCTCGGCAGTTGCTTTTTTCAGATCCAAGCCTTGCACTTTCGCGATGCTTGTCGCAATTGCTGTGTTATCAATTTGACCTTGTACATATTCCGTAATTGGACCATACGCCCATACGCCTACATCTACCGCAGAGTGGCCGTGTCCTGACCAGCCTACCAAGTAGCGCTTCGCCATCACCTGGTTGAATGCGCCTTCTTGCTTATAGGAGGAACCGTCGCCTTGCATGATGTATTGAGCTTCTTCATCGGTGATATCAGTGAAGCCCGTATGCTTCTTGATTAACGCCTTCACTTCGTCAGTGGATGCAGCTTTTGCAAGCTGAGGCCCAAGAAGCTCAGAGGAGATTTTTTGCTTGTCCCACGTATCTACATTCAATTCATAGATGTTATCACGGGACAGGGAGAAGCCGCCTGTCTCATGATCGGCTGTAATTACGATGGAAGTGTTGCCGTCCTTCTTCGCGAAATCAAGAGCAACCTTCACTGCTGCATCGAAATCAAGCGTCTCTTGAATCATAGCGCCCAGATCATTCGCGTGACCTGCATGGTCAATACGTCCGCCCTCAATCATCATCGTGAAGCCTTTCGGATTTGTAGAGAGAGACTTGATTGCTGCAGACGTCATGTCTGCAAGGCTTGGTGTCTCAGGCTTGCGATCAAGCACGTAGTCCACATGGGAATCGTGGAAGAGGCCGAGAACCTTTCCGTTTTTCGAAGTTAACGATTGCAGGCCCTTTTTGTCGTATACAACTTTATAGCCTTTTTTCTCGAAATCAGGGATGATTGTCTTGTCTTCGCGCTTGCCTTTCTCCTGCTTGCTTACGAATTGACGCTTGCCGCCTCCGAGCAGAACGTCAACTGCGCCTGACTCTAAATATTGGGATGCGATAGCATTTTCATTGTCGCGATTGCGAACATGGGATGCATATACCGCAGGTGTCGCATGTGTAATACGAGCTGTCGTTACAAGACCCGTTGATTTGCCAACAGCCTTGGAAGCTTCGATTACGGAAGCGAATGGCTTCGAGATATCTTCATTTGATACGCTGATTGCAGCGTTGTATGTTTTGTTGCCTGTTGCAAATGCAGTACCCGCAGATGCAGAGTCTGTTACTTCACCGGATACGATCGTGTCTCCGTCTTCGCCCTTGTCAGCGAAGGTTGTTGCTTGGCCCACATACAGGCTGTCCATATATAAGGATGGACGCTTCAGCTTGTTCTTGGAGTAGATTCGTGCGGCAGATACTTGAGCAGGTCCCATGCCGTCACCGATAAGGACGATGAGATTTTTCGAAGTGGGCTGTAGTTTCGCTGCGCCCTTAGCGAGTACTGCATCGGATTGCATAGCTCCGAATGGCAGCATGAGAAGCGCCAGAGTCGTCACCAGCGACTTGCGTAACATTTTATTCAACCGAAATCCCTCCAACCAAGTATGTAATTTACATGTTTATTGTAGTCAAGGATTGTTAGCGGTTGTGTAAATAAATGTAATTGGAAAATCAAATAGACTTGTATATTTTGTAAATCACCCTTATTGCGATCTTTGATACGCCTATGTCTGGCCTGAATAGCAGTAGGTTATAAGATTCGCTTTTATGAGTAGATTTAGCAAATGAAATGCTGCATGTGTCGGTATGGGCAGCTAGTTGTGAGTAATCGAACAGAAATGGGACGTAAGACCTGTAATGATAATCAGGTAGTCCATTGATTGTTTATCGTATAATACCTATACTTGGTAATGATTTGGTAAAAATGCGGGAGGAGAACGACAACATGGAGCGCTTTATAGACCCCCTTGGCCTTCCTTTTGGATTTTATGCGATATTGCGTCGGAATGAGCAGGTTGCCGTGAAGTGCCCGAAATGCACTGGCTTGGCCTACATCTCTAAAGGGGAGCAGGGAGTCGTAGTGAACTGCACGGCATGCTTCCATAAGGAGAAGGAACCCGAAGATTATCGTTATACAGCCAGCGGCGTGTGCACGGTGTGCGAGAGATGGTTCAATGAAGAGGTTACCGATCACAAGCAGCAGACCCATAAGGCAGTGCGTATCGGATGCCCGCATTGCTCAGCTGTGAATCAAGTGGCTATACGTAAGATTGTGGCCTATTCAGGCTGCTACTTGGATTTTCGAAATGAACGGGATCCGATCTTTCAATTGGAGCTGTACTACTTGGATTATTTCCGTGGGAAACCGGTATGGGCGGCCAACCGAGAGCATTTGAACTATTTGATCAGCTACATATCGGCAGAACTGCGTGAGAAGCCAGCTGCTGTCATCAAGCGTACGGCTTCACACTCGCTGCCCAAATATATGAAAGAAGCGAAGAACCGAGAAGCTATCGTGAAGCTGCTACATAAGCTGCAGCGTATAGATATGTAATTGGATAAGGAGGCATCATGAGCAAACTCAAGCTTAAATTGGCCATTGCACTAGTCATTGTTGTTATTCTGAGCATTCCTGCTTACTTTATTGGCCGTACATTTGGTGTGTTCCAAGGCGAGGTCGTCTTAAGCAAGTATGCGTTAGCGATTGAGAAGGGCGGCAAAAGGTATAATGCATGGCCTCTTCTTAACTATAATTCCGCAATGGATAAGAAGGGAGAAGAGCGGCAGTTCTATTATCGGGTAGATACGGGAGACTTGGATGAATTGTTTATGCTGGCGTATGGCCAATATGAGGTGAAGTCCTCTGAGGAGAATCCCTTTTTAGACGGCAAAATTCAGTATGATAACGAGCGTGTACATGCATATATCAAAACAGTTCCGAAGTTTGAAAATGCCAACGACTACACGAATATGTATGAATTTTTCGATGATAAAGGAAATCATGTATATACCTATGATCCGTCCGCTCCCATGGACACGGATTATGTGAAGGATATTATTCATGCTGGCATGTCGCGGACATCGGCAGGTGGGGGAACTACGGAGGCCGTCGATCGTTACATCAATGTGACGAAGCTGTTCAAGGACAAATTAGATATTACGGTAAAGCTAAAAGTTGACGATGACAATCGTATAGTAACGA
Source organism: Paenibacillus wuxiensis (assembly GCF_040195695.1). Taxonomy (NCBI): domain Bacteria; kingdom Bacillati; phylum Bacillota; class Bacilli; order Caryophanales; family Paenibacillaceae; genus Paenibacillus; species Paenibacillus wuxiensis. The sequence goes on along the minus strand of NZ_JBEFZI010000014.1, from coordinate 32,562 downwards.
TCGTGATGACACGAGACAGGACGTGAAGATATTGACGATTCAGAATGAATGCAGACAAGGGCCTGCTTATTTGGATGGTATTGCAATCCCAGAGAAGCCTGCGGTATGGCATGAGGTAGAATGGACAGGAAGGCTGGCTATTGATGGTGGAGCGAAGAGGTTCCATATTTTCTATTATGGGGAGCTTATCGATGATCTGATAGCGTCGACGGACTTTGCACCACCGCTCATTCTTGCTGAAGATCCAGCAACAGGGAAGCGCTATGTGGTGTTCGATGGATGCAAGCATGGATATGATGCGATGCTGTGCGATACGTTCACTGCGGAACAGCATAATGAACGGAAGCCGCTGCTTCCTTATGTAGATGGGGACGGAGAGGATGTATTCGAAGTATTCGTAACCGTTTATTATAATGTCGACTGGGACGAGGAATTCGAAGAAGAAGTGGATGAGGACGGGAAGTTGCAACTGATTAGCGGGGAGAAATGCGACTTCGATGAGGCGAAGCGCAATGGATACGACGCGATCAGTATCACAATCGTGAACTCGCGCGGACGCAAGACGGAAATTGCTCAAGAAGAGCTGGCCTAGCCAGGATAAGTAGAGAGTAGCGGCCATGAGAAAATCAACGGTTTGTGTACTGCTGGCGTTCCTTTTCGCAGTGGGAGTACTGTTCGGTGGGGGAAGTTATTATTTGCTGCTACAGCCTTCCGTTCAGGATATGTTTTTGACTCGTCCGTTCATGATCGTGTTGTTTATCGGTAGCGTTATCGGAATCGTGGCCTTGGTCGGGAGCATGGTGAAAAGGCTTTTAGGTTCGGAGTTGTTTATGTTGTTTTTAATCGGGATTGTGCTCGGATTCGCAGGGATCTGGATTTGGGCGATGACGGGCATGTTGACGTAATTCGCTAGGATGAACCATGGTCTAGTACATGTATATATGTGGGTATGAACAAATTGGTTGGTAAAAAATGGAGATAACCTTCTGTGCAACCTTTCGATCGAGTGTCCCGTCTGAGTGTGTGAATCAGCTGAGATATCATTGCGCAATGCGTCAACACCAACGAACCATTCGAGAGGAAGTAGACACCTATGAAGAAGACAACCATTGCAACTACCGTAGCATTAGCTCTTGGATTGATGGGCGCACAAGCGTATGCAGCCCCGGCGACACAACCAGTCGACACGAAGGCTGTTGCAACGAACATGGAAGTGAAAGACTTGGGCACGAATTTCTACGACAAATATGTGAAGCAGTTCGTATATAACGAGAATGGCGATATTGTAGGGATAAAACTTAGCGCTTCTCTGGATACAACATGGGTACATAACGTCGGCGCACAAGAGTCGGTTACGATTAACGGCAAAAAAGCGTCCGGACAAGTGATGGTAGATGGAAATCACATCCTCGTACCATTCCGTGCGGTAACTGAAGGACTTGGCTACAAGCTCACATGGAATCAGGCAGAGAAATCGTCCACCGCGGCAAAAGGCGACAAGATGGTGACGGCTATACTGAACAAAGATGAATACCGTCAAGCGGAGGACATTCTGCATCTTGGAAAAGCAGCATTGCTCAAGGAACAGACGTTGTATGTACCGCTGCAGTTCGTCTCCAATGTGCTGCATGCAGGTGTGACGATAGATGCCAACGGTCACATCGAGATTGAGAAAGACCAAGATCCACAAGACTCCTTCGACGGCATGCATTGGGTCATTGTCGTAAATGGCGAAGGCCTTGGCGTGGACAAGAAGGATGTGTACACGACCGAGCACAATGTCATGGTGCCCGTTGAAGAAATCGGCAAGGCGCTCGGCTACAAAGTAGAGAAGAACGAGAAGACTGGCGCATACGAGTTCTCCCGCGCTGCCAAGTGGATTGCACTGAAGGAAGGCGACACGAAAGCCTCAGTAGGCAAAATGCTTGTTGAGCTCAAGGAAGCAGCAGCTGTAAAGAACGGCAAGCTGTACATGCCGGTTGACTCTCTTGGTGACGTCTTCGGCGTGAAGTTCGGCATCGACCCAACTGGCGTAATCGGTATTAGTGAAGGAACGGAAGGGAAAGAAGATCCAAACCAAACTCCACAGGATTCCTTCGGCGGCATGCATTGGGTACTTGTTGTAAACGGTGAAGGTCTTGGCGAGATATCCAAGGAAGTATTCACGACTGAACACAACGTCATGGTGCCAATCGAAGAGATCGGCAAGGCGCTTGGCTACAAATTCGAGAAGAACGAGAAGACTGGCGCATACGAGTTCATGCGCGGAGCGAGATGGATAGCGTTGAAAGAAGGCGACAAGAAAGCATCTGTTGCTAAAATGTTCGTCGAGCTGAAGGAAGCCCCAGTCGTGAAGAACGGCAAGCTCTTCATGCCACTCGACTCCATACAAGATGTCTTCGGCGCTAAGTTCGGTGTAGACCCGACAGGCGTTGTGGGGATTAGCGATAAAGAGTAAGGATTGGGATGAACTGAGGCTATCGCTTCAGTTTAGATATAAATAGATTAAAGAGATAAATAGATAGAGAGAGAAATTACAAAGAGAAGATAAAAGGTTAGAATTATAGGTGAGTCGAAAGACACGCAAGCTGTTAGGGAAAGTCCCTGGATGCTGGCGTGTCTTTTTGTTTTGGAATAGGGCCTGAGAATTATTTTAAGGTGAGAAGTTAATAGATTTAATAGGATCGTCAAATAAATGGTATAATTTTCATGGCCATATCTACCTGTACTGTGGATAATTGGTGGTGAGGCTTACAAAGTTCACAGATATATTTTTATTTGCAATTGATGCAAACATTCAAAAAATTACTTAAAGGAGAAAATTTATGAGCAACGCTGTGTTAATAACAGGATTTAATAATTGGGGTAAAACTACAATTATATATGATTTATTTAAAAGGAAGCAGTTTAGGGAAGGACATAAATATGTAATCAATGGAGTCAATTCGAGTTTTGTTGTTGAATCTCATTCAAATGATGATGTTGCTGCAAGTAAGTACATACCTATGCTCAAAAGTAAATTCGGAAACTTAATATGCAACCAGCATGATCTTTTAGCAGCTTTTTGTCCAACTAGAGAAATTAAAAATGATTCAAAGGATATATTAAATGATTTGTTTTTTAAACAATTCAATAATATTTACATACTTTATTTAGAAAATAAATGGGATTATCATGCTAAATTACAAATTAAAGAGATTATGAATCACTATGCTGGAATAAACAATGTTAATCATGTAGTTATTAATGCAGATAATGGAGGCCGAGGCTCTGCTAATGATGTTCAAAGAAATACGTTAAGAGTAAAACAAATTAAAAATGAATTGATGAAAATTTTCCCATAGAAAATCGAGTGTGGCATCAACAGTATATAACATAATATCTACACTGCGTCATGTTCATTCCTTGGTCTTCCCGATGGTTTTTGAAGAAATGTAATCAGGCAGACAACCCTGCAAGGCTAAGTGGGGAAGTTACCCAGTCGCTGATGCTCCTTTAAAGTCTCTCGGGTTTATAGATACAACAACCATAACTGAAATCAACAAACAAAGGAGAACAATTATGAAACTATCAAGAATTGTAATTAAAAATTTTCGTAGAATTGAGTATGTTGATCTAAACCTGAATACAGCGTCTTTTATTATTGGTCCGAATAATGTAGGTAAGACATCTGTGATTAAAGCTATTGAAGCTTTACTTTCTCTCAGTAATACAATAAAGCCAGATGATTTTAGGGTACTCTCAGATGGGCAAAGAGAAAAGGAAATTGAGATTTGTGGATATTTCACAGATATTGATGCAACTACTGCGAAATCAAGGGGATTCAAAGGTAGGGTAATAGATGGACAATACATATATAAAAAAACATTCGATATAGGTTCAACCAAAGCCAAAATATGGACTCTGCAATATCACTACACACTCAAAGACGAATTCAAGAATGTGAGCAAGTGGAATGATTTAATAGAAATTGGATTCGGAGAAGAAACGTTGACAGATTTATTTGGCTCTAAGCCCTCTAATGGAAAGCTTTCATCAGGATGGGAATTCATAGTAGAAGATGCTGTTGTTTGGGACTTTGAATCGGAACCTAAGTATATAGAGAATCCTGGTGGAATTGCTAGTAATGTTGCTTCAAAATTACCACGTTTGGTTCATATACCATCTTACGCGAATGTTGATGATATAGGAAAAGCTGATGGGAACAAAACATTACTAGGGGAATGCCTAGGGATTTTATTTGAAGATTTATTGTCTCAGAACGAATTGGCTGCTTCAATTCAAGGTCAACTTACAGAATTGCAAACGGTTATGTCTCCAGACAATAGTAGTTCATTGATAAGTGGATTATGTGAGGACGTCAATTCGGTTATCGACGAAGTGTTTCCAGGTTGTGGAATTAAAATAAGTCCTTCTCTCCAAGATTTAAATAGTGTTTTGAAACCTAAGTATGAAGTCGAAATGTTCTCTAATGTTAATACGAGTGCGGAAAAGCAAGGAACTGGGTTGGTGAGAACTGGTATTTTTTCGATGCTTCGATATCACTCGCACTTAAAAGCAATGGGAGAAGCTAAAACTAGGCCATTGTTGGTTGCTTTTGAAGAACCAGAAATCTATCTGCATCCTGCAGCGGCGAATCTTTTGAGGGATACGATTTATTCTCTTGGTGAAACTGATCAAATTATTTGTTCGACCCATTCCCCTTGGATGATAGATCTGTCAAAAGATTGGTTAAGCTTGACTAAACTATACACTGATTCGAACGGATACAGTAAATCATTCAATTATGGTTTGAATGATGCCGTTGATGAACTAGAGACCGAAGAAAAGGAATTATTGAAGATGGTAAAAACTTTTGATGACGAATTATCGCGAATTTTCTTTGCTGATAGATGTGTCATTGTAGAAGGGGATTCCGAAGTCATTGCGATAAAAAATACATTGAAGGTTCTTGATGCTAGTACTAGAAAAGATATTCTATCAAAAACACAAGTTATAAAAGCAAGAGGAAAAGCTACAATAATACCTTTAGTAAAATATTTAAAAAAGCTTAGTGTTCCCATATATGTTATCCATGATCGGGATAGAGGTGTGGCTGGAGCAGAAAAATTCAATCTTCCTATTGTAACAGCAGTCGGAAATTCTGCTTGTGTGTCTGTGTTAGAAGAATGCTTGGAGGAGTGCTTAGGATATCAAGCTCCTAGCAGTGATAAACCGTTTAGAACTCATTTAGAAACAAGTAAATGGAAAGAGAAGAGTGATATCCCTGAATCATGGAAGACAGTTTTTCAAAGAGCTTTTGAATGCATTATATAAAAGAACCAAATTGATCTCATTCAATTCAAAAACAAATTATTTGATTCGTTTGAAATTACTCTTTCCGAGAATAAATGGGAAGACATAAAAAACAATTATATTGAAAAATTACGAAGAATCTATAGCTAATTTAACGAAGCACCATCCTTCATAAACCACTTCATTCCCTTTGGTCAGAGACGATATTTCAAAGAAGCTGATGCTGTCGATAACGCCCTACGGGGGATCGCGAATGCGAGAGACGTTATAAGAAATCAGCGCAAAAATTAGAAACATAAATCATTATATTTTTGTTGCTTAAAAATTTTTGATTGAGTTTAAAGGAGACGATGTATTTTGAAGCTTTGTAGGGCTAAGGGATTTGAGTCGGAAATACTTCTACTCACAAAGTTTACTCAAGAAAAATATGTAAAGAGCATTGTTAATGGCCAACTTTTTATGAACAACATCAAATATTTTGTTGATCTTGAGAATCAGACAAAGGTTAAAGGGCAGGGGGACAGGTATGAGGCAGCTAATATCCTCTCAAATGTAACGTTTAAAATGTACTTACAAGGAACGGATACTTTAATTGGAGAGGGTACAGCAGGTCAAATCATTGAAAGAAATCATGTGTTTGATAATATCCCAATTTTCTGTTTCACTGCTTTTGATTCGAGTGATTTTAAAATAATCGATGAGACCGAAAATAGTTATAAAGTAGTTTTTGATATAGCAAGTCATGAAGTAGACAAAATGATCGCTGATTTTGGGACAAAAGCAATCCTAATCAACCCTGTCTCATTTATAAATAAGGTTGATGAAGCCTTTAGGAAAAAAGGCATCGAGTATCAAGCAGATAAAGTAAAATATGAAGACTTGTCAGTAAACCGAGTGGAAAAAATTGAAAGTTATAGAGTCCCGACAACCACACCTCTATTTACAAAAGACATTTATTTCAAGTACCAACGTGAATTTAGAATTGTATTACTAAATCATCGTGTAGAAAAAAGTTATATAGCCGAAATTGGTCGATTGGATGAAAAAAGAGGTCTTGGTGATACGGCATTTCATGTTATGGATACTATAGAATTTTTTCAAAATACATTGTTGGATGTAGTTAAAAGGAAATAAAGAAGGAATGCTTCTTTGCGCACTTTTCTATTTGGATCCCCTCTGATACATAGTTTTTATGTTTGGAGTACCTACCTAAGTTAATGGGTAATGGTTATTAAGCAATGTAAGTAGTTCGAAGAGGGTGCTCGGATTAAAGTTACAGGTGGTCATATTGGCTGGGCAGATATCATTTTCGTGATGGAGAAGAAGCATATCAGAAGATTAAAAGATAAGAATAGTTTTGAGTTGAATGGTAAGAAACTAATATGCTTGGATATCCCGGATGCTTATACATATATGGATGAAGAACTAATCGAGTTGTTGAAAGCAAGAGTATCCGAATATATAGAAATCCCAGACGAATTTTGAAAGAAATAGAAGAAGCCTCAACTGCGAATAAAAAGTGAACATAGGCGACATTATGGACATCAAACTTGTTCCTGTTACTGTTGAAGAGAAGGAATCTAAATGTTGATTAACCACTAGGGACATTTTCAGAAATTTAACATCCTACATTCTTGCATTCTCAATATGAATTTGTCCATAATCGAGTAAAGTGGTTTCAATTAATTGATTACATTTTCCAGTATCTTGTCCAATCATATTTTCTTAATGGAGGTATTGATATGTTGCAAGTTCAAGCTTTGGGGCTTCTGAAAAGACAGTTGAAAATGTTCACATCTGTTGTTCTCACCATTCTTATTTTTGGAATGTCTGTTTTGCCCGCTTTTGCGGCTACTCCTGGGAAAACGGCAAGCGCATCGGCAACGCTCGCTTACAATCTTAAAGGATTGAATCACAATGTGGCTGTGCAGAAAGCTTACATCGCAGATAAGTATCTTTACGTAACTCAGCGGTCAGGGGGAACATGCTATCTTTCACGATTGCTCATAAACGGAAATAATGCAACGTACGTGGATGAAATGACCGTTACCAATACCGGACATTGTCAAACCCTCGATATGTATGCATACAACGATATCAATTATTTCTATTTTAGTTCAAAAGCGGATCCTTCAACATCGTATAACTGGTCCCTCCAGGTGGCAAGACTTACATACGCTGCCGGCACGACAGTTGATTATACGGCTCTTCATCGGGTCACCTACATGAATTATGCGAATAAGACGGGCGCAAGACTAGGGGAGACCTATCGTGTTGATGGGGGAGGCAATAGTAAATATACGGTTTTCCGGGTACAAACGAAAGAAGGTACCGTAACTTGGTCGATATATGACACAGTGGCATTGAATAAACTTCTTGATAGCAACGAACAAGTTCGTCTGGATAGTGCGGCGGCAATAAACGCATGTGTGACCAGTTTTACTCAGTCAGGTGATGGTATAGTCAGACCTAATGGATCTTTCCAGGGGGCTGATATGCTTGATAGCACAGAAATTTATACGTCAGGCGGAGCAGAAGGTGAAACCCCGCAGATTGCGATGTTGACAAACACTGGAGCGTACAAAACCCTCGTGAAAATTACGAATGTGGGAACGCATGAAATCGAGGGAGTACAGACCAAAAACGATAACGTATATTTTACAATCGTTACGGATCCCGTAAATAAGAAAGATACACAGAAAGTTTATTACGTTCCTGATAGCGTATTTAAATAACGGTCAAACGGGTCAATCCTAGTGCGTAACGTTTCCTAACAGAAACCAAGTGCAGACATGATATGCCGCCATTTTGGTGGCTTATTTGTCGTCTTGAAGAAGTATTTGAGCTCAAAACAGATGAATGATTAGAATGTCGACCATCATCGGGTACATGGGAATATCGCTCTTACAACTGCAGCTCTAATTAGATTATTTTTTGAAATATAGACTGGAAAATATGGAAATTACAAGCGATGAGGGAGATAATAAATATAGGAAGACGCCTTGTTCAATGAGATAAATATCGCGAAAGCAGGAACATGAAGCGTTAGTTGCTCGGTTTCTTCATTTTCTGTCGGTTGAAAAGCAGCCTATTAGCTTGGCGTTTCTCAATGAACTTATTCAGAGGCATCAAGAGAGAGTAAGATGGGAAACGCTGACGAAAATACTCGATTGGGAAAAAGGAAACCGAACAGGAGACTACCTCCCTTCTATTGATACGTACATCGAGCGCATCGTGAACAAAGGGATGGGAGGAACATGCTGGACAAATGCAATAGGGTTTCATTGGCTGCTATCCCGGCTTGGATTTTCCGTTTCTTATATGTACATGGATCCTGGCCACTTGTGTTTGCGCGTGGACCTCGATCAACCTTACTATGTAGATGTCGGGTATTGTGCTCCGCTATTTCAGGCATACCCGTTGTATCAATCTTTTCAAGTGAATAATGTAAGGGAAGTCTTTACCTATCAGGTATCTCAGAATGAAATTCAGATTATTCGAAACCCCGGACCTACTAAAACCCTTGATCCCAATCCGATAGCATTAGACAAAATGACTCCGCTGATTAGGAATGCGAACAATTGGGATACATCGCCTATGCTGCAAAACATTCAAATTTTCGGCTACATCAATGGAATTCCGACTTCGTTGAACGATAATGTGCTGAAGCAATATTTTCAGCATGAGAAGGTGGAAAGACATCTAAACCCTGACGAGCTGAGAGAATGGGTTACGGAAAAGTTTCAAATCGATCAGCAAATGTACGAAAATGCCTTAAGCATATTCAATGAGAAGAAAACATAATGTATGGAGCCTCATCGAGAATACATGTTATTAGATAGGAAGCAGATCCTATATGCTAGCGTGTACGAGCAAAAGATAAACTTAAATATTATCTTGGCTTTTAAATGTTGTGCTTAACTTTACGGGTATAGCGGAGGATGGATTCACATATGCGTTTGAATATATTGGATTGCCTAAATGGTTGGCGGAAATTGCAGCTAGAGCTATAGTCTTCTTTCTGTTGTAAGGTAAATAAAGGAGGAACTAAGCGTGTATATACTGGCACTGATTATATTTATTATTACAGGTTTAGTATCCGTACTTGATATTTTGTTTGGTATAAGTAATTTAGGTGGTGAGGGGTTCAATCTGGCGATTAGAATTTCACGGTTGTTGTTCGTTTCCTCAGCACTAATTTTGTTGGTTCGAAAGGATAAAAGCAGCAAAAAGAAGGATTAGTTCCCACGAATCGAAGGAGCACTTGCAGTAACAGGGAACGAGACGGTTGCTTGGTGGGTCACTAAAGCATTGATGTTATTGCTGTAAGTAAAAGTCCTGAGTACAACTTTTATCTAGAGGTGGTGAGAGGTTGGAAGACAAAAAGTTTAATAAGCTAACCACTGCAACAGCTGTCATTCTCCCAATATTATTTATTGTCACATTCTTTGTTTTGCTCAAAATGAACTACTTGGTTACAGATATTATTGCATATGTTTTAGCTGTTGTTTGGATTGTGGTTACAGTAAGAGGTATGAAACGGCGGAAGTGATGGGAACAATGCTAAAACAGGGACACCTTCGGGTGTCCTTATTAAATAAGAAATTGATTCATTAATGGGGGGCAACTTAGTGTCGATTAACACATGATGGGAGGTTTTAAATAATCGTCAAACGGATCAACCCGAGTGCGTTAAGTTTCCAAACAGAAATCAAATGCAAACATAATAAGTCGCCAATTTGGCGGTTTATTTGTTTTAACATAGGAAAATGCTGCGTGATTTGAGTGAAACTCATTAGCAGGCTGAACTGATGGTAAGGAGCCTACCAGCTTTCATTTGGTGAGAAGCTTGTCATGTCGACCATTTATTCGGGTACATGGCATCTTAAAACTACAGCTCTAATTGGATAATTGTTTGAAAGATCGAAAGGAATGAGTTATCCAAAAACATCAAGAAAGAGTGGAATGGGAAACGTTAACGAAGATAGACGATTGAGAAAAAGGAAATCGAAAAGGCAACTATCTTCCTTCAATAATACGTACATCGAGCGTATCGTGAACAAATGGATGTGAGGAATATGCTGGAGAAATGAAAGGGGGTTACTTTGGCTGTTATAAAATAAGGATGCCTCGAAAGAGGCATCCTTTTACTCTGTATCAGGTTTAAAGATCAAATACATTACATAAACAATAAGTGTAGCGATACCCAATTCAAACAACAACCTCAAATAGTCTAATTGATAAGTTACAAAGAACTCATTCACTTGATGTTCGCCTTGCAGTTCCCATAGAGAAACGTATTTCTTAGAATGATACCTCATTTCTTCTCCCCAAACTACAGTCACTGGAACTTTGAACACGCCTAAAACTGTAATTACAATCAAATAGATGCTCAGAAAAATTCTCTTGATAAGCAAATACGGAACCTCCTAAAAAAGAAAGATGTCAATAATCGACATTTTGATAACTAAATCCCAAATAATATTTTTTATACCATCAGTATTCGACAGACAAGCATTTTGACCACATGTTAAATTAAGATCAACATTTAGGAATTTACCTAAATGTACCATATTATAGGAGGAATGAAAAGATGAAAAAAGTATCTATTACATCAATGATTCTGCTCCTGATCTGTAGTTTGTTTGTGTCGGCGGTTTCAGCAGATGCGGACAACATCCCACAGCCGATCAACAAGAAGCCTAATCGCGTGCCATTCGAGTTACTGAATCAGAGTCTGAGTGAAACTGGCAATGCCACAATTACCATCACAGATCCACAAAAGTTGAAAGAAATCGCTGTACAAGATGGTTTGCAAGAAGTTCCAAAAAAAGTTGAATATGAATACGTTCCGATTAAAGATAAGGATCAAAACTCCAATCAATTTACCACCCTTGCAGACGTATACTTCTTAACATCTCAAGATAAAGGTCGCGGTCACTATTCATCGTCGGACATGTATAAGGAGTTCTATGTTTATGGTCCCGACAATTTTACAATTTCGGAATCAACTAAGAAGCATACCTATTTCGATGGAGAAATCAAGCTCGATGTAAGTGTGTTAGAGGCTAAAGTAGGGATTAAAATTGGAACTGAACGCGATGTCAGATGGTCAAGCACTACTGAAATCAAAAAAGGAGAAAAAATTAGATTTCAATTATACACTACTTGGCGTCAAATCAATTATTGGGAATGGTTCGGTCCAAATGGAAATACAAGTAAATCCAAATGCACGGGATATGGGACTGTTTACGATCCTGACGGACAACTTATTAAGAAAGTTTATTTCTAATGTTAATGTAACATATTCAAAAATGCCTTGTTTTACGACAAGGCATTTTTATATTGTGATAGGAGTGTTCTTTATTTAATACATTTAATGTAGGAGGTGGTATTTATGGATCAGGACACCAGGAAAATTTTGAAATTTATTCTTAGAACTATTGCAGTTATTTTAGTTCTTGTCATCATCTTAATTGTTTTTGGCGTAGTCCAGTTCATCATCTTGACAAATAGTTGACAAGGATGGAAAATCCAAATTTATTTCACTTATTCAGAATAAGTTTTTTTAATAAATGGGGTGATTTTGTGTCAATATGATGATATATACATATAATTAGGGTTCTACTGCGAACAGCCGCACCATATGATGTCTGTTGAACTTAAAGTAATTGCATAATAAAAAAGCCTTGATATTAGGGTTTCTAATGCAACTATTATTAGTTCACCGTACTGAGGACAACAACAATAATAAATTACTAATTATTTGAATTCATCGTATCCACGAACACTAAAAATGTCCCCATGATGGACATAGGGACAGCTGCTAATTTCCATACAACCTGTAAATATTATTAGCGAAACCAATGCATTTCTATACCTTTCTACTAAATTAAAGTTAAGATAAACAAGTGTTAATTTCTCGAACGTTTCTTCTTCTGCATTTCTAGTATTAATCTATCTAGTTCTTGGCTGATAAGAACCACTTCTTCGTTTGAAAATCCCCCCTTATTATTCTCGACAATCTTGATTAACTTCTTCCTTAGTTCAACAATTTTATCCTCTAAAGAATCTATAATATCTCACCTCACGTACACTATCTCTCTATTGAGTATAATGTACGTTACAAGTCAGATATGTGGAAAAATCCCACTGCAACTCCGTGTCGAAAAATGAAAAAGAGCAACACCTTATTGGCGCTGCTCTTTTTCACTTCCTACCATGGATGGATAACACCTGTATCACCAAATGCCGCGACGGTTGTTATAAATACGACTGTGAAAAGAAGGGATTTAAAATATAGTCTCTTCAATGAGTTTTTCATACCTAGCCCTCCGTTTATTTGGTGCTATTAGAATAATAGTCGCTAAGTTTTTCAAGAATGTCTTTACTCATGGGGGTGTTATTTTCTAAATGTATATGTAAAATCTTATGAAGACATTCTTTCTCCTTGATTGTATCGCTAATTTTTGAAAAGCACAACGCTCCATCCATTAGAGCATTTATACATTTTTCAATTTCCCCTATAGCTAAGTAATAATCACCTTGCAGTTTCAGAAATTCCCCGTATCCATAATAAGTTAATGGATTACTTTTGGTCATGATGGATGAGTTCACTCTACCACTTTCCAAAACAATTTTAACGTCATCGATGCGATTTTGATCTAAACACAATCGTATGAGATGTCTTGCTGCTGGGAGAATAAATGCGTCACTACATGTTTCAAAAAATGATTTGAGTTCTTTAATAGCTTGGTCTTCGTTCCCCTTAACCGCTTTAAATAAAGCTTCCATCAATACAACATGTTCTTGAGTGTTAGGATAGTTGAATTGTTTATATTGAATTGAATATATCTCCGACTCTTTGTATTCACCTAAAGCAAAAAAACAATCTCTAAGGACAGCGATAGCATGTACTCTGTAAGGACTACTGCTGTCATCATCCTCTACAAATACTTTCTTACAATATTCAACGCTCTCGTTGTAGAGCCTTAAGTTGTATGTATGGATTCCTAGTTTATAATACAACTCGATTCGTTCTTCTTTGGATAGAAAATCGATGTAGTGAATAACATACTTCCCATCGAAATAAGTTCCCTTCATTCGCATGAAGTCATTTCTTTCAATCAAGTACTTTTGGTACAAACCTTTAGCTATATAGGGCATTATTCCGTGCGAACGCGAGTGTTCTATGATGAGGTCATATAAGGACAATTTCATGGAGGTGTCTTCAATGGAGCCGATGTATTTATAAAGCTTTCCTGTTAAGTCAACGCTGTCTTCATTCGGAGCCTTGAGATACTTAATTGCAACCTTGCGTATTAATTCGTTACTGCTCTTTTGCTTAATCGTCGCTTCCAAGATATCAAACAATAAGTCTGATCTTTTTTCATCTTCGACGTAATAATCAACCAATGTTTCAAAAGGGATATCCAATGAAGTGGTTAATAGCCTTACAGTTGAAAAATCTGGTCGTTTTATTTCGCTTTTCTCTATTCTTGATATCGTACCTTTATTTATGCCTGACAGCTCTGATAACTGCGTAATCGTTATATTCGATGCAAATCTAGTGTCGTGAATTAGTTCTCCGATTGTTTTTATGATCGATGTTGTCTTCAATATCAGCCCTCCTTCTTCTGTTTTCATTACCTATATTTTACCATGTTGTGTAGCTCATGTAAATTGATTGATGACATGAGAAAGACAAGAAACGGAGTGATATAATTCTCCCTCTTTTGTTTTGTAATTAGGGGATGCATTTGGGTTAAGACGAGAAAAAATAAAATTAATATCAGTTAGGATTTTAAAACGAAATTTGAAGAGTGAATTGGCATATATTTCATGGGAATGATTTCTTTGACGATAGATAATTGGGGTTGGTATTTGCGAAATTCGCAAATATGGGAAGGCGACAAGCTGTGGAATCCCTATTTCATCGAGTTATCTGGAACACTCGTTTGGTTTTTGGTCGTGCTTTTTGAGGATTTAGATACTGATCCGGAACCGACACATGTAATATATGATTTTATGATCTTACAGAAGGATAGAAGAAATGGAATTGGTCAATGTGCTCAGAAGAAATAGAGACAACATAACAGACAGGGGAAACATTTAGAATGAATCAACAAGTTGTTTTAGACCATATCACGAATCTCCTGAAATATGATTTATCGCAATCGCTAGTCGGAATCTATTTACACGGTTCAATGGCGATGGGGGCTTTACTCCTCAACAAAGTGATATTGATATATTAGTCATTGTAAAGGAAAAGCTACCTAATTATATGTACAAGATTATTGCTCGGGAAATAATTCGTCTATAAAAGGATGAATGCTAGAGCACGGCATTCGATATTGGATTGAATATGGAGTAAGGTAGAAAAGTATTTTTTAGTTCCGAGCTCCGTGCTCTAGCTAAGCCTTTACTTGTAACGAAGATTAATAATGGCTGATTACAAATCTAGCTCCGGCTGTTCCACTTCTTGTGGAATGGATGCTCGAAGCACCTGAACGTTGGACGTCGCCTGGAGTCCCCTATAGGCAGCATGGATTTTCGTGAATCCCGCCTTACGGCCAATCAGGTTCCCCTCATCATCGCATTCGAGAATGTCCGGATTGGCGCTTCGGAAAGTTGCTTCCTTGGTCACGTCTATTTCTTTATGTACGGAATAGTCGTAAAGTATGACCCTTACATCGATCATGGAGCCGGCACTTAGCGAGTAGTCGTTCGAATCCAGCCGGAGGTCTCCACGGGCCGGTTCAGGCTCAACCCAATCCTCAGGCAGCACGGTTACTTTCAAGCTGGCATTGAGCCCTCCGTAAGTGGCCCCAATATAAGTGACTCCAGGCGCATGACCCGTGACCCAACCCGATGCGTCGATGTCGGCAATACGGGAATCATCCGAGCTATACACGGCTACGCCTGATATATCACTGACCATTCCATTACCGTACACGGCTTGCAGTACAGTCGGCATGCTGGTGCCTGATTTTACTTGCATCTCTTTCTCCATGAATGAAATGCTTGCCAATGTCTGTTCTGTAGGAGGCATGTTCTCGAATGGAGCCAGCTTCATGAGCTGAAGCTTCCATACCTCTCCTCGTTTCACGGTTCCGGTGAAAATAAACCCGCCGTCGCGAGCTATCGCTGCCTTCCCAACGTCGCTCAGCGGCGGTCCTGGGAGTACTTCGCGGCTTGTCAACTCGCCGTTTACGTCGAACGTGACTATCGCATATTCCCATTTCTTGTCCGAGCTCTCGCTTAACGTACCTGTACCGAGCAGGGCATACCCGTCTTTCGTCCGCACCAAGCTTCTGAACGATTCCGGGCACGGGGCTGTATATGTTTTTTCCCACTCCGGCTGACCGTGTACGTCCGTCTTGGTGAGAATGGTGACTTCACCCTGCTTCGTTTTTTTACGATTGCCTACCAGATAACCTCCGTCATCGGAAGAGATGATAGAAAAGGCACGCCGTTTCGTATTTGGTTCTTGGAACGGCCGTGACCATACGATGTCGCCCTGCTCATTAAGCTTCATCATAAGCATGGCATCCTCATCGCCAGGCTCATAATCTGGATAGCCTATGCCGCCAATTACAATATAACCTCCGTCACTGGCGGGTATCATATCGGCAAAGAATTCGCTGCCGATAAAGCGATAGTCTCTATACCATAACTTTTCTCCGTTGCTATCTACCTTCAGGATGTAGCCCTTTTCATAGGCGCTGGCAGAGAACATCCCTCTCCCGGCAATCATAAAGCTGCCGTCATCCGTTTCAATAATAGCTACCGGAGTGTGGTGGAATTGTCCATCCTCAACAGCCTTGTGCCACAGTACTTGTCCAGACGCATCCAGCCGAATGAGATATAGCTTGTCCATCGGTTTGCCGTCGTAGGACCTGTAGGTTCCGGCTACTAAATATCCTCCATCCCTAGTCTCTATCGCCCGGTACGCGGCATTCCCGGACGAATAATGATCTAGCTTTTGCTCCCATAGCGGATGTCCTTCTACATCCGTTTTAATGATATAAGCCTTAACGACATATTGCCAACTATCTTGCCCAATCATTTCCTTCTCCGTAATGCTCCCTACCGTCAAATAACCGCCATCGGAGGTAGGGATGACCGCTTCCCCTCTGGAACTACTTCCATAATCCCTAAACCATTCCACGGCAGCCCGCGGTTGCGATGGCTCGGCAGCTGCTGGACTCATCGTGCCCTGTAACCCGAGTGTTAGCATGATTCCGGCAACGCACGCGGCTATCAAGCGTGTACATGTGTTGAACAAATGACTCACCTCTCTCCATGAATTATTGCTTGAAGCTTTAAGCTTGATGATTGCTGTCGAAGCAAGTGGTGTGGATAGGCTCTATTATGATTATTCATTGGATCATCATTCCTGTGTATCCCACGAATTGCATAATTCTGTATGACGCTCGAACGGTTTTTAATCCTGCACGATAGGGACGGCCTACCCATAAGCTCCGGTGAAAAAAGCAAATGATATTGTTATATTTATGGTAATTACTTAACCCCTTCCTATTTGCACCAAATAAGTAAGCGCAATTGGAATGATGTTAGCAGCAGTTTGGTTAGGGTGTGGTTCCTTACACATGTCGCAAGAAATCGATCCGTAGTTCAAAATGTCGAATTTCCCCATCCTTTTTACCTATATTTGCTGTATGATTAACGTATAGATTGTAGATGAAAATTCTTCTAATGGAGGGAAGCATTATCGAAATCTTATCGAGAGTCAAGGAACTCATGTCCATCAACATCAATAGTCTATTTCAGAAGTCAGAAGATCCTGAGAAAACCATTGATGATTACATGCGGAAGTTGAACGATGATCTCGGCAAGGTGAAGGCTGAGACGGCTTCCGTTGTTGCAGCAGAGCAGCGAGCCAAACGAGCATTGGACGAATGCGCAGCGGAAATCGCAAAACTGCAGCGATATGCAGAGAAATCAGAGGCAGATGGGAATGAAGCAGGGGCACGTGCTTTTTTAGAGAAAAAGGCAGTTCATTCGGAAAAGTTGCAGCAGCTGCAAACGGCTTATGATATTGCAGCTTCAACTGCTTCTCAAATGAAGCAGCTGCAGGACAAGCTGGTCTCTGATATCGGCGAGCTGGAGGCGCGGCGTGCAGCACTTATGGGGAAGCTTGCAGCGGCCCAGGCACAGGAACGATTAAATGCAAGTAACTCTATACATGGAGATCAGGCTTCGGCATTCGATGCGATGGAAGACAAGGTGAACCGTGCTTACGACGAAGCGATGGCGCTTGCTGAACTTCGAGGTGAGAAGAAAGACGATTTGGACGAACTGATTGAGCAGTTGAAGAAGGAAAAGAATTGAATCTCGATTCATAGGCATTACATATTAATAGATACTTTCTATGCTCTAGGGGTGAATAGGTTGCCGGTTATTGAATATAAATGCCCGAACTGCGGTAGCGGGATGGAGTATGATACGTATTCGGAGATGTTAACCTGTCATAGCTGTGGAAGAGAAGACAATGTTCAGGACATGCAGGATCCGATGACCAAATACGTGTTCACAGAGGAAGATGCTGCGGAGGAATATCACTGCCATAGCTGTGGCGCTGTCATTATCACAGAAGCAGAGACGAGCGCAACGAGCTGCAGCTTCTGTGGATCTGCCATTGTATTAGGAGATCGATTGACGGGAAATTTGGCGCCGGTGAAGATTATTCCTTTTGCCATTAGCAAGGAAGAAGCAGTGATGGAGTTCAAAAGATGGTGTGGAAAGGGACTCATTACTCCGAAAGGGTTCATGTCGGCGAACCGAATTAAGGGTATAACGGGGATGTATGTCCCATTCTGGCTCTATGATTTGCAGAATGAAATTGAGGTTCATGGCAGCGCCACGAAGGTCAGCAAATACCGCTCAGGCGATTACGATTATACGGAAACAGCACATTATGATTTCTATCGCGAGATTTGCCTGGACTATATAAAAGTTCCGGTGGATGCTTCGGCAAAGATGACAGATGAACTTATGGATAAGCTTGAACCTTTTCCCTATGAAAAGCTTGAGAACTTCAAGACTCCATACTTAGCAGGTTATGTTGCTGAAACGTATAGTTATAACGAGGAAGAGCTGCTGCCGCGGGTAAAGGAAAAAATAAAAGAGTATATTTTTGAATTCATAGATTCAACCGTAACGGAGTATACGTCAGCGAAGTATGACAATGTTCATATTCACACGGAGACGCAGCGAGCTGACTATGTTCTGCTCCCGGTCTGGGTACTGCATTATGACTATAATAAACTGGAATATACGTTTGCGATGAATGGACAGACGGGCAAGGTGGTCGGCAAGCCTCCGATCAGCAAGTCGAAGGTGTTCGCATGGTTTGCGGGATTATCGGCGATATTCTTCCTCGTATTTCAGGTTGTGTCCTATTTGTATATAGGAGGGAAATTCTGATGAGAAGGCATCGTGTTATCGCTGTCGTCCTGCTGTTCGCAGCATTGCTGCTCGCCATCCCCATGGAGGTGATCACGGGAAGCGTCAGTGCGGCTGCCAAGAATAACAAGCAGTTAATTGATGATTCCGTGGGTGTACTCAGTAAGAAGGAAGTAAAAGAATTGAACGAGTTGGCTAATCGGTATGGATCGGAAATAGGGATCAATATCATCGGGATTGTAACAGATAAAGATCAAGGGACTTGGGAAGTGCTGCAGGATTTATACGCGAAGAATAACTCCAATGAAGATTTTTCTGTCAGTAATGCAGCTGTGCTGATTCTGAATACGAATCACGAGAAAATCTACATAAATGTATCTCAAAAGGCGGCAGATCATTTGGACGATGAACGGCTAAGCAGCATAACCGATATTGTCGCTGATGAATACGGGGAAGGCCGTTATAAGGCTGCTTTTCAAAGGTATATTGAGTCCGTCTATCAGTATGTAACAACGGGATCGCAAGCAGTTGATTCGGGTAAGAACAGTACCGTTAGCAGTATGATCAGCAGCACGAACGATGGGACTACGTTTACGAGCACGACAACTACGACAAGCAGTAGTACATCAGGCACAACCAGCAGCACTTTTACGAGCACCACCACCAGCACTACGAATGGGACTAGCTTCACTAGTTCAAGCAGCGGTGAGAGTTCAAATGGTGCAATGAATAGCTCCAATCCAAGCATGTTCAAAAAATGGAGCGACGCGAGCAATAAAAAAGGAAATCAGCTGATCTTCGATGAGGCAAAGCTGCTGACTGGGCGAGAATACGAAGAGCTGCAAGAACTGGCAAAGCAGTACAGCGAAGAGCGAAAAACGGACATGATTATTTATACGACAAATGATCCATCTGCTTATGACGTAAAGAGAATGACTCAAGACTTCTATGATGAATATGGCCCTGGTTATAAAATGCGTCATGGCAACGCTATCATTTTAATGGTAGACATGACACATAGAGAGATATATCTTGCTGGATTCTATAAGGCGAAGGTATATTTCGACGATGATAGATTGGATCAAATCAGAGATAAGATTGCCCCGTATTTAGCGGATAAGGAATACAAGGATGGATTTTTAACCTATCTGAAGACGGTTCATAAATACATGGGCTACCGCCCAGGAGTGAATCCTGACAATCTCTTATTGAATATATGGGTTCAACTAGGTGCGGCTTTAGTCATGGGAGGCGGCATCGTTACGCTGCTCGTATATCGTTCCGGCGGACGAGTTACCGTAGATGCTCAGACGTATGAAGATCCGAATTCGGCAGGTTTGGTTGATTATTCGGATCAATATATCCGTACCTGTACAACAAGAACGAGAAGATATAGCAGCAGCTCCAGTTCAAGCAGTGGTGGTGGCAGCGGAGGCGGTGGCACGACATCAGGTGGTCATTCGCATAGCGGCAGCAGAGGATCATTCTAGGGGAGAGACGGAGGTTAGCATATGTTTTTCAAGAATCAATTTGCAAATGTGGTGGAATGGGAAGAGTTCCGCGATGATATGATCTTTTGGAAATGGAGTAATCGAGAGATTAAAAAAGGGAGCAAGCTGATTATTCGCGCGGGTCAAGATGCGATATTTATCAATAATGGCAAAATCGAAGGGATCTTTCAGGATGATGGCGAGTATAGCATTGATTCCGATATCATTCCATTCCTTTCTACACTCAAAGGCTTTAAGTTCGGCTTCAACAGCGGAATGCGGGTAGAGGTGCTTTTCGTCAATACGAAGGAGTTCATGGTCAGATGGGGAACGCGAAATCCAATCCTGATTCCTCACCCAAAACTCCCAGGCGGCATGCCAATTCGTGCGAACGGCACGTTCAACTTTAAGGTGAATGATTATGTTACCCTGATTGATAAGATTGCCGGAGTCAAAGAGAGCTATCTCGTTGAGGATGTGAAGTTTCGGATTACGTCCATTTTGGATCAATTGTTAATGAAATGGATTTCTAGAGAAGGCAAGGACTTATTCAATTTGCAGGCGAATGCATTTGATATTTCCAGAGGGATAAAGGAAGATCTGGATATGGAAGTAATAAACAATGGAATTACTATAACAGGCTTCCAGGTCATGAGCTTCAATTACCCAGAAGAAATCCAAGACATGATTACGAAGACGGCATCACACGAGATGATTGGCGATATGCAGAAGTATCAGCAAGTCGCGATGACGGACGGGATCGCTTCCGGTGATGTAAGCGGCGGGGGAATGGCCTCTGATATGGCAGGCATGATGATGGGAATGAACATGGCGAACGAGATGATGAAAAATATGAATCAAGTCCAGCAGACGGCAACAGGCGAATCAGCATCATCATCCGATGCTAGTGCTTCCATTACTTCTGCTTTTACGGAAGGCAATCAGAAGCCGAACTTCTGTCCGAACTGTGGAGCGAAGAATGAAGGCTCTAATTTCTGTCCGAATTGTGGCCACAAGCTGGGGTAACGTCAACCATAATAGATTGTAGAAGTGATAGAGTTGTTCCTAAATAGTGACATGTCATTGAAACGATAGATAGTATACAAAAGTCAAAAGGGAGATGAATGGAATGACAACAACATCTGCATCATTTGCTTGCTGCCTTCAAATGTTTCCGACACCAGATTTGCATCGTACAGCTGAGTACTATGAGAATCTAGGATACCGTTCGGTCTATTATTTAGAATCTGCTGAACCGCATGTATGCTTGTACCGAGATGCAATGGAAATTGTGTTGACGAAGGGGAATCCAGAGAACTTCAAACCGAATCGATTGCTCCATGGATATGGGTACGACGGATACTTTATTACGACAGATCAGCAGGGAATGCTGGAGGAATTGACCGCGAGAGGCGTCAAGATTGTGCGTCCACTCACGACAACTGACTATAACAATCGAGAATTCGTATTCGAGGATGTAGACGGAAGATGGATCGCGGTCGGAATGAAGCAATCATAGTTTCCAATGGAAATGAGGGTTAGCAAAGAATGCTAGAGCAACAGCTGAAACAATATTTGCGTGAGCATGAAGCGTTCATGCGTGATTTGCGTATCGTTCAGGAGCTACAACTGCCGCAATGCTATATTGCGGCGGGATACATCCGCAACTATGTATGGGACAAGCTCCATGGGTTCGATAATCGCAGCAGACATAGTGATATTGATGTTGTGTATTTTGATCGCGATGATGTATCCGAGGAACGGGATCTTCGCTTGGAGCGGGCGCTGATTCAGCAGACGGGAAATGAGAAATGGTCGGTCAAAAATCAAGCAAGAATGCACACTCATAATGGAGTAGAACCCTATACATCAACATGGGACGCACTGTATCACTGGCCAGAAACGGCGACGGCTGTCGGTGCTCGTCTGGACGAACACGATCAATTGGATATTTGTGCACCGTATGGACTGGAAGATTTATTTCAGCTCGCCGTGAGAAGATGTCCGCAGTTTCCGAATCACAGCTATTATGTTGAGCGTGTTAAGCGTAAGAATTGGAAGGATCAGTGGACGCTTCTTACGATCATAGAATAAATGGTTGAATATGGAATTTGTGGTTGAACACGACTTCGAAATCGACGATGGCACCGCTCCTTAAGCACCGATTTTAATTCCGTGGAACAATCCAAAAAAACGGCCGCTGTTCGCATCGTCTGCGACAGGGCCGATTTTTGTTTTTCGCAGACTAGCTTCAAATTGCTATTCTTGCCAAACACTCATAGGGTCCCATGGCTTGATCTGAACTCCATATTTTCCGGCCAAAAAAGCTTTCATGTCTTCTAGTTTAGCAGGCACCTCGTTCCAAATTGGAAGGGGGGCTAACCCTCGTTTGCTTTTCAATAGGATGTCCACTGTAACATACAAGCGTTCTGGCTGAATCCAATGAAGGAAGCGGGAAATATCAATTTGCTTGGTCAGGGACAAGGCATCAATTTCGTCATTGTAATGCTTGTTGAACTCGCTGATCAGGTTCAGGAGGTAGTCTCTCTGCTCCTTCACGAAGTCCAGGCCGCAGATGGCGCCATGTCCTGGAACAACGATTTCGGGTTTCATTTCATCAATAATGCGATCAAGCACTTTAACCCAATTGAGGGTTCCCTCTTCGCTGTATGCTGTACAACCGTTAAACACGACATCGCCGGCGAACAGCACTTTTTCTTTTGGCATCCACAGCAGCAAGTCACTGTCAGAGTGGGCCGGAGCTACGTTGTATATCATAAGTTCCGTATCACCGAGACGGATGTTGATATCGTCCTTTATCTCAATATTCGGGAGCACCCATTCTACGCCTTCCAGGTCGAATCCTTCAAATTCCGCTGCAAAAAAACGCTCGCCCGATGTCGATTCTGGAGAATCCTTTCCTCTTCTGATGACGCTGTCCATCCAGGCGATATTTTCGGTGAGACGCTCTCTAGACGCTTCCTTGTGCATAATAATGCAAGCATCTTCAAACACTTTGTTTCCCCAGGCATGGTCGCTGTTATAGTGTGAGTTCACCACATATACGGGAGATCTGCCGTTGCTTACTTCCATAAAAGCCTCCCGCATTTCCCGCGCATGGAACAAATCAAAGAACGTGTCATACACCAGCCCTTCACCCTTGTTGATGAACCCGGCATTGGCCCAACTGATGCCGCGATACGGCGAAATACCGGCAAAGACTCCATCTGCGACTTCAAAAAATTTAACGCGAGGTTTTTGGATAATACGTCCATACTTCATGAGAATTCTCCTTTGCGTATATGTTTTTGAGGTAAGGCATACTGACTATGTCTTTATAATAGAGAATGGAAAACATAAATGCAAGCAAGTACTTGCATGCATTTATTCTATGCTATATGATAGTTGCAGAACTACATCACACTACATAGATGGGGGCGCTGGAATATGAAGCTAGTAACCTTTCAAACGAAGACATGGATAGCTATCTTCATTATTTGCCGGCAAGTTATGATGCCGCTAAGGAATTGATGCAATATGCTATCGAACAGTCGCATCAATTCAATGAAAATGAAATCTGCCCCATTGCAGCAGTAAGACTGCTGCCGCCGGTTCCGAATCCGGCCGCGCTTATCGATTTCGGGCTGACGCCAAGACATCTAAGAAATGCTGGTGTAAATCTGCTGCGAAGAGAATATACAGGGCCAGAAAGAGAAGAGCTTAAACGGAAAATTGGCGAAAAATTCCAGCGAGATCCGAATAAAGTAACTTTCAGTTATTACAAGTGTAACCATAATGCATTAATTGGCGATGGGGATACGATTCATTGGCCTTCGTACTCTTCCTACCTGGATATCGAACCGGAGCTGGCCTTTGTTACAGGGAAGGGGAACTGCATTGCAGGTTATGTTATTTTTAACGACAGTACTGTCCGCGATGTGCAGTGGCCGGATTTCCAGGCGCTGACCGGACCGACGCGCTGCAAAGATTTTGATCGCAGCAAAGGAATAGGACCATTTCTGGTTACGCCGGATGAAATCGACAACCCGCTGGCACTGGATGTGGATGTACGCATCGGGGAGAGATTACACTGGAAGGGAAGCACATCCGAGTATTCTGCACACCCTGCAAAAGTGATGGAGGAGGTTCTCAAAGTATTCACGCCGCTACCAGGCACGATAATAGGAATGGGGACGATACCGGATTGCTGCGCAATCGAGACCGAACAATGGCTGTTGCCCTCTGACCGAATCCTGATTACATTTGATAAATTAGGAACGCTCACCCAATTGGTGCCTGATCATGTCAAGATTACGGAACCAAGCCGCTGGGAACAAAGAAGCGATTTGCTTTAAATAAACGTTTATGAAAATGATGAACCCTGACCATGCTGAATATGCAAAACTTGTAGTAGAATGGGTTTAACATATACAAAAGGAGAAATACAATGCATACTTCAGACAGAATCGTTGAAGCTGCGACACGGCTCATCAAAAAGAACGGCTATCGGGGAGTAAGTACCAAAGCCATTGCAACGGAAGCTAAAGTCAATGAATCTACGATTTTCCGGCAATTTGGAAGCAAGCAAGGCGTATTGGAAGCCATCATTGAAAGACACTCGGATATCCCACAATTTGAGAAGCTGTTAAAAGAGGACGCGACCGATAATCCTGAAGTCGATCTGCTGAATGTAAGTCAGCAGTACCGTTTGTTTTTTCATAAAAATGCGGACATCATTTTGATTGGCATCCGTGACAAAGGAATGTTTCCCGAATTGGACAGAGTGCTGGCCGATCCGCCGGTGAAGCTGCACTCCTTACTGGTTGAATATTTTGAACGCCTGCAGAAGAAAAAAGTTATAGCCATACAGGATGAGCGTCTTGCCGCCATGTCTTTCCTCTCGATGTGCTACGGATTTCAGATGAGCGAGTTGATTCACCGGCAATATCAGACCCAACTCGTCACCGAGGAAGAGTTCTACAAGCACAGTGTCTCATTGTTTGTTAAAGGAATTTTGTCTCAGTCATAAGCTTTGTCGATTTATTTAATGATAAGTCTAAACTTATTATATCCACTCTATCTATTGCAACCATTATTGTGATTCGTTAGTTCTTACCATACTAAGACTCTGTGGATGTTATTGAATTAAAGGGAAACGATAGCTCAATAAAATAGCGGCAGTCTAAGACTGCCGCCGTTTACAACTCGGTAATCGGGATGAAAGGTTCGGGCTTGTCAGTGTGATCGCCTATCATTTTCTCCATCCAGATCATATCGTACCACTGATCAAATTTGTAAGCGCATTTGGTGAAATGAGCTACCTTCTTATAGCCTAGATGGCTGTGGAATTTCTCGCTGCCGTTGTCCAAATATTCATTCGGCTCACATGGATATGAGATACATGCGTTCACGTTAATGACGTTCTGCCGCTTCAAGGCGTCCTCCAAAGCATAATACAGCTTCTTGCCTAGTCCAGCACCGCGGCAATCCTGCCGCAGATACACGCTTGTTTCAACTGACCAGTCATACGCCGCACGGCCTTTAAAGACAGATGCATAGGCATATCCGCAGATTCTCTCGTTTTGAAGGATTACTAGATAGGGGTATCTTTGCAGCGTTTGCCGAATTCGACTTGCAAATTCTTGGACGGTTGGTACGGTATACTCGAAGGTGATAGCCGTATCGGTGACATAGGGAGCGTAGATGTGTAACAGCTCCTGCGCATCAGCTTCTTCTGCCATGCGAATGTAAATATCTTGGTTCATATACGCTCGCCTTTCTATTAATGTTGTCGCAATCTATGTGCTCATGATTTTAGCATATTTATCAACATCGTACATCATTTTCACTGCTCTTGATTGGTTTACAATGCTAGGAGACTGCACAGAGTGAAGACATGTGGGAGCTAGGAGCAGCTTGTGCAGATGCAGCAGTAGGAGGTTGCAAGGACGTTGCCATCGAGCCACTGATGTATGCTCTGTCCGGCACACTGAAATACTGGAGAATTATTAGATACGATGATTTTCGCCGATTCTCTATTAGGGAGTCGGTTTTTTTTGTAATTTAAAATATTTTTACTGAACATCGTCTTTTTGATGATTCATATCGTTAATAGAGATGAGGGGGGGGAGTACTGTGCTTTCCGATGAGGAGCTAATTACAGAAATACGAAGCGGCAGCCAAGCTGCAATGGAGATGCTGGTCAAGCGGCATTACGCGATGATCTACTCCTACATCTATCGCAAGATCGGGAACCATCATACTGCATATGATCTGACGCAAGAAGTATTCATCAAGATGATGCAATCGCTGTCCAGCTATCAGAGCCACGGCAAGTTCGAACATTGGCTGCTGAAAATTGCTGTTAATCACTGTCTCGACTACTACCGCAGCAAGCAGTACCGTAACTCGCACATCCAAGACGAACTGGACGAGACGATTCCGGATGCTCATAGCAACGTATGGGACTTATTCCAGTTGCATGACCAGCAGGAACAAGCGAAGCAGGCTGTGCTCGCTCTGCCGGAACATCAGCGAGAAGCAATTATTCTCAATTATTATAACGGGCTGAAGATACGAGAGATTGCGGATGTGACGGGAGCAAATGAATCCACGATAAAATCTCGTATTCGTGCGGGAATTTCAAGGCTGAAGAAAATGCTGCTAGGAGAGGAGGAAATGAGCGATGAGCATGAACAGAGAAAACAAGGGTAAAGCAGTTTGGGCGGATGACATGAATGACGTTAAGGAGTCAGAATATTTTGATTCTGAGCTTGAATCGATATTGCAGCAATACCGAGTGGAACTGCCAGAGGAACAGCGAATCAATACTACCATTGACGTACTGAGGCAATATGTCCCTGATATAAGCGAAAACTCGCGGGAAGTATCAATGATGGGCCATTGGCGGCGATGGATCAATCTGTGGACGATAGCCGCTGCTGATATTGGCATATTCAGCAAGCTGTATTGGATGAGTTGTCTTGTTTTGTTCGGGGCAGGGGTATGGATTGGTGTGACTGTGCAGCAGATGCCTGCTGTTGTGGCCGTTCTTTTTTCACCGCTTCCGTTCGTGATTGGGCTGTTAGAAGTGTTCAAGGGAAGGGAGCAGGGAGTTCTGGAAATGGAGTTGGCCTGCAAAGTTTCTGCACAGGAGTTAATGCTGTCGCGTTTGCTTTTTATCGTAATGAATAGTCTTATTTTAAACACTTGCTTATCTGGCCTATTGTATCTTGTTCGTGGCGATATTTCATTCTGGGGTCTGACTTGGACTTGGTTTACACCGTTTATCATCGTTGCTAGTTCGTCTCTATGGCTGGCTATGCGTATACGATGTACCGTCAGTTCGATGGTGACAATAAGCATATGGATGGCTGTCGGAATGATCTTGCTTACACGCCCGGACATGCTAACGCGCATGATGCATTTACATATTCTCATAACGATTTTGGTTAATGCAGGTGCAGTGTATCTTCTATTAAGACAAGGATGGAAGCTGCTGCGGAATCACACCTTTATTGCGGAAGGAAGCTTAAGCTATGGAGCTAACGATTCAGAATATTTCTAAACAGTTCAAAGAGCGAGTTGCCGTCAATCAATTTACTGCTGAATTCAGCTGCGGTGTATATGGCTTGCTGGGCCCGAATGGAGCGGGAAAGACAACGTTGCTACGCATGCTTGCGGATATTCTGCGACCAACTAGCGGCATGATTCAGTTGAACGGGCAGGATATACGCTCGATGGGAGAGCGTTACCGGGAGGTTCTTGGCTACTTGCCCCAGCAATTTGGATACTACAGGCAGTTCACTGGTCGACGATTTCTCATGTACATTGCGGCGCTAAAAGGGCTTGAAAAAAGGGCTGCAGCTGCAAAGGTCGAGGAAGTTCTTCAACTGGTCGGTCTTGGTTATGAAGCAGATTCTAAAATAAAATCCTACTCCGGCGGTATGCGGCAGCGGCTCGGTATCGCGCAAGCATTATTGAATGATCCGAAGGTGCTGATTCTGGACGAGCCAACTGCCGGGCTTGATCCAACAGAACGAATTCGTTTCCGCAATATATTATCGGAAATGTCCGCAAATCGAATCATCCTATTATCAACTCATATTGTGTCGGATATCGAGTACGTTGCCAAAGATGTGCTGCTTATGAAACAAGGATGTCTGCTCAAGCAAGATAGGCTCGTCTCTTTATTGGAAGAATTGAAGGAATCGGTATGGAAGGTCACAGTTGATGAAAATCAGCTCCCCGTCTTGAAACAGCGTTACAAGATAGTCAATATCCTTCGCCGTGACAGTGGGGTTGAGGTTCGTATCCTGTCTCCAGACAAGCCGCTGCTGACAGCTCAGCCAGTGACGGCAGGATTGGAAGACCTATATTTTCATTATTTTAATGAGGAGATTATGTAATGAGACAGTTATTGAGGTACGAGCTGTTGAAGATCGTATGGCGCAAGAGCGTATTTGTTGTTGGTCTATTAATTGCAGCTATCTATACGGTGGTTATTGCATTTCATGCTGAATATTATCAAGATGGGTCAAAGGAATACCGCTCATATGCGCGTGAGATTACAGCAGAAGATATTCAGCGGGTGGATGAAAGATACAAGAGGAGCAACTGGCATCAGCTGCCGATTCAAGAAAAAAGTATTATGGAGGATATCTCAGGAATACCCAATATGCTGCATAAATATGAACAGAAACTGATCGATATCGACATGCGGCTCATGCTAAGCAAGCCTGACTCATACGAATATAAACAAAACAAATTACAAGAAAAACTACTGTCGGAGCAAGGGCCGCCAACCGCTCAATTATACTATAATATGCCATGGGGCGAATTGATCTATATGGTCGATCAATTTGGTGTTGCCTTCATGGGAGCCATGCTTCTCATCGGACTTTCTCCAATCTATTCAGAAGAATATACTAGGAGGATGGACAGCTTGCTCTTAAGCAGCAGACATGGGCGAAGCAAGCTTATTCATGCAAAATGCTTAGCAGCTATTCTGTACACCTTGTTGTGTGTCCTGGTATTTCAGCTGATCAATATGGGGGTAACGGCCTTGTTGTTTGGCAACTTGGATGGAGCCACCACACCTCTTGATAGTATGAGAAGGTATGGAGACACACGTCCTTTTGCAGAATATCCGTATTCATTCACCGTGTTAGAGTACTATTTTATTCAATTAGGGGTGCAAACCATTGGCTGTGCAGCATTTGCGATTGCCGTGACGTTTATTTCCTCACTTAGCCGTTCATCGTTGGTCACGATGTTGCTAGCGGGGGGCGTACTTGGAATTCCCTATCTACTATTGGATGTTCGTAATATTCGTTATCCGATTATCGAATGGATGGTGACATTCGGCTACAGTCAGTTTATCCGGGTTACACATCTTTTCAACAGCTTCCGTACAGTTAATCTCTTTGGGGAGCCTATCCTATATCCGATAGCTGCATTAGCTATTCTCTTGATAGTAACGGCCGTTCTAGTATGGGTAACAGCCTTGTTATTCCGCCGACGGCAAGCATGTTAGTGGTGACAAAGGATGTTGGCTAGGTCTTGAGGGCTGTTAAACAAGGAAAATGATGATTATAAAGGGGAAAACATTCGTTGAGTGCCAATCAAAAAGCTATTGAATATTTGGAAAGTAATGAATATGACAAATCTTTAGATCTTTTCCATGAAGCCGTAAGGGAATCACGTAATGTACAATCATTAAATAACCTTGCATGGATATATCTGCATGAAGAATGTGACAAGGAAACAGCCCTGATACTTATCAAAGAGGCTATTGAATTAAATCCTTCATCTCATTTTCCTTACAATATTTTGGGGGAAATTTATGTTGAGAAGGAAATGTGGCAACAGGCCGCAGATGCCTTGAACCAATCTTTGATCATACACCCTTCAAATGAAGCTTATAACAATTTGGCTATTGCCAAATATCATCTTGGACAAATACAAGAAGCTTCAGACTTTTTTCTTCAATGTTCCCGAAATTCTGATTATGCAATGTACAGTCATGTTAAGTGCTTAATCGAGCTTGGGAGAAAAATAGAAGCGAAGAAGAAACTAGATGTATTTTCTGAAGATGATGATGATTTTGTCGGTGATGTAGAAGTTGCAGAGTTATATCTTGAATTAGACTGTTTCAATGAGTCTATTTATTGGTTTGACAAAGGGTGGGAACAGTATTGGAAAACACCAGACTGGGTTAGTAGATTCGTATACGCTTTATGTAAAACCCAAAATGAAAATCGAGCTCGTGACATCTTGAATGAAGTAATTCAACAAAAAATTGAGGAAATAAAAGAAGCTCATGAAGATGATTGTGACGAGGATTGGACAGAATGGGAGAAAGAAGAGCACATTAAGCAATTGCTTGATGAGAAAAAAGAATATGAGCATATGTTTGAGAAAATTTCATTAGGATTTATTCCCTCGATGGAATTTAACACTTCAATGAGCTCGGGCTGTTACTTGTTCGGATGTAAACGACACAATCACCCAGAGTACCAAGAATAAAAGGAAAAGTTGATTTGATGGGCTATCCATAAGATGATAGCCCATTTTTTGTTGATTATTAGCAATCCTCATTTTGGGCGGGGACATTCGTCGAATCTTCACCATCTGGAATTGGAGCTATACGATTATGTCAACTGGTTTAATAAACATCGAATTTACGGAACGCTGGGATATCTGACGCCTGTTCCGTATCACCAAGAAGCCTTTTCCTGTCTGAAATTTACTGTTGACAATCCAATATATATAATAAAGGAAAACAGGGTGTTTAAAAGGAGATGACGAATTGGTAACCAGTGTAATCAGCAAAGAGATATTTAAATTAAAGCGCAAGAGATTTTTTAAGAAACCTATCATATTTATCGCCTACAATGACGGTTTCTATTTTCAAAATCCAAGAAGTAGCGAAAAAGTAAACTTCGAGAATATAATTAATATTTTCATCGCAGAGCCTTACAGATTATGCGAAAAAAGCTTTGTCATATTATATAAAAGTGCCGATGGAGAAGAATGGAGATTAGATTTAACGAAGTCTTTATTAGGCAGGGGTGTAGAAAAGCTTGAAAAATTGTTTGAACAAGAATGGAGGCCACTATTAAGCAATAAAGAAACAAGTGAGACAATTAAATGGTTTAATGCGGCATATGCTATTTTTGCTGTAGCAACTTGGAGGGATTTGGGAGTGTTTGGCGGAGTGGTTCCTACCGAAGGGGCTAAAGAAGAGCAATTTTCTATTTTAGCAGCAGATTGGGGAATTGAATCCAGAGAAGAAGCAGATGAAGTTATGGAATTATTATTTTCCGGCAAGACGAATGTACAGTACATAGAAGAATTAAAAAAATCCAAAGAAGTAGCAGACCCATTTAGATATGAATTGTGTCATGTTATAAAAGAAAAAATGGGCGATAAAGGGGTTTTGGCTTGGGATTTAGTTAGACTTATCCATGTAGCTTCCATGTGCTATATTGCAGGTATCTATACGAAAGAAGAAGCATTGGATCTATGTTTACAAGCTGCAGAAATACTGCAAAGAGTTTATTCGAGTTTTGATGAAATGGGGCAAAGCTACTTGCTTGGATATAGTTTTTGGTCTAAAGAGGACTTGAATGGAAAAACGAATGATGCAAGAGAACGCAAAGATATTCATGAAATGTTATTAAAATTAGAAAATGGCCCTTATAGCTTAGACTTTCATCTTCCATTGAACAAAGACTGGTAATTATGAAAGGATTCGATTAGATGCAAAACAAAAATTCGTGGCCCATTTCCACGCCGGATCAGTAATACAGATAACCTTCAGCGGATTAATTCATGTACCAAAAGTTAAGTCGATGGTTAAATAAATGACTAAATCATAGGGAAATAATTATTCTGCGCAAACACAGCCAGCGATTTCTTCGCTTTAAGTTGTAAAGCAGATAAATATTTGTCATTCAACTAACGGGTACTTTAGTATAACTATTGAGTGTGTAAGGTGGACGGGGACAATGGATGATACATTTGTTGGGGGGATATTTGTAGCCGATAGTTCAAAGCCATTCCCTAATTTCTTTCCAGTTGGACTATCTACAACACGCGAATTAGCTATTAACCAAATTGAAGCCATGCCCAGAGATAATAATTATCAGTTACTTCGGATGCCGATAAATAAAGACTTTTCGTATTTCCAAAAGAGTGGAAAGATAGTTGGAATGGATGCTATTCATCACGAACATTTTCATTATAAAGACGAGTCAAATTAATCATTAAGCTCCCTCAAAATGATTAAGTTTCCTCACTCAGACTCATGAATTCGCAGGATTTCACCCTATGGTAAATGTGAGGA
>NZ_JBEFZI010000013.1:0-140405 GCF_040195695.1 Paenibacillus wuxiensis | reverse complement strand
TCCTCACATTTACCATAGGGTGAAATCCTGCGAATTCATGAGTCTGAGTGAGGAAACTTAATCATTTTGAGGGAGCTCTTCTGGCACGATATCTAATAACAGACATCGTATGCCTGCATTCGCCAAATGAGCTGCGATGGCGGCTCCCATTACCCCTGAGCCAATAACAGCTGCCCGTTGAACCTCATTCCATCGTTTCACCTCGGTATCCCTCCTACTGCATGTGCATGCTATAGCCCAGCTGCCTTTCATTTGCACGGACACACTTCCCCGCAATCTGTCCTTCTATATGCCTCACCCCTTCACAGACGCTGCCCCAGGCCATCATGAGCGAGCCTCGTATGTTAATCAGCTAACGCAGCGTACCCGAACGGCCATACAAGCATGCCGTGCTTCACTCCACCTCCCTGAACATTAGACTCCACATACAGACTTGACGAGCAGTTCAGCAATATCGGCACTGCGCACGTCGCTTCGCTCTTTCGCTTTGACACCATCCTCCATCATCGTGAGGCAATATGGACATGCAGACCCAATCACAGAAGGCTGAACCTGAAGCGCCTGCTCCACCCGCGCCACATTGACGCGCGTCCCAGACGTTTCCTCCATCCACATCTGACCACCGCCTGCCCCGCAGCACATCGCATTAGCCCCACTTCGTTCCAATTCAAGCACAGTTAGTTCCGGCACTGCACGCAGCAGTTCTCTAGGGACGTCAATAATCCCGTTGTAACGTGCCAAATAGCAGGAGTCATGCCAAGCGACGCTCTCGTGAACCGGATGAACGAAGCGAATACGCCCCGCCTGCCACAACTGATACAGCCATTCTGTGTGATGATATACCTGCACTTCTGAATCCAACCCAAAATCCGGATACTCTTTCTTCAATGTGTGATACGTATGCGGACAAGCGGTAACGATCCTTCGGACACCATATTTGTGGAACGTTGCAATATTCTCTGCGCACATCTGCTGAAACAAAAATTCATTGCCCATACGCCGTGCGGTATCTCCTGAGCTCCGCTCTTCATTGCCAAGAACAGCAAATGCCACATCAGCTGCATGGAAAAGACGAATTAGTGCCTTCGTTACGTGCTGTGTACGCATATCATAGGAACCCATAGCTCCCACGAACAGCAGCACCTCGAAATCTGGACGCTCCTTAACCGTCGGCACAGTTATGCCTGTTTCCTTCGTCCACTCTGCGGCCCATTTGATTCTGTCATTGCGGCTGATCCCCCATGGGTTGCCCTGACGCTCAATATTTTGCAGCGCTCGTTGTCCGTCCACAGGCATTTGCCCTTGTGTCAGCACCAGATAGCGCCTCATGTCTACAATTTTATCGACATGCTCATTTCCGACTGGACACTGATCCTCGCAGTTGCGGCATGTTGTACATGCCCACAGTTCTTCCTCGGTAATAACATTGCCGATCAACTCGATTGACTGAGCAGACGGATGCTGCTCATCAGGTATGTTTCTCAGCCATCTCTCCTGCTGCTTAGCCATCGTCCCCTGCATCCCTTGCGGAAATCGCTGCAGCGCAGTTGACTCGTCAAATGCACCTTTGGCCTGCTGCACACCTTCCTCCGCCATGCGATGGAACGGCAGCGACCCAGGTGCTGCCAAGCTTGGTACCCACGGGTTGGTCGAAGTTATGGCTGCCCCTTTCTCGGTTAAGTGATCACGCAGCTTCGAGATGAGATGCATAGGAGAGAGAAGCTTGCCCGTATGCGATGCAGGACACACATTCGTACAGCGTCCGCACTCCACGCAGGCATACAGATCAAGCAGCTGCTTCCGCTCGAATTGCTCGATTGCTCCTACCCCGAATGATTCTGCCTCCTCGTCTTCCAAATTGATCATTTTCAGCTTCCCTGTCTCTTCCTCTGGACGCTTCAGCCAGAGATTGATCGGTGCAGTTATCAGGTGGAAATGCTTCGATTGCGGCACATATATGAGAAATGAAAACAAAATCAGCAAATGTAACCACCAAAATAATTCATATCCGACGGTGAGCCACAGTTCTGCATGTGCGCCAACTGACAAGGGCATTACGATAACCGATGCAATTCCTGCCGAAATCGAGCCATTAGGCCCTCCAACTCCATTCATGGCCTCTCGCGCATAATCGAATGTCATGGTGCCAATGACAGTCACCATCAATCCGCCGATGAAGAACAGTACAATTGAGGGCTTCCACCCCCGCTTCAAGCGAGGCAGTCTCTCCACGTAGCGTCGATAGACTGCAAACAATACTGCTGTGAGCACCATGAGCACTGTCCATTCCTGAGCCACGATGAAGACATGATGAGCTGGCAGCGGCAGTGAGTGGCCGGTCAACCCCTTCCAAATCAAATCTAGTGCTCCGACCTGCAAATGGAGGAATCCGTAGAACATTACTGCATGCATAAACCCACTTCGCGGATCCTTCCACAGCTTGCCTTGACCGAACGTCTGTCCTATGGCACGCATGGTTCGCCTCGCGTGCTCGGTTGGCTTCGTGCCTGCCAGCCCCAAGCCTATGTAGCTGACTCGTCGTCGAATTGCAGCAGATGCCAAGCCGATGCCTATCGCAACAACGAAGAGAAAGACAATCCATTTTACATAAATCAGCACCATACCTCCCCTCCCTTTTGGGTGATACATGCATGATCTCGTTTTGTTCAACATAGCTGTTCGTAATGAACTATGTTTGATGGATATGAGTTGGGACATGAAAAAATACGTTCTTGCCTTTTATGACCACTGGTTAATGAAATTCGAATAAAAGTAGTAGAGATAAGTCCGAACATTACCCCATACAATGATTGTAATGAAGCCGGAACTTGGGGTGATGACCTTGAATTTAGTTGTGCTTATGAAGCAAACGTTCGACACAGAAGAAAAAGTCATAATTACAGATGGTCTGCTCTCTGAAGACGGAGTAAAATGGATAATAAATCCCTATGATGAATATGCCATCGAAGAAGCCGTACGATGGAAAGAAAATCATGGCGGCGTAGTCACCGTAGTGACTGCCGGTCCTGATCGTTCCGAGGAAGCGCTTCGCATAGCGCTCGCAATGGGAGCAGACGAAGCCGTACATCTTGTTCTGTCGCCAAGTGAAACAGGGGAGATGGATGAATTCACAATCTCTCACTTGCTCGCAAAGACATTGCAGGAGAAACAGCCGGATCTAATCTTCTCTGGTCATTTCTCTGTCGATCAAGGCAGTGCCCAGGTTGCTGTACGTGTCGCCAGCCTGCTCGACCTGCCACATGTCGCTGCGATCACTTCGATCGAGCGTATCGATGATTCGCAGGTAACGGTCAGTCGTGACGCAGAAGGTGATAACGAGAATCTCAAAGTGACCTTGCCTGCATTATTTACGGCACAGCAAGGATTGAACGAGCCCAGATATCCGACTCTACCAGGCATTATGAAGGCGAAGCGGAAGCCTATCGAGAAGCGGTCGGCTGCCGAACAGCTTCAGAATGAATCTTATGCTCCTGCCACAGAGCGAGTAGCCCTCGAGCTTCCTCCCCCAAGACAGGAGGGGCAGATATTGAAGGGCACTGTATCGGAGCAAGTAGAGCAATTGGTTCAATCGCTACGCGATACTTCCTCTCTCTTCTAACTCTTTCTAACTAGGTTGCAAATTGAACATGCACTTACTTGTAACGATTGAGCCTTAACATGAAGCCGCAAGCGTGCTATCGACTGGAAAGGAGTGCTGCTATGAGCCGCACATATGCTGTTATTGCTGAAATACGCGGAGATCGATTGCGCCAGGTTACATTCGAAGCGCTTGGTGCTGCCGCGCAAATGGCGAAGCCTGATGATCGAATTATTGTGCTTGTCATTGGGTTTCAACTTGCAGAGGACACAATCCAGTCCTTGATGATTCCAGGAATTGCGCAAGTTAGCTGCGCAGATGATGAGAGGTATAAATATTACGAGGCGGAGACGTATTTCGCGGCACTGCATGCCTTTACTGAGCAGCAATCGCCGGACGTCGTGCTGCTTGGGCATACAGCGATGGGACGTGATCTCGCGCCGATGCTAGCAGCTCAGCTCCATACAGGTCAAATATCCGATGTCGTATCGATTCGTGCGGATGACTCCGACACGACCTTCCTAAGGCCTGTCTATGCAGGCAAAGCATTAGAAACTAGACGCTTCGCCAATCAAGCACGACCTTGGATCATCACGGTTAGACCTAACAACTTCACTCCTGTTACTCAACAAGCGGGTTTACTTCCGACTCACGAGAGCATTCAGCAGCCGCAAGTTGATTCCTTGCTTGCCCCCGCCCCATCCCTACGAACGGTTGTCCACGAAGTCGTCACGAAGATGAGCGGCTCCGTTGATTTGTCAGAGGCCAAAATTATTATCTCTGGTGGTCGCGGTGTGAGAAGTGCCGAAGGATTCAAACCGCTGGAACAGTTGGCTCGTGTGCTGAATGGAGCAGTCGGCGCTTCGCGCGGAGCTTGTGATGCGGGCTATTGCGACTACTCGTTGCAGATCGGACAGACGGGTAAGGTTGTTACACCTGAGATTTATTTTGCCTGCGGGATTAGTGGAGCCATCCAGCATATCGCAGGAATGAGTCAAGCTCGAATCATTGTTGCCATTAATATCGATCCGGAAGCCCCTATCTTTAAAGTAGCGAATTACGGGATCGTCGGTGATTTATTCGAGGTGGTGCCGCTGCTTACCGAACAATTCCGCAAGCTGCTCTCCTGATTGTTTCGCAGGCTGCCAACGGCTCAATCTCGCTGACGACTATACTGCTCCTATGCCGCATACGTCGTCTGTGTACCTTGGAGCAATGCTGCCTACTATGAAAGATAATCGATGATCCCCTCTCCGTGCATAAGAAAAAGAAGGTTTCCCACATCATCTGTAGGAAACCTTCTTCTATTCATCCGTGCTTAGTCGCATGATTCTGGCGCTTCAGGGGTTGCTGCTTCTACTTCAATCTTATCAGATACCGTATCACGAATAACCGACATAACCAGTTGCAGCATGTAATTCACATCGCTCTGACTCTGCTGGAATTCCACAACGAGTGGAATATTGTCCAGTTCATCCTGGAGCTCACTAATCTCATTCTCGATTTTATCTACCATCTTCGCGTTTTGGAACGATTGGAACGCAACCAGTTCCTTCTGCTTCTTCTTAATCGTTGAGATCAGCTCTTGTACCCTAGTATGCGTTTGAATTTGCTTCTCAGCTTGCTGATATTGCCGAACCTCATCCGTTGTAATAATGAGTTCAGACAATTGCTTCGCCTTCGTCATAATATCTTCTCGTACTAGCAAATCCCGCGTATTGAACTTCGGTATACCGCATCCCGATCGATGGGCGTGCTCCTCATGCTCCGAGTGTTCTGCGTGTTCCGAATTCACCTTCGAAGATTGTGATTGTTGCGTCAATGAGAACCTCTCCCATCTATTCGGCCTGAATTGTATTGGTAAAATCTATCTCTTCTCGTTTATTGTATCCGAAAATAAAGAAAAGGTTAAGAAGTCATTTGCATCGGTTGTGTGACAAGCACACCCTTGATGTAATAGGACATCACATCTGTAATCTTAACATGAACGATTTGACCGATCAATGACGCCGATCCAGCAAAATGGACAAGCTTATTCGTGCGCGTTCGAGCGGATAAAATGTCCGGGTTATTCTTGCTCTCCCCTTCCACTAGCACCTCCACCACTTGATCTTGCAGCCTTTCATTGCTTCGACGGCTCAGATCCTGCAGCAGGGCGTTCAAGCGCTGCAGGCGCTCCTTCTTCACTTCCATCGGAACATTGTCTTCCATCCCTGCTGCCGGTGTGCCTTCACGCGGGGAATAGATGAATGTATAGGCAAAGTCAAACTCTACCTCCCGTACAAGTGACATCGTTTCTTCGAACTGTTCGTCCGTCTCACCAGGGAATCCTAC
Organism: Paenibacillus wuxiensis; assembly: GCF_040195695.1. Classification (NCBI taxonomy): domain Bacteria; kingdom Bacillati; phylum Bacillota; class Bacilli; order Caryophanales; family Paenibacillaceae; genus Paenibacillus; species Paenibacillus wuxiensis. Next base: position 134,473 of record NZ_JBEFZI010000013.1, on the reverse strand, counting down.
AATAATATCCGTTGTAAAGACAACATCCGGTATTGCCTGTTTGATTTTAAATGCCAGCTCCAGGAAGCGCTCCCGATCATACTTGCGGCTCATCTTCTTCAATATTTCCGTGCTTCCTGATTGTACAGGAAGATGAATATGCTCAACCAGGTTGCCGCGCTTCGCAAGTACTTCAATTAATCGATCGTCAAAGTCTCTTGGGTGTGAAGTAGTGAAGCGGATACGCGGTACATCAATAGTTCGAATTTCGTCCATCAGATCGCCGAACGAGTAGTCGATGTCCGTAAAGTCTTTGCCGTAAGCGTTGACGTTTTGACCAAGCAGTGTAATTTCCTTGAATCCTTGACGAGCCAAGTCTCTTACTTCGGCAATTACGTCTTCCGGACGGCGGCTGCGCTCTTTGCCACGGGTATAAGGAACGATGCAATATGTACAGAACTTATCACAGCCATACATAATGTTGACCCAAGCTCGCATCCCTTCCCGCTTCTTCGGCAGATTCTCGATGATGTCGCCTTCCTTAGACCACACTTCCACGACCATTTCCTTGTTGAACAAGGCATCGCGCACCAAGATCGGCAAGCGGTGAATATTATGCGTACCGAATACGATATCAACAAATTGATGCTTCTGCATAATGCGATTCACGACATTTTCTTCTTGGGACATACAACCGCACACGCCAAGAATAAGCCCCGGTCTTTGCAGCTTCAATGTCTTCAAATGTCCAAGCTCACCAAATACTTTATCTTCTGCATTTTCACGAATCGCGCATGTATTTAATAAGATAATATCTGCTTGTTTTCGGTCTTCCGTTTTTTCATAGCCCATCTGTTCAAGCAAGCCGCTCATCGTCTCGGAATCATGCTCGTTCATTTGGCAGCCAAATGTATAAATAATATATTTCTTCCCAACGCCTAGTCCCTGCAGCTCCTCAGGCACGGCCTGATCATAGTGTACCTGAATATCCTGCTTGCCCCGCTGCTTCTCCTGCCGTTGGTTAGGCTCCGAAATAATGTTGATTTCACGACCATTTATACGAATCCGTTTACCTTGTTCATCCTCGGAAATGACTTTGGCATTCGAGAAATCAAAATATTTGGAGTAATCTTTCGACTTTTTGTTCATTGGTCGGCACTCCTTCTTCTCATTCGATTCTGTAGTCTGTAGGTTATCTATGTACATGAACATCACTTCAAATTATACCATCATCCGAAGTGGAGAGCCAAGAATGAACTTCCATATTTAGTTATTACGGAGTGGACAATATTGCCCTTTGTTGTCCAAAAAACTGAAATGGTGCGGTTTTCTGAGCTTTCACTATAGACAAGGTTGGACAACGTGATCCGATGTTTGACACCGTTTTTGTGGGTAGAGTGTGGGTAATGTGGGCGAAGAAAAAGCCCTGGCGTAATTGCCGGGGCGTTACTTTATCCATACACTGGTTTATTGCATCTAACGCATGTGTAAGTGCCGTTTATCCATTTCCCCTTCATATTAGCTTTGCAACTACATAGATGTGGCTGAACTGGAGCAAGCGGTTTTCGTGTTGTTGTCGGTGTACGCTGTAGTTCTTCTCTCCAGTCCTTCATTATATAGTTACCTCAAGCACGTCTTCGATTTTAATCCACTGCCAAGCATCTTCACCTAGCAGCTTAGATGTTGTTGATACGTATCTATATCCACCACTCCTCCCGCTCGCTCATAGACTGCTGCAGCCGTCCTCCGATGATTTCCCATTCTTGTTCATCAAGCGTAAGCGTTTCTGTTCATTTTGCAGCTCCCTGTATAGGGGGAGCTTTTGCATGCAAAAAAATGGAGCGCACAAGAGAAACTGGCGGCGTTTCAGGAACTTAAAAGCGGAGGAATCGAGTCAACCGCCAAAAAGTACGGCATTGAGGGAACAACCTTACTTGAATGGCGGGATCGTTATGAACAATATGGTTATAGGGGGTTGGAACACCAGCCCCATAACCGAAGTTATTCTGCTGAGCTCAAACTCCAAGCGGTAAAAGATCATTTATTCGGAGGTTTATCCCAACGGCAAGTTATTCTGAAATACAAGATTGCCTCTCGTACCCAACTCCGTAACTGGATTAAAAAGTATAATAGTCATAGCAACTTAAAAACCTATGTAGGGGAAACAAAAGCTATGGCTAGGGGTCGGTCTACAACTTGGCAAGAACGAATGGACATTGTTCACCATTGTCTTGCCCATAACCATGAGTATCAGAAGGCAGTAAACCAATATCAGGTCTCGTACCAGCAAGTATATCAGTGGGTAAAGAAGTATGAAGCTGGTGGCGAGGATGCATTACAAGACGGACGAGGACGAAAGAAGACATCAGAGGAGCTATCGGATGTGGATCGCCAAAGACTGGCGATGAAGAAGCTGGAATATGAGAATGAGCGGCTGCGGGCAGAAAATGCTTTCCTAAAAAAGCTACAAGAATTCCAAAGGAGGCGACGCTGAACCAATACCGACAAGAGATGGCCTATCGTTCCATTGAAGGCATTCGACAAGAAGGAACATTTAGCGTGAAGTTGCTGTGTGAAATTGCAAGCATTCCGCGTTCAAGCTATTACAAGTGGAGAAGTTTCAAACCCAGTTACCGTGAGCAGGAGAATGTAGAGCTGACGCATGTCATGATGTCCATTTATGAGAAAGTGGAGCGTACCGTTGGATACCGTCAATTGACTCTACACATACGTCGCCAAACGGGGAAAACGATTAACCAAAAGCGTGTATACCGGTTGATGAAAGTAAAAGGAATTCAATCCGTCATCCGGAGGAAAAGGAAGAAATATGCGAGTTCCATTCCACAGCAGGTGGCAGAGAACGTACTAGACCGCAAATTCACTGCAAATGCGCCAAATGAAAAATGGGTTACGGATGTGACGGAATTCAAGTACGGCAACGGCCAAAAAGCGTATTTAAGCGCTATTCTCGACCTTCATGATAAATCCATCGTCTCATATGTATTAGGGCGTTCCAATAACAATTCTCTCGTATTTCAGGCGTTGAAACACGCCTTGCAAGAAGCTCCCGGAAGCAAGCCCTTGCTTCATAGCGACCGGGGTTACCAATATACCTCCTTGGGCTTCAAGGAAATCTTGGATGATAACGAAATAACTCCGAGTATGTCCCGTGCTGGAAGATGTATTGATAATGGCCCGATGGAATCTTTCTGGGGAATTCTAAAATGCGAGAAATATTATTTACATACCTACCATACCTTTGATGATCTCGAGAGAGACATCCGTGCTTACATCCACTTTTACAATAACGAACGATTACAAGCAAAACTAAACGGCCTTAGTCCGATGGAATTCATAACCAAGGCCGCATAATTGTTTTTATTTTTTGTACTGTCTACTTGACGGGGTGCAGTTCAGCCTTCCCATACGACTCTTTTTTGCTTGCCGGCACACCGGCTCAACACTAGTATATCAAACATCATCTCAACGCTAAAGAGATAGGCTGCTGCGAAGATAGAATGCAATCAATTCAAACAGCAACAGGGCTAGCCTCCTGTTGCTGTTCAACAATAAACGTTTATATCAAGCTATTCTGACTATACTAATACACGCATTGTCATATACCGTCTCGCCCAAAACGCCAAATAAAATTAAGATATTAGTTCCTTTTTTCGTATTAACTATGGCAGACCCTGATAAATTCCCTTTTTCCCCTGGAGGAAAATATGAATTTGATGCAAGAGATGAGTTTAACGTTTCGCCATTTAAGCTGAGTATAGTTGATGCTGCATTGTACTCCTTCGGAATAGTCACGCTAACCGTATAACTTACAAAATAAACAGCATTAGACGAAAGATGAATATCTCCCGTCCCCTCTTTAAGGGTAATTCCCTTTCCATTCTTAGCAGTTATCACATGGAATGAAATAGGCACACCCGCTTTTAATAATTGCTCCGCACTACTAAAAGCAGAGAAATTATTTTCCGTTACATTTCCCATTCAAATGCATCTCCTTTTATCAAAGATAATACATCCTATGTTCAGAGAGTTGGACAAGTTCTAGCTCATTTCTATCAAATTCTATAAAACAGGCAAAAGTATAAAATAAGAGCGCCGTAGTTTCTCTTAACACATACTTACAATTTAGTATGAATCCTGCACGAACAAAGAGGAGTCACTATGCAAAAAAGGCGCAGCCCTATAAGGACTGCACCTTTCATTTCGAAAGTATGAATCAATAATTAATCAATGATCTCAGCAGTATCGCCGTTTTTCACGCCAGAAGCATTCGCTTCGTCTGTGTCGATATGCATGTCCAATGCAAACTTTTCAGATACGCGTGCAACCACGTGTTCAAATACAACACCGCGCTCTCCACCTACACGTACGCGAAGCTTTTGCTTGTCTTGAATCCCCCATTTTTCTGCATCAGAAGTATGGAAGTGAATGTGACGAGCAGCTACGATAACGCCGTCTTGCAATTCAACTTCCCCTGCAGGTCCTTTTACAAGAACGCCTGGTGTACCTTCGATATCTCCAGATTCGCGAACAGGTGCTTTTACACCGATTGCGAAGGAGTCAGTGCGGGAAATTTCCAATTGGGATGCAGGACGTGCTGGTCCCAAAATACGAACTTTATTGAAGGATCCTTTGGAGCCTACAACTTCAACTGTTTCGTTCGCAGCAAATTGTCCTGGTTGGGACAATGGCTTGAACTCCGTCAATTGATAACCTTTACCGAACAAAATCTCGATATGTTCTTGAGTCAAATGAATATGGCGAGCGGATACGCCGACAGGTACGTTTTTCATTTCTCTTCCACCTCACGTATGTGTTCTCTCTAGCTAGTACCAAATCATATTATACTACGAAATGCAACAAGGCATGCGCCTAAAGACGCATGCCTTTTCAACAATTATTTGAATTCTGCCACCAATTTGTCAAATTCTTCAGAAGAAAGGCGAATATTTTGCTTCGCTAACGGTTCATCACGGAATCCAGATACAAGATTCTCGTAGCTCTTCTTCGATTTATCTTGATAGATAAGACCTGTTATCATTCCATCTGTTTCCATTAACTTCGTCATTGCTGCGATCCGATTGGACGGATCATAGCCTTCTACGGATTCCAGATTGATTATGTTTTCCTTGAACCAGTCATACGTATTGATCTTGTTGAATGTTACGCAAGGGCTGAATACGTTGATTAAAGAGAAGCCTTCGTGCTTAATGCCTTCCTCAATCAGAGAAGTCAACTGCTTCAAATCACTAGAGAACGACTGTGCTACAAAGGTAGCTCCCGCAGACAGTGCAATCTCAAGCGGACTTAATGTGTTCTCGATTGCGCCATCTGGTGTACTCTTCGTCTTGAACCCAACCGCACTACGTGGCGAAGTCTGACCTTTCGTCAATCCATAGATTTGGTTATCCATGACGATATACGTAACGTTGATGTTCCGGCGAATCGCATGTACGGTATGTCCCATCCCGATTGCGAAGCCGTCTCCATCTCCACCGGATGCAATAACAGTCAGGTCACGGTTAGCTAGCTTCAACCCTTGTGCAATTGGCAGCGCACGGCCGTGAATGCTGTGGAAGCCATATGCATTGATATAACCGGAAATCCGACCAGAACATCCAATCCCGGATACAACAGCCAAATTCTCAGGTTCCAGTCCGACGTTGGCTGCCGCGCGTTGAATGGCTGCCTGAATTGAGAAGTCGCCGCAGCCAGGGCACCAGTTCGGCTTCACATTGTTGCGAAACTCTTTGAACGTTGCCATACTAGACCAACTCCTTGCTTTGTTTGTACAATTCCAAAGGCAGGAACGGAGTTCCATCATATTTATTAATTCGGCGAAGCTTCTCTCCGAATCCAACGTTCAATTTTACTTGATCAGCCAGTTGGCCGGTAGCATTGTTCTCAACAACGACGATTTGCTTCGCCTTCTGCGCATGCGGTGTGAACAGCTCTGTTGGGAATGGATAGATTTGACGAACCGTAATATGGTTGGTCTTTACCCCATCCGCTTCCAAGTGTCTGCGTGCTTCATCAATCGTACCGCCAGTGGAGCCCATGCCTACGATAAGTAGATCTGGTTCTTCATGCGGCACATCTGCGTGAATCGCATTCGTCACCTGCAGTCCATTCAGTTTGTTCAACCGTTTGTCCATCATCTTCTTGCGGTTCACTGCACTCTCAGACGGTCTGCCGATCTCGTCGTGCTCAACGCCAGTTACGTGGTGAAGTCCGCCTTTCTCCCCCGGAACAACACGTGGAGAAATTCCGTCTTCCGTAAGTTCATAGCGCTTAAACTGTTGATTCGCCTCTAGTGGAGGAACATCGCTCATCAGCTTACCGCGATCGATTGTAATTTGCTCATAATCAAGCATCTCACAAGTTTGCTTACCGAGAGACAACTGCAAATCCGTCAAGACGATAACTGGACATTGGTACTGCTCAGCCAGGTTGAATGCCTCTACTGTATCGAAGAAGCACTCTTCTATTGAACTTGGCGCAATTACAATCTTCGGAATCTCACCATGCGTTCCGTAGATCATCGCGTTCATATCACTTTGTTCCTGCTTCGTCGGAAGTCCAGTACTTGGACCGCCGCGCTGTGTATTCACGATAACAATCGGAGTCTCCGTCATGCCAGCAAGACCGATTGCTTCCGTCTTCAGGGAAAGACCAGGACCTGCGGATGCAGTCAGTGCACGTACGCCGCCATAGTTGGCGCCAATCGCCATCGTAACTGCCGCAATCTCATCCTCTGTCTGAATAACCGTGCCGCCGAACTTCGGCAGACGCTTAATCAAATATTCCATAATCTCGGATGCAGGCGTAATCGGATATGCTGCCATCAGACGGCATCCTGCCGCTACCGCACCCAAGCCAATTGCATCGTTACCAATCATGAACAGCTTCTGCTTGCCGTCAGCCGGCTCCAGCTTGAAATCGTCAAGTGGACCGCCTGCTTGCTCCAGTACGAACTCCGCACCTCTACGTGCAGCTTCAACGTTCTTCTCCACAACTGCTGGACCCTTGCGGCTGAATTCCTCTTCAAGAGCTTTGTTGAAGACTTCCAGCGGCAATCCAAGCAATGCCCAAGATGCGCCCGAAGCAACCATGTTCTTCATGAGGGAAGCACCGAGTTCCTCAGCAATCGATGTGAAAGGAACCGCGAAGAGTCGTGCATCCACACCTTCTGGAACGGATGGATTGAACTTGGCATCTGCGACGATAACGCCGCCTGGACGAAGTTCACCAACGTTCAAATCAATGGATTCCTGATCGAATGCAACCAAAATGTCCAAGTCGTCCGAAATTGCGCGAATTGGCTTCGTGCTGATTCGAATCTTGTTGTTCGTATGACCACCCTTAATACGAGAAGAAAAATGACGGTACCCATATAAATAGTATCCAAGACGATTCAATGCCGTCGAGAAAATACGGTCCGTACTTTCTACGCCTTCCCCTTGCTGACCCCCGATTTTCCAAGACAATTGACTAATCAAGCTCGCCCACTCCTTTTGAAAGGTGACTCGCATATGCACCACGACGGATGCCACCAAAATTCGCTAAATTGTAACAAGTAAAATATTGTAATGGTTGAGTCACTCTCATTCTATGTGCAGAGGTTGGAAAAAGCAAGCGTTTTCGCCGATGTCCACGATAGCAAGATTCGATGGATATGATACCTTCATGAGATGAATGGACAATTATCCTTCTCGGGCAGGAAGGTTCGTCTTCAGAAATTGCAGAGCATTGCTATGAGCAATTCGATTGACAAATTCCGACGAATATCTACGCTCTATTGCTTCCAGCAAATTTCCGTACTGTCCAGCATGCTCCAGACCTTGAACTTTGTCATCAATGCCATCGAAGTCCGAGCCGAACATAATATGCTGTTCACCGCCGAGCTCGCAGATCCGATCAATATGGCGAAGCAGATGCTCAATAGTCACTTGCTGGCTATCTGCAATAAAGGCAGGTACAAAGGTGATCCCGATTCTACCATTCCGATCGATTATGGCTTTGATCTGTTCATCACTTAGATTTCTTGGGTGCTTACGCACATGTGCCGAATTGGAATGGGAAGCGAACACTGGACGCTCAGTAAGCTCTAGCAGTTCCCAGAATGCTCTTTCATTCAAATGGGATACATCAACGAGTATCCCCAGCTTGTCGCATTCGCGAATAAGCTGCCGCCCTTTGTTCGTAAACCCAGCCTGCCTTGGCTCCATTGTTCCGTCCACAGCCCAGTTCGAATGATTCCATGTCAAGCCAAGAAAGCGAACCCCAAGCTCATATGCAGTCCGCACATACACCATGTCGCCTTCCAGCCCATCAGCGCCTTCTATAGACAGCAGAGTACCCGTTAACTGTGGCGAACGCTCCCAATGCTCTACATCTTCACGCCAGCGAATGAGGGACACATCAGGCAGCGAGCATATGCGTTCACGAAGCAGGTCAATACAGCGCAAGATTTGAGAAAATTGCGGCTGACCGCTAATCAATGCTTCTTCCAGAAATACCGCAAATACTTGCATCCCTACCTGACCGGTCTGCATGCGCGGCAGCGTAATATCTAATGCATCCTTGCTCATAAAATCCAACTTGCCTTCATACAGCATCTTGTACAGAACATCACAATGAAAATCAATGATCCGTTGGCTCATAATTCTACGTCCCCTTCTCAGCTTCTTTATTCGTAATCCGGTGAAGGCAGCTGTTTATGTTCTAGTTCTAGTTACCAAGCTGCGCTTGTCCCATTGCATCTCATCTTTAACCCATCTGCTCCCGAGGTAGAACAAAGCAAAAAACCTGCTTACGTTGTAAACAGGCTGAATAAATTCATTACTTACGCACCACTGTCGACGTATATTATCTGGGTTCAACTATCAGTTTGATTGCAGTCCGATCTTCTCCATCGATGACAATATCCGTGAAAGCGGGAACACAAATCAGATCCACACCGCTCGGCGCAACGAATCCCCGTGCAATGGCAACGGCTTTAATCGCCTGATTCAAGGCACCTGCGCCAATTGCTTGCAGTTCGGCTGCTCCCCGTTCACGCAAAACCCCTGCTAACGCTCCAGCTACCGAATTAGGATTGGACTTTGCTGAAACTTTTAATACTTCCATGGAAAGTACCTCCTCGGGATTGTTAAGGTTAGACTCCATTATTAAAACATATTCGTGAAAGTCCTAAAAATTCCTTCACAATGCAGATTCCTTCACTTCCTCACGATGAACCTGAGGCATCTTCCTAACGAAACAGATTCTGTGCATAAAAAAAAGCGAGGCCCAGTGCCAACGCACTGACCTCGCTACGCTTTCGTATTCCTATTCCATGATCCAGTCGTCTTCGCGGACGCGGATCTTCTCAAGCTTAACTGCCTTGCCGGTTGTCTCATCGATCTCGACGACAAGTCCATGGAACTGCCATTTCCCTTCGTCAACGACGAAGCGGACAGGCAGCTGTGTCTTGAACTTGCGCAGTACAGCTTCCCGTTCCATGCCTAGTACGCCTTCCTTGGATCCAACCATGCCGACATCTGTTAAGTATGCCGTTCCACCTGGCAGGATTGTATCATCATTCGTCTGAACATGCGTGTGCGTTCCTACAACGAGTGATGCACGGCCATCCAGATGCCATCCCATCGCGATTTTCTCCGATGTAGCCTCAGCGTGGAAGTCAACAAGAATGGCACGCGGCTTCTTGCCGAGTGACTCAAGGATCTCATCTGTCTTGCGGAAAGGGCAATCAATCGCCGGCAGGAATGTACGGCCTTGCACGTTGACAATCACCAGTTCCTTGCCGTTGGCCTTAATGACCGCATGGCCTTGACCTGGTGTTCCTGGCGGGAAGTTCGCAGGGCGAATCATGCGCTTCTCGTCGTCAATCCATTCGAATATATCCTTGTTGTCCCACGTATGGTTACCCATCGTAAAACCATGCACGCCTAAATCAGCAAATTCCTTGACAATGGCCGCCGTAACGCCTCTGCCTCCTGCTGCATTTTCAGCATTCGCAATGATAATATGTGGGTTATGCTTTTGCTTGAGCGACGGAAGAAGCTGCTTCAAAGCCTTACGTCCTGTATTTCCGACGATATCACCGATAAACATTACTTTCATCTAGCCTGAGTCCTCCTTGCAGCAACCTCTATTCGAGCCTGATCGGTACGATCGATCGCAGAGGCCGCTTTATATCTCCTAAAAGGGAGAAGTGGCCTAATAAGGCCACTTCTCCAAATCCTATATGTGCATCTTACTTCGCATATTCAACCGCTCGGGTTTCGCGAATGACCGTAACTTTAATATGCCCCGGATAATCCAATTCGCCCTCAATTGTCTTCGTAATCTCGCGAGCGAGGCGATACGCTTCCGCATCATCAATCTTATCCGGCTGTACCATTACGCGAACCTCACGTCCCGCTTGAATCGCGTATGATTTCTCAACGCCCTCGAACGACTCCGAAATCTCTTCCAGTTTTTCAAGTCGTTTGATGTATGTTTCAAGCGTTTCCCTACGAGCTCCCGGTCTTGCTGCTGACAAGGCATCAGCCGCAGCGACCAGCATAGCGATAACGGATGTTGCTTCACAATCGCCATGGTGGGATGCGATACTGTTAATGACTACAGGATGTTCTTTATACTTCTTCGCCAACTCTACGCCGATTTCGACGTGAGATCCTTCAACTTCATGATCCAACGCTTTTCCGATGTCATGCAACAGCCCGGCACGTTTGGCTAACGTTACATCCACTCCGAGCTCTCCTGCCATCAATCCAGCAAGATAAGCCACTTCCATAGAATGCTTCAGTACGTTTTGTCCGTAGCTTGTACGGAACTTCAAACGTCCCAATATTTTGATCAAATCAGGATGCAATCCGTGCACACCGACTTCGAACGTAGCTTGTTCTCCGTATTCGCGAATACGCTCGTCCACTTCCTTGCGCGATTTCTCCACCATCTCCTCGATGCGTGCTGGATGAATACGTCCATCTGCAACGAGCTTCTCAAGAGATGTTCTTGCAATTTCACGGCGAATCGGGTCGAATCCGGACAGAATAACCGCTTCAGGTGTATCGTCAATGATGAGATCGATTCCTGTCAATGTCTCGAGCGCACGGATATTGCGTCCTTCGCGTCCGATGATGCGGCCCTTCATCTCTTCGTTCGGCAATGCAACAACGGATACCGTCGTTTCTGCGACATGATCTGCAGCGCAACGTTGGATAGCCATCGTAATAATCTCACGAGAGCGCTTGTCCGATTCCTCACGAGCCTGCTGCTCGATTTCTTTAATCATTTGTGCCGTTTCATGACGCACTTCTTGCTCTACATTCGTCAAAATAATTGTACGCGCATCTTCCATCGTCAGATTCGAAATGCGTTCCAATTCTGTAACTTGCTGCTGACAAATTTGATCGACCTGTTCTTGTGTTTCTTCGATTCGTCTCTCTTTAGCAGCTACTTGTTCTTCTTTACGTTCCAGCGCTTCTAACTTTTTATCCAACGACTCTTCTTTTTGCAATAAGCGTCTTTCGAGTCGTTGAACTTCGTTCCGTCGTTCGCGGATGTCCTTCTCCGCTTCATTACGAAGCTTATGGATTTCGTCTTTTGCTTCCAACACCGTTTCTTTCTTCAGTGCTTCAGCTTCCTTGCGTGCGCCATCCATAATTTGTTCCGCGGCGTGTTCAGCACTCGTTATCTTCGCTTCGGCAAGCGATTTGCGAATCAGGTATCCGATTCCAAACCCCAAGAACAATGCGGCCACAACGAGAACGATCGCGAGCCAAAGTTGAACGTTCATTGCCTCACCTCCCCGTTGGTTCCTCCAAGCACTGCTTGGGACAGGTTACATTTGTGGTTTTCAAGTTTCCCTATTCATTAATTAACTCAATGGACTGGCGCGAATACGCCAGCTTATGTGTATGCCTTGCGCATACACGGGCGTCGCCTTGAGGCGACAATCGGAAATCAGTAAATTGGCGAAATGAATCATTAGAAATCAATCTCTGGAAGAGGAGATTGATCTCGTGAAAATAAAGATACATGTTCATTTTATTATTCAAGAAAAGATATTGTCAAGCAAATGACGTGAGTGGTCATTTTATTATTCCTCGATGTCGTGGGAAACTTCCTCTTCTTCACTGCGCTCATCTGCTGCAGTGTAAGCTGCGCGCCTAGCCATATCCATTGGATAGCCTCTACGTGCAAGGAATGCGGCGACCTTCTGCTTGCGCAGATGCAGTTCTCCCTTTGTCTGCCGCCATTTTTTGCGAGCTGCGGTCAATGCACTGTCCCACTCTTCATCTGGGTCTATCGAATGAAGAGCTGTCTCAATATGCCGCTCTTGGACTCCCTTCTGCTTCAGCTCATGCTGAATCCATCGCCGCCCCTTCATATGTCGATTCAAGCGCTGATGCGTCCATTGCATCGCATATGATTTATCATCGACAAGCCACTCTCGTTCCAGACGATCAAGCACCTCTTGCACTATCCCATCCTCATAGCCCTTCTGAGCTAGCTTACGGGCGAGTTCAATGCGAGTACGTGGTTTGCGTTGCAAATACTTGATCGCCTGCACGTAGGCCTTATTCCCTTCGTCTGCGCGCAATATCTCCGTGAGCGAGTCCAGAGACAACTCAGTACCTTTCAATAACCGAAACTTTACCATCACATCTTCATGCACTTCTAGCGGTTCCGCTCCATCGAAATGAATCTTATAACGGCCTGCCTGCCTCTCGATTCGCTCTACACGAGTAATCGTTACGATGCGTTCGCTATCCTTCAAACGACTCTCCTCCATACAAATACATAGAAGCACCTTCGCTTAACGCGAAGGTGCTTGAGCTAACAACAAATTATTCGTCGTCACCTAATTCCAATTCAAATGCATCATCGTCATCTTCACTGACACCCTTATCAGGGATTGTTGTAGTCAGATTGCTTGCTGCACGAATTTGATTTTCGATTGTAAGGGCAATCTCCGAATGTTCCTTCAAGAATTGCTTGGCATTCTCGCGGCCTTGACCCAGACGCTCACCTTCGAAGGAGTACCATGCACCGCTCTTCTGCACGATATCCATCTCTGTACCAATATCGACGATGCTTCCCTCACGAGAAATACCTTCACCATACATAATATCGATGTCCGCCTGTTTGAATGGAGGCGCAACCTTATTCTTAACGACCTTAATCCGAGTGCGGTTACCAATCATGTCCGTACCTTGCTTAATGGTCTCAACACGACGCACATCAAGACGAACACTGGAATAGAACTTCAAGGCACGGCCACCAGGAGTCGTCTCTGGGTTACCGAACATAACGCCAACCTTCTCACGAAGCTGGTTGATAAAGATCGCAATCGTCTTCGACTTGCTGATTGCACCAGACAATTTACGCAAAGCCTGCGACATTAGACGTGCTTGCAGGCCGACATGGGAATCACCCATCTCGCCTTCAATCTCCGCTTTCGGCACAAGTGCAGCAACAGAGTCAATAACGATAATGTCTACTGCACCACTTCGTACCAATGCTTCCGCGATTTCAAGCGCCTGCTCCCCTGTGTCCGGTTGGGATAACAGGAGCTCATCGATATTAACGCCAAGCTTGTTCGCATATGCTGGATCCAGTGCGTGCTCCGCATCAATAAATGCAGCTTGTCCACCCGTCTTCTGTACTTCTGCGATCGCATGAAGTGCAACCGTTGTTTTACCGGAAGATTCCGGTCCATATACTTCAATAATACGACCTCTCGGCAAACCACCGATTCCTAGAGCTATATCTAATGCAAGCGATCCACTTGGCACAATCTCCACTTGCATGTGATTGGATTCGCCAAGTTTCATGATCGAACCTTTACCGAATTGTTTCTCAATTTGACGCAAAGCCATTTCTAACGCAGCGCGACGATCTGACACAAACTCACTTCCTTCACTGATTCGTTTGATATATACATCATAACGTGTTTTATTCAGTTTGCCAAGCATTTTTTCGAACATACATTCGTTTTTCACGAACGTTTATTACTTTTATTTACATATTATCCATATACACACATCGAGTACACCAACAAAAAAAACCGCAACAAAGCGTGTAAATACACTTCGTTACGGTTCTTCCGTATCTTATGATTCGATTGTATCCTCAACTACTTCATTTGTCAACATTTGTTAATGAATATGTACTGTTCGATCCTGCAGCCTTCTCCACAATCGATACATAATAGCATATACAGTGCGGCGGCGGATTCCTTCTCGATCTCCGTTCAAACGAAGCTCCTCCACTACGATTTCCCGGCCCTTCTCCGCAATCGCAATATAAACGAGGCCTACAGGCTTCCGCTCGGAGTGAGCTGGTCCTGCTACGCCTGTTATGGCAACTGTGAAATCCGTATCTGCAATATCACGCATCCCTTCAGCCATTGCCTTGGCTGTTGGCTCGCTGACCGCACCAGGCGCATTTTCACCCTCGAGCAGTTCATGAGGCACGCCTAGAATGCGCTCTTTCATCTCATTCGAATAGGTTACCGCCCCGCCCGCAAATACTTGCGAGCTTCCCGGAACAGCTGTAATCATGTCCGCGAACATCCCGCCCGTACAGCTCTCTGCTGCGGACAAGGTCAGGCCAAGCTGCGATAACTGCTCCACCAACACATCTGGCAAAGATACATCCTTGGTAGCATACAAATGCATCCCCAATCGGTTGTGAATTTCCCGTTCAACCTGATCAAGCTTCACATCTGCCTCGTGCTGATCTGTCCCTTTGACGGCTAATCGAACGAGAACCTCGCCTTCCTTAGCATAGGTGGCAATCGTTGTGTCCGTCTGCTGTTCAATGAGATCTAGAAGAGCATTCTCAAGCCCAGATTCACCGATGCCTGCGAATTTCAGCATCCGTGTATATAATGAAGATTGATCAATGAGCTGCTGGCTCTTCAACCACGGAATCGCCTCATCATCGAGCATCGGCTTCATTTCACGAGGTGGTCCAGGAAGCAGTACATAGGTAGTACCATCATGCTGCAGGGCATTTCCTACAGCAAGCCCAGTCGAGTTCTTCAGCACATCAGCGCCCTCTATCACATTCGCCTGACGCTTATTGCTTTCGACCATTTGTATGCCGCGCCCCGCAAACATCTCGGTCATCTTGGCCATTGCGGGCTCATCATAGGTCATCTTGCGGCCCAACATCTCCGCTAGCACATCCTTCGTCAGATCATCCATCGTCGGTCCTAGACCACCCGTGAAGATAAGCAGATCGGAACGCTTGCATGCCGTTTCAATACATTGTCGAATCCGCACAGCATTATCCCCAACAACCGTATGATAGAACACATCTACACCAACCACTGCCAGTCGCTGCGAAATATATTGCGCATTCGTATTGACGATTTGTCCCAGCAGCAGTTCTGTCCCAACTGCAATGATCTCTGCTTTCATGCCAACCACCATCCCTATAAGTCGTTATCAAGCATTTTACTAGTCTATACATGCGAATAGGTGCCCCTTCCTGCCCGGAGAGCCGGAACTATGGAAAAAGCACCTATTAACCTATCAGCTTCCGTTATTAATCCGAAAGGTGAAGCACATTTTTATTTTTTACAAAGTAGTCAATTCCCGAGTATACGGTAATTAACGCAGCGACCCAAGTCGCCAAGATGTCAAACCGGAAATGAACGAACGCAAATGGGAAATTGTTCAGCAGCATCGCTGCAATCGCCGTAATTTGGGTTGCTGTTTTCCATTTCCCCCACTTGCTTGCAGCAACAACAGTTCCTTCGAGCAAGGCAACTTGCCTTAGGCCAGTAACCGCAAATTCACGGCTAATAATAACAACCGCAATCCACGCATCACATTTTTGCATCTCAACAAGTGAGATAAGAACCGCCGCTACGAGCAGCTTGTCCGCAAGTGGATCAAGAAGCTTTCCTAAATTTGTAACCATTTTGCGTTTACGGGCGATATAACCATCCAATCCATCGGTACTTGCAGCAATAATGAAGATCAAGGCCGCAATAATCTGGTTGTAAGTAATCGAAAAACCCTCTAGTTCAATCGCAGGCAAATAATCAAAGTTCACCAATAGGAAGAACATCATTATTGGCACAAGAAAAATACGGACTAACGTTATCTTGTTCGCCAGATTCACGCGAGACCCTCCCCGGCTAAGTCAAATTCAAGCGCATGAGTAATCCTTACCTTGGCAATTTCCCCAATACTCAATGGCTGGCCGGAAATAAATACTTCCCCGTCAATTTCAGGGGCGTCGAATTGCGAGCGGCCAATGAACACATCATTGCGGCCATCGTAACGCTCAACAAGGACTTCCAATATATCACCAATACGCTTTTCACTTACTTCTTTAGATACTTGGCGCTGAATTTCCATAAGGGTATTCGCACGCCACTCCTTAACATCATCAGGCACATGGTCTGGCAGCCTCGTTGCAGGCGTGTCCTCTTCGGAAGAATAGGTAAATACGCCAAGCCGATCGAACTTCATCTCCCTGATGAAGTCGCATAATCTGTCAAAGTCTTCGTCCGTTTCTCCAGGGAACCCTACGATAATAGACGTACGCAGCGCTACACCAGGAATTCGTTCACGAATTTTGTTCACCAGCTCTCGGGAATCACGCTGGCGACCAGGACGTCTCATGCGCTTCAAAATGCTATCTTCACTATGCTGCAATGGCATGTCGATATACTTGCAAATCTTCGGATTGCTCGCAATCGCATCCATAAGCTCCTCAGTAAAAAATCCAGGGTACGCATAGTGCAGACGAACCCATTCCACACCCGGAATTTCGCTTACTTTATTCATTAACTCCGGCAGCTTGAAACCGTCGTATAAATCTACACCATAATTCGTGGAATCTTGGGCAATTAGGCTAATCTCCTTGACCCCTTGTCCTGCAAGCTGAGCTACCTCAGCAAGAATGGATTCCATTGTACGGCTGCGGAACTTGCCTCTCATGATTGGTATACTGCAAAATGTGCAGTTATTGTCGCAGCCTTCGGCTATTTTGACATATGCCGTATAGCGCGGAGTCGCCACTTTGCGTGGAAGGATGCGATCATAATCGAATACGGGATTGCCTACACGAATCGGCCTGCTTCCTTGCAGGGCTTCATCAACAATATCATTGATTTTGTCAAAATCACCGGTACCAACGATACCGTCAATCTCCGGCATTTCATCAAGCAGCTGCTCCTTGTATCGCTGCGTTAAGCATCCGGATACAATAAGTGCCTTCAAGTCAGCAGTTTCCTTTAAATCTGCTAGTCTTAAGATCGTATTCACCGATTCTTCCTTAGCAGCATCAATGAATCCACATGTGTTGACGATGATTACCGTTGCTTCTTCTTCGTTTTCCACCAGTTCATATCCACGCTCATAAATTAAGCCGGACATAATCTCGGAATCAACCAAGTTTTTGTCGCAGCCCAACGTTACGATTTTAATCTTTTCTGTCATTTTACATCCCCCATAAGGCAGACTCCCATTGGAGTATTTTCACATCCGTACGTCTATGTACCTCATCAAGTATAATACAGGCATGACTTTGGAGTCAAAAAAGCAAAAAGAGCCCAGCATCCTTCCCTTTTGCAGCTTAGTGATGATGGGCTATCGTTTAGCGATAATTCGTAAACTGTAGATCTAGCGGCAGATTTGCACCTCGTAACAGCGTCATAACAGCTTGCAAATCATCTTTACTTTTCCCAGTAACCCGAATCTGATCACCTTGGATTTGACTCTTTACTTTTAACTTCGAATCACGGATCATAATGTTAATTTTCTTTGCTACATCCTGATCGATTCCTTGTTTGCATTTCGCTCGCTGCCGTACCGCAGCAGAAGCTGCAGGTTCAATTTTGCCGAATTCCATATTTTTAATGGCTACGCCGCGCTTTGCCATTTTGGACTGTAAAATATCAATGACATTTTTCAGTTTGTACTCGTCATCCGAGACAATTATCACTTCATCCTTCTCAAGTGTAATTTTACTTTTGCTCCCTTTGAAATCGTATCGAGATTCGATCTCCTTCATTGCTTGTGTAATCGCGTTATTCATTTCCTGTAGATCCAACTTGGATACAATATCAAATGAACTGTCCGCCATCATTAGCTCCCCCTTTATAAATACTGCTGTCAAATCAAACCCTTTGTATGATCATAGTTATGTATATACACAAAGGCATTCTTACACAGACCTAAGCCTGCAAAAGAATGCCCCTGTAGCATGCGATTGTCTAAAAACGGACACGTGCTGGCGCTCGGAACATATCAATAATGCCCAGCAAAATATGAGCCAGTCCGAAGCCTAACACACCGTACCCCCAAACACTTGGCGTCAAGTAATACCCTAACAAGCTGACCACAATACCTGCTCCGGTAACGATCCAACTGGTTGCCATTGCTCGACACCTCACTTTATTTTATTGGAGAATAACAATGATCGCCGCAGCTATTATTGTATCCTCTCACAAAGTGAATATGTCATGTATCATGATGAAATTCACACCAAGTACCTATGGAAAGACCGCTTACTTAACGTGAGCCTTGGTTCGCATTGTTCGTTGAGGCTTGACCTTGCTTCTCCGTTTGCAGCTTCTGAGCTTCCTCATAAGATACCCACTGCAGACGAATATTTTTGGAGCCTTCGTTATCGGATTTCGTCAATGCTTCGCCAGCAACTGTCACTTCAATTGCTTTGGCATAGCCTGCACGAATGAACATACCTTGTTCGGTCATATCGAACGTAACGGTCTGATCTTTCTCCAATGTTGCATAATGAAGCTTCTTCCCGCTGCTGCTCTTCTCATGAACAGCCAGCCAGCTTCTGTCGCCTGCCGCTTTAATCTCTACCTTCACTGGCGTGTTTGCTGGAGCCGATACGGTGTATACATCCTCAGAACGCTTGGAGGATTCCAACATGACGATTGGCTTCTCCACCTGTTTCGGAGGTTCCGGCGTAGTAGGCTTAACCGGCTGCTGAACCGCTCCACCTGCATTGTTTTGTCCTGCTTTGTCGCCATTCGCCGTTCCATTTGAGCCTGTTGATGGATTTTGTGTCTCTGTAATATTCGTATCATCAGAAGTATTATCCGTTGTGCTCGGATTCACTTTCATCACGACGAAGAAATATACTATGACACCAATAAGAATGATGAATGCCCATAGAAGCAGCGTCGATGCCCAGCGTCCGAATCGATCAGACGGCGCTTGTACACTACGTTTCTTCGTACGCATTAGCGGTTCAATTGTTGGCTCTGGTTCCGGCGTTGGGATGTCGTTGCGGTAATACTGCAATACTTCATCAGGATTCAAGCCTACCGTCTCTGCATACGTCTTCACGAAAGCACGTACATAGAACGAACCCGGCAGAACCTTATAGTCCCCTTCTTCAATCGCTTCCAAGTAACGTTTACGTATCTTCGTTGCTTCTTGCACATCATCCAGAGAGAGATTCTTCTCCACTCTTGCTTTTTTCAATAATTGCCCTAATTCTGACACAACTTCACCTCCTGTCCTTAATTCAAGCTGCACTTGCGTACTGCTTTATGTTAAATTTCGTTATAATTTATCGTAAACGATTCATACGTAATTTCCTCATCCGGGTTACTGCGCAATTCAATAATATAATCGAAGAAATCATAACTATAGCCGGTTTCTTGAACAAATATATCTGGATGCTCAATGACCTTCGTGGATGGCATGTTGATAATTTCATCTAGCAATCCAGCATGCTTCTCATTTGAACGAATTGTACTGACAATACCATCGATAATAAAGATATTGTTTGGATTCAATTCTTCATCCGACATTTGGCTGCGTACGGTCTGCCTGAGCAGTGTCGAAGATACAAACGTCCAGCGCTTCATCGCACACACACTTCCAGCAATGATGGACTCTGTCTTGCCAACCCGGGGCATTCCTCGAAGTCCGATCACCTGATGGCCATCCCGCTTGAATATTTCCCCCAGAAAATCAACCAGCAAGCCAAGCTCATCCCTTGTAAAGCGGAACGTCTTCCGATCATCAGAATCGCGTTCAATATATCTGCCATGGCGTACAGCCAGAATATCAACCAACTTCGGCTGCCGTAGTGCGGACACTGTAATATTGTCAACCTTTTTCAGCATCTGTCCCATGATTTCGATCTTCTCATCATCATCGGTTTGCAGAAGCATTCCTCTTGTCTTGTCTTCCACACCATTAATCGTCAAGATATTCACTTCAAGCATACCAAGCAGCGAAGCAATGTCTCCAAGAAGACCAGGTCGGTTCTTATGTATCTTATATTCCATATACCACTGTTTGTACTCCATGACACACCTCATCCACGGTTATCCGCCGTTTTCCATTCTACAATACATGGGACACAAATTCCACCGGAGTATGGCTAAAAAACGAGAAAAAACGCAATACTTTCTTATTTTCTCCGATTAAGTACCATTATAGCAGGTTCTGAGCATGTATTCATGTCGTTCGCGCCTGGTTATGGGTATGAAAAGAAAGAAAGTTCGTACCAGAACTTCCTTTCTTTAGATATATGGACAAAATGACGAATTACCCGTTTTGATCAGCCAATTTTACCATCAAACGAGCAATCGTTTGCCGCTCTTCATCAGAGCCTACATTCCATAACTCCCTTAATGCACTTTCTTCTGCATTTTTAGGATCAACCTTTTCTTCCAGAAATGATCCGATCTCAAAAGCAAGCTTGGAAATCGTTTCTTCAGACATGCCTAGCCCTTTTGCTTGCTTGACACGCTCACCAAGAAACTTTTTCCACGAGTCGAAGTTTTCAAGTACTGATGACATGAGAACGCCCTCCTTGTGGCCTAGTGTGAATTCATCAGTCGTAATATGTGCCTCTGCCACCGGAATTATACGTTCTGTCTGCAAACAGATCGCTTACATCTGCCATCCACCGTTGGGACTAATAATCTGTCCTGTAATATAACCGGATTCCGGCAATGCCAAATAGTAAATAAGGGAGGCTATTTCTTCAGGGGTTCCAAGCCGTCCTAACGGAATATCTTCTTGCAATGCCATTCGCTCTTGTTTATCCAGATGCTTCACCATATCGGTATCCACTGCCCCTGGAGCTACTGCATTTACGGTTACACCAGAAGGAGCCAGCTCTTTGGCCAATGCTTTCGTAAACGCATTAACCCCGCCTTTGGCCATCGAATACATGACTTCACAAGATGCTCCAGTGATTCCCCAAATTGAAGATACGTTGATGATTCGACCGTACTTCTGCGTAATCATGTAAGGAGCGAACCGCTGGGTGCACATAAACATCCCCTTCAGATTGATATCCATGCAGTCCGTCCATTCTTGTTCTGTCACATCCGTGAACAATCCGTAATAGGCAACCCCAGCATTGTTAACCAAGATGTCGGGTGTAAACCCCAGTTCATCAAGCTTGTCCTTCATTCGATCTAGCTGTTCCATATCTCTAAGATCAGCTGAAATCGTCATTACTTGCGCCCCGTGATTGATGCATTTACGGGCTACCTCATTTGCTGCTTCATGTGAATGCAAATAATGAATAACAATTTTCATGCCGACTTGGGCGAAGCGCTCCGCAATCGCAGCTCCAATTCCTCGGCTTGCTCCGGTAATAAGAACAGAAGTATCTGACAATGCTTTCATACATGTTCTCCCCCTATGGACAAGTATTCTCTTTAGATAAAAAAAGAAGACGCACCTATTGATAGGCACGCCTTCGTATGTTACGGTTGTTCGACAATAGATACTGCCAGCCGATTCCAATCAAAATGATCTTTCAACCGTTGATGAACTTGTTCTAACGTTAGCGTCTCGTATACCGAAAGTATATCAAATAAATCGGTATCACGGAACTTATACTTCGTAAATTCATTGGCAATTGCTTCAGGTGAATTAAGCATGCGCAAGTATGAGCCAATCGATTTGTTGCGAATACGCTCAAATGCTACCTGCTCAAAGCCTGACGCCTTGCGTTCATCAATTAGCTCCTGCACCCGCTTCACTAGGCCATCAGGGTCTTTTGATTCACCGCCGATAATGGAGAATGCATAGTCCGGACTGCAGGTATATTCGCTGCCAAATGAATCTGTCGTCAAACCCTCCTCATACAGGGTCTGATACAACTGCGAACTACTGCCCATCATCAAGTCCAGCATGAGGCGGGTTGTCACTTCGTATTCCAAAAGCGCTCTGCCCTCTAAGCCCGGACGCGGTTCCTTGCAGCCAAATAGACAACGCGGCAGAGAAACGGGCAGCTTCGCCACACGTCTTGCTTCCTTAACCTCAACAGGCTCCTCTTCAAAGATCCGGCGAATGTCGCCCTGTGGCTCGAATGATTTGGCCGCTTGATTGCTCCGCACAAGTTCGAAGATGCCCTTCGGATCAACACCGCCTACAACGAACAGCAGCATATTGGAAGGATGATAGAAGGTATGGTAGCACGTATAGAGCGTCTCCTTCGTAATGGTTCCAATCGATTCGATTGTGCCTGCTATGTCGATATGTACAGGATGGATGTGGTACATTGCCTCAATGAGGCCGAAGTACACTCGCCACGCTGCATTGTCGCGATACATGTTAATCTCTTGGCCGATAATGCCCTTTTCTTTTTCTACATTTTCATCTGTAAAATAAGGTCTCTGCACGAAATCAATCAATGTCTGCAGGCTCTCTTCAATGTGTGAAGTGGAAGAGAACAAATAGACCGTACGATCAAATGAAGTGAAGGCATTCGCAGATGCCCCCTGTTCAGCGAACTTCGCGAATATATCCCCTTCTGGCTCTTCGAACATTTTATGTTCTAAAAAATGGGCAATCCCATCGGGGACTTGAACCTCTTCTTGTCCTTCTACTTGAAAGTGATTGTCAATGGAGCCATATTTTGTGGAGAATGTTGCGTATGTTTTCTGGAATCCCGCTTTTGGCAGCACATACACATCTAGACCATTGTCCATCCGCTCATAATATATAGTTTCTTGCAAATTGGAGTATTGACGTTGTTCCATCGATTAGGCCTCCTCCTTATTGCGCAAGAAATAAATGGTATCCAAGTGGAAGGTCTGCGCGACTTCTTGAATATGTGCAGCTTCAATATGCTCTACCTCATCAATGAGCTGGGATGTTGTGCGCTCTCTTCCCGATAACACTCGATTGAAATCAAAGCCAATCATCTCAAACGAAGAATCATCAATCTCCCGCAATTGATTTGCAATCATGGCCTTCGTCTGGCTAATTTCAAGCGATTGCAGCTGCCCAGCCTTCATCGCATCCAGCTGCTCGATAATAATTTGACGGGCTTTGTCGAAGTTCTCGAACTCAATACCTGACTGAATGGTACAAATACCCTTGTGGCCTTCAAAGCGAGAAGCTGCATAGTATGCAAGGCTGTTTTTCTCCCGTACATTTATAAACAGCTTTGAATGCGGGTAACCGCCTAATATGCCATTGTACATAAGCACGGCAGGATAAGCATCGTCCGCATACGTAATCGTAGATCGAAGCCCCATATTCAACTTGCCCTGGCTAACCTCCAAACGTTCAATGACGGTGTTCGGTTCACCAATACGTGGTACTGGAATAGAACGTGCATATGGTGTCTCCACGTTTCGATCGATACGGAATGAAGCCTCGACACAGCGTTCTACTTCTTCATAGGACGTATCTCCAACAACATATACGTCAATCGCCGCATGCTCTAGCAGCCAGCGATACTTATCGGTTAAGGTCGCTGCATCAATTCCATCCAGATCGTCCCGATTACCAAGCGCATGCAGTCGATACGGTTCATTCTTGCACATTTCTTCCACACAGCGTTCTGCTGCGTAGCGAATTTTATCGTTGACAATAGATTCAATCCGCTGACGCACTGTCTGCTTCTCTTCTTCTACATACTTATTGCGCAATGTTCCATTGTCCATAACTGGTGCTGTAATGGCTTCACCCAAAAACTGAAATGCTTGGGCAAGCAAAGACTCAGATGAACTTACAAATGCATCATTAATAACGTCCATGCGGAACTGGATAATCTGATAATCTACTCGCTTGAACACATCGAAGCCGAAGCCTGCTCCATACAGCTCATCAAGTCGCTCGCGGAACCGAATCGTCTCTGGATAAGAAGCCGTCCCTCTCCGTAATACAAAAGGCGTAAGTGCCGTACTCGTTACGGTATCCTCTTGAAGAGGAATGCCCACATACACAGAGATGGCGAACGTTTTGAAGCGCTTTGTCGGCATAACATGAACACGCATGCCTTTAACCTTTCCCCGTTCAAATGTCGGTTTGCTCACCATATCTAACCCCATTTCTTCCGTGATTGTCACGGTGAATTGCAACCATGTTGCATGTTATATTCAGTGATAATCCAATGTATACCTTCTCGCTTCCGTACACATATGATCAATCGTTCAACATCCCTAACATACCGAAATGGAAACAAAGAAGCAAATGGACTGAACGCCATTGCTTCTTCATCCCGCTTCTGTATGTAGCATCCCGTACCGTCTCATCTCAACCGTCGCTTTTCGGTCACTTGATTACATACAGAAGATATGTTTGCCAATTGTTTTGACTTGAGGTCGAGTCCAAATCCACTTCGAAGTTGCCGTCTCAGGGTTGAAATAGTATAGACAGCCACCAGAAGGATCCCAGCCATTGATGGCATCCTTCACCGCTCGTTTGGCATTCTCGTTCGGTTCCAGCCAAATCTGTCCATCCGCTACTGCAGTAAATGCCCCTGGTTGGAAAATTACGCCATACGCTGTCTTCGGAAAGCTTGGTGACTTCACACGGTTCAATATTACCGCGGCTACAGCTACTTGTCCCTCATAAGGCTCACCGCGCGCTTCGCCATACACGGCATTGGCCATAAATTTTAAATCATTCTCCGACAACCCTAAATTGTTGGAGCCGCTAACATTATTATTTGTTGAGTCAGATGGCTTGTTAGGTGCCGTTCCGCCCGAAGTTTCAGGCTTCCAATTTTTCGTAGCTTTTACTAGCATTTCTTTGGTTTTCGATCCAACGATTCCGTCTGACTTCATACCGAACTTCCATTGGAACCATGTCACTGCATTCTTCGTCGCGGGACCAAAGATTCCATCTGTCTTGCCATCATAGTAACCAAGGAATTTCAATCGACCTTGTAACTCCTTCACATCTTGGCCTTGGGAGCCTTGCTGCAGTGTTGCATTGCTAAATGTGGCTTCCGTCTTGCCCATATGCTTGTACTGGAACGCTCCAATTAGCATGAATACAATACATATCGTGATCCAAATCATCCGTTTTCTCATGCCTAACGTCTACCTCTCTCTTGTGAATTTAACAGGATTGGCAACTTTATTATGAGATAACGGATAGAGATCTATGCACTTACAGCCAACACCTACTGCATAAGCAAAAGAGAGCGCAGGGCGCTCTCTTTCTGTATCCTATTTAGGATGAAATTTTGCTTTGTTGATATTGTTCCAATGTGATCAGCACTTCACGCGGCTTACTGCCCTCATGCGCGCCAATCAAGCCCTGCATATGCATATGATCAATCAGACGACTGGCGCGGTTATATCCGATGCGCATCCGGCGCTGCAGTAGCGATGCCGAGGCTTGCTGCGCTTCGAGCACGATTTGAATCGCTTGATCATACAACTCATCGACCGGTTCATCAGAAGCATGTCCGCTCTCATCGATTTCCGGCACCAGCTCTTCGTTGTATTCCGCCTGCGCTTGACCGCTTACGAACCCAACGACTGCCTCGACCTCTTGGTCGGACAGGAATGCGCCCTGCACACGAATCGGCTTGGATGAGCCCATCGGTAGGAATAGCATGTCCCCACGTCCGAGCAGCTTCTCAGCGCCTGCCATATCCAGAATCGTTCGTGAATCCACCTGGGACGATACACCGAACGCGATACGAGACGGAATATTAGCTTTAATAACCCCGGTAATAACGTCAACCGATGGGCGCTGGGTCGCGATAATCAGATGGATACCAGCTGCACGCGCCATTTGAGCTAATCGGCATATTGAATCCTCTACATCATTGGCAGCGACCATCATCAAGTCCGCGAGCTCATCCACAATAATAACGATATAAGGAAGTACCTTATCGGGTTCATCAGCAACCAGCTTGTTATACCCCTCAATATTCCGAGTCGCCGATTTGGAGAACAACTCATAACGCTTTTCCATTTCAACAACGATTTTCTTCAAAGCAAGCGAAGCGCGTCTTGGATCAGTAACAACTGGCGCAAGTAGATGCGGGATGCCATTGTATACATTCAGTTCCACCATTTTCGGGTCGACCATGAGGAACTTCACTTCATCCGGCTTTGCCTTATACAAGATGCTCGTAATAATCCCGTTGATACATACCGATTTCCCCGAACCTGTAGCACCTGCAACGAGCAAGTGAGGCATTCGAGCAAGGTTGCCTACAATCGGCGTTCCGGCAATATCACGGCCTAATGTAATGGACAACCTTGACGGAGCATCAATGAAAGTTGGCGTCTCCATGACCTCTCGCATCGTAACGATTGATACTTCATTGTTCGGAACCTCGATCCCAATCGCGGATTTCCCTGGTATTGGCGCTTCCATCCGAATGTCCTTCGCTGCTAATGCAAGTGCGATATCATCAGACAGGCTGACAATGCGGCTAACCTTAACTCCGATGTCAGGTTGGATTTCATAGCGGGTAACTGCCGGACCTCGAACGACCTCCAGTACCTTCGCCCGAACGCCGAAGCTCTCCAACGTAGCTTCCAGCTTGCGAGCTGTCTGCATGAAGTCGGCTTGATCGCCGCCCTTCCCACTTCCCGGCTGCTTCGCAAGCAGGTTGAATGGAGGCATCTTGTACGGCTTCGGAGGCGGCTTCTGGACAACGACTGCCTGCCCTGAACCTTCACCGTCACTGAGCAATCCATCTGTCTCCAGATGGATATCACCCTTATCACCTATAAGCTCATCCGCATGGCTATGCTCAATCTGTCCACGCTTCACGTCTTCCGACCTAGGTTGATTCTCATTGTTCCAATCATCTTCAATGTCGTCTGCTGCCTCATCAATAGAAGAAGTGTGCGGCTTGGTAAATCCACCGATTGCTACATCCCCTTGGGAATCCGAATTATCAAAATGATCGACGTCAGCAGTTGCTGTAAAATCACGGAACAATGGAGCACGGGATTGTTCGTCATCCTGTTCAATACGAGCAAGGAGTGCGTTCAGCTTCGAAGCTTTGCTTACCGTATTCATTGCAGCGGCTCCAGCCTCTGGCTGCATAGTGTGCTCTTCATTCAATCTAGCTGCGTGCGGCTTGCTTGTATATACAGCAGAACCTTCGTTGTATTCTTCATCATCTTCTTTGGTGGCGAGGAATCGCTTCTTGCTTGCCTCACTAATTTTGCCGAATATCTGCATAAATACAGGTGTGCGGCCTTGTAAATTCTCATCATCTTCTTCATCATCAATCGCATCATCGAGCATGTAATCGTCGTCTGCGTCCTTCTTCGCCGATTTACGCTGCTTGCTTTCCATTCGTTTGCGCTCATTGATACGCGCTTTGCGCTTCTTCTTCATGACAGCCGCGAATTTCTTCACTTGGGTGCGAATCAGCCTCACAAGCTCAACATAGGAAAGCTGTGTAGCCAGCATGAAACCAATGAAGAGCATGACGATGGTGAGCAGTTTTGTTCCTAATGCACCAAATAATACAAATAAGGTACAATAAAGAATTGCACCTATATATCCGCCGCTAATGTCTTTCTGCAGCATCGTTCCAGCCGTGCCTGTATCGGTTGCTTGCACGAGTTCTAAGTTCAAAGCATTATGTATGTCTTTCAATATGTATCCAGCACTTACTTCATCCGTTGCAGTTGGCAAAATACGTTGTTCTACCGCGTGCACGGTACTTATCATCGTCAAAGCAAGAATAATGACCATGATGCCGCTCTTGCGGGAGTTCCAGCCTGAAGGCCACTGGCGTTTAATCATTACCGACAATCCAATATATATGAACACGAGCGGTATGAAAAAGTACCATTTACCAAGCAGCAAGCCTGATATTTTAGATAAGGAGCGCCCGAACGCCGCCCCGCCAGCCAGCGCAATGACGGAACAGGTAATCAGCAATATGCCATAGATTTCGTATTTCAGGCTCTTGCTGAAGGATTGCTTTTTCTTCTTCTTACGGGCCAAAATGCCGTCACCTCCATCCCTCATTATAACACAGAACAACCGTTCTTCCTATGACCATTCCATAACAAGGGAATTGAGAAAAATAAAAAAGACAGAGCCGGGTAGGATCTGTCTAAATGAGAAATATGGATCAGTGTGGATCACGTGACCTCACATCGCACAAGATAACACTTAGCGTAGAGGAATAATCGTACCGGGTGAAAACCCCGGATCCAGAAAATCATGCATACTTGTGTCTTTCAGCAATCGTTCGATACGAACCGTCGTATTGTCAACCTGCTGTACAAGCAAGGTGCGTCCCTGCCACTGCATTTCAAAAAAAGACGGCTCCTTGTCAATCCCTTGCAGCACTTGCTCCATCGGAATAATTGTGTGCAGCATTATCCTCGCTCCTTTGCTGGCACATACATTGCCTGTGTACCAGTATGCTGCGGATTAGTCCCACACTGTCCACCTAATAGCATTGGCTGCTCAGACGTGTTGGCCTGATGTTCACAATGATTCGAATGTGCTCCATGCTGGGCATGCTCATGATGGCCTTGATTATGTTGTGATTGTTCATGCTGGGCATGCTCATGATGACCTTGATTATGTTGTGCTTGTTCAGGCTGGACGTGCTCATGATGACCTTGATTATGATGGCCTTGATCATGGTGCCCCTCCTTCGAACATCTCTCTGCACGCTTCTCTTCAATCAAGCGATTCAAATGCTCCAATGCAGTACCAATTCCGCCGACTTCATCAATTAGGCCATGCTTGACAGCATCCTGTCCGATTACCGTCGTCCCAATGTCGCGCGTCAGCTCGCCAGTTGTGAACATTAAGTCCTTGAATTTGTGTTCCGAAATATTCGAATGAGCTTTAACGAAGCGAACGACACGTTCCTGCATTTTCTCTAAGTACTCAAAGGTTTGCGGAACGCCAATGACAAGACCCGTTAATCGAATCGGATGAATCGTCATCGTCGCTGTCTCCGCGATTACACTCACATTGGCAGACACAGCAATCGGCACTCCTATACTGTGCCCTCCTCCAAGTACCAAGGTCACCGACGGCTTGGACAGGGAGGATATCATCTCTGCGATAGCCAGACCTGCCTCTACATCGCCACCAACCGTGTTCAATACGATAAGTACACCCTCAATTTTATGATTTTGCTCCACTGCGATAAGCTGAGGAATGACATGTTCGTATTTCGTTGTCTTGTTCTGTGGAGGCAATACGATATGCCCCTCAATCTGACCGATGATATTCAAGCAATAAATATTTGACTCACCAGTTGTCGGAATCGATGCCGTCCCCAGCTGTTGGATCGTTTCTACCGTTGGCGGACCCTTGGGTAGCTGCTGCGGCTGTCCCTGTGGATCTAAAGGCTGTTCGTTCATCATGTTCCATTACCTCCAATTGACCGGTACAATGCCGTCATAGCATGCTTCACCCTGCGATGTTTTATACAGCAGCGGGAACGCAAAAAGCCGCCGTCCCTACCTTGCGGCAGGAACGGCGGCTGATAACGTTCGTGAGCGAGAATGACTGGTGACTGGGATTCTCGCTCACTTCGTTCTATACTTCCATAATGATTGGCAAAATCATTGGACGACGGCGCGTTTGCTCGTATAAGAAACGTCCAAGCGCATCCTTCACATTCGTCTTCAGTGATGCCCATTCGTTCACATTTTCATTCATTAGCTTATGCAGTGTTGAAGTGACGATGCGGTTCGCTTCATCAAGCAGTCCTTCCGATTCCCGAACATAGACAAATCCGCGAGAGATGATGTCTGGTCCTGACAAAATCGTACCTTCCTGCTTGCTGAGTGTAACAACAACAACCAAAATTCCGTCTTGGGAAAGCAGCTTCCGATCGCGCAATACGATATTGCCGACATCGCCGACACCAAGACCATCGATAAGTACATAACCGGATTGAACCTTAGAGCCACGACGTGCAACACCATTTGTAATTTCAACAGTATCACCGATATCTGTAATGAAGATATTCTCGCGCTCAATTCCGACTGCTTCCGCCAAATCAGCGTGGTTGCGCAACATACGGTATTCACCGTGAATCGGAATAAAGTACTTCGGTCTCATCAGATTCAACATCAGTTTCAATTCTTCTTGACTGCCGTGACCAGATACATGAACGCCAGTCTTCGATCCGCCATAGATGACATGTGCGCCTAGTCGGCACAATTCATCGACAGTTCTACCTACGTATTTTTCGTTTCCTGGAATTGGTGTAGCTGCGATAACTACGGTATCACCTGGCAGAATATCAACCTTGCGGTGCGTAGAACGCGCCATGCGCGTCAAGGCTGACATCGGCTCGCCTTGGGAGCCTGTGGACAGGATTACTACCCGGTCAGCAGCCATCTTGTTCACTTCTTCAGGTTCGATCAGCATTCCATCAGGTATGTTCAAGTAGCCAAGTTCGGAAGCGATCGTGACGACGTTCACCATGCTCCGACCAATGACTGTTAATTTACGGTTTGTTGCATATGCTGCATCAATGACTTGTTGAATACGGTGAATATTTGAAGCGAATGTCGCAACAACTACACGCTGCTCTGCCTTCCGGAAGATATCTTCCAGAACGACACCCACACTACTTTCTGATGGTGTAAAGCCTGGGCGTTCTGCATTCGTACTGTCGGACAGCAGTGCAAGAACTCCTCTCTGGCCAATTTCCGCCATACGCTGCAGGTCAGCATACTGACCGTTGACCGGCGTATGGTCAAACTTAAAGTCTCCTGTATGAACGACGCATCCTTCGGGTGTATCAAGACATACACCAACCGAATCCGGGATGGAGTGGTTCGTCTTGAAAAAGCTTGCACGAATAGCTCCGAGCTGAATTTCCGAGTCAGCTGTAATTAGAATTCGCTTTGTTTCACCTAGCAAATTCGCTTCCCGCAATTTGCTCTCAATCAATCCGAGCGTTAATCTTGTTCCGTATACTGGAACGTTCAAATGCTTCAGTACATATGGCAACCCGCCAATATGATCTTCATGTCCGTGCGTAATCAAGATTGCTCTTACTTTATCTCGATTCTCCGTGAGGTATGAAATATCCGGGATGACAATATCTATTCCGAGCATGTCTTCTTCCGGGAACTTCAACCCTGCGTCTACGACGACGATATCGTTACCGTATTGGACGACGTACATATTTTTTCCGATTTCACCTACGCCGCCCAATGCGAAGATGGACAATTTATCAACGTTGTTTTTCTTCGACAATTGGATCTTAACCTCCTATATTCAATTGGCCGTCGTACCAATGAACATCCTTCTTTTGAAAAATATACCGCACCCAGTCACTTGATATCCATTATACATGAACAAAAGTAAAAAACACAAGTCGGCGATTTGTCCTCCTATTGTTGCCGAAAAACACAAAACCGATGCTGGATCTCAGCATCGGCTTCGTAAGTGCGCTATTATGCACATTGTAAAAGTTCTATTTTCCTTTTATTGCTTAATGGATTGAACAAGCTCACGGATCGCTGCAGCCTCATCCGAAGTTGCCTCAACAAGCGGCAAACGGACGCTCCCTACCTCGAAACCAACTAGCTGCAGAGCATACTTCACTCCAACTGGATTCGGGCATAAGAATATTCCCTTAAATACGGGGAACAGTTCGAGATGCAGTCTGGCTGCTTCTTCATGTTGACCAGCCAGATAATGTTCAATCATCGCTTTCATCTGTGCACCTACGAGATGGCTAGCAACGCTGACAATCCCATACGCACCAACGGCCAAAGTAGGCAATGTCATAGAATCCTCACCGCTATACACTCTAAAAGAAGCGGGTGCACCAGCAACGATCTGCGATGTTTGCTCAAGACCAGCACACTCCTTCGTAGCAACTACATTCGGCAGTTCAGCCAAACGTAGCGTCATCTCGACAGAAATGCTCGATGCAGTCCGTCCTGGAACGTTGTACAGCATGATTGGCAAAGAGGTAGAGTTCGCAATGGCCTCAAAATGTCGATACATGCCTTCTTGTGTCGGACGATTATAGTAAGGAGTGACAAGGAGGATGCCATCAACGCCCGCTTCCTCTGCTGCCTTCGTCAAATGAATGGAATGAGCTGTATTATTGCTACCTGTACCAGCAATAATGCGTGCACGTCCATTTGCCTTCTGAGCTGCAAAACGGAATAGCGCAATCTTCTCGTCGTCTGTCAATGTAGGAGATTCCCCTGTCGTCCCACACACAACGATACTGTCGCTCTTCTGTTCTACAATCAAAGCATTCAGCAAACGCTCGAACTCAGACCAGTTTACCTCATTATGTTCATTGAACGGCGTCACCATCGCCGTAATTAATCTACCAAAATCCACTAAAGACTCCTCCTCCTGCGACAATATGCACAAGACCCGGACATCCCTAGCGCTGCGTGCTATCGATTCAGATGGAACTTCGCATGCAGCGCTCGCAAAGCCCGAACCATATCTTCCTTGCGTACAAGAACCCAAATCGTTGTATTGGAGTCGGCGGATTGAAGAATCTGGATTTCTTGCTCTGTCAAGGCTTCTACGATGTGTGCCATAATACCTGGCACCCCATTGATGCCTCCACCGATTACAGATACTTTCGCACAACCCGATAACGATTTTGGCTCGAATCCCATCTCTTTGAGCACATGCAGTGCCCGCGGCGCATCGCTATCAAATACTGTATAAACCGCGCCAGAAGGGGTTACATTAATAAAATCAACGCTAATTTGATTTTGTGCCATTGCCTTGAACACTTTTAATTGCAAATCATATACGCCTTCGCGCGATTCCACCGTAATTTGCGTTACATTGCCGACATAGGCAATTCCCGTTACGAAGCGATCAACGATGTCAGGCTGCATATCTCGGAACCCTTCCGGATTCGTAACTAGCGTTCCTTCTTCATCGCTGAATGTAGAACGAACGCGAACAGGCACCTGCGCTTGCATCGCAATTTCCACCGCGCGCGGATGAATAACTTTGGCGCCATGATGTGCCATGTTGCATATTTCTGCATAACTAACGATCGTAAGCGGCCTCGCGTCCTCTACCAGTCGAGGATCTGCCGTTAGGATGCCGTTAACATCCGTATAAATATCGACAATTTCTGCGTGCAGCGCCGCACCCAATGCTGTTGCAGATGTATCACTGCCACCACGGCCAAGAGTCGTAAAGTCACCTGTTTCTGTTTGGCCTTGGAATCCTGTTACAATTACAACCTGTACATCTTTCCACGCATCAACGACCCGATCCGGAGTAACATCCAGAATACGGGCATTATTGAAGTGGCTATCTGTCTTGAAACCAGCTTGAGCACCTGTTAGCACAGTAGATGTAATCCCCTCACTGTTCAACAAGCTGCACAGGGTTGTAGCCGAGATAATCTCGCCGCAGCACAATAGCATATCCTTCTCACGTGCTGGCAAACTGTCCCCGTTCTGACCGGCCCAATCAAGTAATGTATCGGTCGCATA
The DNA here is from genome assembly GCF_040195695.1 of Paenibacillus wuxiensis. NCBI lineage: Bacteria > Bacillati > Bacillota > Bacilli > Caryophanales > Paenibacillaceae > Paenibacillus > Paenibacillus wuxiensis. The sequence continues at coordinate 100,788 of NZ_JBEFZI010000013.1, read as the reverse complement.
TGGCTCTCCTCGTCTTCCCATTGCTGATACAACCACAGCTAATTGGTAACCCTGCGCCAGTTCCCGACGGATATGGTGTATGACTCTTTCTCTGGCTTCGGGTGTAGACAAGGAAGTTCCACCAAATTTTTGTACTAATATTCGCATATGTTATTTCCCCCAACTAATGAAGACTGACTGCCAGAACGAAATAAAAGGCTATTCAACGAATCACGCAGTGACCAAGCTGAACACACCTTGTCAAGTAAGACAAAAAGGCAGGAGCGGCCTGCCAATTACTGCCGCTCCGAAGCGATGTACTCTGCGATTTGTACCGCGTTCCATGCAGCGCCTTTCATTAAATTGTCGGATACGACCCACATATTCAATGCGCGTGGCTGGGACAGATCACGACGCAAACGGCCAACGAAAACATCTGGCTTGCCTGCAGATTCGGTAGCAAGCGGGTACTTCTGTTCAGAAGGCTCATCGACGAGCGTCAATCCTGGCGCGTTTGCCAACAGCTCGCGCACATCCTCCATTTGGAAGTCGTCCTTCAACTCAACATATACAGATTCAGAGTGGCCATATACGACCGGAATTCGGACGCATGTTGCCGTCACTTGAAGGCTATCATCATTCATGATCTTCTTGGTTTCACGGATCATTTTCATTTCCTCGAGCGTGAATCCATTATCTTGGAACTTATCGATTTGAGGAATAGCATTGAATGCGATTTGATGCTTCACGGGCAAAGAACCAACTGGAAGAATGTCCGGCTCAACTTCATTGCCTGCAAGCACTTCTGTAGATTGACGCAACAGCTCGCTAATCGCTTTGCTGCCAGCGCCTGACACTGCTTGATACGTAGACACGATGATGCGGGAAATACCGTAGCGATCATAGAGCGGCTTCAAGGCTGCTACCATTTGAATCGTGGAACAGTTCGGATTGGCAATAATGCCTTGGTGTTCCTTCACTTTCTCGATGTTCACTTCTGGAACTACGAGTGGTGTGTTGGGATCCATACGGAATGCATTGGTATTGTCAATACATACCGCTCCGCGTTCTACAGCTGCTGGAGCCAACTCTTTACTAACGTCGCCGCCTGCGCTGAACAGGGCAATATCAACGCCTTCGAAGCTCTCCGGTTTCGCTTCCTCAACCGTAATTTCTTGACCGTCAAATACGATCTTCTTACCGGCTGAACGTGCCGAAGACAACAACTTCAAAGATTGAATGGGGAATTGACGTTGTTCCAATAATGCAATGATTTGTTCCCCTACTGCACCCGTAGCACCGACTACAGCAACATTATACCGCTTCTGATTCGTCATCTGTCGTTTCTCCCCTCTATACCCACAATCTTTCAAACATCTATATTATGATAATTTGCGTGGTATGCTATGTTCAGTATAAGAACCGTTCAATTAATACCGGTTGAAGCTGCTTGCCTTCTAATGCTGCATAGCATGCCTCTGGTACCAAGTCCATGCGCGCCACCAATGAATTCGGCTTCTGCTGTGGATTATCTTGGCCGAACGGAACGAAGTATATGTTCTTGGCTACAAGGAGTTTGGCTATATTGGCTGCGTTTAAACCGAGTCCATCATTAGTCGAAATCGCAAGCACAAGAGGGCGCTGGTTGCGCATTTGTGCTTTGGCTGCCATTAGGACAGGGCTTTCTGTCAATGCATTTGCCAGCTTACTCGTCGTATTGCCTGTGCAAGGCGCGATCACCATCACATCCAGCAATTTGGATGGCCCGAGCGGTTCTGCGTCCACAATTGTAGAAATGATATCATTACCAGTAATCTCTTTCAACTGTTTCTGCCAGTGATCGGATTCCCCGAAGCGTGTATCGGTCGTCATGACCGAATGTGATGCAATCGGGATAACGCGCGCTCCAGCATCTACGAAGCGTTTCACCTGAGGCATTACTTCTTCTAATGTGCAGTGTGAGCCTGTTAGTGCATAGCCAACTGTCTTCCCCGTGAAGTTCATTGTCCATTCCCCCGATTCCGCATGTCCTCAAGCAACAGCTGCGTGATACTCTGTGCCAATATTCGTCCAGCAGACTTCGGTGCGACAATGCCTGGCAATCCTGGTGCCAGCATAGCCTTGATCCCCCGCTTCTCCGCGAATCGGAAATCCACGCCACCCGGCAGGGAAGCAAGGTCGATAATCACGGCACGGTTAGGGATTTGCGCTATGACCTGCGCTGTGACTATCATAGTCGGTATCGTATTAAAAAGCAAGTCGATATTTGCCGCCTGACGCGCGAGATCTGCTATGAAAAAAGGCTTGAAACCCATTTCTGTCGCTCTGGCAAAATGTTCATCTCTGCGCACCCCAATCCGCACATTAGCCCCTAAGCCAAGAAGGGTGCGTGCCAATGTGAACCCTGTTCTTCCCATCCCAAGAACGACCGATTCAGAACCATGAAGGGTGATATCGGTGTTCTGAATCGCCATCATAATCGCGCCTTCAGCCGTCGGAATGGAATTGTATATTGCAACATCATCCCGATCGAACAATTCAACAAGCGAGAGGCGGTATTTCGCACACAGCTTGCTTAAATATGGTTTGGCCATCCCCGTAAAGACAACACAGTGCTCCGGCAGTACCGCAATATGCTCTTCCGTCAGCACCAATTCATCCGATGTAAAGATGGCATGAACCTTCCCACTGTCATCAGTTCCTACAGCAGGAAGCACAAGAGCATCCGCCTGCTTCAACAGCTCGATAGAGAGGGATTGGCGCTGTACGCCATGATATGGGTTTTGCAGTTGATCGTACCCAACGATCGTGACACTGGCATCTAATTCAGTCAGCTTATGGATGATCTCAAGCTGGCGAGCATCTCCGCCAATAAACACGACCTGAACTCCAGTCAACATCCTCGCTGATCACTCCTTTCACAAACGTGCACACAACGTATAAAACATCTTATGCGCACGCCTAAAAAGGGTGCAGCCATGTGCAAGCCCATCTCAAGACGCAAAAAAAACGCAGCTGATTTACCAAAACGGTAATTCAACTGCGTCCTGTTTGATCATTATTTTACTTCGTTCCGGTATGGCCGAAGCCGCCTTCTCCGCGTTCCGTATCAGTCAACTCGTCTACCTCGACAAGTTGAATAGAAGGAACGAATTGAATCACCATTTGCGCAATACGCTCATTGCGCTCAATCGTGAAGTGAGTCTGTCCAAGGTTGGCAAGCAAGACCTTCACCTCGCCGCGGTAATCGGCATCAATCGTTCCTGGTGAATTCAAGCAAGTAATGCCATGCTTATAGGCAAGTCCGCTGCGTGGACGAATCTGTGCCTCTAAGTATCCAGGCATTGCCATGCAAAATCCAGTAGGCACGAGTGCGCGATGGCCGGGTGCTAATGTAAGCGGCTCTTCTACCGCTGCATATAGATCGAAGCCTGCTGCGAGTTCGGACATTTTTTGAGGGAGCGGTACATCCTCATTGCCTGGCAGGCGTTTAATTTGAACTTGGTGTGATTGTTGTAACAAGTTGATCCCTCCTGAAAGCCGATATTGCTTTATCATTTGCTCCGACCATTGAACCTGCGAATGGATGGGAAAGCATACGGTTCAATACAAAGGTAACGTCTTCTAGTTTAATCGATTCAATTCGAGCGATGATCTCATCCAACGTGAAATGCTTGCCTAGCATCAGCTCATTTTTCCCTAATCGATTCATTCGGCTGCCTGTGCTCTCAAGGCCGAGGATAAGGCTTCCCTTCAACTGCTCCTTGCCTTTGTGAAGTTCTTCCTCAGACAAGCCCTTCACTGCCAGTTCACCTAGCATATCCAAGGTTAAATCAAGCACTTCCTTCGTCTGCTTCGGTGCGGTTCCTGCATAGAGCGTGAATAGACCGCTATCTGCATGTGACGAATGATAGGAGTAAACAGAATAGGCAAGTCCACGCTTCTCGCGAATTTCCTGGAACAGGCGAGAGCTCATGCCGCCACCGATCAAGTTGTTGAGCAATATCATAGCGTAAAGGCGCGGATCTGTCATCGAACAGCCTGGCAGGCTGAGACAAATATGATTCTGTTCTGTCTTCTTCTTATGATATATGAATTCACTATGGAAGCTTGGTTCCGTTAATATGGCCGCAGGCTCATCATTCGTGAATTGTCCGAAGTGCTTCTCCAGCAATTCGATGATCGAGTCATCAAAGTTACCTGCTACTGCAATGACCGTATTCGAGACCGTATAATGATTCTTCATATATGCGCGGAGATGATCAGGCCCCATTGGTGTCAGGCGTTCCTTCGTTCCTAATATCGGATATGCGAGCGGGTGTGCGCCAAAGGCAGCACGAGTAACCAGATCATGCACCGTATCATCCGGTGTATCCTCATACATCGCAATTTCTTCAAGGATTACATTTTTCTCTTTCTGCAATTCCTCGTCCAGCATGGATGACCGGAAAAACATATCGGACAGCACATCAACCGCTATAGGCAAATGCTCATCCAATACTTTTGCATAATAACAGGTATATTCTTTGGAAGTGAACGCATTAACACTTCCTCCGATCGCATCGAAGGAGTCTGCGATTGCTTTCGCATCAAACCGTTCTGTTCCTTTGAACATCATATGTTCGATAAAATGGGAAATCCCGTTGGTCGTTTCATCCTCATTGCGTGAACCTGTCTTAACCCATATCCCAAATGAAACGGAACGGCAGGTTGGTATTTTCTCCATCACGACACGAAGGCCGTTAGACAGCTGCACTTTTTCCACCGGCAATTCCTCCTCGTCCAAGTACATTCCAAGTATGCCTTTCTAATCCTACCAGAAATCTGATCACCTCTCAACTTCAATCGGAGGCACCCGCTTCTCAGAAAGTGTTTCTCCTACCGTACCTGGTACAATGCCCTTTTGCTTCAATATCCGAATCATTTCCTTCAAGGCTGTACTGGATGGCTCCGTTGGATGCATGAGGATCAGTGATCCCGGTTCTGTCTTCTCTTGAAATCTACGCAGTATCGTAGCCACAGAGGGCTTCATCCAGTCTCTCGTATCAAAGGTCCACAGCACTGTCTTCAATCCGAGTGCATGTGCTGTACGTACCGTCAACATATTGAAGTCTCCTGATGGTGGAGCGAACCATTTATTCTCTACGCCAAGCGTTTGCTTCAGCAATTGCTTCGTCTTCTCAATTTGCTGCGTCTGGTGCCCCTCGCTTAGCTCGCTCATATTCGGATGAGAGTATGCATGATTCTCCATCTCATGTCCCGCCGCCTGAATCCGCTTCGCAATGTCAGGATTTTTCTTCAACCAGCTGCCGTCTAAGAAAAATGTCGCATGCACCTTCTCATCTGCTAGCACTTTCAGCATTGGATCGATGTACTCGTTCCCCCAAGCGACATTGATCATAAGCGCTGCCATCGGCTTATTCGGATTCCCTCGATAGATCGGCTGTGGATCTAGACTCGTCAAGGAGACCTCCGGCTTCACCTCGCGCATGACCATTTTCAATTCAGCCGAACGATCTTTCCCCGAATTGGCAGTGTACGTTCGCTCAATATCTACTTCCTGCCCATTGTATCCGGGTATTGCCTTCCACACCCGATCAATGCGGGCATTAATTGGAGCAATATATCGTTTGGCTGCTTCCTCCTTAATTCGAGCCATTAATGGATCATTCGCAGCCTTATCCTCTACCCCCGATTGGTAAGCATAGCTCACGGCGAGCTCTGCCTTCTTCTCCTGCAAATAGCTTCTCACATCGGGCTGCGCTACTGCTGCCAGCACGATGACAACTCCTGCTGTTACGGCGAACCATTTCTTTAACATTGGCTGCATCCAGTCCATTCCCTTCCAAGATAGTCCTTTTGATTCTATGCGATTTCGGGACGAGTTATTCGGTCTGGAAGCAATCAATGCCTATCATGCAATCAATACCTATTTTTTGCATCAAAAAAAGAGCCAGAAACCAGTCTGCCTCTTTCCTTGCTACGTATGTTGCCTTCTCAGGCTTGTCTTGCTCGCTGTATCCGACTTAGCTTTGCGGCTTAGACGGACGCGGTCCGCGAGGTGGACGATTGCCGCCCCCTTGTGGTGGTCTGCTGCTGCGTGGACGTTCTGTAGTTGCAGCTTCGGAGCTTGCAGTTCCTTCTGTCTGTGCAGGCTGAAGCAGCACTTTGTGGGACAAATTGATGCGTCCCTGTTGGTCGATCTCGACAACCTTAACCTCAAGCTTATCGCCAATTTTCACGACATCTTCGACTTTCTCTACACGCTCAGTTGACAATTGAGAAATATGCACAAGACCTTCCTTGCCTGGAAGCACTTCAACAAATGCACCGAACTTCTCAACGCGTTTCACTGTTCCTGTGTATACTTCACCAACGACAACTTCCTTCACGATACCCTCGATAATTTCACGGGCACGCTCATTGGACTCTGCATTTGTAGATGCGATGAAGATGCGGCCATCCTGCTCGATGTCAATTTTGACACCTGTTTCCTCGATGATTTTGTTGACGACTTTACCGCCGGCACCAATAACATCACGGATCTTATCTGGATTAATATGCATCGTCAAGATCTTAGGCGCATACTGTGACAAGGATTCACGTGGAGTTTGGATAACTTCATTCATTTTACCCAAGATGTGCATACGTCCTGCACGTGCTTGATCCAACGCTTGTGTCAAGATGCTGCGGTCGATACCATCAATTTTGATATCCATTTGAATGGCTGTAACACCTTCAGCTGTACCAGCAACCTTGAAGTCCATGTCGCCGAGGTGGTCTTCCATACCTTGAATATCGGACAAGATGGAGAAGTGTTCCCCGTCTTTGATCAGACCCATTGCAATACCTGCAACCGGTGCCTTGATCGGAACCCCTGCATCCATCATCGCAAGTGTGCTTGCACAAATACTTGCTTGGGAAGTAGAACCGTTAGATTCTATGACCTCGGATACAAGTCGGATTGTATACGGGAATTCGCTCTCTGGCGGAATCACCTTGGACAAGGCACGTTCACCGAGTGCACCGTGACCAATCTCGCGGCGTCCAGGAGCACGAAGCGGACGAGCTTCCCCTACGGAGAATGGAGGGAAGTTGTAGTGATGCATGAAGCGTTTCGACTCTTCCAAGCCAAGACCATCCAAAATTTGCACATCTCCAAGCGCGCCTAGCGTACAGATGCTGAGTGCTTGCGTTTGTCCACGTGTGAACAAGCCAGATCCGTGAGTACGAGGCAAGAGTCCTGTATCACAATCGATCGGACGAATCTCCTCAAGCTGTCTGCCGTCTGGACGAACTTTGTCATGTGTAATCAAGCGGCGAACTTCTTCCTTCACGATATCGTACAAGGTCTCGCTCACATCGTTCATATTCTCAGGCGTTTCTACATACAATTGTTCGAAGTGTGCAGTTGCTTCCTGATTGACTGCATCAATCGCATCTTGACGCGCATGCTTCTCAGGAATACGGATCGCCTCAACGAGACGTTCCTTTGCGAACGCACGAACAGCTGCATTCACATCTGCATCAACTGCGTGCAGCTTCACTTCCATCTTCGGTTTAGCTGCGATCGCAGCGAATTCTTCAATCTTCGCAACAATTTTCTTAATTTCATCGTGACCGAACATGATTGCTTCAAGCATAACCGATTCCGGTACCTCGTTCGCTTCTGCTTCAACCATCATGATCGCGTCTTTTGTACCCGATACAACAAGGTGAATATCGCTCTTTTCCTCTTGTTCAACGGTTGGGTTGATAATAAATTGACCGTCAATACGACCTACAATCACGCCGCCGATAGGGCCATTAAATGGCACATCAGATATCGTCAATGCAGCGGATGTTCCGATCATTGCCGCGATTTCTGGTGGGCAGTCTTGATCCACGCTCATAACCAAATCCACGATCTGCACATCATTGCGGAAACCTTCCGGGAACAATGGGCGGATTGGGCGGTCAATAAGGCGGCTGGCAAGAATCGCTTTCTCACTTGGACGACCTTCGCGCTTGATGAATCCTCCAGGAATTTTACCTACAGCATATAATCGTTCTTCGTAATTGACAGTCAATGGGAAGAAATCTAGATCTTTAGGTTCCTTCGATGCGGTAACGGTACACAATACGACTGTATCACCGTACTCGACTTTGACTGCGGCATTTGCTTGCTTAGCCAAACGACCCGTTTCCAGGACAAGCGTTCTGCCGCCAAGTTCCATCTCGATGCGGTTCATCGGATCCCTCCTTAAGTGGTTCAGTTTATATTCTTCGTTACTACTCCCATTATTTCCTGCATTTCATTTGAAATACCGTCCTGATGGAAGCTTGTCTACTATCACAATATGTAGCATCATATGCAATCACTAAAAAGCAACCCGGTTGCATGCCGCGATAAGAAGCGGCAATGAACAACCAGGCTGCTTTGGTTCGTGCTATTAACGGCGAAGACCGAGTTTTGCGATCAATGCGCTGTAGCGTTTAACATCTTTGTTCTTCACATAAGCCAACAACTTACGGCGTTGACCTACCATTTTCATCAAACCACGACGGGAATGATGATCCTTCTTGTGTGTACGAAGATGGTCCGTCAAGTTTACGATGTTTTCAGTAAGGATAGCGACTTGCACCTCCGGAGAACCTGTATCCGTAGCGTGCGTCTTATGTTCTTCAATAAGCTGTTGTTTACGCTCTTGAGTCATAGCCATCCTATTCACCTCCTAAAATATGTGTTAGTTTACGCCATTAGCCTCGTCATCGACGGTGAGATCGAATAACCAAGCTATGGACAGGTCGTTTTTCACGACAACGTTATTAGTATAGCATCTCCATCTACAAAAGTAAAACAAGTCTTAGCAATCAATTGGTACAAAGATAGAAGGCTAAGAATATTGTGCACAATATTAGACGCCAATTGTTACTGCAGGCGCCTTATCCATCGTGCTTAGACGTTGGCGCGCTTCCTCTGAATCCGCAGTAATCTGTGCGATCAGCTCTTGTATGGAGCTGAACTTGCGCTCTGGACGAATGTAGCTCATCAGGGCAACCGTTACGGTCTCCCCGTATATATCTTGATCAAAATCAAACAGATGCGCTTCAACCGATTGAATGGTTTCTCCCGTCTTGAATGTCGGCTTCAAGCCAATATTCAGCACACCATCATGCCACGTCCCGTGAACCAGCACCTTCACTGCATATACGCCATTCGCTGGGATGACATATGCTTCTTCTGCCCGGACATTCGCAGTTGGGAAGCCCATCGTACGACCACGGGCGTCACCGTGAACAACCTCGCCGCGAATGATATACGTTCGGCCTAGCAGTCGATTCGCATTGACAACATCACCTTGCAGCAGACTCTCGCGAATCCGAGTGCTGCTCACCTTCACTGCGGTCTCAACATCATTATGTGCCGGTATGATATCCACAGTAAAGCAGCCCTTGCCCCATTCCTGCAGCAATTGCGCAGTGCCTTCTCCACCATGACCAAAGCGATAGTCGAAGCCGACAACGACGTGTTTTACCTTCATACGGCAGATCGCTTCTGCGAACTGCTGCGCGGTAACCTTAGCGAATGACAAATCAAAATGTACAACATACAAACGGTCAAGCCCAAGCTGACTCAAAATCCGTTTTTTCTCCGACAATGGCGTAATGAATCGTTCATACTCCGGCTTGCCGAATACTCCCTTGGGATGTGGATGGAAAGTCATCAGACTTACGGGCAATTGATGCTGCTTCCCGTAGTCCAACGCATGCCGAATGACCTGTACATGTCCCTCATGAATACCGTCAAAATGTCCTAATATTAATACTTGCGGCTGCTCCTGCAGTCGCCAGCTCGAATCATCGAGCGCTGCATGTAATGCTATCGTTTCCATTGTAATCAGAGCCCCTGCGTATTATCGATTTGTGGTTAAACTCCCAATCCAGTTACACGGACAGTAAACCAAAGTTCCTACCTACTAGTATGTTCTCCCTTTCACAAGAGTGGACAAAAGCTAGCGCAAGCCGAGTCAATTGCCTGCTCGAATCGCGCACAGCATTATATACATTACTCGTTCGGAAGAAATACCTTCACAGGACGCAATACCGATTGCCCCTGTGGAACTTGGAATATCCCATAGAACGTTCCTTGTTCATCATACAATCGAATCGTACCATTCGTCAAAGGTTTCGGCTGTAAAGCGTGCAAAGGAATTGATCGGCCGGTCAATGCATAGTGGGCAAACTTCTCAGAAACCTGAATTCTAGGCATATCTGAGATTGCATCCTCCACAGATAGTAGCATCGTTTCAAATGTTCCATCCGCGACAGCCTGCTCAATCTGATCGAAGGTTACACATTGTGAAGGAACAAACCCGGCAGATACCGTTCGCATCAGCTTCGCCATTGTAGATGGAACGCCAAGCTTACGACCGATATCAACACATAGTGTTCGGATATAAGTTCCTTTGGAGCACTCAACTAGAAAACGTACTTCCGGTTCAGAGGTGCCTAACTGTACATCTAGAAGATCAATGTTATGGATCGTAACTTGGCGCGCTTTACGCTCCACCGTCTTCCCCTCACGCGCTAGATCATACAGTCGCTTTCCGTCTACCTTAACAGCGGAGTACATCGGAGGCACTTGTTCGATATCCCCGATAAAGGATAGAATCGTCTCACGAATCATCTCTTCCGTCAAATGCGAAGCGTCCGAGCGCTCCAGTACCTCTCCACTTAAATCCTCGGTATCTGTTGATACACCGAATCGGAGGGTTGCCTCATACTGCTTAGGCATCTCCTGCAAATACTCAACGATCCGTGTCGCCTTGCCTATACATAGCGGCAGCACTCCAACAACCTTCGGATCCAATGTTCCCGTATGCCCGATACGCTTCTCCCAAATAAGGCGGCGTACTTTGGCAACTACGTCATGGGACGTCCAGTCCTCAGGCTTCCATACGGGTAATACACCATGATAGTTACTCATAAAGCTTGCTTCACCCGTTCTATTACAATGGTAATGACTTCTTCTAAAGTACCAGTAAGCTTGCAGCCTGCTGCACGGACATGACCGCCTCCACTAAAGGATTGAGCAATCTCAGCCACATTAGCAAGCCCTGCGGAACGCATACTCACTTTTACTCCTGTGTCATCCACTTGCTTAAATAAAAGACCAACTTCTACACCATCGATATTGCGTGGATAATTGACCAAGCCTTCCAGATCTTCATTAAGCGCCCCGGTCTCTTGCATATCCTGAGGAGTCACGTACAACCAGGCAATTCGATGATCCTCGCTAAATGCCAATCTCGACAGGCCGCGTTGTATAAGCTGCATCTGTGCCATCGACATCTTCTCAAGCAATCGATCCGCAATGTCATTGCCGTTAACACCCTGCTTAAGCAGCTCAGATGCGATCGTCATCACATGTGGTGTCGTGTTGCTGTACCGGAATCCCCCCGTGTCAGTTAGCAAGCCAGTATACAGTACTGTCGCTACCTCTAAATCGAGTGTAAGCCCGTAGGAAGCAATCATATCGAATAATATCTCAACGGTTGCCGCAGCATCCTCGCGGATGACTGCAACTTCCCCATAGTGGTCATTCGTTGGATGATGATCAATATTTAAAATACGAGCATCCTTATCGATCCATTCTGCTATTTTTCCGATGCGCGCATAGTCCGCACAATCCACACAAATTACGGTATCAAATGGCTTGACAGCAATGTTTTCAAGTTCTGCATGTACGTTGATTTGATTAGAGCCCGGCAAATAATTTAGCTTATTAGGAACTCCATTCTCATTCACCATGACATAGGATTTGTTCCATTGACGAAGCAGCCAGCCTACCGCCAACGTTGAGCTTATCGCATCACCGTCAGGCTGAACATGTGCAACCACAAGAAAATGATTGCCCTCTTGAATAAAGTTTCTAGCTCTCTCGATCTGCTGTGCATAAGATTGCGTCGTTAGTCCAGTCATTAATAACCTCCATACAGACAAGTGAATCGAGCCTTGGCCCGATTCACTTGTGCGTTCTTATGCTGCTGACTTAGTTATTGTCGCGATCGCGAATTTCACCAAGCAGCTTTTCAATATGGCTACCGTATTCGATTGAAGAATCGATCTTGAACAGCAGCTCTGGAGTATGACGAAGACGAATTCGCTTGCCAATCTCGGAACGAAGGAATCCGCTCGCCTTCTCCAATGCTTTCATGGATTGTTCCTTTTGTTCTTCATTGCCCATGACACTCAAGTACACTTTGGCTTGTGACAAATCGTTCGTTACATCAACGCCTGTCACCGTAATGAAGCCGATTCGAGGATCCTTAATCTCGGTTTGGATCAACTGGCTAAGTTCCTTCTTCATCTGCTCGCCAACACGTCCGGAGCGAAAGTTCGCCATGGGAAACACCTCATTTCATATATAGCTTACAACATCATCTGAGTTGAAACCATTCTATTTGCGTTCGATGGTTTCCATGACAAAGGCTTCTATGATGTCGCCTTCCTTCATGTCATTGTACTTCTCAAGCATAATACCGCACTCGTAGCCTTGCGCAACTTCCTTCGCATCATCCTTGAAGCGCTTGAGCGAGTCGATTTTGCCTTCGTGAACAACTATGCCGTCACGAACAAGGCGTACTTCTGCAGAGCGGGAAATCTTACCTTCTGTAACCATACATCCTGCGATTGTACCGACTTTGCTGATTTTGAACGTATTGCGTACTTCAGCATGACCGATCACAACTTCTTTATATTCTGGATCAAGCATACCCTTCATCGCCTGCTCGATTTCTTCAACAATCGAGTAGATGACACGATGCAAGCGAACATCAACCTTCTCTTGATCAGCAGTAATCTTCGCTTGTGCGTCTGGACGAACGTTAAAGCCGATAACGATAGCGTTGGACGCTGTTGCCAAGATGATGTCCGACTCTGTAATTGCACCAGCGCCGGAGTGAATAATCTTAACGCGAACTCCCTCAACTTCAATCTTCTCGAGCGAGCCGCGAAGTGCTTCAACAGAACCTTGAACGTCACCCTTGATGATTACGTTCAATTCTTTCATCTCGCCGTCTTTAATGTGCTTGAACAAGTCATCCAACGTTACACGAGTGTTCGCACCCAATTGGCTCTCTCTATATGTTGTCGAACGCTTCTCAGCAATGGAGCGAGCCTTACGCTCATCATCGAACGCGACGAACATATCGCCAGCTTGTGGAACATCTGTAAGACCTGTAATTTCGATCGGTGTTGATGGGCCTGCTTCTTTCAAGCGACGACCACGGTCATTCACCATTGCACGCACACGGCCGAAGCATGTGCCTGCTACGAATGCATCTCCTACTTTCAGCGTACCTTGTTGAACGAGGATGCGAGCAACTGGTCCACGGCCTTTGTCCAGCTCTGCCTCAAGCACCGTACCGCGAGCATCCTTATTCGGGTTCGCCTTGAACTCGTTCACTTCGGATACGAGCAGGATCATTTCGAGCAATTCTTCTAAGCCCGTACGCTGCTTCGCAGAAACGTTAACGAAGATAGTGTCTCCGCCCCACTCTTCTGGAACCAATTCATATTCAGTCAATTCTTGCTTTACACGATCGACATTGGCTTCTGGTTTATCGACCTTGTTAACAGCTACGATGATTGGGCAGTTCGCTGCCTTTGCGTGGCTGATTGCCTCTACCGTTTGCGGCATAACACCATCGTCAGCAGCAACAACGATAATCGTAATGTCGGTTACTTGTGCACCGCGGGCACGCATCAACGTAAACGCTTCGTGGCCCGGTGTATCCAGGAACGTAATCTTCTTCGAGTTGAACTCAACTTGGTATGCACCAATATGCTGCGTAATACCGCCTGCTTCTCCACCCGTAACGTTCGTCTTGCGGATCGAATCAAGCAATGTCGTTTTACCATGGTCAACGTGACCCATAATCGTAACAACTGCTGGACGTTCAACCAAGTCTGCTGCATCTTCTTCTTTTTCTTCTGTTTCCTCGAACGGATCTTCGGATACAGGCAGCTTCAAATCAACTTCAACCTTGAATTCGTCTGCAATCAACTGGATTGTATCCAAGTCTACTTCTTGGTTGATTGTTGCCATAACGCCCATGAGCAAGAACTTCTTAATAACCTCGGAAGCGTCTTTATGAAGCAATTTTGCCAATTCACCTACTGTCATTGCACCGCGTACAATAATCTTTTTCGGCGTATTGTCAATTTTCTCACGCTGTACCTGCTGTTGATTATTTCTGCCTCTGTTCTTGCCGCCGCGGCCGCGCATGCCTCCGCCATTACGGTTGTCATCGAAGCGTCTCTTATTATTATTATTGTTGTTTCTTGATTGATTTCTTCCACCGGAGAAATCATCGCTACGCTCACCGAAGTTTCTGTTCGGACGTTGCTGAGCGCCTTGCCCCCCCGTACGTGCTTGATCACCTTGACGCTGCTGACCGCCTTGTGCAAAGCGCGCTTGACCGCTGCTTTGTTGGCTGCCTTGACCTGGACGTTGTTGTCCACCTTGGCCTGGGCGCGAGCCGCCGCCTTGACCTGGACGTTGTTGTCCACCTTGGCCTGGGCGTGATCCGCCACCTTGACCTGGACGTTGTTGTCCGCCTTGGCCTGGACGTGATCCGCCACCTTGGCCACCTTGGCGAGGGCCGCCACCTTGACCTGGACGGGATCCGCCCTGTCCTTGACGCGGTCCGCCGCCTTGACGCGGTGCGCCTTGGCCTGATCTTTGCTGGCCGTTAGATCTGTTACCTTGGTTTTGCTGTTGTTCACCTGATCGACGTTGTTCTTGTCCGTTCATATTCCCCTGTTGGTTTCCTTGTCTATTATCCATATTAATGTTTATCTCGCCCTGTCTATTATGGTCTTTTTGACCGTCACGACCTTCACCGCGATTACTGCGATCCTGACGTTCATCACGCCCGCCTCGGTTATCTTCGCGCTGATGGTCGCGACCGTCACGTTGCATTTGCTGCTGTCCAGCACGTGAGTCGCGCTGATCCGACTGGCCCTGACTTGAATTTCCTGCCGATTGGCCAGCTGTTCTATCTGGTACTTCTGTTGTTTTTGACTGGCTGATGTTCACTTTCGGGTGTGGGGTGCTATTGCTTTCCCGCTTCGCCTGCGCATTCTCCTTAATCGTGCGCATGTACGATTCGACTTTCCCCACGGCATCATTCTCCATTACGCTCATATGATTGTTAACTGGTATGTTAAGACGTTTGAGTATCGTAATAATTTCTTTGCTGCTCATATTAAGCGATTTGGCATATTCGTAAACTCTTGTTTTGTCCTTAGTGTTCTCTTGTTTGCTCAATATACTCCACCTCCGACATCGTTTTCAGCCCGTTCGTCATCATGGTCGCAAATCCATCATCCGTTACCGCCAATACTACCCGTTGCAATTTCCCGATGCTCTCACCGAGTTCGGTTCGCGTAAATCCGATAGCAAGTGGCACCCCGTACGACTTACATTTATCTCGAAACTTCTTCTTCGTGTTGTCAGAAGCGTCCGCCGCAACAATCACCAAGCGTGCTTGCTTATTGCGAATCGCCTTGAGGACTATCTCATCACCAGTCGCAAGCTTCCCTGCCCGCTGGGCAAGACCTAGCTGCGACTTGACCTTACTCATGATCGTCCTCCTGCTCCTTCAAGGCGTGGAATTCATCCTCCACCTTGATGAAGTCTTGAGCAAGCTGTTCATAGATGGCAGAGTTCACCTGATGCTTCAAAGCCCGATCAAGCGCACGAGACTTATGTGCAAGTCTGAAGCAGGACAACTTCCCACATAGGTATGCGCCGCGTCCAGACTTCTTCCCTGTCAAATCGATTAGAACCTCATCCTGTGGTGTCTTCACAACACGGATTAGCTCTTTCTTCGGCATCATTTCTTGACATGCGACACACTTGCGAAGTGGAACTTTCCTTGTTCTCATGACTCAATCCCCCCTTACGATTCGGTCATACATCCCTGATTGAAGGAGACGACCGCTTCATATGGCGTTGGTCGCGCCTTCAGTGTTTATTCGCTTACTTCCATGCTGTCATCTGGTGTGTGCTCATCAGAAGACATTGGAAGCCCTTCTTCATCAGCTTGAGTCTCGCTTTTAATATCAATTTTCCAACCAGTCAATTTTGCAGCAAGTCGAGCGTTCTGACCCTTAATCCCAATTGCCAGTGACAACTGATAATCAGGCACGATGACACGAGCCATTTTCTCAGCTTCACGAACTTCCACATCAACAACTTTGGATGGGCTCAGTGCATTCGCTACATACTCACTTACATCTTCTGACCAGCGCACGATATCAATTTTCTCGCCGCGCAGCTCATTAACAATTGTCTGGACACGCATACCTTTAGGGCCAACGCATGAACCAACTGGATCAACTTCCTCGTTGCGGGAGTATACCGCAATTTTAGAACGTTGACCCGCTTCACGAGCTACCGATTTGATTTCAACGACGCCGTCGAAGATTTCAGGAACTTCCAGCTCGAACAAGCGCTTTAGCAGTCCAGGATGCGTGCGGGACAAAATAATTTGCGGCCCCTTGGTCGTGTTCTCCACTTTCGTAATGTATGCTTTGGTGCGATCGCCGTGCTTGAACTTTTCATTCGGCATCAACTCATTCAATGGAAGAACTGCTTCCACTTTACCCAAATCTACATACACATTACGCATGTCCTGACGTTGTACAATACCTGTTACGATATCATCCGACTTGTCGATGAACGCGTTATAGATAAGGCCACGCTCAGCTTCCCGAATACGCTGTGTCACAACTTGTTTGGCTGTTTGCGCAGCGATACGGCCAAAATCACGTGGTGTAACCTCAATCTCACAAATATCATCCATTTGGTAGTTCGGATTATGTTCGCGAGCAGCATGAAGTGAAATTTCAAGACGTGGGTCCAACACCTCGTCCACTACGTTCTTACGTGCATATACTTTAATTACTCCAGTTGCCCGATTGATGTCTACACGTACATTTTGTGCAGTATTGAAGTTGCGCTTATAGCTCGAGATCAGAGCCGCTTCAATCGCATCAATGAGTACTTCCTTGCTAATTCCTTTTTCTCTTTCGATTTCCGACAACGCGTCAATAAAATCCATACTCATTTGGTGAGTTCCCCCTTTCAGCCGAATCCGGCTTCATTCCAATAATGTTACATTCAGCAGAACGATTTCCAATCGTTGATTACAATCGTCCTAAAAAACGATAGCAAGACGTGCGCTCGCTACCTTCTCATACGGAATTGCATGTTCCTTCTTGCCGACTTGAACGACAACCGTCTGTTCATCGAAGGAAGTGAGAACCCCTTCGAACTCCTTCAATGCGCCAATGGGTTCGTATGTAGTCACATACACATGCTTGCCTACTGCCTTAACGAAGTCCTTCGTCTTCTTCAGCGGGCGTTCCGCGCCTGGAGACGATACTTCCAAGAAGTACGCGTCTGTAATCGGATCGTTTTCGTCCAGCTTCTGGCTTAATACTTCACTAATACGGCCGCAATCCTCAATGTCAATGCCGCCTTCCTTGTCCACAAATACGCGAAGAAACCAACTGCTGCCTTCCTTCACATATTCCACATCGACAAGTTCGAAGTTGTTCTCTTCCAAATAGGGTGTGATCATATTCTCAACTGTCGATTTGATATTGGCTGAGCTCAAATTCAAGAACCTCCTGAATGTTAGGAATAATGATGTTCCTCTATGTTAGAACCCGATACTAAACATGAAAGAGTGGGTTTCCCCACTCTTTACGTAACGGATTTATCCACATGATTACCAAAAAAATTATATCATAGCCATCTACAATATGGCAAGGGTGTCTCCGATCATGCACTAAAACAGAGACAATTGGTTCGTCTCCGGCAGTCCCCGGAAGCACCCCATCTGATTCAGGAGCTCGACAATCGTCTTCGTTGCCTTGGAACGCATCTGGAAATCCTCGATGGACAAGTACTCCACCCCATCGCGAGAAGCCGCAATATTGCGTGCCGCATTATCCCCGATCCCTTGTACTGCAGAGAATGGCGGGATGAGCGAGTTGCCATCGACAAGGAATTTCGTTGCATCTGATCGATATAGATCGATTGGCTTGAATGAGAACCCACGGGCTGTCATTTCAACCGCCATCTCCAAGATCGAGATCATGGCCTTCTCTTTCGTTGTTGCTTGGAAGCCCTTCGCCTCGATCTCATCAATCTTCTTATTGATCGCATCATAACCTTGGCAGCATAGTTCGATATCGAAGTCCTCCGCACGAACAGTAAAGTAAGTCGCATAGAACTCGATTGGATGGTACAGCTTGAAGTAAGCTGTACGTACCGCGGAAATAACATAAGCAGCAGCATGGGCTTTCGGGAACATGTATTGAATCTTCAAGCAGGAATCAATGTACCATTGCGGCACATTGCAGTTTTTCATCTCTTGAATCCATTCATCACTAAGACCTCGGCCCTTACGAACGCTCTCCGTAATTTTAAATGCAAGCCCAGCGTCCATACCGGCTTTGTAGATTAAGTACAACATGATCTCGTCACGACAACCGATTACGGTCTTAATCGTACAGATCCCATTCTTAATCAGTTCCTGTGCATTACCGAGCCATACGCCCGTGCCATGGGACAATCCAGAGATCTGCAGCAAATCGGCGAACGTGCTTGGCTGTGCTTCCACAAGCATCTGGCGCACGAAACGTGTTCCCATCTCCGGTACGCCAAAGGTCGCAACCGGTGTCCGGATCTGCTGCGGCGTTACGCCGAGTGCGTCAACGGAGTTGAACATACTCATGACCTTCGGATCATTCATCGGAATCGTCGTCGGATCAACGCCTGTCAAATCCTGCAGCATCCGCATCATCGTCGGATCATCGTGACCCAGAATATCAAGCTTCAACAGGTTATCTTCGAAGGCATGATAATCGAAGTGCGTCGTCTTCCATTCAGCCGTTGTATCATCCGCCGGATATTGAACGGGTGTTACGTCTTCCACTTCAATATAGTCTGGCACAACGACGATACCGCCCGGATGCTGACCTGTGCTGCGTTTTACGCCGGTACATCCTGCTGCTAGACGGTTAAGCTCTGCTCCGCGCCATCGCTTGCCGTGATCTTCTTCATATTTCTTCGCGAATCCATAAGCCGTCTTCTCCGCTACCGTACCAATCGTTCCCGCACGAAATACACTCTTTTCACCGAACAGTACCTTCGTGTAGTTGTGTGCGACAGGCTGATAGTCCCCCGAGAAGTTCAAGTCGATATCGGGAACCTTATCCCCCTTAAATCCAAGGAACGTCTCGAACGGAATATCTTGTCCATCGCCCTTCATTGGCTGGCCACACTCCGGACAATCCTTGTTCGGCAGGTCAAATCCACTCGGCACACTGCCGTCCGTGAACCATTCGCTGTGCTTGCATTCCGAATTGCGACACGAATAATGCGGTGGCAGCGGATTAACTTCTGAGATACCAAGGAACATCGCAACGACGGAAGAGCCTACGGATCCCCGTGAACCAACCAGGTAACCATCTTCATTGGACTTCTTCACAAGACGCTCTGAGATCAGATAGTTCGCGGAGAATCCGAATTTAATGATTGGTACCAGTTCCTTCTCCAGACGCTGCACAATAATATCGTTCAACGGTTCCCCGTAAATGCTCATTGCCTTATTGTAGCACTTATCACGAATTTCCTGATCTGCACCCTCGATGTTCGGTGTGAATAATTCCTTCGGGAACAGGTCGAAATCTTCAAATCGTTCCAACAACGTGTTCGTATTCTCCACAACAAACTTGTAAGCTTGTTCCTTACCCAAAAATTCAAATTCTTGAAGCATTTCATTCGTCGTGCGGAAATGCGCATCCGGTTTGCGAATATCCTTCAGTGGACTGAAGCCCGTAATTCCATGAATGGTAATATCACGGAACATCTTGTCTCGTGGATGCAGGTAATGCACATTGCCTGTTGCGACGACGAGCTTATTCTGCTTTTCGCCAATCTGAACAATTTTGCGAATAGCGCCTTCGATCTCGGCCGTCGATCCAACCAAACCCTTCTCTACCAAATGCATATACATCGTCAAAGGCTGAATTTCAAGGACGTCATAAAACTCTGCTACTTGCTCGGCCTCCTCCACCGACTTGTTAAGTACGGTCTCGAAGAATTCGCCTTTCTCACAGCCGGACATAATGAGCAAGCCTTCGCGCATCCCCACCAGTTTACTCTTCGGAATGCAGGCTACCCGCTTGAAATATTCTGTATGAGACATGGACACAAGCTTATACAGATTTTTCTTGCCTACTGCATTAAGCGCATAAATGCCGCAGTGAAATGGACGGGCATTTTGTAGGTTCTGACCTACATAATCATTCATGCGTTCCAGCGTCTCGATTCCGATAAGCTGCTGAGCGTCCTGAAGTAGTCCCGTAAGAATGCCGCCTAGTGCAATCGTATCGTCAATCGCACGGTGATGGTTCTCAAGTGATACTTTATATTTAGCTGCCAAAGTATTGAGTCGGTGATTTTTGAGTGTCGGATGCAGCAAACGCGCTAGCTCCAAGGTATCGAGTACCGGATTCATCATATCTGGCAGATTCATTAGCTTCAAGTTATGCTGGATAAAGCCAATATCGAACCTCGCGTTATGCGCAACAAGAATGGTATCTTGGGCAAATTCCACAAACTTCGGAAGCACTTCTTCGATATCTGGTGCATCAGCTACCATTTCATCCGTAATATTAGTAAGCTGTTGAATGTTATAAGGAATTCGTACATGCGGATTGACGAAAGTGCTGTACCGATCAATTTCTTTGCCTTCTTGCATTTTGACAGCTGCAATCTCGATGATTTTATTGTTTGTTACAGACAAACCGGTTGTCTCGATATCGAATACGGTATAGATGGCATCTTTCACCGGACGATTGTCCGCATTTAGAACAACTTCCATATTGTCATTCACGACATTCGCTTCTAAGCCATAAAGCATTTTAATGCCATTTTTCTTGGCTGCCTTCGCTGCCTCTGGATAACACTGAACGTTGCCGTGATCCGTTACCGCGATTGCCTTATGGCCCCACTTCGCCGCCTGCTTCACATAATCGCTGATAGACGTAACTGCATCCATTGCACTCATCGTAGAATGAAGATGGAATTCCACGCGCTTCTCCTCAGCAGTATCCTTGCGTTCTGCTGGTGCCTTTACTTCATTCAGATCATTTGGCATCATGACAAGCTCAGGGACTTGCATGAAGCGATCGTACTCAACACGTCCACGAGCTTTGAGCCATTGACCATTCGAGATGAGGCTCAGCATTTTAACGTCTTCCTTCGTCTTCGCGAACATTTTCATCGCCATAGAGTCAGAAAAATCAGTTAGGTTGAATGTGAATAAGGTACTGCCATTGCGAAGTTCCTTCATCTCAACGCCAAATACTGCACCTTGAATCGTGACACGCTTCTCTTCATCCTGTACATTCATGATTGGAGTCGGCTCATCCTTAATGTCGTATCCGACATGCAGACGCTCTGGCGCTTCTCCTTCTTCTTCCTCGATTTCACGTGCTGATTCTTCCATCATTTGCTGAATAACTTGGCGCTCTTCTTCCATCAGCTTCTGCTGGAATGCTTCATAGGCTTCCGTATCATGGCTGCCCTGCTGCATCGTTACACGAAGTGTGCGTGTGAAATACGTCTCAAAGAACGTCGTGCAATATTTATCAATCTGCTTCTTCTTCGCCAGCTCTAATGATGTCGCATCCGGCAAAAAAAGCTTGATCAAATCTTTCTCAACTTCATACTGCCCTTTGTGCAGCCAACCGTTAACTGAAGCAACCTCTCGCTTGACCCATTCCATGAACAAACTCCAATAGGCATCTACGATCTCCTTATTTGGAAGCTGCTCTTCATAGTGGAATATGATCTTAATCTTGGCAATGTGGGACAACTTGTCCTGTACACGCAGGCAAAACGTACGGTAAGCTTCTGCCGGAACGACAGTTGACTTGCCTATATAAATCGTCCACTCCTTATTGGAGCGGCTGCACTCCACTCTATCAATCCATCCATCATGGAAAAAGCTATCTAACAGTTCAACAGGAACCTCCGCCTGTCTCATCAACAATTCAAATCGCTTCCGTTTATCTGTCATATAGACTGAAGCACCTCCCAACCCCATACTGCTGCCGTACCTAATGGCAAAGTGGCAGTGTGTGAACAAAGAGAAGCCCCCCTCAATCGAGCCATCGTCCGGTGTTCCGTTGGATGTTCCAATGATGGAAGCTTCCCTTCATTGCGCCCCTGCTTCGAGGAGCATGTATCTAATTAATACGCTCGTGCAAATACGACCGTATGCTTGGCATCTTCTCCGCAGACAAGGCATTTCGTCTTTGTCGTTTGCGGTTCGAATGGAATGTTGCGGCTTGTTGCACCAGTCTCATCCTTAACATGCTTCTCGCACGCTTCCGATCCACACCAGCCAGCAAGTGTAAATCCACGTTTTTCTTCCATTTGTGCCTTCATCTCGTCAATTGTCTCTACCGAGTAGAAGTGCTCATCACGGAAGGAACGTGCACGCTCGAACATTTCTTGATGGACGTCAGCAAGCATGCGGTTCACTTCTTCAACCAAATCCGCCTGCTGTACAATGCGCTTCTCGCCTGTTACGCGGGATACCAATACGCAAACACCATTCTCCATATCACGCGGGCCAATTTCAAGGCGAACAGGCACGCCGCGCATTTCATACTCATTGAATTTCCAACCTGGGCTAATATCAGAGCGATCATCCATGCGAACACGTACGCCTGCTTGCTTCAATTCGCTAAACAACTCGTTAGCTCGTCCCACAACTTGCTCGCGCATCTTCGCTGGCCCAATTGGAATCATAATAACCTGTGTAGGAGCTACCTTCGGAGGCAATACAAGACCTCTGTCATCACCGTGCACCATAATCATGGAACCGATTAGGCGGGTGCTGACCCCCCAAGAAGTAGTATGAACAAATTCCTGTTCATTTTCACGCCCCAAGAATTTAATATCAAAAGCAACCGCAAAATTCGTTCCCAAGTAGTGCGATGTTCCGGCTTGAACGGCTCTGCCGTCTTTCATCATCGCTTCAATGGAGAACGTATCTACTGCGCCGGCAAATTTTTCAGAAGGAGTCTTCTGACCTTCAATGACCGGAATTGCGAGATAATCCTCTACGAATTCACGATATGTTTTCAACATGAGCATCGTTTCTTCGCGTGCTTCCTGCTCAGTCTCGTGCGCAGTATGGCCCTCCTGCCACAAGAACTCACTTGTACGCAAGAACGGCAATGTGCGCTTCTCCCAACGAACTACGTTCGCCCATTGGTTAATCAACACAGGCAGGTCACGGTACGATTGAATCCATTTGGAGTACATATGGCCAATCATTGTCTCGGATGTCGGACGAATCGCCAGCTTCTCCTCTAATTGTTCGCCGCCTGCTTCGGTTACCCAAGGCAGCTCAGGATTGAAGCCTTCGACGTGTTCTTTTTCCTTCTGGAAAAAGCTCTCTGGTATGAACATAGGGAAGTAAGCGTTACGATGGCCAGTAGCCTTGAAGCGGCGATCCAGCTCGTCACGAATATGTTCCCAGATTTCGTATCCATCTGGGCGGAATACGATACATCCCCGGACTGGAGAATAATCCATCAAATCCGCCTTCTTAATCACATCAATATACCAACGGGAGAAGTCCTCCTGCTGTGGGGTAATCTCCGTAACAAACTGCTTCTCTTTCGACATAACGGTATACGTTCCTCCCGATAAACACGGTTATTCGTATTCTAGTATAAATGAAATGAACCGTGATATAAATGTTAACCTTTAACCAATCGTAATATATCATTGTAGGTTACAGCAAGCATCAATAGCATGAGCATTGCAAAACCTACAAAATGAACCATGCTCTCCCTGCTCGGATCAACAGGCTTACCTCTGACAGCCTCCAGCCCAAGGAATACGAGACGGCTTCCATCCAACGCCGGGATTGGAAGCAAATTGAAGATTCCCAAATACAAGCTCAAAATCGCCGTCCATAATGTAAGCTGTTCGATCCCTTTCTTCGCAATCTGTCCTGTTACTTCGAACGTCCGAACCGGACCGCCCAAGTCGTCCAGTTTAAATTGACCAAAGATAAGCATGCGGAATCCTTCAAAAATCTTCTCCGTCGTATTCACCATTGATGTTGAGGCGAACGATAGCGTCTCTCCGAATGAAGCCGTTCGTGTTGGCAGTACCGGTACGATACCAACCTTGCCGCCTTCTTGACCTTCTACCTTCTGCGGAGTCAGTGTCGTAGTGAAGCGTTCTTCACCGCGCACAATAAGGAATGTCATCGGCTTGCCTTCGGATTCAGCAATCAGCTTAATTAATTTGTCACGATCGCCGCCAATCTGCTTGCCATTCACTTCCTCGATAATATCTCCCTTTTGCAGTTGTGCCTGTGCAGCAGGAAGTCCTGGCGATACGTCCCCAATCTTCACAGACGTCGGGTTCTCGACTGGAACGCCCGAAATGGCTACCGAAACGCCAAACAAAATAAATGCGAGCACAAAGTTCATAAATGGGCCTGCAAAAATAGCAAGCGCCCGTTGGCCCACTGTCTTGCTGCCAAACTGACGATCATGAGGCGCGATCTGAATTTCGTCGCCCTTCACAATCATTTTAGCTTGCGGATGAATATCGTACGTAACTTCTTCATCCTCAACATCCAGCGTCAGCTTCAACGTATGCTCCAGATCAATCGTCTTCACTTCGCCACGCACAACCTGCTTGCGCATGTCTAATTGATCCAGATACAGCTTCGTCACCTTGTTATCACTGGACACACGTATCGCTATCGTCTGCCCTGGACTGACCTCTACAATTTCAGGATCTTCGCCTGCCATCCGTACAAAGCCGCCCACTGGCAATAACCGGAGTGTATATTTGGTTTCCCCACGAGTATAGGAGAATACTTTCGGCCCGAATCCGATAGCGAACTCTCTAACGAGGATCCCTGCCCGTTTCGCGAAAATAAAATGTCCCCATTCATGAATCGTTACGATAACGAAAAAGACGAGCACGGTTAAAAATACGATTTGCACCATCTGCACTGCGTAGAATCCTCCTTTGTGTGCGTGTTCAATCGTCCTAGCACAACACTAGGCTTCAAGAACGGCCCAATAACAATCGGACAGCGGTTTGTCTATATAGATTATCATTATTCTCCAATCCCGCACAAGAGAATCCATATCTAGTGAATGGCGATTATAAAATGGACAGAGCCTCCGAACGCGTTCGCATATCTGTCTCCTGAATAGCTTCCAAGGACGGATGCGGAATCGCAGTATGTTTCGATATTAAGGTACTCACGATACGTTCAATATCCAAGAAGGAAATTTCACCGCGCAGGAATCTTGCTACAGCCACTTCGTTCGCAGCATTAAACACGGTAGTAGCTGTACCTCCTGTTCTGCCGCATTCATAAGCATAACGAACCATAGGGAATCTCTCTGTATCCATCTCACGGAAATGAAGCTTCGCCACCTCAGCTAAATTAAGCGAAGCCGATGTATTCGGAAGTCTTTCCGGATACGCCAATGCATACTGGATAGGTACGCGCATATCAGGAACCCCCAATTGCGCAATAATGCTTCCATCCAAATATTCGACAAAAGAATGAATAATACTTTCAGGATGGATAAGTACATGAATTTGATCATAAGGCAAATCGAACAGCCAGCGAGCTTCAATCACTTCAAGCCCTTTATTAGCCATTGTTGCTGAATCGATCGTCACCTTCGCGCCCATAGACCAATTCGGATGCTTAAGTGCATCCTCAACGGTAACATTCGCCAGCTCGTCCCTCGTACGATCGCGGAAGCTGCCGCCTGATGCTGTCAATGTAATGGCACGAACTCCGCGCATTGGCTCTCCGTTCAAGCATTGGAAGATAGCGGAGTGCTCACTGTCAACTGGCATCAGCTTGACGCCTTTCGCTTGAGCACGTTCTGTTACCAAATGACCAGCTGTTACCAGCGTTTCTTTGTTCGCAATGGCAATCGTCTTGCCTTCATCGATAGCCGCGAGCGTTGACTTCAGACCGACACTTCCTACAACAGCTGTAACGACCGTATCGGCGTCAGTACCCGCTGCCACTTCGACCAATCCATCTTCACCATAATACAGTTCAACACCCTGGGGCAGTTGTTCCCGCAGGCGATCTGCTGCAGCCTTATCGTGAACCGATACAATGCTGGGGTTGAACTCTCGTATCTGCTCAAGCAGCAATGTTGTATTGTTCCCAGCTGCTAACGCTTCTACCTTAAACTGCTCAGGATGCTGTCTGACGATGTCGAGTGTCTGTGTCCCGATGGAGCCGGTCGATCCAAGTATGGATATCCGCTTCATGACCTCACCTCTTCATCCTATTCATAGCTATATCTATTACATGATAACATCATCGCTGTTCTGCCGATGACGTTCAATTTACAACGTTAATAATCCGATCAAATGCACAAATGGAAATACGACAAGCCAGCTGTCGCATCGATCCAGAACACCGCCATGCCCAGGCAGCAATGTACCTGAGTCCTTCACACCACGGACTCGCTTATATGCCGATTGAATCAAATCACCGAACTGACCGACAACAGCAGCAGATACCCCAATGCCAAATGCAAGCGGCAAGCTGACAATATCCGGTCGTCCGACAGCAAATAATAGCGCCACAATAATTGATGTCAGTACACCGCCAATTGCTCCTTCAATCGTCTTATTAGGACTAATCGACGGCCAGAGCTTGTTCTTGCCGATCGCACGCCCAATGAAGTAAGCACCAATGTCCGATGACCAAATGGCTGCAAACAGCATAAGCGTCCAGAATAAGCCGTCATCTCCCATTGAAGTACGCGTTAGCATCATATATTTGAAGCCAATGCCAATATAGAATGCTCCCAGCCACAACTGCGATACTGCTTCAATGGACACTTTGTTTTTGGATAATACGGTCACACCCAGCATCAGCAGCAGGCTGATCCATACAATAGCCTCCAATGACAGATTCCATCCAATTGATAAGCTTGTCCACGGAATCACAATCAAGGACATCGTTGCGTAGCCAATCAACGATGCCAGATCGAACGGTGATACATGATGCATTCGAGCAAATTCATAATAGCCTACAAAGGCAAGTGCGAGGAGCAGCAGTTCATATGGCAGACCGCCAATTATGCATAATGCGCCGAACAATAGTCCTGCTATAAGCCCTGTAACGATGCGCTGTTTCATATAGACTGTTCCTCCAACTTATTGTAATCCACCGTATCTTCGCGTTCTGCGCTGATACTCTATAACGGCCTCCATTAGATGTCGCTCAGTGAACTCTGGCCAGTAATCATTGGTGAACCACAATTCGCTGTACGCGATTTGCCAGAGCATGAAGTTACTTAATCTCATTTCTCCGCTTGTACGAATGAGCAGATCAGGATCAGGCAAGCTGCTGGATAAGAGATGATCATGGATCATGCTCTCATCAATCGAACCAACTTCAATTTCACCTGTTTTCACTTTACGTACAATATCACGAACACCTTCTACGATTTCACGCTGACTACCATAATTCAAAGCAAAATTCAAAATAAGTCCTGTATTGTGCTTCGTCTTTTCAATGGCTTCCTCAAGTGCCAGAATCGTATGTTTAGGCAATCGGTCACGATAGCCCATCATACGCACTTGAACATTTTTCTCAATCAATTCTTCGAGTTCGATCGCCAAAAATTCCTGTGGCAATTTCATGAGAAAATCGACTTCGTCCTTTGGGCGTTTCCAGTTTTCGGTCGAAAAAGCGTACATCGTAAGCACTTTTACGCCCATATCATTCGCTGCGATGGTTACGCGCTTAACGGCTTTCATTCCTGAATGGTGGCCGGCAACGCGTGGCAAGCCCCTTTTTTTAGCCCAGCGACCGTTACCGTCCATAATGATCGCCACATGTTGTGGGATATTATCCGGCATCAGTTCCAGCTGCTTGTGGCCTCCACGCTGCTGTAACCATGTTTGGAATCGCTTAATCATTCGGTCTCCTCCAACCCGGTGATGAAAAAAAGACAATAAACCCCACCGTTCGGAGGGGCATGAAGAACAAAAAGAATAGGTTCTATCGTGTCTAACTTTTATACTTCCATAATTTCTTTTTCTTTAGCAACTAATACTTTATCAACTTCAGCGATGTATTTGTCAGTCGTCTTCTGGATATCTTCTTGATGACGACGGGACTCATCTTCTGAAATGTCCGTTTTCTCAAGCTTCTTGATGTCATCATTCGCATCACGACGAATGTTGCGGACAGCAACTTTCGCTTCTTCACCGAACTTCTTCGTGTGCTTCACGAGCTCTGCACGACGTTCTTCTGTCAACGCTGGAATCGCAAGACGAATCATTGATCCATCGTTAGCTGGAGTCAGTCCAAGATCCGACTTCATAATTGCACGCTCAATATCAGACAATGAGGATTTGTCCCAAGGCTGGATCATAAGCGTGCGCGGATCTGGCGTGCTGATGTTCGCCAATTGGTTTACCGGCGTCATCGCGCCATAGTATTCTACTTGAACACGATCAAGCAATGCAGGTGTTGCGCGTCCAGCGCGCAATGTTGCCAGTTCCCGTTTTAGAGCGGCAATCGCCTTTTCCATGCGTTCTTCTGCGTTTTTCTTCACTGCTTGTGGCACTATTCTACACTCCCTTTTACAATCGTTCCAATCTTCTCGCCGAGCACGACGCGCTTGATATTGCCAGACTCCGTAATTGCAAATACAATAAGCGGAATGTTATTGTCCATGCACAGCGAGGATGCCGTTGAATCCATTACACCCAAGTTGCGGTTCAATACTTCCATATATGTCAATTGCTCAAACTTCTCAGCTGTCTCATCCTTGAATGGGTCAGCCGAGTATACACCATCGACTTTATTCTTCGCCATCAAGATCACATCAGCTTCGATTTCAGCGGCACGAAGCGCAGCTGTCGTATCCGTCGAGAAGAATGGATTCCCGGTTCCTGCTGCAAAAATAACAACACGTCCCTTTTCCAAATGACGTATTGCACGACGGCGAATATATGGTTCTGCGATTTGTTGCATCGCAATCGAAGTTTGTACACGAGTCGGCACGCCAATTTGTTCGAGGGCATCCTGTAAGGCAAGCGAGTTCATAACCGTTGCAAGCATCCCCATGTAGTCTGCTGTTCCGCGGTCGATTCCTTTTTCACTTCCCGCAATACCGCGCCAAATGTTGCCGCCTCCGCAGACGATTGCGACCTCTACGCCAAGCTCTACAACTTCTTTCACTTGCTCGGCAATGGAGTTGATCATTTCGGATTCGATGCCGTATCCAGCTTGCCCGGACAACGACTCTCCGCTTACTTTAAGTACGATACGTTTATAAACCGGTTGTTTCAATGTATACCCTCCACTTTTCCATAACGGCCGCTAAAAAAGAAGGAACACGATGTGTTCCAACTTTTAAGCGCGTCTGTTGATTACGTAGTAGCCGCGTTCGAATGCTCTCTTTTCAAAAAGAAAAGATTACTTCAGGTTCGCTTGAGCCATAACTTCTTCAACAAAATTATCTTCTTTTTTCTCCAAGCCTTCACCAAGCTCAAAACGAGCGAAGCGACGGATAGAAATGTTTTCACCGATTGTTGCGATTTTTTCTTTCAGCAACGTTTCGATTGTTTTATCTGGGTCTTTAATGAAGGATTGCTCCATCAAGCAATACTCTTCATAGTATTTACCGATGCGGCCTTCAACCATTTTTTCAACGATTTTTTCAGGCTTGCCTTCGTTCAATGCTTGTGCTTTCAAGATTTCTTTTTCTTTCTCGATTTCCTCTTGAGAAACTTCTTCGCGGCGAACATATTTTGGAGCAGTCGCTGCGATTTGCATAGCTACATCACGAGCGAAATCCTTGAAGTTGTCCGTTTTTGCTACGAAGTCTGTTTCGCAGTTGATTTCAACCAATACGCCGATACGTCCGCCAGCGTGGATGTAAGACTCAACCACACCTTCCGTTGCGATACGGTCGGATTTCTTTGCTGCTGCTGCAAGGCCTTTCTCACGAAGCAATTCAGCTGCTTTCGTCAAATCGCCGTTAGCCTCTTCCAATGCTTTTTTGCAATCCAGCATACCTGCGCCTGTTTTTTCGCGCAATTCTTTTACTGCACTCGCATTTACTGCCATGTCGTATTTCCCTCCATCAATAAATTGGTACCCACGTATATGTACGATTAACGGCACCGAACGTTATAAAGCTTAAAAAAAGGGCGGCGAGAGGTGAACCACCTGCCAACCACCCTTTTGTTCATCCAATTAGTATTCCAAAATTACGCTGTTGTTTCTTCGCCTTGATGAGCTTCAACAATTGCGTCAGCCATCTTAGCAGTCAACAATTTAACTGCACGGATTGCATCGTCGTTACCAGGGATAACGTAGTCGATTTCGTCCGGATCACAGTTTGTATCAACGATACCTACGATTGGGATACCCAGTTTACGAGCTTCCGCAACTGCGATACGCTCTTTGCGTGGATCGATTACGAACAACGCGCTAGGCAAACCTTTCATATTTTTGATACCGCCCAAGAACTTCTCGAGACGATCTTTTTCTTTGCGAAGAATGATAACTTCTTTCTTCGGAAGAACTTCGAATGTTCCATCTTCTTCCATTGTTTCGAGTAGCTTCAAGCGATCGATACGTTTTTGGATTGTTTCGAAGTTAGTCAATGTACCACCCAACCAACGTTGGTTGATGTAGTACATGCCGCAACGCTCAGCTTCTTCCTTAACGGAATCTTGAGCTTGCTTTTTCGTACCTACGAACAAGATTGTTCCATTTTCTTCGCCGACGGATTTTACAAAATTGTAAGCTTCCTCGACCTTTTTCACTGTCTTTTGCAAGTCAATGATGTAAATACCGTTACGTTCTGTGAAGATATATCTGTCCATCTTCGGATTCCAACGACGTGTTTGGTGACCGAAGTGTACCCCAGCTTCCAAAAGCTGTTTCATGGAGATAACTGCCATCTTCACTACACCTCCTAATATGGTTATTTATCCTCCGCCAGTATCCTCTTTCGTTGAGACTTCCCGCAGTCAACCCGACAGAAAGCACCCTCACTGAAATACACTGACGTGTGTTCTTAACACCGTCATTTAATATACCATAACGCCTACCCAGTTGCAACCACTTTATCCACTGTTCGGGTCAAGCTATACTACTTGTTATTCGAACTTGCAGGCTGCTGCGGTACAAGCTTATATCCAGCCTGCTCGGCAGCTCGATGAAGCTCCGTATCCGACATCGGTTCTATCGAACGCTGACCGATAAGACATAGCTGAAGAAGGAGACTCCCTAGCACAATTCCGGCGCCTAACCCGATAAGAAAGCGGCGATCCTTAATCATGTGATCCCTCCTGCTGCCCCAACCGGATAATTAACTGGAGCTCACCAATTGGCATTCCCAGATGGTCTGCAATAGCCTGCTCTGTCCATCCGTTCTGAAAGAGTCTGAAGATCTCCGCGTATCGTGTTTGAATGGGAGCGCTAGACTGTTCTTCATGAAGTTCTTCATGAGAATCAGCTTCATCTGCAGCATGAAGTTCTTCCTTACGAGACGAGGCAGATCTATGTCCGCTCGGAACGGATAACGATGCCATCTGCGAGGGAACCGTCTCTTGTAATTCTGAGTCTTGCGTATTGGCTGTGCGCTGCAGAAGCTCCTGCTCGCGTTCAGACAGTGCGGAGGGATGTCCTGCTTCTAATTCCGTATATACAGGTTGTGCAGTTACCTGCTCTAAGCTGCTCCATTTGCTCTCCCATGCTTGTTCAAGCTTGTCCATTCGCTTGCGCAGGGCCTCATCCCGGTACTCTCCCTCTTGCTTCATCCGCTCAATGACTTTTAAGAGCTTCTCATTTTCTTCTTCAAGTTCTGTCATATAATGCTCAAGTGTCTCTTCCATATTACGTCGTATTTCTGTGGTGTCCATTGTTGCCTGAGTGCGAGGACGAAGCCATCCAATGACAGCGATGACACCACCTAACAGCACAATGTAGATCCAAGGTTCCATGTATGCACCTCCTTATGTTGTCACGCTTCCTAAATGCAAGCGCCGCGATCCTCACGTTATGCGGGAACCCGGCGCCACCATTTAACACATGAAATCGATATGCTTTCCTTTGAAAGGATGTTGAGCCGGAACCATGACCTGCTCAGTTTCATCTTGTTTTTGCTCCGAATGGCTGTTATCGCTTCCATCCCGTTCTGCATGGTTCCCACCTTCATGATGTTGATTGCGAATGCGAGCATCCTGTGATGACTCCACCTGTGCATTTCGTTCCCGCGACTTTTCCATCAGCCTTTGGGCTTGGTCGTTCAGTATCGCTTGTTCTGTTACAGGACGCTGTTGCTGTTGATGCTGCAATGTCGATGACTCTTGCGTTCGTGGTATCGCGATTTGCATTTCTACAGGCTTCCAATTCATCGAATCACCCCGGTTAGGCTATTGTACTTCACCTTAACGGTAAGTTGTCATCATGATATCGCCGTCAACGATCCGGAAGGAAATACGCTGTGCCATGTCTTTGATGAAACGAACATTGCGGCCAATAACCAGCTTAGCTCCACCGTATATCGTATGAGACACATCTATGGAAGACACAGCTGTGTCCTCAAGCAACTTCTCAATCTCCAGCATACGCTCTCGCATTTCAGTCTGCTCTCCAACAAGCTGCTTTTTCGTAGAATTCAGCTTAATGCGCATGCCTAGCTTCTCCCCTGTCAACTGCCCAGTAGCGGCAAGCTGATCGAGTATGCGAAGTGCCTTTTCGGTTTTTTCTACGTTCTCAATATTATATTTAAGCTTAGTCCGTAAATCCGTCAATTCATTGCGCAAATCCGGCAGCACCCCTACTTCAATTACGGTGGCCGTGGACATCGTATTGCCAATTGTACGTGCAATCACTCGCTCACCTGCTTGTACAATCCCGCCCACAATAAGTCCCTTGGTGCCTTGGCATACAACCCGCTTGCCTGCTCGAATATTGGAGTGCATAATACTCTGCGATACATTGACCTCAGTGCCCGCAACGACGGTCGCCTCCTGAATGAACGAACATTTCACATGGGTTCCGGCCTTGACCATCCCTTTATTGCCGGCAATAATGCCTCCGCTTACCTCAATGCAGCCTTCCGCAGTAAGCGTTGCACCTTCTACGCCACCATATACGCGAATATCTCCTGAAGCTTTCACAGTAAAGCCTGTCAGCACATTGCCGCGAATGACAATCGTACCGACAAAATCAATATTACCAGTGCGATAGTCCACATCTCCGTTTACTTCATACACAGGGAACACACTGATTCGTTCCGGCTCAATACGGGATATGAGTCCGTCAATCGCCGAATAAAGCGCATTTTCCGCCTCATCTAAAACAACATTCTTCCCTTGCTTGAATCGTGCCTCACGCCCAGTGATGGCCTTCATCTCCTCACCAAGAACGGACATGCCGGGTATCCCTTCTTGGCTCGGAATTCGCTTGGCTATCATTTGACCCTTCTTCACATTGTCCAACTGCTTCACTTCACGGAAATTAACCGTTCCGTCTTCCCGTTCAGCCGGCTTGGACTCCTTCCCGTTCTGCGGAAGCAGAAGCTCTATTCGACCATCTACACCGTGTACGGGTGCTTTTCCATGAGCGACCATCGTCGCACCTCGAGCAAAATTGTTCGGATTCGCAGCGATATCCTTCAATACCTGAGACTGTACTCCATATCGAATGCCGTAGGAACGCAGCAATTCGTCCAGCTCTTCAATCGTGCACGTGAGCCCTTCAACAGCCTTCTTAAAATGGAGATGCGCCTGCAATTTATCTTCAGATACGGTTACTTCCAAATACTCTTCCAATGCCAATGTCATACTCACGAAAAACCCCCCTTTCTTTTTCTCTTTATTCAGCGTAGTTTCTTCTCAACTATTCCGTATCCCATCAATTTTCCATCAGCATTGGCTTCTGCTTCTCCAATACGGTTCGAAGTCTCAGTATCGCCTTAGAGTGCAGCTGCGAAATTCGAGATGGTGATAGTGACATCACTTCCGCTATCTCACTTAGTGACAAATCCTCATAATAGAACAAGGAGATCACTGTTCTCTCTTTATCGGTTAATTTATCAATTCCCTGAACAAGTGCTTCCTTTAAATAGTACTCATTTACCTTATACTCCGGATTCTTCGCCGTCTCATCGATAAGAAGCGATATTCGCGTCTCAGAGTCGTCCTCACGAATCGGATCTTCCAATGAACAAATCGACATGATCGATACGTCTTGAAGCATTCCTTGGAAGTCCTTCTCACTGACTTGCAAATAGGAGCTCATCTCTTCATCCGTAACTGTACGCAAGTATTGCTGCTCCAATTGCTGATAAGCCTCTTCAATTTTCTTCGCCTTCTCTCTTACCGAGCGAGGTACCCAATCTCCAGAACGCAGTCCGTCTAGGATGGCTCCACGAACCCGCCATGAGGCATAGGTTTCAAATTGCAGCCCTCTGTGGTAATCGAATTTCTCAACAGCATCTATCAGGCCAATCACACCATGGCTTGCCAGATCGTCCTTACTTACATTGCGAGGCAGACCTGCAGCAAGTCGATTCGATACGAAGTCGACGATCGATAGATGATTTTCTATCAATTGCCGCTTCGCATCCTGATCACCATGATCCTTCCAGCGTTCCCACAGTCCCTCTTGCGAGCCAGGTTGTAATTTCTGTACGCTCACCGACAGTCAACCTCCTTACTTTTGTACGAAGTGACGAACAGCCTGTGCCAATTCCTCCGCATCTGGTTGCGCTTTGGTCACGAGCTTGGGTGGTTGCAGCGGTTGGAACGAGCCGCCTTCATCTTCTACCGGATTTGACTTCGAATCTGCACCGTTCGGCCGCAGTAAATCTCGAAGAACATCCTCTTCATCCGGAGTTGTCATGTCCAACATCGTCCCTGCGTTTGGATTCTTAGATGCGCCGGCCTCAGGCTGCTTGCCTTCATCGTCAGATAGCAGCACGCCCAAGGCAAATCTGACCCCATATGCGAGTCCGAACCATATTACAAACGCAATAATTGCTCGGAGCAGACTCGTCGTCCATACATTATTGCTCCATGACACCATTAAGGCAAAGATAGATCCAACAGCACCGAATATGTAATTCCAACGTATTGTTCCTCTCATGCTATATATCCTTTTCACCCATCTGCACGCTGCGAATGTGAAGTCTCCCGTCATCACAGAACAGTTCTATCGTTCTCCCATAATTGGCGCCTGTGTCTTCGGCATGAAGCGGGATACTGTATTGCTCCAACATCGATTTGCAGGAATCTACATTCCGTGGTCCGATACGCATCATATCGTTATTCGAAGCAAAAGCAAACATCTGGGCGCCTCCTGCCATCTTCGCATGAACCCGGGACAGAGAAGCACCCGCTTCTGTCATACGACGTATCAATTCTGGAATGGCAGTATCCGCATACTTGGCGATGTTGCGATTCCCCTCTCTAGCAATATCCGATGACGGCAGCATAACATGCGCCATTCCGGCAATTTTGGCAACCGGGTCATATAACGTCAATCCAACGCACGATCCGAGACCGGTCGTTCGTAAGGAACCGAAACGGCATACCTGCAAATCAGCCATTCCGACTTTTACAACCGTCGACTCTTCTATCATTCGAATGGCACTCCCAATGCAGCAAATATTTTGTCAAAAGAGTCCGGGTCAGGTATTAAGAAAAAGGTTCCTTGCACTTCATCACAGTCTTGCAAAAACTTCGTATCGATTAGCAACGCACTGTCTCCCATTTCCCCGTATTGCAGTATTCCGTAGTTGAGCACTGCGCCCGCCATATCGATAGCAAGCTGAGGAACCGTTGGCGACATCGCCATATGAGTGAAATCTGCCAAGGAAGACAAGTAAGAACCTGCTAAAATGTTGCCGATCTCCGACAAGGCAGACAATTCCATGTCATTGAAACATTGACTCGTATCTGAAGGCAATGCTTCCAAGTGCGACAAAAGACGCTTAGCGGCATCCGTATCGAACATAAAGAACAAATGACTTGGCGCATCTCCTTCGACACGAAAATATATTGCAATCACAACATGTTCTGCGCCACCAACCTCGTCCGCAATTTCCTCGAACGGCAGAAGCCGCACCTTCGGTACAGCCATGTCAATCGGTCGGTTGAGCAGCCGGGATAGTGCCGTTGCGGCGTTGCCAGCACCAATATTCCCGACTTCCTTCAGAACATCCAGCTTGAACTCTCCGAGTCGTTCGAATAAGTGCACGCTGTTATGCCTCAAGCTGTTCTAATCGAATAATTTCACTCTTATTCAGCACCTCGGCCAAATGGAGCATAATAAGTAAACGCTCATCCCCAATCTTAGCTACGCCGCGCAAGTATTTGGCTTGAATGCCGCCCACAACCTCTGGGGCCGGTTCGATATCTTCGTCCATAATATCAATAACATCATTGGCACTATCCACGATAAAGCCAACTTCCAAATCTTCATAAGCTACGATAATAATACGAGATTGTTCCGTCACTTCCGCAGACGGCAATCCGAATCGACCACGAAGCTCGATGACCGGAACAACAACCCCGCGCAAGTTAATAACACCTTTAATGAAGTCGTAAGTTTTCGGAACCCGTGTGATAGGGAGCATACGCTCTATCGTTTTTACCTTTTCAACTTCGATTCCGTATTCTTCTTCCCCTAACGTAAAGACAACGACCTTTAACTCTTCTGCCATGTCACGTCCTCCTTCATTTGAATATGACTATTTTGCAATCATAAATAGACATTGAGGATTACTTTAGCAACGCATTCGGATCAATGATCAATGCAACTTGTCCATCACCGAGAATCGTTGCTCCTGAGAAGCCTGGCGCATTTTTTAAATAGCTTCCTAATGGCTTCAAAACAATTTCGCTTTGACCGATAAAGTCATCGATAGCCAATGCTGCTATACGTTCACCTTTGCGTACGATGATGATCTCAACCTCTTCTTCCTCCATATCCGAGTAATTCGGGCAATCGAAAAGTGTGCTGAGTGATAGAAGAGGGATTACACTGTCTCGGTAATCAACCATCCGGATACCACCATGAACCCGGCGTATTTTTTCTTTCTTGACCATGCTTGTCTCCACAATAGAGCTAAGCGGAATCGCATACTTCTCACTTCCCAAACGGAAGAGCATTGCCGATAATATGGACAATGTAAGCGGGAGCTGAACGATAAACTTCGTTCCTTGTCCTAGCTTAGACTCAACAATGACGTGTCCACCTAAAGATGTAATCTTGGATCTTACTACATCCAGTCCAACACCCCTGCCAGATATATCCGAGACCTTCTCTGCCGTACTGAATCCAGATGCGAATAGCAGCATATATACCTGCTCATCACTCATTTGAGCTGCTCTCTCCGCAGTGACAACGCCATTCTTGATGGCTTTCTTCAATACCATCGCACGGTCGATTCCGTGGCCATCTTCTTCGATTTCGATGAAGACATGATTGCCGCTGTGGAAAGCCCGCAAATGAACAGTCCCTGTTTCTGGCTTGCCGGCTGCGATACGATCCTCAATAGATTCAATACCGTGGTCAACTGCATTGCGCAGCAAGTGAACAAGTGGATCTCCGATCTCATCAATTACGGTGCGGTCAAGTTCTGTCTCAGCACCGGTTATAATAAAGTCTATCTTCTTATCAAGTGATTTGGCTAAGTCACGCATCATCCGCGGGAATCTGCTGAATACCGTATCAACAGGAACCATGCGCAGCTTAAGCACAATATTTTGCAAATCAGAGCTTACTCGTGACAAATGCTCCACCGTATCTGTCAAATCATGATGCTTGAGATCACCTGACAATTGCTCGAGCCGTACGCGATCAATGAGCATTTCGCTTAGTAGATTCATCAGTACATCGAGCCGTTCAATATCTACGCGAATCGTCCGGTTTCCAACTGCTTTTCCAGTTGCTGGCGTGCTGCTTGGTTTGCGTGCAGGCGCAGACGAAGCTTCGGATGCCGCTGGCTGCTCTGTCTTCACTTCTGGCTTGGCTGGCGCTACAGTTGCTGCTGCTTCTTGTCTGCCTGCTTGTACTTCTTCGATTTGACTATTCCAATTGCGGATGTCTTCAAGCGTGAATGGCTGTACTTGTACGCTGTCCAGCTCTGAGACTTGTCCGATCTCTTGCTGCAATCGCTCGGCATCTTCCCCGCTGACAAAGAATACGGTAAAGCCATTGTCGAACTTATCCTGCTCTATGTCCTGTGCAGGAGGATTCGACTTCACTACTTCACCGTACTGCCCAAGCACCTGAAATACCATATAGGCTCTAGCTGCCTTTAGTACGCAATCTTCACGCAATTGGATGTGGATGTAGTACACATGCATGCCTGCTTCCACCGATTGTTCCAAGATACTTCTCTGGAATTCATCAAGCCGCTCATTTTGCTCTTCAGCATCATCTGCGGAGCTTCCGTCTGCGGAAGAAGCTTCCTTCTTGTAATCGCCTTTGACAATCGATTGGAGAGCTGCAACAATTGCCGTCACATCTGCCTTGCCTTCTCCACCGTTAGTAATATCGGAGACCATAGCTTCCAAAGCATCCAAGCTTCGGAATAACGTATCAAAAATGAAGGAGTCCATCGCGAGCTGTTGGTTTCTTACAAGATCCAATACGTTTTCCATCTGGTGTGTTAATGAGGCCAAATCCTCAAACCCCATTGTCGCCGACATCCCTTTTAAGGTGTGGGCCGACCTGAAAATGACTTGCACGATCCCAACATCGTCTGGCTGGTTCTCCAACTCTAGCATGTGCTCGTTCAACGCTTGCAAATGGTCGTTCGCTTCGTCAATAAACATGGACAAATATTGATTCAAATCCATGCTCGAACACCTCCTTTAACGATTTGCACAACAGTATCTGATCATTTCATTGCATGTGTAATGGACTTTGCCATCTGATGTAGTGGAATGACTTGCGATACGCATCCCAACTCGATTGCCGCGCGCGGCATGCCGAAGACGACGCAGCTTTCTTCACTTTCGACAAAGGTTGAAGTTACGCCCTCGTCGGCCAACCGTTTCATCATTTTCGCACCGTCACTGCCCATTCCCGTCAACAGCACGATATGCCGTTTCAGTCCCTTCAACGGCAGTAGTGATTCGAACAGGGAATCTACTGATGGACGATGTCCGTTGCGGGGCTCACCTTTGGATAAAGCAATCGAATAATTCCCCTCTGCATTGCGCACGGCCATCATATGCATGCCACCTGGTGCAATGTAAGCTACCCCAGTCTGCAGCACATCGCCATGCTGCGCTTCCCTTACTTCAATATCACTGTAATTGTTCAAACGTTCAGCTAATGATTTTGTGAAATTAGGCGGCATATGCTGAACCACCAATATTGGTGCGGGAATATGTTTAGGTAATGCTGACAACAGCTCTTTCAATGCACGCGGACCGCCCGTCGATGTCCCAATGGCAACAATTTGCTCAAATCTCGTTGAGTTGGCTGCATTCGCTGTTCCAACGAATTCTGAGGCATTCAGATGCGTGACATCTAGGCGCTCTTCGTGATTAGGATGCAATTCCTCGTTCGCATTCGGAGCAACTGGCTTCCCGGCACGAGTACGGCCAATAATCGGCGTATCCTCCATGCTGCGCTGTGTCTGCATTTCCTTCGCTGCCAATTTTGCAGCCGCTCTAGAAGTAATCGGGCTCTTCGCTCTCAGCTTATTCCCATCATCTGTACGAGACTTTAAACCGGATTGATGCGGAGGCCTTGGGACGAGCTCTTCTGTCGGTAAAGCAGCTGCGTACTCCCGCTTTAGCCGCTCCCCTTGTTCCCGCAGTCGTTCCAGCTGACGCTTTCTTTCTTGAGAAGCAATTGCAGTATGCAGCTTCTCCCGCAGCATTTCTCCAACCTTATGTATATCTTTCGTCCCACCCGCAGGGCTTGGTTTACATACGAAGTCAAAAGCTCCATATTCAAGTGCGGATAATGTCTCCGAGCGCCCTTCTTCTGTTAAACTTGACAGCATAATGACCGGGGTAGGGCAATCTGTCATTATGCTCTGAAGTGCTACGAGGCCATTCTGAATCGGCATCTCAACATCCAGCGTCACTGCATCTGGCTTCAGTTCCATCACTTTGTGTACAGCATCTACGCCATTAGAGGCAGTACCGATAATCTCAAAGGAATGATCCTGGATAATTAAATCAGATATAATCGTTCGCATGAAGGCCGAGTCGTCCACGACAAGCACTTTCTTGGTTGTCAATTTCTCATCACGCTCCCTAAGCAGCCATTTGTGAATGCTGCGTCCTCCATTTCTTCATGCCTTACATTTAGGAGGACCATCTGCCCAGCCATTTCCGCAAAAATTGCTTAACCCCTCCAGCTTGTCCAGTCTGCCCGATTCCGTGAATGTAAGCATTGGCTAGTTCACGAAGCTGCTTGGCAACTATACATTGTGGATACAAAATAGCGAATGGAATTTGCCTCTTTACGGCCTGCATCACATGGGGATCATCATATAAAATCCCCAGCGTCGGAATCGGATGATTCAAGAATCGTTCCGCTACCGTTGATAATCGCTCAGCCGTCTGGCTTCCCTCTTTCCAATCTGAAGCTCGGTTGATGACAAGACGGAACGAATGATCAGGTCTCGCAGCGGAAACGACCTTAATCAGTGCATAGGCATCCGCAATGGACGTTGGCTCAGGTGTGGTTACAACAAGCGTCTCATCCGCTGCTGAGAGAAATTGCATCGTCTCCTTACTCAGGCCCGCTCCCGTATCAAACAAGATGACATCATACTGTGATGACCATTTCTCCATTTCTTGGATGAAGTGTTCAATATGAACGGAAGGCATATCCAATAATTCTTGGAACCCGGAGCCCCCTGGAATGTAGTGCATTCCTCGAGGACCTACCTGAATAATATCCTGCAGGGAGTGCCCGTCTCGCAAGACGTGCATGAGGCTCACACCTGATGTCGCACCGAGCAGAACATCAATGTTCCCCATGCCGATATCCGCATCGAATACAAGTGTTCGATACCCCGCATCTTGGAGGGAGAGCGCGAAGTTCAACGTAAAATTGGATTTTCCCACGCCGCCCTTACCGCTCGTAACGGCAATAATACGTGCAGATCGAACTTCAGAGCTTCCCTGCGCCATCCGAGATGACACCGTGGAACCAACTCTTTCATGACGGGATTCTACCAACTGTCTTAGTCCTTCTGCTTGATCGTAGCTCATTTCGTCATGCACCTACTATTCGTCTTACCGCTTCATCCACCTGGAACGGCTCGATATCGTCCGGGACATTCTGTCCTGTAGTTATATAACTGAACGGAATCGTCGTTCGATCTGCAAGTTCAAGCACTGAACCGAATGTATCTGTCTCATCCGCCTTCGTGAATATGATCCGATCGATGCGCTGTCTTGAGAAACGCTCCAGTATAGCGATCATATCTTCCGTCTTGGAAGTTAAACTCAAAACGAGGAATGTCTCACTGTCTGGGAACGGCTTAAGCATCGTATTCAACTCATTCACATACATATCGTTGCGGAAATTGCGCCCTGCTGTATCCATAATGATCAGATCACAGCCTTGAAGCGCCCGCAATGCCCGTTCCGTGTCATTGGGCGAGGTTACAACCTCCATCGGAACGTTCAATATCGATGCATATGTTCTGAGTTGTTCAACAGCTGCAATTCGATAGGTGTCAGAAGCAATTAGACCTACCTTGCGTTGATGATGGAACATTTGATCTGCAGCCAGCTTCGCAATCGTCGTCGTCTTACCCACACCAGTCGGCCCAACGACATACAAAATGCGGGTAGCAGGTGTCAATCCATGGACAACATGCGACTGAAGCTTCTCTTCTACGATATCTTTCACATAGCCCCTCAGCACATCAGAATCAGGCTCTTCCTCACGGTTCAACTTGCATTGCTCCCAAGCCTGCTGCACGTATCCATATGCAGCCTCTTGCGACAGTCCTTGAAGCCTGAGATGACGCTCTACCTCCTGTGCACTCTCTGACCATGAATCATAGTTGACGCGCTCCATTACTTTACGCATCATCCGTTTCATTTCAGCCAATTCTTTCTGTAAATGCGGGTCAGTCGGATCTTGTTCAATCGATGTCATCGGCATAACGGCCCGTTCAGACCGTGCAAATGGAAGCTGCGTCCAAGGCACAGCAGTACTCTCTTCTTCTAAATCAGCCGACATCGTCTGCATGGAATTTGGAGGCTGAACCGCCCTATTAGAGCTCATTGACTGCGACATGCGACCAGCTGCATCTGCCTGCGGTTGGGCGGTTCCACGTTCCACATTTATTGCAGACTGACCATTGCTGCCGCCTCCCCCATACATGGAGCGAGCAACCGATGAAGGAACATACGATTGCATCGCCCCATTGAAAGGAGGAGTATTGGGTTCTGTGGAAGACTTGGCTGTAGGCTTAGCTTGTTCGTCGACCGCCGCCACTACTTCAATAGCTCGCTTACGGAACATGCCAAGAATACCGCCTGTCTTAACTTCTTTGGTACTGACAATGACCGCATCTTTTCCAAGTTCTTGCCTGATTTGACTCATGGCCTCCGGCATCGTTTCGACGAGGTATTTTTTCACCCTCATACATTCACCACTCCGACGCTTTGAATTTCAACATTTGGTTCAAGCTCATTGTAGGACAGAACCGGAACATCCTGCATCGCTCGCTCCATAAGCTGCCGCAAGTACATGCGAATGTTCGGAGATGCCAGCATGATCGGCGAATGTCCGGTCTGTAGCAGCTTCTGAATCTGTTCACTCATGCGCTGATATACCTGCTGTGTCGTATTCGGATCTAGAACAAGGTAAGAACCATGCTCGTTCTGCTGCACATTGTCCGAAATTTTCTTTTCCAAGCTAGGTCCAATTGTGATCACACGCAGCGTCTCGCCTGGAGTTGAATATTGCTGTGTAATCTGGCGAGCAAGCGCTTGACGCA
The DNA here is from genome assembly GCF_040195695.1 of Paenibacillus wuxiensis. Classification (NCBI taxonomy): domain Bacteria; kingdom Bacillati; phylum Bacillota; class Bacilli; order Caryophanales; family Paenibacillaceae; genus Paenibacillus; species Paenibacillus wuxiensis. The sequence goes on along the minus strand of NZ_JBEFZI010000013.1, from coordinate 57,675 downwards.
CATATTCAGTTAATACATCCGGATCCTTCGTATATGTACCGTAATCTGCCAGTGTTTCGAATATGGTCACCAGATCGCGAATGGAGATCTTCTCTCGCAGAAGCTTCGCCAGAACTTTCTGAACATCCCCGATCGTCAATACATTTGGAATCAGTTCATCCACAAGAGCAGAATATTGTTCCTTAACCGTTTCAACAAGCGATTTCGTCTCCTGACGTCCAATAAGCTCGTGTGCATGCTTTTTAACGATTTCAGTCAGATGCGTAGCCACAACAGAAGGCGGATCTACTACCGTGTATCCCGCCAATTCGGCACGCTCCTTCATCGCATCATCCACCCATAATGCTGGTAGTCCGAATGCCGGCTCTACCGTTTCAATTCCTGATACCGATTCATCATCATAACCGGGATTCATCGCCAGATAATGATTGAGCAGAAGCTCCCCTCGGGCTACCGCATTGCCCTTAATCTTGATGACATATTCATTCGGCTTCAATTGGATATTGTCTCGAATGCGGATGACAGGAACGACCAAGCCGAGCTCTAACGCGCATTGGCGTCGAATCATAATAATACGGTCGAGCAAATCCCCGCCTTGCTGTGTATCCGCAAGCGGAATGAGTCCATAACCGAACTCAAATTCAATCGGATCAACCTGCAGCAAATTGATTACACTCTCTGGACTGCGCACTTCTTCAATCTGCAGTTCTTCCTCAAGCTGCTCTTCTTCGATTTGCCGCTCATCGATGTTCTTCTGCATCCGATATCCGGCAATCCCAAGAATGACAGCAAATGGAATCGTAGATCCAATTCCAATTGGCGTAAGTAATCCAAGTAACGCGATCGTGCCTGATACGATATAGAGCAGCTTCGGATAAGCAAACATCTGCGCTCGCAAATCTTCTGCCAAGTTTCCATCAGATGCCGCCCTTGTTACGATAAGACCTGCTGCGGTCGAAATAAGAAGCGCTGGAATCTGGCTGACAAGTCCATCACCGATCGACAATATCGAATAAGTAGATGCTGCATCGCCAAATGATTTTCCATGCATCGCCATTCCGATAATGAAGCCGCCGATCAAGTTAATAAGCAGGATGATGATACTTGCAATCGCATCCCCTTTTACGAATTTACTGGCACCGTCCATGGCGCCATAGAAATCCGCTTCTCGGCTAATCTTATCGCGGCGATCACGGGCCTGCTGTTCGTTGATAAGTCCTGCATTCAAGTCTGCGTCAATTGCCATTTGCTTACCCGGCATCGCATCGAGCGTAAAGCGTGCTGATACTTCAGCGACCCGCTCAGAGCCTTTCGTAATAACAATAAACTGTACAATGACAAGAATGAGGAAGACGACAAGACCAACCGCAATATTTCCCTGGGTTATCCACTCACCGAATGTGGCAACAACGTCACCAGCTTCGCCATTCGTAAGGATTTGCTTCGTAGTGGATATGTTCAATGCGAGTCGGAACAATGTCGTAATGAGCAGCATAGCCGGGAAAATCGAGAAGTTCAACGCTTCCCTCGTATTCATGGCAATGAGCAAAATCATGAGCGCGATCGATATATTGATTACGAGTAAAATGTCAAGCAACCAGGTCGGTATAGGTAAAACCATCATGAGTACGATACCGATAATACCGACCAAGACGAATAAATCTCTCGTTTTCACGGAATGCACCCTCCATCCTTGATCAAGATTAATCAATTGCCTTTGCCTTTTACTTTGTATACGTATGCCAGTACCTCAGCCACGGCTTGGAACAAATCGGCCGGAACGGTATCGCCAATATCGGCCCTCTGATACAAAGCACGGGCGAGCGGCTTGTTTTCCATCGTTATGACGCCGTGTTCCTTGGCAATCTGTTTAATTCGGAGCGCGACGTAATCCTGTCCCTTGGCTACAATTTCCGGTGCTTCCATCGCACCACCATCATATTTCAGTGCAATTGCGAAGTGCGTCGGGTTTGTAATGACGACGTCTGCTTTCGGAACCTCCTGCATCATACGCATGAGTGCCATACGTCGCTGTCGTTCACGAATTTTACCCTTAATGAGAGGGTCACCTTCGGTCTTCTTGAATTCGTCCTTAATGTCCTGTTTTGACATCCGTAAGCTTTTCTCGTATTCATATCGTTGATACATGTAATCCAGAGCGGCAAGCACACATAACGCCACTCCAATCTTCATGCCAAGCATAAGTGTCAAATGCCCTGTAAATGACATGATGTCATTCAAAGGAACATGGGATAGCATGACGATCGTATCTCGCTCCCCCCACAATGAGGTGTAGACGATTACACCGATCGTCGTGAGCTTCATAATGGATTTCAGAAATTCAACTACAGAACGCATGGAAAAAATATTTTTGAAACCTTTTACCGGATCAATCTTCTCCAGCTTCATCTTCAGCGGCTCACCAGTAAATAAGAAGCCCACCTGCATGTAGTTGACGACGAGCGCAATAACGATTGCTGAAATAAACAACGGTGCCAGTATAACCATCAGTTTAAGAAATATGGAACTGAAGTAGTCCAGCACATTGTTCGCCGTCACATCCATAGTAAGCCGATTCTGCAGCACATCTTGGAACAGCTCGACGATCCGATCCTTCATAAAACCGCCGAGCACGAACAAGCAAGAGAACCCAGCCAAGAGAATGAACGCTCCTGAGAGATCCATACTTTTGGCAACTTGCCCTTTCTTGCGGGTTTCTTGCCTCTTTTTCGGCGTTGCTTTCTCTGTCTTCTCTTGCGAGAACAGCTGCAAATCAAGAGGATAACGCAGTACATATGCGTGGCGATTCGACTCATCTCTGTGTACATCGTGAAGCTGCTTCATCATCTCGCCCCCTGCATCATGCGTAGCAACTGATCGAGCGCTTCGAACAGCGTAGAGAACAATTGCTGCAGTACGTAAACAAGACCTGGTACGACTAGCAGCAGCATAAGAAGACCAACAATTAACTTAAGCGGAATCCCAACGACGAAAATATTGAATTGCGGCGCCGTTCGCGCTAGAAATCCAAGTGCTACGTCCGTTAAAAATAGAGCGACGATAAGCGGTGCAGACACTTGGAAAGCAATGATGAATGCTTCAGTGAATGACTTAACAATGAAATCTGTAATATTCCCATTTGCGATTTGAGCAAAAAAAGCATTCTCATCTAGCGGCAGCCACTTAAAACTTTGCATAATTCCGTCGATAAAGTAATGGTGGCCATTCATTCCAAGAAACAATAGAACAACAAATATGTATTTAAAGTTGCCCATCACAGGCGAACTTGCCCCGGTCAACGGGTCAATGACATTGGCCATGCCGAACCCAATCTGCATATCGATGAACGAACCTGCTGTCTGCACGATAGAGAAGAACAGCTGTGCTAAATATCCGATGAGCAGACCTATCATTATTTCCCGGACAATATAAATGATATAAGTTCCATCTGTCGGTACACTCTTACCAAGCCCAAACAATAAATAAGCGATTAAGCTGACAAAGAATGCAAGTCCGATCTTGAACCTAATCGGCACGCCTCGGGAAGAAAAGACAGGAACAGCGACAAAGAACGCCGTAATTCGACACATCGAGAGCAAAAAAACAGGGAAAGCTTGTACGAGCATTTCCATGGCTTCACTGCCTAACCGATATAATGATGCAAATTATTTAAAATATTGTGCGTAAAATCCACGAGTGTCGTTAAAATCCAGGGTCCGAACAACAGCACAACGATCATAACTGCCACAATTTTCGGTACGAACGCAAGCGTCTGCTCCTGAATTTGTGTCGTCGCTTGAAAAACGCTTATTAACAATCCGACGACCAAGGCAACTACCAACATCGGTGCGCTCACTTTAAGAACAGTGAACACAGCCTGTCCTGCCAGACCCATAATAAATTCTGCACTCATGTTCATTCCTCCCGTTCGCCATGTCTGACTCGCGTCATGTATTGAAGCTCATGAGCAGCGATTTCACTACAAGATACCAGCCATCTACGAGCACGAACAATAAAATCTTGAACGGCAGCGATATCATAACCGGAGGCAGCATCATCATCCCCATGGCCATAAGCGTACTGGCCACAACCATATCAATGACCAAGAATGGAATAAAGATCATAAATCCCATTTGGAACGCCGTCTTCAACTCACTGATCGCGAAAGCAGGCACGAGTACGGTTAACGGAATATCTTCGTATGTTTTCGGTTTATCCGTTTTGGTGTATTTCATAAATAAGAGCAAATCTTTCTCACGTGTATGTGAGAACATAAACTTCTTCATCGGAACAGATGCCTTCTCGAGCGCTTGGGTCTGGTTCAACTCACCCTTTAAATACGGCTGTAGGGCTGATTGATTCACTTCGCCAATTGTCGGGGACATCACAAACAAAGTTAGAAAGAGCGCCAGACCAATCAACACCTGATTGGGCGGCATCTGCTGCGTCCCTAGGGACGTCCGCACGAACCCAAGGACAACCACAATTCGTGTGAAGGAGGTCATCAGCACCAGAATTGCTGGAGCTATGCTCAATATCGTAATAAGCAGCAATATCGAAATTGATGATGCTCCCGGTTGTCCTCCGCCCCCGACCTTAATGTCGATGTCCGGAATAATGGGAGATGCCATAGCCCAATGAGCTGACATGCTGGATACAAACAGTGCGACGGTTACAGATAGTAACAATTTTTTGTTCATGAATCCATCTACCGATCTTCTTTATTATCTTCCTTCAATAACTGCTCCACTTGCTCGCTGCGCTTCGGCATGCGCTCAAGCTTCTCATGAAACATTTCATGGAATGAGACAGACTCCGTCTCTTCTGGCTTCGTGTTACTGTCAATAGTTCGTCCATTGCGTCCAACTCGCAGACGTTGTTTCCACTCCGACCAGGATGTTGGCCATGCCGCTGTCGGCTGCTCGCGTTCAAGCGCCGCGGTAAAGCGTGCCGCTTGGGCCGGATCGGATATTTTATCGATAAGCGTAATATCTTCCCCAATGCCCAATACATAGACGACATCGCCAACTTCTACGATTTGCATCGACTTGTTTGGTCCGAGGCCGGTGCCGCCCAACGTTCGGATACTTTGGTTCATTTGCCACATTCGGTTTTTGCGGCTTAACAGCTTGATGAACAGCACGATAAGTACGATGATGACGGCAAGTGACAACAACACGGTCAATAAGCTCGATAAATATCCATCGACACCAGATGATTGCATCAGTTGACCGCTGTCAGTTTTCATACAATTAACCTAATGTCTTCTTGATTGCTTCGATTACGCGATCCGCTTGGAACGGCTTCACGATGAAGTCCTTCGCTCCTGCTTGAATCGCATCAATAACCATTGCCTGCTGTCCCATCGCGGAACACATAATGACTTTGGCATTCGGATCGGATTTGCGAATTTCTTTAAGCGCTGTAATTCCATCCATTTCCGGCATTGTAATATCCATTGTAATCAGGTCTGGTTTATGTTCTTTGTACTTTTCGATCGCCTGTGCACCGTCCGATGCTTCCGCGACAACATCATAACCATTTTTAGTTAAAATGTCGCGAATCATCATTCGCATAAACGCTGCGTCATCTACGATCAAAATACGGTTTGCCATCGTTGAGAATCCTCCCCAAATCTTATTGTAGTTTTTGAATTCGATCCCACTGATTGATAATATCTGTGACACGCACGCCGAAGTTCTCGTCGATTACAACAACCTCGCCCTTCGCGATAAGCTTGTTGTTGACAAGAATATCGACAGGCTCGCCTGCCAGCTTGTCCAGCTCGATAATGGAGCCCTGGGAAAGCTCCAAGATGTCCTTGATCTGTTTGTGTGTCCTACCTAATTCTACTGTGACTTTGAGTGGGATGTCCAACAATAAATTTAGATTAGATTCATCCGTTTGTTGGTATGGAGCCGATTGGAAACTTGCGAATTGCACAGGCTGCACGTTCACATTCCGATTCGGTGCAGTCCCAAATGCTGCAGCATGATCTCCACGCATATCCATACCAGGTGTATGCATTGGAGCTGTTGTATAAGGTTGCTGCATAGCATGCCCTCCTCCCATTGGATCATGATAGCCCTGCATCGGCGGCATATGGGATTCCATTGCCGGTTGAACTGGTGCTGTCATAGACTGTTCATAAGCTGATTTGGCTTCAGGCTGCATTTCTGCAACCGGAGTTTCTGCAGCAGCCGCAGGTTCATCTGAAGCTGAGCCAAGCAGCAGTGAGACCATATTCCGCGCAAACGGAACTGTTAATATTTGCATGATCGTTGAATCGATCAGATCACTAATCGTCAATCGGAACGATACCTTAACGAGTACATTATCTTCAGGCAATGTATCTACGCCTGTTCCATTAGACATATCCAAGATGCCAATTCCAGGAGGAGAGATATTCACTAAGCGATTGAAGATGGTAGACATCGAAGTCGCTGAAGATCCCATCATTTGGTTCATAGCTTCTTGAACGGCACTAATATGAATTTCAGTCAAATCATGACTCGTGTTCGTGCCATCTCCGCCAAGCATCAAGTCTGCAATTACCTGAGCATCCGATGTTTTGATAACGAGTGAGTTTACACCCTCAAAGCCCTCTACATAGCGAACGTGTACGGCCACGTGCGGCTTTGGAAACTCATTCTCCAAGTTCTCACGCTGAAGCAGCGAAATGCGAGGCGTTGTAATCTCTACTTTCTTGCCAAGCAGCGTGGACAATGCTGTTGCTGCACTGCCGAATGTGATGTTGCCAATTTCGCCCAATGCATCAATTTGAATCGGGTCCAAAAACTTTTCAATGGAAGGAGTACCGGCTTCTTCGGCAGACGGTTCATCTGATGATCTCTTCAACAACGCGTCAATTTCCTCCTGTGACAAGTAGTCCTTACTCGTCATGCTCTTCCACTCCTTCATCTACAACGTGATCGATTTGTACTGAGACTCGATCCTTATACACACCAGGTGTTCCTATATATTTCTCGCGTTCGCCGACCCGAATTGACAATCCACTGTCAACCGGCTTATTCAACGCGATCACATCGCCAACCGCGAGCTGCATTAGCTCATGCACCGTAATATTGGATGTCCCCAGCTCCACCGATATCGGCAGCTTCGCCTTTGTTACGCGCTGGCGTAATTTTTCAACTTCAATCGGCTCTCTTGTCTTCTTCTCTGATACGAACCAATGGTGCACAGAGAGCTTCGGCATGATCGGCTCAATGACGACATGCGGGATACACAAGTTGATCATCCCCGTCGTATCCCCGATTTTCGTGCTCAAGGAGATGAGCGCTATCGTTTCATTCGGCGATACGATCTGCATGAACTGTGGATTCGTCTCCAATGCTTCAAGTCTTGGTTCAATATCAAGGACATTTTTCCAAGCTTCTTGCAAACTGTCGAACGCACGGCTGAATATTCGCTCCATAACCGTCGTCTCAATCTCTGTTAACGCATTGATTTTCGATGGAGCCATACCCGTACCGCCCAACATGCGATCCAGCATCGCAAAGGCTACGTTAGGATTTACTTCGAGTACCATTCGCCCCTTGAACGGCTCAGCCTCGAAAATATTCAGAATCGTCATCTTCGGAATAGACCGAATAAATTCGTCATACGGCAGCTGTTCTACCTGTACGACATTGATTTGTACAAATGTCCTGAGTTGCGCAGAAAAATATGTCGTTAAATATCTGGCAAAATTCTCATGGATGCGTGTTAAGCTGCGGATATGATCCTTAGAAAATCGAACAGCCCGCTTAAAATCATAGGAGCGGATTTTACGCTGCGTCTCCTCTTTCTTCAGCTCTTCTGCATCCATCTCACCTGAGGACAACGCCGCCAGCAAGGCATCAATCTCGTTCTGTGACAGCACGTCAACCAATCGTTTCACCCCCTTACAGGAATCAACTACAACAGATGTAACCGCCCTTGTTAGAGGCGTTGCATAATGAAATCGGTCAAGTCGATTTGAATGACCTTGCCCTCTGGCAACTGCTTGTTAATCAATTCGAGCAGCTTGGAACATAACTGATCTTGTCCCTTCATGCCTTGCAGTTCCTCCGGCTTCATGTCTGCGAGCGTGCGTAAGATCAATGGTTTAATACGCATGTCTTTGATCTTGTCAAACTGCTCCTTGGTTTTCTTGCTGTCCAATTGAAATGCGAATCCTGTCAGTACGATATAGTCGTGATCTGCCAGGTTCGTCTTGATTTCATTCATACTGGACGTCATTTCTACAATTTCATCGGCAGACAGTCTAGGCACAGCAATATTCCCAGTCGGGTTAGCTTGTTTCCCTGGTGTTGAGTTCGACATCATAATAACTACCAGTGCAATTAACGTGAGCGCTAGCAGCACCGTAATCATCCACGGCAGCATTCGTTTCATGGTTGTCCCTCCGATAATTCTGTCTTCTTCGTTCCGGCAATAATGCCTACAGAACGTATGTATTGTTCAATGCAACTAATGACTTCCTGCCCTTTCTCCAGCACAATAAACTTCTTGCCTGTCGTCAGGGTAATATACGTGTCGGGTGTCTCCTCTACAGACTCGATAAGAAGGGCGTTCACCCATACAGGCGATCCATTCAATCTCGTAACAGATATCATTCTATTCCTCCTTTCGAGCGCCGTCCGTCATCCCGCAGACTGGGGATTATGCCCACAGCCTGCGGGATTAAGGAAGCAGGATTACCTACCGCTTATCGCTTCAAGTTAACAACCTCTTGCAGCACTTCATCGGAAGTTGTGATGATGCGAGAGTTCGCTTGGAAGCCGCGTTGCGCAACGATCATTTCGGTAAATTCAGAAGTCAAATCAACGTTCGACATTTCCAGCTGTCCGGAAATGATCGCGCCTGTACCAGCTTCTGGACTGTTTGCTTCCGACAATTCATCAAGAGCGCCGCCCTCAATCGCATTCGGAGTCAATCGGTACAAGTTGCCTCCCACCTTCTCCAAGCCTTCTGGATTCGGGATCTTCGCAACACCAATTTTGATGCCTGTTGCTTCAGTCGTACCATCATCTCTCTTCGCGATAATTTCGCCATTTTGTGCAATAGTGAAGGCAACGATCTCTTCATCCAATTGAATTCCGCCACCGCCAGCGTCCAGCACTCGCAAACCATCGGAAGTTACCAATTGACGCATTGCATCGAGATGGAAATCACCAGCGCGAGTATAGAAGGTCGCACCATCATCACCCATTTTTACTGCAAAGAATCCATCTCCATCAATGCGCAAATCGAGCGGACGGTTCGTCGTCATCGCACTGCCGCCTGTATGCACATTGTCTATGGAAGCAACAACAGCACCAAGTCCGATCTGCTTAGCATTGACGCCCCCCATACCACCATCGCCTGGTGCAGTCGTTCCTGATACCGTTTGGCTCATAATATCCTTAAAGGTTACGCGTCCAGCCTTAAAGCCTGCTGTATTTACGTTCGCAATGTTATTGCCGATTACATCCAGCTTCGTCTGAAAGCCGCGCATTCCGGATACACCAGAGTACATGGATCGAATCATTCTTTTTACCTCCGACTATTCGTTATTCCGCTCACTTCTGTCGTTCCATGAGCGATGGCCTCCTTAACGGTCCAGCCATTTCATACCGTGCCCTGCCATTTACACATTTCTCAACCTCATCAATGTAACTGCCAATGAACATTAATTCATAAGGACGGCACTGTCTATTTGCGTAAAGATGTGATCCTGCTGAGAAGCTTCATCGAGAGCCGTGACTACCGTTCGAGAGTGAACATTCACAATGAACGCCTGCTTGTTAACAACAACCAGTGATTGCTTAGCTCCTTTGGATTCCGCTTGTGAAATAGCCTGCTTCATCTTTTGCATCAAATCCGGTGTCATGGACATCCCGCGCTCCTTCATCCGAAGTTGCGCATGGTGACTGAACCGTACGTCTTCCTGCTTATGCAGCTCTTGATTCAGCAGCTGCTGAAACTGGAGGTCAGCGCTTGTCTTTCCGCTTGATGTCGCCCTCGACAAAGAACTTGTCTGTACAGGACGAATTGGCGGCAAATGCCCTAGTGAGCCTTGGATATTCATGAATTGCCGTCCATGGCTTGTTCCGGCTTGCTTGTCGCATTCCCATCCACTTGTCCGCTTGAAGGCATGCGAATTTCAGAAATGTACTTCATTTCGACTTCGTCCTTGCCTACTTTGGCGTACATCTGATTGTCACGAACTAGAATGGAATCCACGATGCCCGTCTTGATTTGGGTTGTGCTTTCCTTACCGTCCGTACTTGCCGCATCTTTCTGCGCAATCCATGTAATCTCCTTGCCGATCATATTGGAGGACATTCCGAGTGTCTGCTGCATCGTGTTCATCTGCGTCGAAATGTTCATTAATTGTTCGACAGAGCTGAATTGCGCCATTTGTGCGATAAAATCACGATCTTGCATTGGCTGCATTGGATCCTGATTTTGCAATTGCGTGATCAGAATTTTAAGAAATTCATCCTTCCCGAGTTTCTTCTCTTCCACACGACCGGCCAACGCCATATTGTCCTTGTGATAGTTCGGGAAAGTCACGACCTTTTGGAAGTTATTGCTCTTTACATTGTTAACTTCTCCTGGCACTTCCGCCCCTCCCTTCTCCTTGCTTGCTGCTACCAAATGCGCATCAATTATACAGATGCTGAGAAGGTGGATTGACCATGAGCACGCAGTGCTTCCTTCACCTGCTCTTCGTCCTGCTTCAGCGCTGCTGTATCTTCAATAGCTGCTGAACGCTGCTTCGATTGACGCTCTGATGATTGTTGACGATTGGCATTGGATTGCCGCTGTTCCTGGAACATCGATGAAGCCATTGACGAAGATGGCTGCTGGGCAACTTCAATCTTCTCAACTTGAATGCCCTGCGTCTGTAATGCTCCTCGAAGCATTGACATTTGCTGTTCCAGCATCTCTTTCGCTATTCCATGCTCCGTCATAAAGCGAGCTGTCAATTGTCCGTTATGTATTGTCAAGCGAATATCGACCTGCCCCAAATGCTCAGGGTACAACGATATTTTCGCTTCTGATACTGGACCCAGCTTGCTAAAGCGAAGCTGCTTCACGATGAAGCCGGACATTTCATCCGCAAATCGATCCGCATGAACAACAGGTGTAGATTTCGTTGTATTCAATCCTTCCTGTCTCATCGCCCATTGACCTGCCAGCATGACCTGCTGCGTTGGCTGAGCTTCTGTGCTATCAATCGTAGTCGATTCTACAACCGCTCCTGCCGCAGCGGAAGTAGCTGCCGGACGAAGCAGTGTGTTTAATTCGGTAAGCTTCTTCATAGCACCAAGCACTTGTCCCGCCTCTTGATCATCACCACTTGTCAATGCCGCCTGATTCGCTCCACTGCCGTTAAGAAGACGCATTAGTTCTTGAGACCCATCTGCATCAGTTTCAAGCCCATCCCCCTTCGATTGAAGGGCAGCACGCAGCATATGTGCGAAGTTATCCGATTCCCCCGTGCCTTTTGGCGCATCCAAGTATGACGCTAACTGAGCCATAATATCGCGCACTGCAATGGTGATTGTCTCAGGCTGTGCAATCAGATTTTGAAATTGTACAGAATCGCCTTGCTGCCCTGGCTGCTGTTCTTGCAGCCACTGATGAGCTTGCATTAGCCATTGCTGCAGCGCAGCCATAAGAGCAGGGTCTGGATCTGCTGCAAGCTGCTCATCCAGCTGCTTTAGCGGGTCATCGAACCATTGCCCAATCGCCTCAGTCAATGATTCCTCTCCTTCCGAACCCAGTGATGCCAAAATTTCATTTGCTGACATCATTGAACCGAGTGTTGAGGACATCATTGCGTCTCCTTCTGCTCCAGCACCGCTCATGCACTGAGCAAGTGTAGCCCAGAAACCAGAAGCTCCTGTATCGCCTTTCGATTGAACTCCACCGAAAAACGATGCCGCATTACCAGCAGATACGTTCGTAATCGTTCCTGACATGTTTTCACCTCCTTCCGTTACATACGGTTATTGGTTCGGCAATAATTTGGCAACTAACTTAGCTGTCTTCGTCTTGTCTATGTCTGTCATGGCATTAATCAATTTCGAGCGTGTCGCATCGTCAACCGAACTCAGTACTGTCAGAGCTTTGTCCGGATTTATTTTCGCGGTTTCAAGCAGGAAGCTTGCTCCGCTCTTTGGTGTCATGCTCGAGAACGTTTTACTGAGCTGCGAACGATCCAGCCCTGTTTGCGCCTCTTTGCTGTTCTCATTTTTCTTGAGTCTCGCTTGCAGCGCGCGAATTTCCAAATTGTCGGACGGCTTAATATCCTTCAACATCATGGATGCTTCAGCTGCCACCTTGGGATTCATCTTCTCGAGAACTTTGACCCGGTTGTCTTGTTTCATTGCATTCAGTACGAGCACAATCTCTTCCGTTGCCATATTCTCTAAGATCGGAGCTGCTTTACTCGGCATCATCTTGGCATACACGTTCGCCAAATCCTTAATTTGACGATCATATTGCTCTTGATTCGCTTGCTGCTCCTGATGATTGCTTTTCAGACTTTGAAGCTGGTGCTTCAACTCAGAAACTTCCCCCTCAAGACTTTTACGTTTGTCGGCCAAGACTCGCAAATCCTGATCTTTAGAAGCAAGCAGCGCCTTTAACTCTGTAATTTGTTCAGATTGCGCCTTGGTTTCTTCCTTCTGTGCCTTCTTTTCTTCCTTCGCTTTATCCTTCGGAGCTTCCTCTGGAGTCACCCACTTGTTCACGATAGGAATCTCACTGGCAATCGACACGAGCTGGCTGCGCCAATTCGCATTAAAGAGTGTCAACAACACACCGATTAAAATAATCGCAAAAATGATTGGTGTCACAAAGAACAAAAAACGCTCAAAACCTGAATAATTGCTTTCTTTTTCTTCTGTCATCATCTCTGACACTGCTATCCCTCCTGCTTGTGCGGCGGGTTCGAACCGGTATCCATGTTAGCGGGCGGCCATGTGATAGCGGACCGTTGCGAGCTCGTCCATCTCACTTTGCTCCCACAATGCCATCTGCCGCTTGAACTCCTCTTCTGCTTTTTCACGGGCTTTGGTCCATACCTTTTCATCCGTCATTCGTTCTGCAAGCTCACCCTGCTTGTCCTGAACATGGATTTCTGCTGACCGTACCCGTGTCCTCGCATGTTGGATTTGCTGTTCCACATGGGAGATGTACTGCTGCCAAGCTTGAACTTCAGCTGCTGGCGCACAGCTGTCCACACTATGCTGCAGCTGCTGCCTTGCTGTCTCGAATTCCCGAAGACATTCTTGCAGGCTGTTCTCTTCCGCATGCAGATGTCCAACAGCCTCTGACAGCATCCATTCCGCTTGTTTCTTCTCATTCGTCCTCAGATCCAGAACCTTCTGGAATGAATAATGAAAAGCTCGCACTGCTCATTCAACTCCCTGGAAATTGCATCATTAATTGTTCCACCGTATCCTCATAGGAAGCTTCCTCTTCAATACGCTGCTTTGTAAAGGTTTCGATCTGCTCGATATAGGCAATCGCTTCATCGATAGCAGGATTGCTGCCTTGCTGATAAGCGCCGATGTTAATCAAATCTTCCGATTCACGGTAGACTGCCAGCAGCCGCTTCAACTGCTCTGCTGACAATTGGTGATCCTTCGGCACAATATCCTTCATAACCCGACTGACGCTGGCCAATATATCAATTGCAGGAAAATGTCCCTTATTGGCGATGTTCCGGTTCAATACAATGTGTCCATCCAGTATCCCCCGAACCGCATCGGCAATTGGTTCGTTCATATCGTCACCATCTACTAAAACCGTATAGAACGCAGTAATTGAACCGCTTGTTCCCGTTCCTGAACGCTCCAGCAGCTTCGGTAAGCTTGCAAACACGGACGGTGTATAACCGCGTGTCGCCGGAGGCTCCCCAACGGCAAGTCCAACCTCACGCATTGCCATTGCATAACGAGTTACTGAATCCATCATCAGCATCACATTCATCCCACGATCTCGGAAATACTCTGCTATCGTTGTCGCAATAAGCGCGCCCTTAATCCGAACGAGCGCAGGCTGATCCGAGGTTGCAACAATAACAACCGAACGAGCAAGCCCTTCAGGCCCTAAATCCCGTTCGATAAATTCGAGCACCTCGCGTCCGCGTTCCCCAATTAGGGCGATGACGTTTACATCCGCATCTGTATTGCGTGCAATCATGCCAAGAAGTGTACTCTTCCCGACACCAGATCCGGCAAAAATACCAACCCGCTGCCCGTTCCCAATCGTTAGCAAACCATCAATTGCTCTTACTCCTACTCCAATCGGTTCGCTTACACGCTGACGCTTAAGCGGGTTGGACGGAATATTATTTGTCGAATACTGCGACATTCGTGTCGGCAAGAAAGATCCGTCGAGCGGTCTTCCTAGCCCGTCTAACACCTTGCCAAGCAGTTCTGAGCCAACCGATACACTCAATGGCTTTCCTGTGCCTACAACATCACAGCCAGGGCCAATGGATTGCAGCTCGCCAAGCGGCATAAGAAGCACCTTATTGTCACGGAAGCCTACCACTTCCGCCATCAACGGCTCGCAGCCCTTCGTCGGGTAGATATAACATACTTCCCCAACACTTGCATCCGGCCCCTCAGATTCAACCATCAGCCCGATTACTTGCGTTACCTTACCATTAACACGAACTGGATCTATTTGCCGTAAATGATCCATATATTTATTCGCATTCCATTTGTAATTAAGCGCCATCGTCTATACGCTCCTCTTGCTGAATCGCCACCTGCAGAAGTGCCTTCTTGATTTCAGACAACTGTGTGTCTATGCGGGCGTCGATGCTTCCAAGGGATGACCGTACAACACAACCTCCATCGTTCACGCTTGTATCTGGAATAATCTCAAGTTCTGCTTGAGAGTCTATTGCAAATCCAAGCTCCTCACGTGCTGCATGGACGAAGGAGAACTGCTCAGGCGACACACACAGTGTAATTGTGCCGCTCTCACGCTTGCGAGCAAGTGTTCTTCGTGCGATTTCGAGTATAATGTCCGGGTCAACCGTGAGCTGCTGCTGAATGACCTTCTCAGCAACGGCACAGCTAAGCGTAACGACGAAAGGCTCCGCCTCCTGGAGGATTTGCTCTTTGGCCTGATACGCTTGCTGCAAAACGGCTTGAGCTTCAGCAATCTTGCGCTCATATGCCTGCTGTATTTCCTGCTCCGCTTGTGCCATCCCTTGCTGATAGCCTTCGTCATATCCTTGCTGCTTCAATGACTCGACAAGCTGCTCATCTTGTTCTCTTCGCTCTGTCCACCAGGCATCGATCTGTTCACGAGTTTCGCTTAACATCGTCTCAGCCTCGTCTGCTGCATTGCGTACATGCTCTTCAGCGAACGATTCTGCATCATCGAGAATGGACTGCCGCAAACTTGCAAGCTGCTTATCCTTATTCAAGACATGTTCCGCAGTCAACGGCTCAGCTTGTTCTTCTACAGGTGCCGCGTCCTGTCTGAGATGGCGGCGCACCGCCTCCAGCATTCTCAGCTGCTCGACAGGAACATACTCGGTTGATTTGATGACATTAGACAACGATATCATCTCCTCCGCCGCGAGCGATGATCACTTCACCCGCTTCTTCTAAGCGACGGATAGTCGACACGATTCGAGTCTGTGCTTCTTCCACATCACGAAGCCGTACAGGCCCCATAAATTCCATTTCTTCCTTGAATGTATCCGCCATACGCTTGGACATATTCCGGAATATCGACTCGCGTACCTCTTCGCTTGCAACTTTGAGTGCGAGCTGCAAATCGCTGTTGTCGATGTCGCGGATAATGCGTTGAATCGAACGGTTGTCGATATTGACGATATCCTCGAATACGAACATTCTCTTTTTGATTTCTTCGGCCAATTCCGGATCCTGAATTTCGAGAGAGTCCAGAATCGTCCGCTCTGTTCCTCGATCGACACCATTCAAGATATTGACGATCGATTCGATGCCGCCTGCGCTTGTGTAATCTTGGGTAACCGTCGACGAAAGCTTCTGTTCAAGCACCTGCTCCACCTGACTAATAACTTCCGGCGAAGTGCTGTCCATCAACGCAACTCTTCTCGCCACCTCTGCCTGCTTCTCAGGAGGAAGCGAGGATAGGATGACCGAAGCTTGTTCGGTCTGCAAGTAAGAGAGAACCAGCGCAATCGTTTGAACATTCTCGTTCTGTATAAAGTTGAATATCTGCTGTGCGTCTGCCTTGCGTGCGAAGTCAAACGGTCTCACCTGCAGCGTTGCTGTCAGGCGATTAATAATATCCAGCGCCTTCTGCTGTCCGAGTGCCTTCTCCAAAATTTCTTTTGCGTATGTAATACCGCCTTGCGATATATATTCCTGTGCTAGGCAAATTTGGTGAAATTCGCTCATTACCGCTTCTTTTTCCGCTGCATCTACTTTGCGGACATTTGCAATTTCGAGCGTAAGCTGCTCAATTTCTTCATCCCTAAGATGCTTGAATATTTGAGCTGACACTTCCGGCCCGAGCGTTATGAGCAAAATCGCCGCCTTCTGTCTGCCTGTTAATCCGCCTTTGACCATCCCGCTCACCTCGATTCCTCTACTAGCCATGTGCGCAGCAATTTAACAAATTCATCCGGTTTCTTCTTCGCTAGCGATTCCAGCTGTTTGCGTACCTGATGCTCGCCAGTCAAATTCTCTAAGTCAATAGAAGGAAGTTCGAGTTGAGACGGACCAGACATTTCGGACTCGTAATATTCTTCTTCCTCTTCTTGTCTGCGTTTGCGGACGACCGCGTAGGTAATTCCTCCTGCCACAGCTAGTAATCCAAGCGCACCCGCGCCATACCATACCCAGTTCGGAATCGACTGATTGTCCGACACGACTCCATCTTTAGAACCATTTTGAGTCATAACAGAAACTTTTTGCGTCAGATCAACGTCTGTATATGTAACACCTGAATCTCTCAATTGAGTGGCAACAATACTGCGCAGCACCTTTTCGACTTGCTGCACTCGATCTTGTTGCATTTGATCTGAGTCGATTGCTGCATGAATGGTTAAATCTTTAACAGCATATGGACTTGCTTCAATCGTGTTCGATATCCGATTCACATCGTAATTGGTCGTGCGTTGGGATTTCTCGGAGTTCGTCTCTCCGCCGTTAGATGCAGAAGGATAATTCGTTACTTCTCCATCGCCAACGCCAGCAACACCACTTTCAGGTGAACCTTTACCTGTATGGGATTCCTGCATTTCCTGTACGCTAATTTCAATTCCTTTCATCTCTTCCTTATTTACAGGCTCGACAAGATCTTCTTTCTTGTGGATTTTGTCGAAATTCAATTTGGCAGAGACAAGGATATGAACCTTGTCAGCCGGAAATTGGCCATTAAGGAACTGCTGAACGGTCATGCGAATATCGTTTTCATACTTACGCTGAATTTTGAGTTGCTCATCGACTTCACCAAGCGCGTTTTTGCCATTACCGCCGACTGAACCCGAAGCGAAGAACATACTTTCATTGCTAGAAATCGTAATATTTTCAATCGGCAAATGTGGCACAGCTGTCTTCACCAAATTGAAATATCCATCAACTTCTGCTTGGTTCGGCTGATAGCCGCCTTTAAAGCTAAGCACGATGGATGCCGAGGCTTGTTCTTGATCCGGTGTAGCAAATACCGTCTCTTTAGGCAAATTGACGATTACTTTTGCATCCTGAACGCCTTGCATTTGACGCAGTAACCGTTCGACTTCTCCGTTCAATGCGTTCTTATAGCGCACGTCAAATACATTGTCGGTCATTCCGCTCATTAGCCCGTCAGCGCCGAATGATTCGAAGCCGATCGAGCCATTCTTCACAATCCCTTGCGCACCAACATCCACCTTAACTTTTGCAGCTGAGGTGCTTGGGACGGATATTTGGCTTCCATTGGAACTTAATTGATACGGAATGTTGTTTGAATTTAGATACTCAATGATGCCAGCCGCATCATTTGCGTTCAAATCGCGAAATGCGAGTTCATACTCGGTTTTCGAAAATAAATACGTCATGATAACTGCAGCTACGAGTACAAGGCCAATTGTCGACAACAGCAACGCCTTTTGTTTCTTGCTGAATTGATTCCAATATCGAGACGCTTTATCACGATATTGGGTCACTTTTTCATTCACTTCACGTCACCCCACCCAAACTATGTAAGACATCACGCTGTTATAACTGCATGCGCATAATATCCTGATACGCTTCAACGACCTTATTGCGCACTTGAGTAGTCAGCTGCATGCCGAGTAGCGCACGCTCTGAGGCGATCATGAGTTGATCGACATCAACTTCACCCAGTATAAACTTGTCATTCATCGTCTGGACTTGCTGCTCTTGTCCTTCAAGTTGCTGGAGTGCATCTGCAAAGAAAGTGCCGAAAGACTTTGTCACTTCTGCTGGTGAATTCTGCTTCAGCCCTGCTGCGGCCGTAGAAGACGTGGCCGGCTGAGCCATATGTATTGGGAGCATTGTATTCTGAATCACTCTTTTCCCTCCTTATCCGAATGGTTCGGCAGATTTTTGTCGAAAAATAGCGAAATTATCCCTTGCCGATCTCGAGCGCCTTCATAACCATCGATTTGGAAGCATTGAGTGCTGTCACATTCGCCTCATATGATCGAGTTGCTGAGATCATATCGACCATTTCCTTCGCTATGTCGACGTTAGGCATCGTTACATAACCATTCTCATCTGCATCCGGATGTGTCGGATTGTATGCGATCTTGAAAGCCGAATTATCCGCTTTAATTTGGGATACCTTAACCCCTCTTGATGTCGGCTCACCCTTCATCGCAGCTTCAAAGGATTGTTGAAAAGTCGGCTCTGTCGGTGACATGACGACAACCTTGCGAGTGTAAGGTACGAACTTCCCGTTCACATACTGTGCACGCGTCGTCTCCGCATTCGCGATATTGGAGGAGATGACATCCATGCGCAATCTTTGAGCGGTTAAACCGGACGAGCTAATTTGAAAACTGTTGCTAATCTTCATAACTATCGATTACCTCCTAACATCCATTGATGTTCGCATCATATTAATATGATGGTTAAGCTGCTGTATAAAGGTGTTGTAGCGCAACTGGTTTTCCGCCTGCATCGTCATTTCCCGATCCATGTCGACGTTGTTGCGATTATTGCCCATCACGGTAGCTTGGTCGCGAATCACCTGCATGGACGGCGTTGATTGAGAAGGCCCAATATAAAAGTGGTTTTCATTCGTTCGGCGACCTACCAGAGACCCGCCCTCCATCTGATCTCTCAGGAGAGATTCAAATTGCACTTCCGAACGCTTAAAATATGGCGTATCGACATTCGCAATATTATTTGAAATCGCATTCTGCCTCGCTACAGAAGTTTGAATGGCACCTTCCAGGCGCGACATATGAACGCCATTCAATAGATCCACAATAACCCCTCCTTTTCGTTGTTTAAAATTTTGACTATATTACTATACCATTTACTTTGACGTTTCTCCTTCTTTTTTTCGACAAAATATTTGTTTTTGTGCATAAGTCGAAGGACGCATGTGCATGATTCGCGATTATTCATTCAATTTGTTAATTTTATGACAGAAGAAGATAATTAACGCCATACCTATCATCTTAAACTTTGGGTTATAACACAATAAGAAAAAAGCCCTATCTTTCGTCCGAAAGTCAGGGCTTTTTCTAAATAGTTTGTCGAACATTTTGACTGGTCTATATCTCAATAACAATTGTCACACTTTGTCGGATTATACTACAATATATATTGGCTCAAGTCCCGGTTCTGAGAAATATCTGCTAGTTTTTCACGTACATATTCCGGTGTAATCTGAAATGTCTCCAATGTCAGCTCTGGCGCCTCGAAAGACAAGTCTTCGAGCAGCTTCTCCATGATCGTATGAAGGCGTCTTGCCCCGATATTCTCCATGTTCTGATTCACCGTTGCAGCAATATTGGCAATCTCCCGGATTGCTTCATCCGAAAATTGTATTTCAATATTCTCTGTCTTCAATAATTCGACATATTGCTTCGTCAATGCGTTTTTCGGCTCCGTCAAGATGGACACGAAGTCATCCAGCGACAGATTGTTCAATTCGACACGAATCGGGAATCGTCCCTGCAATTCGGGAATAAGATCAGACGGCTTGGCGATATGGAAGGCACCTGCTGAAATAAACAACACATAGTCTGTTTTTACAGGCCCATACTTGGTCATAATGGTTGAGCCTTCTACGATCGGCAAAATGTCTCGCTGTACCCCTTCTCTGGATACATCCGGGCCAGAACCTCCCCGTCCGCTGGAAGCAATCTTGTCGATCTCATCAATGAAGATGATGCCGGATTGCTCTGCACGTCGAATGGACTCCTGAGTAACATCGTCCATATCAATTAACTTACCCGCTTCTTCTTGTGTTAAAACTTTGCGCGCTTCCTTAATCGTCAGCTTGCGCTTCTTCATGCGCTTAGGCAGCAGATTACCGAACATCTCCTGCATGTTCATGCCCATCTGCTCATTACCTTGGCCAGACAGGAAATCAAGCATGCTCGGTGTATTCTCTTCCACGTCGATTTCAATCATATCGTTCTCGAGCTGTCCAGACAACAATTCGAAACGTACTTTGCGGCGCTTCTCTTGGATGCCCGGGTCTGGCTCTTTCTCAGGAGATGCCTGTTCCTGGTTGTTGCTCTGGCCGAACAACATCTCAAACGGGTTACGGCCATTCTTATTCGATTGAGGTGTAGGGACTAGCAATTCGACAATACGCTCGTTTGCCATTTCCTCTGCTTTGTCCTTCACCTTCTCTGTACGCTCCAGCTTCACCATTCGAATCGATGTTTCTACCAGATCTCGAACCATGGATTCGACATCTCGACCGACATAACCTACTTCGGTGAATTTCGTCGCCTCCACTTTAACAAATGGCGCATGAACAAGCTTAGCCAGGCGACGGGCAATTTCCGTCTTCCCCACACCTGTAGGCCCGATCATTAAGATATTTTTCGGAACGATCTCATCTTGGATGCTCTCATCAAGCAGTCCACGGCGATATCGGTTGCGCAGTGCAATCGCAACGGCACGCTTCGCATTCTTCTGACCAACAATATACTTATCCAATTCAGTAACGATTTGTCGCGGTGTCCACGCTTGCTGATTCATTACTACCCCTCCGCTCCGGCTGCCATACGGCTATTAAATTTGTTCAACCACAATATTGTCATTCGTATATACACAGATTTCACTTGCAATCTGAAGTGAAGCTTCCGCCATTTCTTTGGCTGTCATATTCGGAGAATGTCGTTTCAAAGCGCGTCCAGCAGCAAGTGCAAATGATCCACCAGATCCGATTGCGATGACATCGTCATCAGGCTCAATAATCTCTCCCCCGCCCGAAATGAGCAGCATATGGGTCGCATCCATTACAATCATCAATGCTTCTAATTTGCGAAGCACACGATCTTGACGCCAGTCCTTCGCAAGCTCGACTGCTGCGCGCTGCAGATTGCCGTGATGCTCCTCCAGCTTGCCTTCGAACTTCTCGAACAATGTAATCGCATCCGCTACCGAGCCTGCAAATCCAGCGACTACCTGACCGCGATATAAGCGGCGAACCTTGCGTGCGTGCTGCTTCATCACCATGTTGTTGCCAAAGGTCACCTGACCGTCGCCTGCAATCGCAGCTGCACCATTATGTCTTACCGCACAAATCGTTGTTGCATGAAATGAATATTCCACTCTACCAAGCCTCCTGCCTTATGAACGCGCAAAGGAACCAGACATGCACAAAACGGCCGCTGCTTCCTTACGCTTCACCAATTATTTGATGTGGATGCCATGCTCTTCCTGAAATGCACGCAGCGTATCAAGCGCACGATGTGCGATGGCTTCGTTCTTTTCTTTTTTGTTGCGAATACGAGTCTCCAGCGGCGGGAACAAGCCAAAGTTCGCATTCATAGGTTGGAAATGTTTAAAGTCCGCAGTGGTAATGTAATTCGCCATGCTTCCTAATGTCGTTTGCTGCGGCAATACAAGACATGAATTGCCCGCTGCATACCGTGCTGCATTCAATCCTGCAATCAATCCCGATGCTGCAGATTCCACATAACCTTCTACCCCTGTCATCTGACCAGCAAAGAACAAGGATGGTCGGCCCTTGAATTGATAAGTTGGTTCGAGCAGCTTCGGTGAGTTAACGAACGTATTGCGGTGCATAACACCATAACGTACAAATTCGGCTTGTTCCAAACCAGGGATCATGCGGAACACCCGCTTCTGTTCTCCCCATTTCAAGTGAGTCTGGAAGCCAACCATATTGTACAGTGTGCCTGCTGCATTATCCTGACGAAGCTGAATTACAGCAAACGGCGTCTTGCCTGTATTCGGATCAACTAAACCTACTGGCTTCATTGGCCCGAACAGAGCTGTCTGTTTGCCGCGGCTCATCATGACCTCAATCGGCATGCAGCCCTCAAAGTAAACTTCCTTCTCGAATGTCTTCAGTTCAGCTTTCTCTGCTGTAATAATCGCCTCGTAGAACGCATTGAACTCTTCTTCATTCATTGGGCAATTCAAATATGCAGCTTCACCCTTATCATAACGAGAAGCCAAATATACCTTGTTCATATCGATTGTATCTTTATCAATGATAGGCGCTGCCGCATCGTAGAAGTAGAAGTACTCCTCACCCATCAATTCTTTAATACGTGCGGATAACGATTCGGATGTCAAAGGACCTGTCGCAATGACAGTAATACCGTCTTCAGGAATATCCGCAACTTCCTCGTTGCGAACCTCAACTAACGGATGCTCCTTAAGCGTGTTCGTAATCTCATCCGAGAAGCCTTCACGGTCAACCGCCAATGCTCCACCGGCTGGTACAGCATGTTTATCAGCTGCGCTCATGATTAATGAGTTCATATAGCGCATTTCTTCCTTCAGCACACCTACTGCATTGCTCAATCCATTCGCTCGCAGCGAGTTGCTGCACACCAGTTCTGCAAAACGTCCGCTATGGTGAGCTGGAGTTTGTTTGACAGGTCTCATTTCATATAGTGTGACAGGCACGCCTTGCTGTGCAATTTGCCATGCCGCCTCGCTCCCCGCCAATCCAGCTCCAATGACGGTTACTCTAGGCTGATTCATTTCTTGATATCCCCCTCAGTTGTATGCAAAAGCACTGATCGCGGCTCCTTGAATAAGCAGCCGCGATGCAGAGCTAACCTTTATTATCGTAATTCAGACTGTAAACTTGTGAAGATAGCACAAGAATTACAGCAGCGAAGCCTGACATCTCACAGCATGGTCACGTTCATTTATGTGTATGCCAGCAGCTCCTTATTCATCATCTGAATCTTCTTGCACCTGCTCATTATGATCACAGCTTGTGCAGATTAGCTTCGTTCCTTGCTTGCTCCGTTTCTCAATCATCAAGCTTCCGCACGAAGGACAAGGCTTAGCAGAAGGGCGATCCCACATCACATTATCGCATTCTGGGTAGCGGTCGCATCCATAGAAGACACGTCCCTTCTTACTGCGGCGCTCAACGAGCTTGCCTTCGTGGCACTTCGGACAAGTAACACCGGTATCTTTTACAATCGGGCGTGTATTGCGGCAATCCGGGAAGCCTGAGCATGCCAGGAATTTACCGAAACGCCCCATCTTGTATACAAAATGACGTCCGCATTTCTCACAAATCTCATCGGACACTTCATCCTCGATTTCGATTTCCTTCATTTCCTCTTCCGCTACAAGCAGTCGTTTCTCGAAGGATTCATAGAAATCGGCAAGTACTTTTACCCAATCCTGCTGCCCTTCACCGACATGGTCTAAATCCTCTTCCATGTGAGCGGTAAATTCGACATCCAAGATTTCAGGGAAGAACTCTTCCATGAGTTGAATGATCAGCTCTCCCAATTCTGTTGGGACGAACTTCTTCTCTTCAATCGCTACATATCCGCGCTTCTGAATTGTCTCCAGTGTTGGCGCGTATGTACTCGGCCGTCCGATTCCAAGCTCCTCTAGCGTCTTGACCAGTCGAGCTTCTGTATAACGCGGTGGCGGCTGTGTAAAATGCTGCTTCGGCTCAATCTGTTCAGTCTGCATGCTGTCTCCTACAGTGAGCGGAGGCAGGAACTTGTCATCCTCAACCGTGCCATCGTCGTTGCCCTCCACATACACCTTCATAAAGCCAGGGAAGCGGATTTTGGATCCGTTCGCACGGAACATCGTTTCTCCAACCTTAATATCTACGGTCATCGTATCCATAATGGCAGATGTCATCTGGCTTGCCACGAACCGTTCCCATACCAGCTTGTATAGGCGGAACTGATCCCGGCTCAAGAAGGACTTCATCTCGTCAGGAGTTCGCATTATGGATGTAGGTCTGATCGCTTCATGCGCATCCTGCGCATTCGCATTTTTCTTCACATATTGACGCGGAGTCTCAGGCATATACTCATCGCCGTAATGACCCTTAATGAACTCTCCCGCTTCTTCCTGTGCTGTCTGGGAAATACGCGTAGAGTCCGTACGCATATACGTAATGAGACCTACCGTTCCCTCTTTGCCAAGGTCGACCCCTTCATATAATTGCTGTGCAACAGACATCGTCTTCGCCGCACGGAAATTCAATTTGCGGGCAGCCTCCTGCTGCAAGGAGCTTGTCGTAAACGGAGGCGAAGGATGACGTAGACGCTCTCTCTCTTTCACTTCGCTGACGACAAATGAATTGCCCTTAATTGCTTGAAGAATTTCATTTACTTCAGCTTCGCTCGTAAGCTCTTTCTTCTCCCCATTGATACTGTAAAACTTCGCATCGAATGAAGACTTGCCCATGTTCAAGCGTGCTGTAATCGTCCAATACTCTTCAGGAATGAACGCGCTAATTTCATTTTCCCGGTCGATGATCAGTTTTACGGACACGGACTGTACGCGTCCGGCCGACAATCCTTTCTTCACCTTCTTCCACAAAAGCGGACTTATCTTATAACCGACCAAACGGTCAAGGATACGTCTCGCTTGCTGTGCATGAACGAGGTCCATATTGATTTGACGCGGGGTTTTGAACGCATCCTTCACCGCTTGCTTCGTAATTTCATTAAATACGACTCGGCAAGCTTCTGACTGATCCAATTCGAGAGCGTGTGCTAAATGCCAAGCAATCGCTTCTCCTTCACGATCGGGGTCAGCTGCGAGATACACTTTTTTTACTTTTTTCCGAGCATCCTTCAATTCTTTCAGGACACTGCCTTTACCGCGAATCGTTATATACTTGGGTGCAAAATTGTCCTCGATCTCAACGCCAATTTGACTCTTCGGCAAATCGCGAACATGCCCCATTGATGCTTTCACTATATACTTGCTTCCTAAATACTTTCCAATTGTCTTGGCCTTCGCAGGTGACTCGACAATTACTAGTGAATCCGCCACAGGCGCATCCTCCTCTCCAGCATACTGCACTATCATTCCGAGCTATATACGGCCCCCGGGCCTTCTCGGATTCGTTTTTTTAATTGTAAGGATAACAAAACTTCATGGAGTTGCGCAAATGTCGAACTGCTGCTCTGCATTAAGTCATCGATTGTACTGTCTTGATCACAAATGAGCTTATAAATGCGCTTCTCTTCATCAGTTAGGGGTTGTTCCCCAATAGCGTCGACCGTTTCATTATTGTACGGCGAAGGGATTGTTGTCAACCAACCTTTAAATTCTTCCACAATATCACTAGCCGAACGAACTAATTTAGCCGAGCCTTCGTACAGCAATTTCAACGTCCCTGCCGACTTCGGAGATGTAATCGGACCAGGAACGGCAAATACTTCGCGATTCGACTCTAACGCCATGTCCGCCGTAATTAAGGCGCCACTGCGCAAATTGGCCTCTACAACAACTGTTCCCAGGGACAACCCCGCAATAATTCGATTCCGAAGTGGGAACATTCCCGGGTGCGTCTTCATGCCGAGCGGATACTCGGTAATGACAATTCCGTTCTCTACAATTCTTCCTGCCAAGCTTCGATTCTCGGGTGGATACACTCGGTCAAATGACGTCCCCATGACTGCAACCGTTCTGCCATACTTGAGAGCGCCTTCATGACTGGATGCATCTATCCCTCTCGCTAGCCCGCTAACCACATGCAGCCCTATATGTCCTAGCTGCTCCCCTAGTGTAGCTGCGACCTTCTTGCCATATGATGTAGGCATTCGTGTACCTACGATACTAACGGAAGCTTCCCCGAGGCATTTCCAATCTCCTCTACCATATAACACCCAAGGATATTGAGGGATTTCCTTCAATAATAATGGGTACTGTTCATCAAGCGCCGTTATCCATTCAATGCCGCTGCGCTTCGTGAACTCAAGTCGCTGCTCGAGACGGTCGGAACGAAACTGTGCAGCTAGCTTGTCAGCCACATTCGGCTTCAATCCAGATTCCTGCCACTGCGAGGAAGATCGATCCAACCAGCATGGCAGCCCCAATAGCCCTATTCTATCCATTAAGTCACGAATAGTGTGCCATCCAATTCCTTCTGCTTCATGTAGTGCAAATAAAATATGACGTTCAGTCCATCTGCTCATCGCATTCTTTCCCTTCATTAGAGAAGCGCGAATCCGCTTCCCTTATTTTGCTTGAGATATTAACAGATTGCAAGTGTCAACCCATTGTTTTTGAAATTCATAGAACTTTAATTTGCTAACAAAATAAAAAAAAGCAACCTTTATACACGTTTCCGTGCAATAAAGGTTGCTTACCTTTTGAATATTAGGAATTCACAACATGCGTCGTGCAGGCCTCAAGCATCCCACGCTCTTCAAGTACAGCAACAAGCGTGCTGCCCATTTCCGAAGGAGTAGGCGCAACTCTTACACCACAAGCCTCCAGCGTAGCAATCTTCTCAGCAGCAGTTCCCTTGCCTCCTGAAATAATGGCGCCTGCGTGACCCATACGCTTGCCTGCAGGTGCTGTCGCTCCGCCGATGAAACCTACTACCGGCTTCTTCATGTTATCACGAATCCACTCTGCTGCTTCTTCTTCAGCTGTACCACCGATCTCACCGATCATGATAACAGCATGTGTATCTGGATCTTCATTGAACAGATGCAAGATATCAATGAATTCAGAGCCTTTGACCGGGTCACCACCAATGCCAACTGCAGTAGATTGGCCGATGCCGCGCGTTGTTAATTGATGAACAGCCTCATATGTGAGTGTTCCACTTCGGGATACGACGCCTACATGGCCTGGTGCATGAATATATCCCGGCATAATACCGATCTTGCATTGTCCTGGTGTGATGACACCTGGGCAGTTCGGACCGATAAGACGTGTGCGCTTGCCTTCCATGTAGCGCTTAACCTTGACCATATCCAATACAGGAATACCCTCTGTAATACAGATAACCAGATCTAGATCGGCATCTACTGCTTCCATAATCGCATCTGCTGCAAATGCTGGCGGCACATAAATAACACTCGCTGTTGCGTCTGTTGCATTCTTAGCTTCCACTACCGTATTGTAAACAGGAAGTGTAACCACTTCACCGTTATCAAGCGTAATGTCAACCGTAGTTCCGCCTTTGCCAGGGACAGCGCCTGCTACCATCTGTGAGCCATACTCAAGCCCGCCCTTTGTATGGAACATGCCTGTAGCACCCGTCATATTTTGTGTAATAATCTTGGTATGTTTATCAATTAAGATACTCATTGACTCTCATCCTCTCGTCCGTGAATTATTGAACCAAAGCGACAATTTTCTGCGCACCGTCTGCCATCGAATCGGCTGCAACAATGTTCAATCCGGATTCATTCAGAATGCGCTTGCCGATCTCCACGTTCGTACCTTCCAGACGGACGACGAGCGGCCGATCAAGACCAATTTGCTTCGCAGCTTCGACAACACCGTTTGCAATGACATCACAACGCATAATACCGCCGAAGATATTTACAAATATGCCTTTTACATTTTCATCTGACAAAATGATCTTGAATGCTTCTGTTACTTTCTCCGTTGTAGCGCCGCCCCCTACATCTAGGAAGTTAGCCGGCTCTCCACCGTAATATTTAATGATATCCATCGTGGACATCGCAAGACCTGCACCGTTAACCATACAGCCGATGTTGCCGTCGAGGGCGATATAGCTCAAATCGAACTTGGATGCTTCGATTTCCTTCTCGTCTTCTTCATCCAAATCGCGCAGCGCTTGAATGTCCTTATGGCGATACAGTGCATTGGAGTCAAAGTTCAGCTTCGCATCCAAAGCCATTACTTCACCTTCACCTGTTATAACCAGCGGGTTGATTTCTGCAATCGAGCAATCCTTCTCAACGAATGCTTGGTACAGGGCAACCATAAATTTAACAGCCTTGTTGACCAGCTCAGCAGGAATATTGATTGCATATGCGAGCTTGCGCGCTTGGAAGACTTGCAGACCGACCGCAGGATCGATAACTTCCTTCACGATCTTCTCCGGTGTTGCTGCAGCAACCTCTTCGATTTCCGTGCCACCTTCTTCAGACGCCATCATCACGACGCGACCTGTACCACGATCAACAACTACACCAATGTAATATTCCTTCTTAATGTCGCAGCCCTGTTCAATCAACAGACGCTTTACTTCCTTGCCTTCCGGACCTGTTTGATGCGTCACGAGCACTTTGCCAAGCAATTCCGTCGCATATGTACGCACGTCATCTAAGCTCTTCGCTATCTTCACTCCGCCCGCTTTACCACGGCCGCCTGCATGAATTTGCGCCTTGACGACAACAATGGGAGTGCCCAATTCTTCAGCTGCCTGGACGGCTTCATCCACCGTAAAAGCAACCTTCCCTTCTGGAACAGCAACGCCATATTGCTTCAATACACTTTTGCCTTGATACTCATGAATATTCATCGTGCATCCCCCTATCCGATCGTTAGCCTCATGGGCTTATTCCGATTCGAAGCCGAGGTTGTAGGGCAGAAGCATACTGAGTTAGCTCCTGTTACTACACCTCGCGGCGCGTCCGTGAAATTGGGGAACCGCTTCCGCCGCTTCGCCACCGCTACTCACAATAACGGAAAATATATACAATCCGAACACATTGTATCATGATTTTAAAACGCTTTCCTCTCATTTTCGTCAAGAACGTACATTTTTTTGATATTGATATCATCTCATTTTGAGATTAATAGGGAACAACTCATCGAAATCGCCACCGAAATTGACGCAAGTACTGCCTACAGCTATAATAATTATTACCTGCGCCTAATCTGCTTGCAAGAAGCCTGTTCCAATATATTAGGTAGATTAAGGAGATTAGTAGATTGAGGAGATTGCAATTACGAATTTTTTGATAAATGCTATCGTAGACGCTATAGTTATATAACGAGTGTAGATAAGGAAGCACCTTTCCCTCGTATTCCAGTTTTCGGCTGAGAATAACGATTGAGAGGTGTTTTTTGTGTACGGAAATTTATGGGGTGCTTCTGTGTACGGCGTAGAAGGAAGACTCATTCATGTGGAAATTGATATTTCGCCCGGGCTGCCTCAGGTGACGATTGTTGGCCTCCCTGATGCCGCCATTCGCGAATCCATTGAACGAGTGCGAGCCGCTGTTCGCAATTGCGGCTGGAAGTTCCCACTAGAGCGGATCACGATTAATTTGGCACCTGCTGATCTGCGCAAGGAAGGGACATCATTCGACATCGCCATGGCGATAGGACTGTTATGTACGAGCGGACAGATTCCAAACCAGCCATTTGAGGAGATGCTCCTCATTGGAGAGCTGGCACTCGATGGTTCTACCCGTGCGGTTCCAGGCGTGCTGTCTCTTGTTGACGAAGCGCGCCGAAGAAAGTTCACCCGTGTTATGGTTCCTGCAGACAATGTTGCTGAAGCATTACTGGTAGAAGGAATCCAAGTATTCCCGCTCCGCCATCTAAGTGAGCTGCAGGAAATCCACAGTGTAGATGACTTGCCGATTGCTTCACGAGAAGCGAAAGACAGAGATAGTAGTGAAATGAAAAAGGAGGAAACGGTAGCAAGGAATTTGGAGGATTACGCCGACGTAAACGGTCAACTGCATGTCAAACGTGCGTTAATAGTTGCAGCATCAGGGATGCATAATGTACTGCTGAGCGGCCCTCCGGGCACCGGCAAGACAATGCTTATCAAGAGACTTCCTACAATCTTACCGCCTATGAATGAAGCTGAAGCGCTCGAGGTATCCAAGATCTATAGTGTATCGGGGAAATGGAGCCACTATGGTATAGGTCTAATGATGACACGCCCCTTCCGCTCCCCCCATCATTCCATCTCTGCTGCTGGACTTATTGGTGGAGGTGCGATCCCGAAACCAGGTGAAATCAGCTTGGCTCACCGCGGCGTCCTCTTTTTGGATGAGCTGCCCGAGTTCCCGCGCCAAGTGCTTGAAGTGCTCCGCCAACCACTCGAAGAACGAAGCGTTACCATCGGCAGAGCACGCGCCGTCTTCCGTTTCCCTGCTCACTTCATGCTGGCAGCCTCCATGAATCCATGTCCTTGTGGATATGCCGGTTCCCGTACAGAAGAATGTCGTTGTTCACATGGACGACTTGAGCAATATCGAAGCAAGCTGTCAGGCCCCCTGCTCGATCGGATTGATGTTCAGGTTGAAGTACCTCGTTCCCCTATTTCCGATTGGTCCAGCAACAATCTAAGCTCCGAGGAGATGCGCAAGCAGGTTATGCGAGCACAACGGGTACAAGCTCAGCGCTATGAAGGACTGAATATCCAATTCAACAGCGAGCTCTCAGGCTCTTATCTGAAGACATACTGCTGCTTGTCGGACAGCGCGAAGAATATGCTGCAGCAGGCTTATGATCAGCTAGGCATGAGTGCACGAGCACATGATCGCCTTTTGAAGCTATCCCGAACGATCGCGGATATCGAAGGAAGTGAAGTTATCGAGGTTGCACACGTAGCGGAAGCGATCCAGTACCGTACATTGGACAAGCGGAATCATGCCTGAATGAACGGATTAGAATGCTCCCTGAAATAGTTCAATGTCGGGTGGAGTTCCATGATCCGTCGAGTAGGTAATCGCTACTGCATCGAAGCGTATATGAACCTCATCTAAGCGATGTCGATGCATATACGCCGTTGCCACTGCTCGCACCTTGCGCTGCTTGCGCCAATCGATTGCCTCTGCCGCACCGCCATAACGCAATCCCGCGGTGCGGCTTCTAACCTCGACAAACACCCACACATCGCCATCGTTCGCAACAATATCAATCTCACCTAACTTACAGCGCCAATTCACATCAATAATGCGGTAGCCTCTACGTTCTAAATAAGCAATCGCAAGCTGCTCTGCCTCAGTTCCCCGCGCACGACGATTAAGCTTCATCGGCACACTCCTCTTCCGGCTACCTGAAATATGAGGTGGAGTACCCGCATCAACTGATGACATCTGTTGATGTTTCTTTTGTGATGCCTTCCCATGATGTTTACGTTCCACGATTGATCCACCCCTTATCCGCTCGCTGATCCGCTTTATATACAAAGGAGAGCACCTCTGCAACCAATTGATAAAGGGCAGGCGGGATTTGCTGATCGATATCTAGTTTAGACAATACCTCAACTAAAGAAGCATCCTCTTGAATAGGGACTCCGCTCTCCTTCGCCTTTTCGAGAATGCGATCAGCTATTTGACCATGTCCCTTAGCTACAACAACTGGGGCTTCCCCTTGTTCGGGATTATAAGTAAGTGCAACTGCCTTTTTGCGTGGTGTGGCGCCACCTGCCTTCGCAGACGCATGCGTCTCTTCTCTAACACCGTGACGTGCTTCTTGCTGATTCCAATAACTCGTTCCCGAGTTAGGTGATGGCTGTACAGGCTCGACGGAAGCTGGTCGAGGGATAGACGGTTTGTTATTCATATCTTCATGTCCACCCCCTTGTAAGGCTTCGCGGCATAATCATCCATGCTGATTTCTGGAGATTGCACTGACCCCGCATCAGAACGCTTCTCAGGAAGCGGTAGTGTTCGGAAAGCGGACAGCTGGTAACCGATTTGCTCCAGTGCTTCTTCCGCTTCATCACGCAACCCATCCATCCATTCACCGAGCCGTTCATCAGCATGATGGATATGCAATGCAACCGCATTATCTACCACTTGAACATCTACGAGCGTACGCCCGAGCACCTTCATATTCAAATCGAACCAGAGTCGGCAATTGCCCGCATCAAGCTCTCCTCGCTTGCTCTGACGGGATTGAATGTGAACGGCCGCAGTTTGCTTGCCTTCCGGCGTTACAAGCGGGACAAACAATGTAATATGGGAGAATGGAGCTTGGCGATCAGACGCGAGCAGCAACTGTTGGCCGGTGACATGCTGTACAAGCTGTTGAGCTGCCTCACGGAGTGCATGCGGGACTCCATCCGCTTGCAGCAATTGAAGGAGGGCACTCTTCAGCGACTCTCCAACTGCCGCTCCCTGCTGTGTTGCACTGGCTGTCAGGTGGTTCATATCCAGCTGTGCCATCCCTGATACAACTGGTGCCGCTGCCGTCCCTGCCTTCGCTGCTGCCCCGCTAGACATCACTTCTTGAGAAGCTGCACTACGCCCCGTTCCTCCATTCATAACAGATGCTTTGTCCGCTGCTGCATCATCCGCAGCCAATGCTGAAGCATGCACAGTTGCCGCTGCAGACTGTGCGGGAGTCCCAAATTGCGGTGCTGTGTTTCCACTGCCGCTTCCTATTAGTCCACTACTTCCTGATGTGCTTGAGTTGCCTGATGCCGCAGCAGTGCTACCACCGCCGCCAACAGCAGGCTGTCCATTTTCACCCACTGTCTGCTGCGGCTGCTGAGACGTTAGCTCCATGACTGCAGCTCGATGAGCCTGCTGTTCATGCGACACGCCGAGCAATTGAAGGACTTTACCAATCCATGCACCACTCTGAACCATCGGTTGAGGAGAAGATGATGTTCCAGAAGCTCCAGCAGTCCCTGAAGCACCGTTTCCGCCAAAATTGCCGTTCTGAAGGGAGATAGATCGTACTTGTTCTCCATTTTGGACACCTCTGCCCACAGCTGATGTCGAATCCATACTCGTGCCGCTAGTACTCCTATTAAGTGTCTCAGGCATAGGAGAGGCAGAAGACTGACCACTAGGAGCACTTGTGGCGCCACCATTCGCACTTGCAGCCGCCCCCGCTCCTCCGTTAGCCTGCTGACCTGATGTTTGCAGTCCCTCTGCAAGCAGTGCACGTATGAGTGTTTGTGCCTCACGCAGCGGTTGTGTCCACAGTGTACCTGCATTGCCAGTATTGGCCCCGCTGCTGCCAAGCGAGCCGCTGCCCAAGACCAGAGACTCATCCCCAGCGCGCATAAATCCTGCAAACATATCCGTCAGCGGCTTGCCGAACAGTGCTTGCCGCAGACCGCTTAATGTATCTGCTGTGAGCGGCAATTGCCGACGAAGCGCTAGACCTGCTGCTTGCATCCATTCCGATGCTGCCACTCCAGGAGGCTTCGAGGCCATCGCTTGGCTAAGCTTGGCTGCAAGCTCCTTCGTTAGCGGC
This sequence comes from Paenibacillus wuxiensis, assembly GCF_040195695.1. Classification (NCBI taxonomy): domain Bacteria; kingdom Bacillati; phylum Bacillota; class Bacilli; order Caryophanales; family Paenibacillaceae; genus Paenibacillus; species Paenibacillus wuxiensis. The sequence goes on along the minus strand of NZ_JBEFZI010000013.1, from coordinate 24,103 downwards.
AAACCGGCCCGCTGTAAATCTTGCAGCAAGCGGCGTGCCCATGCTTCATCCGGCAATCCGGATTGCTTAAGTGCTTCTTCCATTGAAGGCAATGTGCCGACAGAAGGGCCCTCTGTCTGCTTCAATATAACCAATCCATCCGACTGCTGCCCCTGTACCTGCATCCACGTCGTTTGCCCTGGCTGCATCGGCGCATCCAGCACTGCACGTACAGGAACACCATTTACTGATACGACGGCCTCGTGCCCGTTTTCAGACACTTCCGTTACAGTCGCACGAACGACCTGACCCGTTTTTAGTTCCAATGAACGCTGCTCGCCGGGTCTCGCCTCCCCAGCCAAACTTCGTACCAATTGTGATATATTCATGTCCATCCCACGTCCTCTGCAAATAGCTATCTTATATATCGGCATAGAGCAGACGAATAATGAGTACTTATCCGCAGCTATCGTTCACTAGAACAGAAAACAGAATAATAGATAATTACTTACCGTTAACAGATGGTGCTAGAATAGCGTCAACTGCTCCTCTTCAGGAAATAAGGAGGACAAGAAGCTCTTGCGATGCATCGGCGTTGGCCCATGAAGGAGCAGCTGTTCCCGATGCAGCTTCGTTCCATACCCTTTATGAACGGCTATGCCATACTCCGGATATCGGTCATTCCACTCACCAATACATAGACGGTCACGCGTTACCTTAGCGACGATCGAAGCAGCTGCGATCGATTGACTATTGGCATCACCTTTAATAATCGCCTCTTGTGCATATGGCAAATCTATCTTCTCTGCATCGACCAACAGCACTTCTGGCTGAGTCACCAACCCTTCAACTGCTTCTTTCATAGCACGACGAGCTGCCTGCTTAATATTAATCTGATCGATAGTAGCGGCATCTACATGTGCAACTGACCATGCTATCGCTTCTGCTATAATAATGTCATACAGCTCATTCCGCTTCTTCTCCGACAGCTTCTTCGAATCATTGATCCCATCAATAATAAGACCTTGCGGCAATATGACAGCTGCTGCAACAACATCACCAAATAGACAGCCGCGGCCAACCTCATCAATACCTGCAATATGCTGAACGCTGCGTTCCCAATATTCTCGTTCCCAAGCTAATAAGTCAACGGGCTCTGCTGTTGCCTCCTGCTTCTTTCTCCCCATGCGAACATGATCCTCCCCAACCTGTCTTTACTTCACTGCCATATCTAGTAACGGCTGTACCTAAAGAAATAGCGCCGTACACCACTCCGGCGTTAACGGCGCTATCCTCATACTCCAAACATCCTACCTATATCTACCGAACAGCTATTTCACCATAAATGAATAAGGCTCTTCGAACGTAAGACGCCCCAACTTGCCAGAGCGCAGCTCTCGCAAAATAATGCCAGATGACTTCTCTAAGTCGACTCTTCCGCCACCCATTAAGCACCCGCGCTTGCGTCCAATGTCCTCCATCAAACGCACAACTTCATCTGGATTGTCCACATCTATGACTTCGTCCGTCATGCCGAACCGCTCAGACAGTCGATCCCAGTAATGGGATGCAACATATTTCAGCGCGTAAAACGCGATATCTTCCACATTCAATATTTCTTCGCGAATTGCTCCGGTTGTCGCCAATCGGTAACCTACTTCCTGATCCTCGAACTTAGGCCACAAAATCCCTGGTGTATCGAGCAGTTCCATTTCGGAGCCTACACGAATCCATTGCTGACCCTTAGTAACGCCAGGACGATCGCCAGTTGCAGCTACCGATCTACCAGCCAGCTTGTTAATGAGTGTAGACTTCCCTACGTTTGGAATTCCAACAATCAATGCACGTACTGGACGCGGCTTCATTCCCTTTGCAATTTGTTTCTGGAACTTCTCTTCGAGCAACTTGCGCGCTGCCTCAGGAATCTGCGATACATTGCTTCCTGTTGACGCATCGACAGCAATTACAGCGTGACCTTCATTGCGGAAATATTTCATCCACTTCGCCGTTACGTCTGGATCTGCAAGATCGCTTTTGTTCAGAATAATAAGGCGCGGCTTATTGCTGAGTATATCGTTAATCATTGGATTGCGGCTCGACACAGGCAGGCGCGCGTCCAACAGTTCGATCGCTACATCTATCAGTTTTAACTTCTCCTGGATCTGACGTCGCGCTCGCGTCATATGACCCGGAAACCATTGGATTGACATCGCTATCCACCTCCTTGGCAGCCGTAACTCAACTAATGATGTTGAATCAACTTAACATGCGAGATTGGCCAGAAGATGACGTCTGCGCGTCCAATGACATCTTTCAACGGAATAAATCCGAGCATGCGGCTATCGGTACTGTTGCTCCGATGGTCACCCATGACGAAGATATGTCCTTCTGGAACTTTGTTCGGCTGAGTCGAATCACTTGGGAAATTACGGTCATTATATAACATATCATTTTTATGAGCTTGATCTATTGCTTCTTGTATGTACGTCTCTTCTACCTTCTTGCCGTTAACGTACAAATCATCACCGCGATATTCGATCGTATCACCGGCAACACCAATTACACGCTTAATTAAATCGCGGTTCTCTTGTGGAACGTGAAATACAACAACTTCTCCTGTCTTAGGCTGTCTGAACTCATACAAGATCTTATTCACGATGAGCCTCTCACCCGTCCAGAAGTTAGGTTCCATCGAAGGACCATCAACTATAAACGGAGCGAACAGCAACCATCTTACGACAACGACAAGGACAACAGCTATCGCAATCGCTTTAATCCATTCCAACAATTCGTTTTTCTTCGGGCTGGCCGGCTTTTCAGCCGTTTCTTCCGGCGTATTCGGTTCCATCAATTGGTCGTTTTGATCCATTCGCTGTGCCCCGCTTTCTCCTAGGATGCGTATTTGAAGTTCACGTCATGCGCATTGCGCACTCCAATCCATACAAATAGCAAAAGGGAGCTTGCAGTCAAGCAAGCCCCCCGGTTGTTCCTTAACGGATTTCTTTGATTCTCGCTGCTTTACCGCGAAGATTGCGAAGATAGTACAGCTTCGCACGACGCACTTTACCACGGCGAGCCACTTCGATTTTATCGATTTTCGGAGTATGAAGCGGGAACGTACGCTCAACACCTACACCGTAGGAAATTTTACGAACAGTAAACGTTTCACTGATTCCGCCACCACGACGCTTAATAACAACACCTTCGAACAACTGGATACGCTCGCGAGATCCCTCGATAACTTTAACATAAACCTTCAAAGTATCGCCGGGACGAAAGCTTGGAATATCCTTGCGAAGCTGTTCTTGCGTAATCGCTTGTACGATATTCATCTAGGACTCCCTCCTTCCACACAGGTGTTCTTGCATCTCAGCATGCCTAGTGCATTCGCCTCATCGTATGCAGAGGACCACCGTATTCCAAACAACGAAATTAATTGTAGCATATGAACGAATAGAACACAAGCGCCTTTTCAAGGCTTGGCTTCTTTCCAATAATCATAGGCATGCACCGCATAACCGGTATAAGAATGGTGATCTGCAAGCATCTCTGGAAGCTTGTCCAACTGCTTCAGCATCTCTTCAGCACCCTTCTCATAAAAAGAAACATGCGTGCCTTCAAAACTCTCCTTCATTTCCACTGCAACTACGAGACGTTTGCCTAACCAATCCGCCATCTGCATCTCCTGCTTCACCAAAGCAACAATTCCATTGCTGCCCCCAGCCATATTACGGAACGCCATCAATGTCACATGATCCATACGCCCTATCATCCATTCACTAACCGACAGTTCCGACTTCCCCGGAATAAAGGTTCGATCCAGCCACACTGCGAGATCGACACTCGTCTCAAGCTGAGAATCAGCCTTGGTCGATTCGACAAAAAACGCCATATTGTCTATCCACTGTACAATGACCTCGTCCTTATCACTGCGCCATTGCGGAATTACATAAGGCTCTACATCCAAATGAATGCCATAGAAGCGCTCTTCAGGCGCGGCAGCACGATTGTAGCGTTTGACATAATCAACGAGCTTCCACATCCGCTGCCGATTCTCTGTTAACGCCCAACCAGGATGTCCACCCATAGCATGCATCTCAATTCCAGCATCATGCGCCTTCTTCACAAATTCACGGTACGCTTCAAACGGTTGCTGAAGATCCAAGCGAACATATAAAAAGTTGATTCCCTTTTCCTTCGCAAATGCAATGATGTCATCAGACTGATTTATCGCTAACTCCGCTTGCCATACGTAGGTTCCAATAATGGTTCCTGTACGATCAATTGGTGGCGGCATCGGGACTGTAATCTCCCCTGGATCAGGATTCGGATCTGGTTTTGGATCTGGTTTTGGATCTGGTTTTGGATCTGGTTTTGGATCTGGTTTTGGATCTGGTTTTGGATCTGGAACTGGGTCAGGCTTTGGCCCTGGGGGATCCCCTGGTTCACCATCTCTCTCCAGCATATGATTCCAATAACGATAATCATGGATGGCAACTCCTGTGAAGGAGGAATGATGCCGCAGCCGCTCCTGAACCTGATTCAACACCGACTCCATTGCCTGCACACCTGCATCATAGAAGGTAGTGTGAGCTTCCTTCATTGGCTTCGTGTTGACCCCAATCCATATCGGTGTCCCGACACGGTCTGCGATCTCTATTTCATTCTGGACAAGCTCCAAAATTCCGTTCCCGCCTTCTATCTGCTGACGGTACGCCATTAACGTTACATGATCAAAACGGCGAATGATCCATTCCGACAACGAAGTCTCTTGTGCATCTGGAACCGTGATCGAGTCGAACCATACCGGCATGTCGACGCTGAGCTCTAAATCGCTGCGGCTCTTGACAGCATTCAGCCAATCGCTCATATTCGCCGTCCAAGAACGAATGATCGATGGCTGATCATCTTCCCAATCTGGAAGCACGTAGGGCTCAACATCCAAATGCAGCCCCTTGAAACGCTCATCCGCAGCAGAATGCTGATTATAAGCGCTAACCCACTCTGTCAACTTCATCATCTTGTCCCGATATTCACGCAAAGCCCATAAGGGATGCCCTGCCAAGCCATGCACTTCAACTCCTGCTTGACCTGCCTGCTTCAGAAAGCGCCGATATGATGCTTCTGGAATCGTCATATCCATATGCAGATACATCACATTAATGCGATTCTTTTTGGCAAAATCAATCAGTTGCTCCGATTCTGTTTCTATTCTCTCCGCCTGCCATATCCACGTCGCCTTTCGCGTATCATCCGGCTTTGAAAAACCGACCAAAAGCATGGTCGTAATCAGAAGCAGCAGCGTTCCGATACGCGAAGCATATCTCTCCACGATATCCCTCCATTCACAATTTATATTGCTTTTTCAACCATTTTCGACATGCTCAAAATGGTGACTCCATTATAAATGTGTAAGATTGGAAAATATACGTGAGGATAGACCTGTTTTTCAAGACGTCGTATTAACGAGGCCTGACCCAATGATTGCAGCACATGTACATTAGACTATCCTTGACCCAGAGTAAAAGTATGCAAACGCTCATACATAGGACTTTGATTCATATGTGTCTGGAACAGCACGATCTCTTCCCCCGTCCATTGATTCGGAGGAAGTGGTTCGCTGTTCATGGTGAAGGGCTGACCTTCCCCTCCGCGATACTTGCGGGCCAGCGTAATATGCGGGCGATAAGGGCGTTCCTCCGGTTCGAATCCTAAAGGCGAAGTAGCGGCTGTAACGCTATGGTGCAATTGTCGCAGTTTGTCGATTGCTCCTCCTAGACCAGCCCATAGTACACGGGGTGCTTCTTTTGCCCCAAAGCTTCCCACGCCATCGAATTGCAGATCAATTGGAGCGCCCCCTCTGGACACCTCCTTCAATACATGTACAATCCGCTCAATAACATGCTCATCTACCGCCCCAAGGAATTGGAGCGTAATATGAAGATCCTGCGGGTGTACCCATTTCGCAAATTGCCAGCGCTGCTTCCCTGCTGTGCACCACTCTTCCAATACTTGAACAGCAGACTTCGGCAGTGGCATCGCAATAAACAACCGCAATCCATTCTTACGAATCTCACTTTTACTCATAACTTTGCCTCACTTCATTGGAATTCATGATGTCCCATGTTACATGCGACCTATGAACAATATTGTCCCCATTATTTATTATTTTCGTAAACAACGGTTATGCAAATTGGGCTTATACGCGTAACGAATGAATCCAATAAAAAAAGACTGAGATTTTATGTCCATCGTACATAGAATCTCAGTCATTTATGGTGGAGCAGTCTATTCACCAATCCACTCATTGAACCGGTTAGCTCTCATTAAGCGTTGCTTCGCTCGGCATCACTTTTCAAGCGTTGTACTATTTTCAGGTCGTCCTTACTCAGCTCCACATGCTCCAGCAAATCAGGACGCCGTTCCAGCGTCCGCTTCAGAGCCTGTTCGCGTCTCCATATCTCTATATTGGCATGATGGCCACTGATGAGTACATCAGGAACCTTCCAATCGCGGAACTGTGCAGGACGGGTATAATGCGGATATTCAAGCAGTCCTGTACTGAACGAATCCGTTACCGCAGACATCTCATTGCCCAGCACGCCAGGAAGCAGACGAACAACAGAATCAACCACGGTCATTGCGGGCAATTCACCGCCTGTCAATACATAGTCCCCTATAGATAGTTCATCCGTCACCAAGTGCTCGCGAATGCGCTCATCATATCCTTCATAATGACCGCACACGAATATTAAATGGGACTCCTGTGAAAGCTCCTCTGCTTTCTTCTGCGTGAAACGCTCTCCTTGCGGGCACATTAAAATAACGCGTGGTTTCGCTGCTTTCTCGTGACCATCCATCGATTCTGCTATTCCTGATGTCCGCTCTTCCACTGCCTTCACCATTAAATCTTCGACCGCCGCAAAGATCGGCTGCGGTTTTAACACCATACCACCGCCACCGCCATACGGATAATCGTCAACAGTTTGATGCTTATTATCGGAATAATCGCGGAAGTTGACCGTGTTAATAACAACATGTCCATTCTCACGCGCTTTCCCTAATATACTGGATCCGAATACCCCTTCGCACATCTCTGGAAAAAGGGTCAACACATCGATACGCATATTAAATAAGTCCTTCCATAATATGAACCGTTACGACCTTCTCCTGCACATCAACCGTAAGCACAACTTCATCAATGACCGGAATCAAGATTGATTTTCCTTTCGCAGGCTTCACAACCCAGACATCATTCGCGCCTGGAGACAGTATCTCGTCAATGATTCCAAGGTCTTCGCCTTCGTCTGTCACGACTTTACAACCAATAATCTCATGGTAGTAATATTCGTCTTCATCGAGCTCATCCAGCTGCTCTTCGCTTACTTTCAGCATCCAACCTTTATATTTCTCAACCTCATTGATATTGTCGAATTGCACAAATTTAATGATGTACATATTTTTATGTAAACGCGACCGCTCAACGGTAACGGATACACTGTTATTGGAGTTCGGTTGCTGCAGAACTAACTCGCTCTTTTGAGCGAAGCGTTCCTCCGGGAAATCTGTTGTCGGGATAATTTTCACTTCACCCCGAATGCCGTGCGTATTGACCAATTTGCCGACATTAAACATTCTTTGAGCCATGACTTATCCTCCTGCCGTTGGTAATCACCATTCATTCAATCTATCGTAAATATTCGGAGGCCCAACCTGCGAATATCTTCTTTCTAGTGTAACACATTCAGCCTCATGCATACGAAAAAGGGCTAGGATTTCATCCTAACCCTCTTGCGTGCAATTATGAAATAATGTCCACGGCAACTCGTTTTGGAACTTTAACAGCTGCCGACGTGACGACCGTGCGAAGCGCCTTAGCGATACGACCTTGCTTCCCGATAACCATTCCGACATCGTCAGGATGAACGTGAAGCTCATACACGATGACATGGTCCTTCTCCACGACGTCCACACGGACCTCCTCCGGATGATCGACCAAAGCGCGTGCAATTACTGACACTAACTCTTCCATTCGCGACCCTCCGAACGGTTAGATTATTTCTGGTGTTTCAGTTCATGGAACTTCTTCATTACGCCAGCTTGGCTGAGCAAGTTGCGAACCGTGTCAGATGCTTGAGCACCAGTTTGCAACCATTTCAAAGCTTTTTCCTCGTCGATGTTAACGACTGCTGGTTGTGCTACCGGATTGTAATGACCGATTTCCTCGATAAAACGACCGTCACGCGGGGAACGGGAATCGGATACAACTACACGATAGAATGGTGCTTTATGAGCACCCATGCGTTTCAAACGGATACGTACTGCCACGAAATTCACCTCCTTAACGGAATTCGAATAATCAATCGAGCGAGTATAAAAGCTGCGCTCGTCTATGCATTAACGGAAAGGAAATCTCATTCCTTTACCAGCCTTGCCTGCTTTACTCTTCAAGTTCTTCATCATCTTAGGGCCTTTCGGTCCCATCATGTCGGAGAACTGTTTCATCATCCGGCGCATCTCATCAAATTGCTTGATAAGACGGTTCACATCAGCCAACTGAGTTCCGCTGCCCGCTGCAATCCGCTTACGACGGCTGTGATTAATTAGATCTGGATCTTGGCGTTCTTCGTTCGTCATCGAACGGACAATCGCTTCGATTCGACCCATTTGACGCTCATCCACCTTCAGGTTCGCATTTTGCTTCACCTTATTCATCCCTGGAATCATATCCAGAATCTGATCGATAGGGCCGAGCTTCTTTACTTGTTGCATCTGTTCAAGGAAATCATCGAATGTGAAGGCTGCGTTGCGCATCTTCATTTCCATTTCCTTGGCTTTCTCTGTGTCGATGTTCATTTGCGCCTTCTCGATCAAGGAGAGCATGTCCCCCATGCCGAGAATCCGTGATGCCATCCGCTCTGGATGGAACGGTTCAAGCGCGTCCATCTTCTCACCGAGTGTAGCGAATTTGATTGGGCAACCCGTAACTGCCTTAACAGACAAGGCTGCACCACCACGTGTATCGCCATCGAGCTTGGTCAGCACAACACCAGTAAGCTCAAGCTGTTGGTTGAAGCTCTCTGCAACGTTGACCGCATCTTGACCAGTCATCGCGTCAACGACGAGCAGCACTTCATCTGGCTTCGCTGTAGCATGAACTTGCTTCAGCTCTTCCATCAATGCTTCATCGATATGCAGGCGACCTGCAGTATCGATAATGACATAATCAAGGTTATTCTCCTTCGCATGCTCCAATCCGCGACGAGCGATTTCTACCGGACTCACTTGGTCACCAAGTGCAAACACCGGAACCTTAATCTGCTCGCCTACTACTTGAAGCTGCTTAATCGCAGCTGGTCGATAAATATCGGCAGCGACAAGAAGCGGCTTATGATTCTGCTTCTGCAGCATCTTCGCAAGCTTGCCTGAAGTAGTCGTCTTACCAGCACCTTGGAGACCGACCATCATAATGACAGTTGGCGGCTTGTTGGCCTTGGCCAGCTTCGCAGCTGTACCACCCATCAATTCCGTCAATTCCTTATTGACGATGTCGATAATGACCATGCCCGGTGTGAAGCTATTCATCACTTCCTGACCAACGGCCTTCTCTTTCACCTTGCCAATGAATTCCTTAACGACCTTGAAGTTAACATCCGCTTCGAGCAGCGCCAGGCGTACCTCGCGCATCGCTTCGTTGACGTCATCTTCACCAACCTTGCCTTTGCCGCGCAGCTTGCTGAATACATTCTGTAATCGGTTCGTTAATCCTTCAAATGCCATATTATCTCACCCCGTTCCCTTAATCCAACGCCTGCAGTTCACGGACAATCGTCTGCAGTTCCGCGCGCTGCGGGTCGGGTATGCTATCCATATCGTCCATTGCACGTTGCAGCGCCATTACGATCTCTGTCCGACGTTCGAACTTCGACAGCAAGCCGAGCTTGCTCTCATAAGATTCGAGCGTCTGCTCCGCCCGCTTAATATGTTCATACACCGCTTGGCGGCTGATACCGAATTCGGCTGCAATCTCGCCTAGTGAAAAATCATCTTGAAAGTAACATTTCAGGAACGTCTGCTGCTTCTCTGTGAGCAGTGGTTCATAGAAGTCGAACAGCATATTAATTCGGTTCGTCTTAGCCAGTACCTGTTCCTCGTTCATACGGGCCACTCCTTTCGTAAAGGAAAAACACTTTACAGCCCATCGACGTTTCTTATCATACCTAAATCACAACTCCATGTCAAGGGTTGAACCTTAACATGATTGAATTATTTTTTTGAGACGCAGATCTCAGTGTTTCTTCCTGCCTTCTAACTAGATTACATAGCGGTAGATACATACAAAGTGCAGGACAGAGCCGGCTAATACGAACAGATGCCAAATTGCATGATGATAAGGAAGCCGGTGCCACACAAAGAATGGGATGCCTGCCGTATAGCATACTCCCCCAATCACCAGCAGCATAACACCTTCAAAAGGGATCGCCTGCACCAAGCTGTCCCATACCGTTATCATCAGCCACCCCATAATTGCATAGGCAATCGTAGAGAACCACATATGACGTCCTGTATAGAATGCTTTGTATATAATTCCTGCAATCGCAGTCCCCCATATTAATCCTAACAGCTGCTGGCTGAACTCATCATGCAGCACGACGAGCAGGAAGGGAGTGTACGTTCCCGCAATAAATAAGTAGATTGCCATATGATCAAGGATTGTAAATCTGTACTTTGATCTGCCCTCCGGCAAGCCGTGCATAATCGTCGAGGTTGTAAACATCATAATCAACGTAATCCCATATATTGAAGCCCCGATGATATGCGCCGACGTCCCGCGCTCCCACGCGGCACTGATAAGCACGCCTAATGCCCACACACTGAACAATAATCCAACTGCGTGGGTAATTACGCTTGCCCACTCCTCACTGGATATATTACGGCTCCACTTCATAGTCATCCCTCCCCGTGGCATTCCTAGCTGCCTGCTGTGCATACGCCCAAATTTCACGGCGGATCACATTATATGCACATCAGATAGTGTCGGTGAGAAGGAAGGACTTAAGCGAGTTTACCTATTTTATTTGCACTGACTCTTCATAAATCGAATGCTTTCTCTTGTATCATTTAAATACTGAACGGCCGCATCATATTGATTGGACGCCACATAAATGAACAATACGTCAATAATGTGCAGCTGCAAAAGCCGCGAAGAAGAAGCTGCCCTGCCTGCTTGGAATTGGCTAGAAATAAAGAGTGAGAAAGGGAGAAGAGCCCGCAAGGATTACGTAATATGTCACATTTATCATCCCATTATAGACAAAAAACCCCAGCGCGTATGGTTCTGCCGGGGTTCCTTATCGTTGTTCCAAAGACTTACTCAACCTCGTTCTGAGCAAAGTTGATCTAGTGGAGGCTCAAGGATCAAAGATTCTTATCCATATCTTTCAATCCGTCTTCCACGCGTTTCATTGTTCACCGCACTATCGTTCGGTATGTCGTTTTGAACTCACAATTTACAAGGCCTTGCTCATAAGGTCATAGCTCTTCCACGTATGGAATCCAAGCTTCGCATAGAAGTCGACCAGTTCCGTCCAGTCAATGACTAGCTGGCGCATGCCGCGCTGCTGCAATTCAGCGATTCCTGCCTTGACCAGACCAAGACCATATCCCTTGCCGCGGTACTGATCATCAACACCAAGCGGCCCAATACCGCCAAGCGGCTCTTCGAACAATGGCGCCCAATACGTATTCTGCGCAATCAGCGGAGAATGCTCGTCATTGACCCGGCAGAAGCCGATCATTTCACTGCCTTGGAACAATCCTATGAATTCTCTTCCCTGTCCTCCGCGTTCCCAATAGCATTGTGCCTCATACAGCCATCTGCCCGGAAAGCAGCGACGGAAAAATGTCAACATTTCTTCCTTGTCCTCAGGCGTGAGCAACTTCACGTTCGCTCCATCTGCAAATTCTGGAGTCACTATCAGATCGGTCTCATCTGAGGACAGCATGTCGCTAACCTCATAGAGCTGCTTGAATCCTCTCTTCTCGAGCCATTGACGGTGCATTGACAACGCTTTCGGGAGACCTGGAACATAATGCCACGGATCACGTCCGATGAATACTTGAGACGCGCCAGCTTCACGCAATGCCTCTTCAGCCCGTCCGAGCAATTCAGAACCTATCCCCTTCCCCCTTGCTTCGGAACGAACGACAAGTGCCTGAATCCAGCCTCCTCCTTCTCCTAGCTTCATCTCGCGATCTGTTTCCTGCCATTTCTTCGCGATGATAAATCCTAGAAGTCTGCCATCTGAATCTTGGGCGATCCAGGAGCCAGGAAAGTAAACGTTTACATCTCGAAAACTATTTTGTACGAACAGCTGTTGTCTCATTGGGAACAGGTCGCCCAGTTCACGGTTCCACAACTCGCACATCGGCTCCGCCCATGCTTCATTAAGTGGAATGACGTTCACATTTAACCCCTCCTACGATGAAGTCAATCGTCCCCGCCAATTGACTACATGGATGTCTGTTAGTATGTTATTAAAATATAATTACAAGATTATTATAGGTAATCTGAAATATTACTTCAACATCTTTTCCGCAAAATAGTCTACGACGTGCATGACCTTCACTTGCTCGGCTACGCCATCCCGTTCTACGCCTACTTTCATTTGCATTAAGCAGCCCGGGTTGCTTGTCAGGATAATCGAAGCCTGTGTCTCGCGAACAGCATCCATCTTCCGATCAACAATCGAGTTAGCCATGTCTGGCTGTACAATGTTGTAAATACCAGCGGATCCACAGCATACATCCGCGCCTTCCAGCTCTTTGTATCGGATGCCAGGAATGCGGCGAATAAGCTGTCTTGGCCCACTCGAAGCCCGCATAACGTTCCGCAAATGGCAGGAATCCTGATAGGTTACCGTTTCAGATGGTTCGGATGATTCAGCAGTACCACAGTTGCCTTGCGGCATTACCGGAAGATTGCTCCAACGCTGTGAACGCATAAGCAAATCACTGATATCCTTCACTTGCTTTGCGAATTTCTTAGCCGGCTCCACCCATTCCGACTCTTCTTTCAGCAAATGATCATACTCTACAAGCAACGCTCCACATCCGCCTGCATTTGAGGCAATATAATCAACACCCGCATCACGGAACGCCTCAATATTTTGCTTCGCCAAATCCCTAGCTGTAGCCGTATCACTTCCGCCATGAGCGAACAAAGCTCCACAGCAGCCTTGGGATTCCGGAATGATGACATCATAGCCGGATTCGGTTAGCAATCGGATTGTATTCACATTCGTTTCAGTGAACAAGACGTCCATAATACACCCACGGAATAACCCTACTGTGCCGAGCTTTTCGCCTTTGGCCAGGAAGTGACGGCCACCAGCCCGCTTCACTACACCTTGGCTGTCCGCTTCAGGCAGGATGCGCTCCATCATTTGCATCTGTGGAGGAAGCCAGCGCAGCAAGTTCTTCTTCCGTGCAAAACCCTGCAATCCCGAACGCTGATACGTTTGCAGAAGCTTACTCATCCGCAACAGACGATTGTGCTTCATAAATACAGGGCGCGCGATGCGATTCAATCCCTTAACCGCAACCGGCGGCTTATTGTGCGCATGCATTGCTTCTTTCGTCTGCTCAAGCAGCTGACCGTATTTCACATCCGACGGACATACAGGCTCGCAGGCCCTACAGCCCAAGCACAAGTTCATCTGTTTCTGGAAAGATTCATCCGGTTCCATAATGCCATCTGCTACTGCCTTCATGAGTGCAATTCGTCCACGAGGGGAAGCAGCTTCCAATCCAGTCTCTTGATAAGTCGGGCAAGTCGGCTGACAAAATCCACAGCGCATACAGTTCATCAGCTGCTCATAATCGAGCGTCTTCACGAGTTCTTTCTGCAGCGGATTGTTTGTCTTCTCTAGTTGTTGTTGACTCATCGGGAAACCACCAGCCTTTTGCGAGCAGCCTTAGCAAATATCTTGCCTGGATTCATAATTCCATTCGGATCGAACACTTGCTTAATGCCTTTCATCACGTCGATGCCTGTAGGTCCAACCTTCCATTCAAGATATGGAGCCTTCACCGTTCCCACTCCGTGCTCACCGGTAATCGTGCCGCCCAAGCGAATCGCTTCCTCGAAAATGTCCGCGAACGCTTGCTCAACACGGTGAATCTCATCCTCATTCCGCGCATCTGTCGGACAGGTCGGATGAAGATTGCCGTCTCCTGCATGCCCGAACGTACAAATATTTACCCCATATTGCTCTGCAATACGATTGATGGCCAGTACCATTTCCGCAATCTTCGAGCGCGGTACGGTCGCATCCTCTAAAATTGTCGTTGGACGAATACGCGCCAATGTGGACAATGCGCTGCGGCGTGCCTTCATCAGCTGTTCAGCCTCAATTTCATCCTTCGCAGTCTGAACGCGATCTGCACCTTCCTCACTGCATATCTTCGCAATCGCTTCCATATCGCGCATGACAACGTTCTCATCTTGACCGTCCTGTTCAATAAGCAGAACTGCCTGCATGTCTGTTGGAAGCCCGATATGATTATACTCCTCAACTACGCGAATCGTCGGCTGATCCATGAATTCAAGTGTTGCTGGGATGATGCCTGCGCCTACAATACGTGACACGCTGCGGGCAGCAGCATAAATATCTTTATAGGATACGAGCATTGTCTTGCGGATACCCGGTGCGGGCAGCAGCTTAACCGTTGCCTCTGTAATCAACGCAAGCGTTCCTTCGGAGCCTACTAACAGCTTCGTTAAATCGTAGCCTGCTACATCCTTGTACAACTTGCCTCCCGTGCGGATCACTTCGCCATTCGGCAGTACCGCCTCGAGTGCAATCACATAATCCTTCGTCGTTCCGTATTTCAAACCGCGCAGGCCGCCGGCCCCTTCCATGATATTGCCGCCCAAGGTTGAGATGGACATGCTACTAGGGTCAGGCGGATAGAACAGTCCACGCTTCTCCACTTCCCGATGGAACGTCTTCGTGTTCAAGCCAGGCTGGAAGGTTGCTGTAAGGTTCTCGGTGTCCATTTCAATGAGCTTATTCATACGAGTCATGGCTACGACGATTCCCCCTGCTACAGGGACAGTTCCGCCGCACAGGTTGCTTGCAGCGCCCCTAGGAACAATGGGAATACGGTATTCGTTCGCCGTGCGCAAGATCTCCTGCACATCTGCTGTCGATTCCGGATATACAACAGCATCAGGCAGAGACTGCATCATCGGTGTAGCATCATAAGAATGCGTGACCAAGCTCTCCTTATCATCGCGATACCGCTCTGGCCCAAGCAGCTTGAGCAGTCGCTCGCGTGCTTCAATCGTTATCATGAATGAACTCCTCCTTGGTGTCTTGGATCCAAGTCAACATCTGAAGTGAACGATTCAACACTCTCCTCCACATCTGCTGAATTGTTCAGGTCATCTGATGACTTTTGGCATATTATAACGTATGATTGAGACAAATGTCACTCGATTTCGAAAAATAATTTTATAATATTTATTATTTTTGATTTAATATTTCAGAAAGAGAGGTTTACAGCAATATGACCGAATTTCGATTAAAAAAAGGCTGGGAGCTCATTCAAGAACATTTACTAGAGCAGCTGCGTGGAGGAATATATATGCCCGGCGACAAGCTGCCTTCTGTCGAAGCACTCGCTCAACAATATGCAGTAGGTCGTTCTACCATACGTGAGGCCCTCAGCGCACTTAAGGCAATGGGCTGGCTTGATATCCGTCACGGCGGCGGAACCTTTGTACGTAAGTATGAGCAAACACCATCTGAGCAGCTCCAAGGATGGCTAACCGATGTGGAGTCTGTGAAGTCACTGATCGAGGTTCGTAAAATGATAGAGGTTGGATCAGCCGGACTCGCAGCCAAAAGACGTACATCCGCTGATTTGCAGGCTATGGCTGCGTGTCTGCATCGTATGGAGAAGCATCTGGAGGATGAAGAAGCTAGTCAGCATGATGACTTCCTGTTCCATGTTCGGCTGGCTGAGGCCAGTCACAATGAAGTGCTTATTCCGATGCTGCAAATGTTCCATCAGAAATGTGCTGAGCATATGGGCGAGACTAGACGCATGTGGTTGTTCGGAGAGCGTTCCTCCACCACTCAGCTTCTGGAAGAGCATCGGCGAATCTACGAGGCAATTGACGCGCAGGATGACAAACTCGCGTCTCACCGCATGCTCGAGCATTTATCCAAAATCGAAGCACGACTGGATTAAGAGAAACAAATGATGAGAGCTTCAATTCACCCAGTCTAGTATTATTATTTTTTTAAAATAGTTATTAAAAAGAAAGATCATCCATGCTATAATGTTAAAATTATGAAATTGCATAGGATGTGAGACGCATTGAATCGTTCGTTCTACTCGCTTCTATCCAGCAGATCCTTCGCTAATCTCGCAGGATCTCTGTACATGATGACATTGATTGCAGCAGTCTACCAAATGACGGATTCAGCTGCCTTTGCCGGAGCCGTGTCCTTTGTCCGTTCAATGGCGATACTGGCGAGCAGCTTCATGCTGCCAATCTGGTACCGCCGCATGAGTATCGCTCATGTTACGCGATTGTTTTTGCTTTTACAATTCACATTATCAGCCGTTGTCGCCTTCTCTATATCGCCACTTGCATCAATGTTATCGACAACACAGTTTCTCGCCTATTCTTTCTGTGCCATAGTTGGTATCGGATACGTAGAAGGCTGTGCTTCTGCAGCGGCAAACGCCTTATATCCGCGCCTAGTTGAAGAGGATAAGAGAGTTCACGCCAATAGCCTTGTTTCGACCAGTATGCAAATGCTGTCTCTGCTTGGATGGACTATGGGGGGAATTCTCGTCGCTAAGCTTGGACATTCCCTTGTTCTTCAATTGTCTGCAGGCCTTCTCTTTCTTGGTTGTCTCTGTATCTTACGATTGTCGCACAATCAAGAATCAAGTGTAGGCGCAGATAAGAAATCTCATTCCATTATGGCCGGCTGGACGTACCTGTTCACACATCCGAAGCTGCGCGTTATTACGTGGATGGACATCTTGGAGGGAGTTGCAGGCGGAATATGGATTGGCGGTGTGACACTCGTCTTTGCGCAAGAGGTACTTCATAAGGATGAAGCCTGGTGGGGATATATTAATGCTGCCTATTATGCGGGAACGATTCTCGGCGGACTCCTTACACTGAAACTGTCTGCACGCATTCATAAACATCTAGTCGGCACAATTCTGATCGGATCATTTGGAGTTAGCTTACTCGTATACGGATATGCATGGAATACGCAAGCATTTGTCGCTTTAGCTATCGTAGTTCTGATGGGTCCATTTTATCAGCTGCGAGATATTGCCCAGCGTACCTATGTGCAGCACATCACCCCACTTGATGAGCAGCCGCATGTATTTGCCGCTCAGAGCACCATCTCATACATATTGTTCGGAGTTTCCGTACTGTTCGCCGGAACAATCTCCGATATTTGGGGAGCACAGGCCGTATATATCGTTGGCGGCACGATGTATCTGCTGTCTTCCGTTACAGGATTTTTATTGCGGCGCAAGCAAGGAGCTTCAATCTCGGAGGACAATCCCCCTTACTCCACCTGACTCGCAAAAAAATGCTGTCAATAATGAAGAAGACGGAGAGCCACTTCAGGTTCCCCGTCTTTGCGTCGTCCACATTTATTCACTTATATATTGCGGTGCAATGAAATCAGCTAACCAGATCGTATGATTGCCGTGATAGAATAAAGTTCCTTCATGCGCGGCTCTCGCCGCATCAATAACAAGTATTACAGGGCTATTGTCCTTTCGTCTTCCTACAACCATGGCCGTCTCTTGATCCGCAGATAGGTGAACATACTGTCTCGCCATGGGGCGCAGTCCTTCTCTGCGTATTTGGTCTACGATGCGCCGAGACGTTCCGTGATACAGCAGGTCTGGCGGATGAGCTGCGCTTTTCTTTATTTTGTGCGGTATCGAATGGCCATACATTGCCCGAATCCTTCCATCCAGCACCTCGAACCTTTTCTTGTCTGACAGCTCAATCATTCTTACAAAGTCTGTCTCTAGCAAACTTCGCTCTGGATGGCTGAAATGAAGTGCATGGGAAAGTTGTTCAATCCCCACCCAGCCCTCTTCATCCATCTCCAACTCATACTCCCATGGCGCATGACGAAGCGCGTAAGAAACCTCTTTACTTAATCTCGCGTAATCCACAGGCTCACCATCCTATACTGGAACGATATGCTTATTATTATATCATTAGATTCAACATTCACCTATGAGAGTTGGGCGCGAGCTAGGAACGAATCTTGCGTTCTCTGCGCAATAAGTAAAGGAAATACGGAGCACCGATTACGGCAGTCACTAACCCCGCCGGGAATTCGATTGGCGGAACGATAGCGCGTCCAATCGTGTCGGCCGTCAACACCAAAATAGCGCCTAACAAGCCTGATACGGGCAAGAGAATGCCATGTTTGGCGCCAACAAGCCGGCGCGCCATATGCGGAGCGATCAAGCCCACGAAGCCAATCGCGCCGACAACCGCCACCGATGCTCCTGCCAAGGCGACCGAAACAGCCACCAGCGCAAGACGAAGACGCTTCACCCGTTCTCCCAGGCCTGTCGCTACATCATCGCCCAGGCTCAGTACATCCAGCCTTGAAGACAGCAGCAGCGCAAGCGGGATGAGTGTCAGCATCCACGGCAGCACACCCATCACCTCGTCCCAGCCTCTGCCCCATATGCTTCCGGTAAGCCAAATAAGTGCTGCATTGACGCTAACCGGATATTTGAACATGAAGTACTGGATACCTGCATCGCACATCGCTCCAAGCGCTATGCCCGTCAGTGCCAGCGTCGTGGGTCGAGCTCCGCGCCTGTATACGAATGCAAATAGAAGCAGGGCTACCAAAGCCGCTCCTGCAAACGCGGATAAAGGTAGTGCGACTGCCGATGACCCGGGAAATAAAATAATGGTTGCACAAGCCGCCAGGCCTGCCCCCTTCGTAATTCCGATCACATCCGGAGAGGCCAGCGGATTCCGCAGTACGCCCTGCAAGACAGCTCCTGATATAGCAAGTCCGGCACCCACAAGAACGGACAAGACGATTCTGGGCGAACGGTATTTGCCAAGGATGAACGCATGTTCCTTGCTATGCCCCAGCATTGTCTCTATCACTTGGTTTGGCGTTATATAGACCGCCCCCACTCCAAGACTGATCAGACCCACGATGAGAAGCAGCGCAACTAATGCGAGCACGACGAGCCGATGGCGGCGCGCCATATTTGCAGATTTATTCATTGTGCTTCCCTCCTGCATATGCCAAGTACAAGAAGAATGGTGTCCCCAGCATGGCAGTAACAATCCCGATTGGCGCCTCATACGGATACGATATATAGCGCGAAACAATATCCGCATACACCAACAGAACTGATCCATACAGGGCGGAGCAAGGCAGTACATAACGCAGATCAACACCGACCATCAGCCGGACGATATGCGGTACCAGTAGACCTACGAAGCCAATCGGGCCAGCAACGGACACCGAGCCTCCCGCCAAAATAATGACGAGCAGACCGCCGGCTAACCGTGTTACCTCGATTCTTGCCCCGAGCCCCCTTGCCACATCATCCCCCATACTCAGCATCGTTAACGGCTTCGACAGAGCCAAGGCGCCCAGCAAGCCGATGCTTGCCCACGGAAGAAGCACGCCGACATGGTGCCAATTCCGATTACCTATCGCGCCGACCAGCCAATAGAGAATGCTGTCCGTCGTGTTCTCATGGAACAAGATCAATCCTTGTGTTATGGACGAAAGAAAAAAATGGATGGTCATTCCGGCAATGGCGAGCCGAGCCGGCTTCAAATCCCCACCTGCGCTGATGAAATACACGATAAAGCCGCCTAAGGCCGCTCCTGCAAATGCGGAATAAACAAGCTGCTGCTGCGTCAGCTCCGGCAGGAATACCGTTGATGCTACGACTACGAGCGAAGCGCCCGCATTGACGCCGAACACCTGTGGATTAGCAAGCGGGTTGCGCGTCATCGCCTGCATAATCGTACCCGCAACTGCCAAACTCGCACCGATCAGAATCGCGATTAGCGCACGGGGCAATCGGATCTCCTGCACGATAAGCATCTCCTTCGTTCTGTCCGCGAAGAACAAGGCCTTCAGCAAAGTTGGAAATGAAATCGAGGAAGAGCCCAGTGACACATTAATCATGACCCCTGCCGATAATAATGCGAAGCCAATCAGCAGTGACAGGCCGAACGCCTTGCGCCTTCCGCCGCGATGTAATCCCGTCATGCGTTACAATGCCTCCTTCTTTCTCGTTCCTAGGCAGACAAAAAATAGGCGTTAACAAGTAACGCCTACCTCGCCCGCTTCCTGTCGCACAAATTATTTCTCCGCTTTCCCGCTGCCGTACAGTTTCGAAATTGCTTCTTCCATCATTAATTCCCCGGCAACGATGCCACGCCAGCGTGTCCATAAATTGCGATCCACTTCAATGACCTTTTGGTTCTTCACGGCCTTGAGCTCCTGCCACAACGGACTTACGGACCACTCGTCCACGATCGTTTGCTCTCCGTCTGTCTTCATCAGGAACAAAATATCGGGATTGATATTCAGCAACTGCTCCAAAGTTAGCTCCGCATAGGGTTCCTTCGGATCCTGTATCGCATTCATCAGGCTGACTTTTTCTAATACGGCTCCGTCATAGGAGGAAGATGTATGCGCCTTGAAGCTTTCTTTGCGCAAAGCAGCCGACATGACGGTCTGCTTCTCGTCTGATGGCGGCACTTGAGCCTTCAAAGCATTGATTTTATCCTTATGCTGCTCCAACCGCTTTTTCCCTTCCTCACTCATGTTCAGGGCATCCGCTATCGTCTGGAAGGAAGCCAAATTGTCTTCATAGCTTGCTTCTAGACTCTTCAGCACGATTGTAGGAGCAATTTGCTTCAAGTCTTCATAAATCGCTTTATGACGTTTCCAATCCGCGATAATCAAATCCGGCTGCAGCGAGCTTATTACTTCCAGGCTTGGCTGCTTGCGAGTCCCAACTGACGTATAATCTCCAATCTTATCCACCAGACTCTTCAAAATTCGATCTTTATTTCCGTCATCGGCAATGCCGACAGGCTTCAAATTAAGTGATGCAAGTGCATCAACAAAGGAATATTCGAGCACAACGACCCGCTTGGGCGATCCTTTCACTTCTGTTGTACCAAGCTCATGCTTAATTTCTCGCACGGCTTCTGTTTCCTTAGCGGCTGGTTGATTTCCGGCAGCTTGGCCGCCCTCACTTGCTTGAGAGCCGCATCCCGCAATAAGAAGTACTGTGAATAAAATCGCTAGTATTGCTTGATATTTCTTTTTCAAAAGTTACTACCCCCTGGTGTCCAACATAAAGCTAAATACACTTCTCATTATTACTGAGAATCATTATCACCTGTACATCATATTTAGATTTGATCTAACTGTCAATATAATCTGAAAATATAAGTTATAGTATTTTATGGTAGTATGAATCTCGCTTATATTTTTGTCTCCAATGCACCTTCATTCGAACTTGATTTTGCATTCCCTTTTTCGTGAACGTTCGTTTTGTGGTAAACTAACACTAACCTATTTTGAATCTTTTATTGTGAATAAGGGAGAAAGCCATCATGTATCCGGATATTCAGCATTTTAAGGCGGAGTTTTTCAAAGCTTTAGCGCATCCTCTTCGAATTAAGATACTTGAGATCTTATGTGAAGGGGATAAAACGGTTAACGAGATACAAGCCATACTTGGCACGGAGGGATCTTCTGTTTCGCAGCAGTTGGCTGTTCTGCGCAATAAAAACGTAGTATACGGCGTTAAGGATGGAACCTCTGTCATTTATTCCTTGCGTGACCCAATGATCAAGGATTTACTTGAAGTCGCGAAGCAAATATTCAACAATCACTTAGTCAATTCCATATCCATGTTGAAAAACATGAAAAACCAAGAATCATCCTAAAAAAGAGAGGAATATGAGTCCGTGACTCCTGTTTCCTCTCTTTTTTGTATAAAAGCATGCCACACCCCTTCCTATACACTTTGACAGGGATGCGAAACACCTTTATCATTTTAAATATTCAAATAATCAAATATTTAGAAATGGTGGGTATTATACATGAAACCGTTGTGGTGCGGACGCTATGCCAACTACAGCTTCCAATCATTCAAGAAAGATATGATTGCAGGCTTAATTGTCGGTGTGGTTGCCATCCCATTAGGCATGGCATTTGCCATAGCCTCCGGCGTCAAGCCTGAATATGGCTTATATACGACGATTATCGCCGGATTTTTAATTTCGTTGCTTGGTGGATCCAAGTTTCAAATCGGAGGCCCTACAGGCGCATTTATTCCAATTTTGTTCGCCATTGTCATGCAATATGGATTTGAGAACCTGCTAATCGCTGGCTTCCTTGCAGGTATTATGCTTGTATTGATGGGATTGCTGCGCTTAGGAGCCGTGATACGTTTCATCCCGCGGCCTGTAACCATCGGTTTTACCTCAGGGATTGCCGTCATTATTTTTACAGGTCAAATTGCCGATTTTTTAGGGCTTCACTTAGAGAAGCAGGACAGCTTCATAGCCAATATGCGCGAGCTGATCATTCATATCCCAGCGTTCAACATCTACAGTGTTCTAACATCCTGTATTTGTCTTGCTGCCCTCCTTCTCGTGCCAAAGTATATGCCGAAGATTCCGGCTTCTCTAGTCGGTCTACTCTTAGCCAGCTTGGCAGCAGCCTGGTTGTACCCTGATCAGGTTGCTACGATTGGAACGACGTTCGGAACGATACCTAGCGGCATTCCAGCTTTCCACTGGCCAGCGCTAAGCTGGGATCGTATCATTCTGCTGCTTCAGCCAGCATTCGTCATTGCACTGCTTGGCGGAGTGGAATCTCTGTTATCCGCGCTTGTTGCCGACAGCATGACAGGTGAAAGACACAACAGCAATCGCGAGCTGATCGGGCAAGGCATTGCGAATATGATCGCACCATTATTCGGGGGAATTCCTGCAACCGGTGCAATTGCTCGTACGGCTACCAATATACGCAGCGGAGCTGCTTCTCCGATTTCCGGGATGGTGCATGCCATCGTCGTACTGCTCGTGCTGCTGTTCCTTGCTCCTTATGCTTCGGCAATCCCACTGGCTGCAATGGCACCGATATTGATGATGGTTGCCTGGAACATGAGCGAGCGTAAAACATTTGCGAAGATTGCACGTACCAAAACGGCAGATTCACTTATTTTATGTATTACCTTTTTGCTCACTGTGTTCACGAACCTGACAGTTGCCGTTCAAGCAGGTCTCGCGGTGTCCATTATTTTGTTCATCAAACGAATGAGTGAAGAAGTGAAGGTGAATAAAGTTCTGCCCGATCCGCAGGATCACAAAGCCAAAGTATCTGCGAGAGTCGTAAATGATGGACGAAAATGCCCGCAAATTAGTATCGTAAGCATCGAAGGAACGCTGTTTTTCGGTGCTGCTCATATGCTGGAGCAATCACTCGCCTCACAATTCGAGGAAACTCCTCGTGTACTAATCTTGCGAATGGGCCGCGTGCCGTATATGGATACAACAGCCGCTGCGCATCTATCTGCATTCGTTAGTCGCATCCGCCAGCATGGTGGAATCGTGCTGATAACCGGCATTGCTCCCCAACCTGAAGGGATCATGAACAAAACGGGTCTGGCAGCGTTGATCGGGACTGAACATTTCTTCCAACGTACTGGAATTGCCATAGATTATGCACTGACTCGTATTGTTAACGTTCAATGCCAGGGCTGTACGCATTTTGCTTTTCGGGAATGCAGGCAATTATCAAACGCTCAGGCTCTGCCTGAACTGTCCAATCAGCCGCTTTCGCAGCGCAGCACTCTACAAATTTGATATCGCTATACTCAAGTTCATATTCAAAAGACCTATGAAACCAAGAGGTAAGAGACACCATTCCTTCTTCTCAAGCAGCATCATCTTACAAAAAAAGGGGCTGTCCCATAAGTAGGTTTTTACTACCTGTGAGACGACTCTAGATTTGAAAAAGGTCGAGCTATGGGTTAC
>NZ_JBEFZI010000012.1:0-162923 GCF_040195695.1 Paenibacillus wuxiensis | reverse complement strand
GTACAGCGGACTGTTCGGTTCCAGTTGATCGAGGAACCAGAGCCGCTGCTGGGCATACGATACCGGCATATGCACGCTTCGTTCCACCGCTTGAATCGGCGGGCGTTTCTCTCCTTCTCCCCCTTGCGCTAACAGCGTTAATTGGCGGGATAAGCCTTCGATCGTCGGGTGTTGGAACAGGTCGCGCACCGCCACCTCCACGCCGAACACCTCGCACAGACGCGAAACCGCTTGCGTTGCCAGCAGCGAGTGGCCTCCCAAATCAAAGAAGGAATCATAGATACCGATCCTTTCCACGCCAAGCAGCTGGCTCCATACCGCCGCAACAAGCTCCTCCGCCGGCGTTTGCGGCGCCGCATAGCCCTCTTGCGACGACACTGTCGGAATCGGCAGCGCCCTCGTATCGATTTTCCCGTTCGGCGTTATCGGTAAACTATCAAGTTGCACAAAAAACGTTGGCACCATATAGCTTGGCAATCGCTCGCTCAAGTATGCCCGCCATTCCTGCGCGCTGCCTTCTCCGACCAGATACGCCGCCAGTTGCTTTTCCCCCGGCCTGTCTTCCCGCACGACGACGGTCGCCTGTCGCAGAGTCGGATGTTGGTTGAGAATCGCCTCAATCTCACCAACTTCGATCCGGAATCCTCTGATTTTCACCTGTTTGTCCATCCGCCCTAAATAAACCAGATTCCCATCGGGCATCCGCTTCACCCAATCCCCTGTCCGGTACATGCGCTCTCCCGCAACGAACGGATTGGACACGAATTTGTCCGCTGTCATGTCAGGCTGGTTCAAATACCCGCGCGCAACGCCGTCTCCGCCCAGACAAAGCTCTCCCGGTACGCCGACAGGATTTAAGTGATTGTGCTGATTGACCACATACGCCGTCGAGTTGCCGATCGGTTTACCGATAGGGATCTGTTCCTCATACGCACGGTCAATCAAGAAACAAGTTGAGAACGTCGTATTCTCGGTCGGACCGTACCCGTTCCACAGCGACAATTCAGGAGAAGAACGCAGCACCTGATTGACATGAACCGGCGACAGCGCATCCCCGCCGATGATGAGATGCTGAAGACCCGCGAACATAGCAGCGTCTTTTTGAACGAGCTGGTTGAACAATGGAGATGTCAACCACATCGTCGTCAACTGATGACGATGTACAAACGCCGCCAGCGCGGGCGCATCCAGCAACGTTTCCCTTGGGATAGGATACAGCGATCCTCCGTTCAGCAGCGCGCCGAACACTTCAAACGTGCTGGCATCGAACCCGATCGCACCGGTTTGAGCCATTCTATCTTCGGCGCTGAAAGGGATGTAGCCCGCTTCTTTCACCAGACGAACCACGTTGCGCTGCTCCACAACGACGCCTTTCGGGTTTCCAGTAGATCCTGACGTATACATGACGTAAGCTGCATTTTGCGATGTCGTCATGACCGGCGGATTCCGATCGCTCTCCTGTGACAGCATTTTCTGATCGGCAGCGCTGTCCAGACAGATGCGCGTGATAGGCTCCGGCACCCATCCGCTTGCCTCGTTCAGGGTTACCATTAACTCAATCCCCGCATCGTGAGTCATGTAAGTCAAGCGCTGCTGCGGATACGACGGATCCATCGGCACATATGCGCCCCCGGCTTTCAAGATCCCCATGATCCCGACGATTAGATCCGCCGAGCGTTCCATGCAGATTCCAACCAGCGTCTCCGGCTTCACACCCTTCTTTCGCAAACAGTGCGCCAGTTGGTTGGCCCGCGCATTCAGTTCCCCATACGTCAGCTGGCGGGCTTCGTCAACGACTGCCACCGCTTCCGGCCGTGCCGCCGCCTGCTCCTCGAACAGCTCCTGAATCACCTGATCCCGTGGATACGCCGTCTTCGTCCGGTTCCATGCCACCAGTTGCTGCTGCTCCTCATCCTGAGATAAAAGACGAATGTCAGCCATTCTTTCTTCAGCATTATCCAGCACCGTATGAATAAAATGATCAAAATGACGAATCCATCTTTGAATTGAATCTTCATGAAAAATATCTTTATTATATTCAAAATTCGCTGCAATCGTTCCATTACTTTCCTGTTCAACAAATAAAGTCAGATCGAATTTGGAGACCTTCTTATCCAAAGGAAACGGAGCGAGCTTTAGCCCGTGCAAATCGAAAACATTTGTAGCATTGCCCAGAAAAATAGCCGCATCTTGCTTGCAAGCTTTTTGCAATACAAACCCCGCTTGGAAAACTGCTGGAATACTCATATCACGCTGAAGACTGTTTTCGCTAACCATAAGCGAGAAGGGATAATCCTGATGATTGGTACAATCCGTTAATTCTTCTTGTACTTGCAGAAGCAATTGTTTAAAAGAGTCATTTTCACTAAAACGCATCCGAATTGGAAGTAAATTCACGAAGTAACCACAAGAATGATGGAAATTTCGATTCTTTCTACCGTATCTGGGCGTTCCAACGATAATTTCGTTTTGCCCCGATAACCGATGTAAAAAAGAAAAGTAAAGCGCTAATAACACGCGATTCAAAGACTTGTCTACTTTGTTGCAAAATGCAGACAGCTTCTCGCTCGTTTTTGCCTCCAAGGCAAAAGGCACCAGTCCTCCGGCAAAAGCAGGAACAGGCGGACGCTTCTTATCAGCGGGCAGTTCCAGCACAGGAAGTTCGCCTGATAGTTTATGTTTCCAGAACTGCGCTGATGTTTGCCCGGCTTCGCTCTGTAACAGGCTTTCCTGCCAACTGACAAAATCCGAATACGAGAACTCCACGCATTGCAGTTGGGTATTCTCTTGCAGATCTCCGTTATATAAACGTTTATACAATAAACCAAACTCATCTAATATCAGAGATAAAGACCAGCCGTCAAAAACAACATGATGGAGTACGATGTACAGCACATAATGTTCCTCGCTAAAACACAGCAACCTGACTTTAAACAATGGCCCATTGCTCAGGTCAAAACTCTCCTGAGACTCTGCCAACAGGTACTGGTTAACTGCCGACTCTCCCCAGTCCCCTACTGCGATTGACTTGAAATCGAGAACTGGTTCGCTATACACTTTTTGCACAGGCTCTTCTTCCATTATAAAGACAGTTCGGTAACATTCATGACGTTTTACGAATTCAATAAAAGCATTTTGTACAGTTTCTATATCCAGCTTTGAATAAATATGCCACGCAAACGATTCATTGTAGCAAGTGTTGTTTGGATACATCGAATCATGCGATAAAAGCGGGATTTGTCCCTTTGACAACGGAATTGTTTTGATAAACGTTTTACTTGACAAGTAAACCATCCCTTTCCGAATATGATTTTTTACATGTTCCCATACTCTGTTTCCTCACATCCGTACAGTACAGTTATTGAATTCATAATCAATGACGCTCTATTCAAGACGGACGTCATCACTTCCTTCCCTTCAATTTACTGGCACCTTGTCGCCCTAATCGTGGCGACAAATGGTACCTTTTGTAATTATATAAAGGAATTATTAAGAATCATGTCGAAATTCGTTAATTTTTTGTAACACAATACGAATTGTTGTTTTTTTGACATAATTGTAAAGTTTATGATCAATACCCAAAATGTGCATCGACCAATCCAAAATATGAGTTATGAACAGCTTCACTCCAGAAAAACGAAAGTAACACAAAGAAAGCCCGTACCTTAAAGGCACGAGCCGCCGACATTTATGTTCAAGCTTAACGATATTTAATCTTCAAATCACCGACACAGGGTAATGTAAGTATCTGCTTGATGAAGGCTTCTACGAAACATCTGCTAGAGTTCAAGGGCCGCATTGCCCACATGCGAATATTGTGTTAGGCGATCGATCTGCCATCCACTTGCAAACCTCATGTTCGTAATGAAGAGCTCCTGGGGGACAATGGTTTTAGGCGCTAACCATCCTCTTAAGCAGAGCTTTCGATTGTATGATCAAAAACATGACGGGAGTTTTCTGCCCTATTATTCCTTCATTTCTGAGAATAATAAACCGTTCGACGCAATCCTCCAGCCTGCTTTTTGTATATATTCATATTCTATTTTTGAAGTTTTAACGTCTCTTTCTCCGTCTAAGCCTACATACATATCGAGAATTGCTTTTGTTCTGTTCCCATTCTGTTCGATGGTAACATTGCGTATAGAATCCTTTGATTTTTGGGAGTAACCTCCGTCGAATAGTTCCGCCAGAACTCCGTTTTTATCATGTTGTATACGGAAATTTCCCATGATTTCATCAATATACTTCGGAGTGTAAAATGGATCCAGCTTGTTTCTAATGTCCGCTTCAGTTGTTGCATCACAAATATAAGTAAAGTAGTGATCTTCTGATTGAAAGCTATCACACCTGGGATCTAACGCTTTATTACGATCCATCTGGCCAAATACAACAATCGTCGATAACTGGTTTTCGCCTTCTATGGCCAATCGAATCGCTTCTTCTTTCGTTAATTCTTGCTCGACATTTGTCGTACAGCCAACCAGCAGAAAAAGCATAGATAACGACAATAATACTAATTTTAATATTTTCAATTTGATCGTCCCTTTTCATTGTCCTGAACATTTTATGTATTTGCTAGTCAATGCCCTCGATGACAGGTGTAAATACGTCGCAACCCAGCTTTAGATAGCTGGTATCTTAGGCCGGGTCGCGTGTTGTCTGTCTAAAACAAATCTATTTCCCTTATAATGACTCTGCTGCAAATTGATAAAATGCCTCTGCATCCTCTCGAGTAGCAAATCCGGCCTGTGCCATCTTATCGCTGCCTCCGCCTTTGCCCCGATAATCGGCCAAATGCTGTTTGAAGAAGGCACCGCAGGCGAGACCATCCTCTCCTCCTCGGGCGAGCAGTACCTTATGATCTGAGTTGGACATGAAAAGCACGATAACGTCAGCTTGTTCAGTGAGCTTAGCAGCCAAGTTCTGCATGTCCTTCAGCATCTTATCCGCGAATTCATGCTTAACTAAGCTTCCCTGGCGGTCTGCCAACAGCTTCTCAGCCAGATATGCATCATTCTCAGCCTTCACCGCATTCAATTCAACTTGCAGCTGCTTCTGCTCCTGATCCCATTTCTCAATCCGATCCAAGATCTCTTCCTTTCCCGTATTGAATCGGGCCGCTAGACTGCCGAGAATCTCCACACCGGCATTAAATTCGTTCAACGCACGGTATCCACACTTAAAATAGATACGCATATGCCCCTTCTGCTTCTCAGCTCTCAACAGCTTGATCATTCCAATCTCACCTGTTGCTGAGACGTGTGTGCCGCCACAAGCGTTATACTCGATACCTTCGATTTCAACGATCCGAATATCGTCAGTTACCTTGGGCTGCTTCACAAGCGGCAGCTCCGCAGCTTGCTCTTGAGTCACAACATAATTCGTGACCTTGCGATTCAGGTAAATCTGATCATTAACCTCCAGTTCCAACATCATAAGCTGATCCTTCGGCAAATCAGGTCGGGCAACATCAATCGTGGCATAATCCTCACCTAGGTGGAAGCTGAGCGTCTCCGCCTGGCATGCTTCCAGACACATAGCTGACAGCAGATGCTGACCGCTATGTTGCTGCATATGGTCGAACCTTCTATCCCAATGCAAGCGGCAGTCGACCTCTTCCACCTCAGGAGAATGCTCGACTTTGTGCAGAATTTCCCCTTCCTCGAGAACGACATCAAGAACTGGAATTTTATTGATCCACCCCAGATCGCAGGGCTGTCCCCCACCGTGTGGATAAAAGGCTGTCTCATTCAATACCAGATAGGTTCCATCCTCCCGCTCCAATCTGCGAGTGATTTGTGTCTTCCAC
This sequence comes from Paenibacillus wuxiensis, assembly GCF_040195695.1. NCBI lineage: Bacteria > Bacillati > Bacillota > Bacilli > Caryophanales > Paenibacillaceae > Paenibacillus > Paenibacillus wuxiensis. The sequence goes on along the minus strand of NZ_JBEFZI010000012.1, from coordinate 157,114 downwards.
TCCCGGATATAGGCGGATTCATAATATAGCTTCTTCGTCATCTTTATGTCCTCACTGTTCCTAGATTACATTTACTTTACTATAAAAGAGCTCTATATTCTTCTGGTATTAACTGAAGTCTTTGCTGAATTGTTAGTAATATACGATACGATTCTAAATCTCGGGTTTCAAGACCGAATCTAGAATCATCCATTATGATCGGCTTATCAAATTCAATAACTTCTACAACTTCCCCAGTATAAATCTCTTCTTTATATTGCTTATATGTAAACTTTTCTTCTTGCTTCACTCTTTCGATTTTCGTAAGTACTCCGTCCATGAAGGAACATTCAAATCGTGTACTTATATACTCACCATCAGCATCTTTTCGATGCTTAAACACGATAATATCCTCACATACAAGGTTGAAAAACACGATATAACCAATATCCGTCCCTGTAAAAACAACTACTCTGTCCTCAAAACAATCATAAAAAAATTTCCCTGACGACCAAATACCTAAAGTGTCCATGCTGCATTCATCCTTCAAATGATTGATTATTCAACATGATTCCTCATTCTGAAGAATCTTTCTATATACAACACCATGAATATGTACAAGCATTTTTTGCTTTTCTAATCCCTCAAATAAATTCAACATATCACCAAATGGATCTTCGAAATACGAAGCTAAGTGTTTAAGAATTATTATATTTTCTGAATTTGATTTCAAAATTCATATTTAGCAGGTCGATCCATGTAATTGATTTTATACGTTTTCAATCCTTTATTTGTTCTCCTTACTAGATCTAGTCTCTCATACATCTTATAATACACTTCTCCATAGTTCAGTCCTTCGGGTAATGATTTTATCAATCGTATTTCAGCGATCTCTGATTCCGGTAATTCATCTATTTCCTCTACCTCTGCATAAAATGCCATCCCATAACTATCATGAAACGCATATATGCCTAATGGTGATAATTCAAATTTTATGGAGCCTGTTTCCTCATACAATTCTCTGCTTGCTGTTTCTATAATAAATTCTCCTTCTTCTCTTCTTCCTCCTGGAAGCTCCCAAACTTCTCGATTCCTGTTTCTAATTATAATTAGTTCATTTTTATATTTTGCTATCATAACAACAAACGTAATCTTGTCATGTAAAATGTCATCTAGCTCGTACCATAGAAAATCCATAGGATTGTCATCCCTTCATCTTTTAAGATTCTGAATGCTCTTGCTGGAACAAATACCAAAAGTACATGCCTCTACAGAATACGGCAAATTACCTCGAATCTCTTTCCGTTAATATCTTTTTATATGTATCTACAACATTCTTTAATATACTAAGGTTTTCTTCTACATTCCCGGTTTCTAATCCATGATTCGCACCTGGGATTTCAATAGTCTTTTGTCTTTCTTCAATTTGTGCAGCATTGTCCTTCGTAAATGAAGGATCATTCCCACCATAAATTACAATTCCATCGGATGTATTTATAAATGGGATTGTCCCGGCCAATGGGGTCAGGAATACATGATAGACATTAAATAGTAATCTTCGATGTACTTCTCCAGCAATTATGGTTCCTAAACTTTTACTTATAAAAATGACTTGATCATAATTGGTAATGATTCTATTTATTGATTCACAGCATTCATCTATAACTATAGGTAAGTCTTTTTTGTCTAAGTTCGTTCTTGCTGCTTGATAACCGTACTCTAAATTCAATACATCATACTTTTGTTGTAATGCAGCATTACCCGCATAATAGAGAAGCGGAAGCTCACAAGGATAATTCCAACCAGGAAAAAGTATAACTAGCTTGTTATTTCCTTCTTGAACTGTGAAATGTTTATGTTTTAATTCAGTCCCCCAAACCGATGGTACATGTATAATATCCAATTTCATTTTCACTTTATCTCCCTTCATGCTTCAGATAATTTTCGTCTAATGTTTTTATATACACGAAATGACCCAGCCTATGATAGCTCTTATCTTAGGCTAAGTCATCATTCCTTCCACGATTATACAGCTTACAATCAAAGGGCGATAGCCTTGATCGTGTTATTCTTGTTATTCTCCATTTACCGCGATCATCTGCACCACCGGTCGGCCGTCACCCTTCAGTTCGATGTTACCAGCGAGTAGTTGTGAAGACCCGTCCCCGTCTAGAAATATGGCCTCATTCAACTCCCCATCGGCAATACTTCCCTTAATCGCAGTACGAAATTTTTCTGCCGTACATTTGGTAGAAGTAACAACCAGGTATAATTCCCCATAATTATCATAGACCATACCACTGCGAAGGCGCTCGTCATCGGGAAACGGCAACCCTTCTTTTTCAACCGCAATTCTATACCAGTTGCTATCGTCCTTTATATTCATACTGATTCCACCCTGAGCCCAGAACTTCGCAACATCTGAGATATACAGATCATCGACGCTTGCAGCTCGTTGCACGTTGACTATTTTTGTGACCCGATCATAAACGATGGTTCCCCGAGCATATTTGACGTTAAACCAGCCTGATCCATATTCTTTCGGACTTCCGCTTACGGGCATACCATCCATAACCGCGATGCTTAGCAACTGATTTCCCCAAAAGAATCCACCATTTATCCCATTGGTTCCCGATCTCACGACGTTGTCGTTTATGCTATGAAGCGAAATACGACTCGGCTCCGTCTTCAGCACATGAAGAACAACACCGTTATCAGCAGTTATTTGAAAGTAGTTCACTTCTTTTGGATGATCGCCTTTACTTAAGTGCCATATCGTAACGACCTCTAAAATTAGATATAAAGCACATAAATAAAATGGAAAGGAACGTCTTATAACAGCGAATCTTTCATTCGTAATTCCTTTCATATCCGCTCGTCCCCTTATTCGTTACTTGATAATAGATATGACGTTCTTGGAAAATTCGCTGCGTAGATGGTGTTATAAGTGGTTGGCGCCTTCCATGATTATACATCTGACATTCAAGGAAAAATAGTCTTCTCTATACTTAAATATGGTGTTAGATGAGGCCATGACTCTCTTCGAGTTACTATCGATTCCTGTAATCGCTAACATTCAAAAAAGGGAAACACAGCTATGTACTTATTAAATTTACCTTCCCATTCGTTCCAATCACCTGATCTCAGAGTCCCTGCAATCTGCAGCCCTGATGGTTCTACTGATGCCCATAGAAAGAAGTCAGTTTTACCTTCTTCACCAAACCAACATGGCTGACCAATATGATTCATAATTATTTGTGATGGAAGCAAAGAATAAATTTCAGCCAATCTATCCCATGAATCGTTAGTGAATTTCTCAAAATCCAAACAATATACACGATCAATATTAATAATTGGTTCGTCCTTAATCTCGGAATTATCGTAAAAACAAATTATCAATTTTGTCTCTCCTTATATACACTCGTAAAAATTAACTCGTTACTGTAATAAAAGCCTGATAAAAACCATATCCGCAATTTTAGCGACCAACCTTTCTTTGAGTAAGCAAACCTTTCTCCCGTAGGTAGGAAAACAGGTTGAACTGTAAATCAACGACTTTTCGAAGTTCTGTCAATCCATTACTTTACAAGGGTAAGTCCATACGGTAGTTCTCGGTCATTAATCCAAGCTTCAACAATCTTGTTAAATAACTCAGGTTGGGCAAGGGATACTCCATGACCAACATTAGGTATGATAATACCTTTACAATGGATTGTGTTGTCTACGATGTCTAATAAGGATTTCCTCATCATTTTCTTTTCTTTTTCCCCAACAGTTATCAAGATCTTTGCTGTAGACTTGCTGAAATCTGTTGGTATCCGAAAAGACATGTTTTCTTCTAAAATCTGAATAAGAAGGTTCATATCCATGTTACTGGTTTCTTTATAATAGGTTTCAAACATTTCCTCACCAATGTATAACTGTTTGGCTTGAAGCTTCGAGAAAGTTCGATTTTTTGTTAGCCCATAAGTTAACCGGATGGCAGGTTGAATCATTTTATTTACAAATGGAGCCGGTCTAACAAGTACACTATTTATTATTGAATAATCTACTATATCTGGGTTCATACTTAGTATTTCCATAGCAACTTGTGCGCCTAAAGAAAATCCGATTAAAATAACCTTTTTGCCTTGTGCTTTAGTTAGAATCAAATTTAATATTTCTTCAGCACAATTCTGAATTGAAAAGTCTGTGCAAGGACTCTTCCCATGTCCAGGTAAGTCCGGAACTAAGCAATGGTAATCTTTAAAGTATTCAATTTGCTTCGCCCACATCCAACCACTCACTCCTCCCCCATGTAAGAAAACAATGAGAGAAGCTTCTGTATTTCCCGACTCTGTGTAATGTAGCTTCAATGGATTCCACCCTTTACTGTTTCATTTGATCTTACGAGTTGCGCAACAATGATCTATTTACACTTTTTGATGTTCTTCCATCCATTCTTCAAGTGCCACTTTAATTAAAAATCGATCTTTTGACGAGATACTTTTAATTTGATTCCATTTTCCATCAACAAGTTGCAAATGGTAATGACCATTTATATCTGAATCTGGGTACCAACCTAGATCTAAGAGTAAAGTGTCATCACTTTCAGGAATGTACCATTTTCCATTATTAATTTTCAGTTTAACGATCTGTAATAAATCTTCTGTGAAGTATCCCCAGTTCTCAATTAGGTAATCATTACCCTCACTAAGGATAGGATCTATATCGTAGAATTTGTTATAGGTTACGGCATAACCTGCTGGCACCTTAAGTTGCATTAGATTCAATTATCTCATCCTCTCATACATCATTTGGTAATTTGGATCAGCTACACTTAGTTGGAAAGAGAAAATAAGGGTTGTTTATTTTAGATGATGCCACGTTATGAATCATTGCCGATATTCAATACAGTTACTGTTATCCCAGTATTACTAGTGACAAAGTTGATTGACCACATGTGGCTTACTGACAATTTCCCACTAACTTTATCATTAGTTCTTTTTACTAAGAACTTTTGATCTACGTTATAAATTACTGGATAAACTTTATCAAGGCCATGTTTAAGCTTCAGCTCTCTAGCCGCTTCACTTACAGATTCACTACTTGCTTGAATCGGCTTCAATCCGAATTTCTCAACTAAATATAAGCTAGATTCATTTCCAGTCAATATCTCACTTTCAAACCCGTTGGAAACAATATAATCTCTTATCTCAGGATTACTTTCAACCTCTTCAGCCTGTACCATTTCCAATTGAAAGGCTTCTGTGACTTGATTAACAATGCTCTCAATTTCATTCGCATTAACAACTGGAAGTACAGGCGACATTAGCAAAATCAATATTACAAAAAACAACCCTAACTCCCCTTTCCGTTATTTTTTCGGAAATTTCCTGACTAAATATTACAACCGTTTGCAATTTCAAGTAAAGGCATATCATGGAAAAATAGGTCCAGTAGTATTCATTCAAAAGTTTATTTATATCGAAAAATAATACATTGAAAATCAAAAATTAGTTGACACAATTTTTAATGCGTGATAAAAATGTTAATATCCATTTCGGAAAACTACATATTTGGGCTATGAAAGGATAAAGTAGTGGAAATCTCCCTATCTCAGAGAGCTGATGGTTGGTGTGAATCAGTATATAGATTATTCATGAAGTTCGTCCTGGAGCATCTTTCATAAATCTCACGTTGTGAGGAAATGAAAGACGGTAGTGAATACCGTTATCAAATAAAGTGGTGAAGAATTTTTTTTCACAACTAGGGTGGTACCGCGATATATATCGTCCCTACGTATTTACGTAGGGACGTTTTTTATTTAGGTCTTACTATTGTTGTATCTTCATAACTAGGGTGGTACCGCGATATTTTATCGTCCCTACGTATTTGCGTAGGGACGTTTTTATTTAGGTCTTACTCTTGTTGTATCTTCACAACTAGGGTGGTACCGCGATATTTCATCGTCCCTACGTATTTACGTAGGGACGTTTTTTTATTTGAAAGGAAGTGGTTGTATGAGAAAGGATCTACGATAGAACAATATGAATAAAGACCGAATCGTAATAGACAAAGAAATAGAAGAAGCAGAGAGGAGATAAAGAGATGGATTCACAGCAATGGACATCGAAATTAGGTTTCATTTTAGCTGCAGCAGGTTCAGCAATTGGTCTTGGAGCGATTTGGAAGTTCCCGTATATGGCCGGTATTGGAGGCGGTGGCGCGTTCTTTCTTATTTTCATCGGTTTCACTTTATTAATAGGTTTACCGTTATTATTGGCGGAATTTGTAATTGGAAGAAGTGTACAAAAAGAGGCTGTTGAGGCATATAGAGATATTGCTCCTAAGACGCTATGGCCGTTGGTAGGTAAATTAGGGATTGTAACCTGCTTCATATTGCTTTCATTCTACAGTGTTGTAGGAGGATGGATTCTATTATATTTGTGGAACGCAATTACAGGCAGACTATGGGAAGGAAATGGCGCGTACGAAGCAACTTTTGGTGAAATCATTTCCAATCCATATTTGGCTGTTGGAGCACAGCTATTATTTATTTTGATTACTATTTTTATCGTAAGTAAAGGTGTACAAAACGGTGTTGAAAAAGTAAATAAATATTTCATGCCCGCACTATTTGTTTTATTCTTTGTATTAATTGTTCGAGCACTTACATTAGATGGTGCTGGAGAAGGAGTTCGTTTCTTCTTACAACCAGATTTCTCACATGTAACATCTGAAATTGTGTTATATGCGATGGGGCAATCGTTCTTCTCATTATCTGTCGGTGTAGGAGTCATGGTAACGTATAGCTCATACTTACCGAAAGAAGAAAGTTTACCGCGTTCCGCGTTTTCTATCGTCGGTTTAACACTTGTGATTACATTGCTTGCTGGACTTGCTATTTTCCCGGTTGTATTCGCATTTGGAATGGAACCATCTCAAGGGCCAGGTCTATTATTTATTGTATTGCCAGCGATTTTCAGTAAAATGGCATTCGGAAAGCTATTCTTCATTATTTTCTTGTTACTATTTTTCTTTGCAACGATAACATCCGCAATTTCGATGTTGGAAATTAGCGTTGCCTCTTTAACGAAAAAAGGGAACGGAAAACGCGAAAAAATGGCACTGATTGTCGGATTACTAATCTTTGTCGTAGGGATTCCATCGGCGCTATCCTATGGCGTATTAAGTGATGTGGAATTGTTTGGCAAAACCGTCTTTGATTTAGCTGACTTTACAGTAAGTAATGTTCTTATGCCACTCGGTGTATTATTAGTTGCGATCTTTGTACCGTTAAAAATGAAGAAAGATGTATTAATGAGAGAATTGGAAGTAAGTAAAAATAGAGGCTATACATTATTCGTATTATGGTTATTCTTACTTCGCTATATAGCACCAATTGCAATTATAATCGTATTTTTAAATGTAATTGGAGTGATTTAGAAATACGAAGGGCCCTAGCATAACGTTATGTTAGGGCCTTTTCGTTATATTTTTTCCGTTTCAAGAGATAACACTTGCACCTGACGTAACGTCATGTTTTATAGTATAGTTGCCGGCAAATAGATGCGCAGCACAAAAAGAGGTGATTATGAAGCAGCTTTGGAAAGTCGGAGATCTTGCTAAGCTCACGGGACTCACATTACGAACATTGAGATTTTACGATCAGATTGGCCTGTTTTCTCCTTCGGCGCATTCCGATTCGGGGCACAGGCTGTATAACCAGGCCGACCTATCGAGACTGCAGCAAATTTTGTCCTTAAAAGAGCTAGGCTTATCGCTTGAGGAGATTAAGTCCGTAGTAACCGGCGGCCATTTTAGTCCGTTGCAAATTGTGTCGCTGCAAATCGCCCGCCTAAAAGAAACGATCCAGATGCAACAAAAGCTTTTGTCCGGATTGGAATCCGTGTCCGAACTCATGCTTTTGAAACAACCAGTGACGGTTGAAGATTTTACAAAATTATTAGAAATGATGAAAAAGAGCCAAGAAAAAGTGATCCTCGAACGTTGGATGAATTGGGAGCATCGCCTGGATCAGCTTGGCGATCTCCTCGACAAGGATGCCGACGAATCGAATCAAGGGAGCTGAAAATCATGAACGAACGATCTTCCATTCATCACACTTTCGTCGTTGAGCGAGTGTACAAAGCTTCGCCAGCAAAGGTTTTTGCCTACTGGGCGAATCCTCGCATGAAAGAGCAATGGTTTTCGAAAGCAGATGAGTTTGACTTCCGTGTCGGCGGTGGAGAACGCACTCAAGGTGGGCCTCCCGGCGGAGCGGTGTTTACCTTCAATGCCCGGTACCACGACATTGTGCCAGACGAGCGCATCGTTTATACCTATACGTTGGATATGGGCGAGACGCGAATTTCCGTTTCTGCAACGACCGTCGAGTTCAAGCCAGAGGGAGAAGGCACAAAGCTGATTTTCACCGAGCAAGGCGTCTTTCTCGATGGCCACGATACACCGGCTCAGCGCGAGCACGGAACCAAGGAGATGATGGATAAGCTGGGTGTGCAGCTGGAGATCGACTAACCTATTTTACTATGTAAAGGAGGAATGGGCATGACAGAAAAGCATGCGACAAATAGCGAAACCAACGCAGCGGAAGAATACGAATTGGTAACAACGAGGGTGATAAATGCATCCCCTGCTCTCGTTTACGAAGCCTGGACTAAACCCGAGCATTTGGCACAGTGGTGGGGTCCGAACGGGTTTACAAACACTTTTCACGAATTTGATTTACGGCCGGGAGGGACATGGGAGTTTGTGATGCACGGACCGAACGGAGTTGATTATCCCAATAAAAGCGAATTTGTCGAAATCGGGCCAGAACGGATCGTGCTGCGGCACGTATGTGAACCCCATTATCAACTCACGGCAACCTTCGAGGATCTTGGCGGTACAACCAGACTAACATGGCGCCAGCTTTTCGAAGACGCTGCCGTATTCAACGCCATCAAGAAAATTTCAACTCCAGCCAACGAAGAAAATCTTGATCGGCTCGAAGCGCAGTTGCAGAAGATGTCCATCTGAGAACCTAAGGCGAGGGAGGAACGGGCATGACGGAAAACCATGCGGCAAACTGTGAAATCAGCGTAGCGGAAGAAAAGGAGTTGGTAACAACGAGGGTGATAAGTTCATCCCATTCCCTCGTTTACGAAGCCTGGACTAAACCCGAGCATTTGGCACAGTGGTGGGGTCCGAACGGGTTTACGAACACTTTTCTCGAATTTGATTTACGGCCAGGAGGGATATGGGAGTTTATGATGCACGGACCGGACGGAGTCGATTATCCCAATAAAAACGAATTTGTCGAAATCGGGCCAGAACGGATCGTGCTGCGGTATCTATATGACCCCCATTTTCAACTCACGGCAACCTTCGAGGATCTTGGCGGCACAACCAGATTAACTATGCGCCAGCTTTTCGAAGATGAAGCCGTATTCAACGCCATCAAGGAAATCGCATCTTTACACACCAAGGAAAATCTTGACCGGCTCGAAGCGCATTTGCAGAAGATGTCCATCTGAGAGCCTGAGTACCTTTTCCGATAGACTCCTGCCGGCTGCGAGGCCGGTTTTTCCATGTATTCTTGTAAGCATCACACGACCCAGCCTTACATAGCGCTATCTTAGACTGGATCGTGTGTTGTCTTGGGAATCTATCGCATTTTTCTTCTCATTTTCTCATTCCGGCACTAATTTCAGTTCATTTCCTGCCTTTCGGTATTCATTCGGTTCGATGCTCGTGACGTGGTATTGTCCGGTCGACCAGTCATCCACCTGGTCATGGTACCACTTGCTCAGCACATGTCCGGATTGGCCGGGCCCCACCACATTCAACGAACGGGTCGGATTGGACATATCGATGACCGTTCGCCACGGTGCCCCATGGGTGACTTCGCCGCTCTCCGCATCCCAACCTGCAGCCCCGACGGTGACACGGCCGCCGCCCATCGGAACAGACTTGGCATTAAAAATCAGATCCAACGGCTTCACAGTACCAAGAGGATGGGCAAAATCAACCTGATGGAACTTGCCCCACTGCCATTTGTCCGGATGTTTGCCCTGCAGCGAAACAGCCTGATCCACTGCCAGCTGGAATGCCTGCAGCGCCACCTTCTCGATTCCGCCTTTTTCGTCGATCCATGGCTCCCGCTCGCCTTGAAGCGCTCGGCGGAGCATTTCATCCTTAACAACCGATTTATTGTTAAACAGTTCCATCAAATCAGCGTTGATTTCGGATTTGAATAGCACATCATCAAAACCCTGCATCCACAGCTCAAAGCCAAGCGGCGCAGCCTGATCCGGATCATTCACTTTATTCCAGCCTTGTATAAGCGAAAGCACGTCGCGGTCGATTTGCCGCAAATCCGGCGAGTCTTTGATCTTGGCAATCAACTCATCAACAAACTCTTCTGCCTGAAGGTTATGGCGGTCAAATTGAAGTTTTTCCATATCCTCTATGGTTAGCTTATCCTTGGCAGACAGCACCTGTTGGATACGCGCTTCACGGTATGGCTGGGACCAGACGTCCGTTAGATGATACGGATAGCTGTCGCCGATCACTTTATTGTTCGCCGTAGCGATATACCCTTCCTTTGGGTTCACGGTTGTGGGCAGTTCATCCCACGGGATATATCCCGTCCACTCATATTCATCCATCCAGCCTGGTACCGGAACAGAACCGTCGCCTTTTTTGCGGATCGGAATCAGACCGTTCCCACGGTAGGCAATCGTGCCATCCGTAGAAGCAAAAACAAAATTTTGAGCAGGTGCTTCAAAATGTGTCAACGCCTGCTTGAACTCCTCCCAATTCCGCGCTTTCGCGAACATCTGAACCGCTTCGAGCTCGGTTGTTGCATCTAAGGCGGTCCATTTCATCGCAAGCGCCGTTTCCTGCCGCTGATCATGCGCGAATTCAGAGATAATCGGGCCATGCCGGGTCACGACAACTTCATACGGCACCGGAGCCTCGCCTTTTACCTTAATTTCCTCTTGATAAACCTTGGCCTCCTCCCATTTCCCCATATATTCGAATTGATGCGGATTGTTCGGGTTTCTTTTCTCAATATAGAGATCCTGTACGTCCGGACTCAGATTCGTCACCCCCCAGGCTATCGTGTCGTTATGCCCGAGAATGATCCCTGGAACGCCCGCAAAAATCACTCCGCTCACGTTCAGCTCCGGTGCTGTGAGATGCGTCTCATACCAGATGGACGGCGTACTCAGACCTAGATGCGGGTCATTGGCCAGCATCGGCTTGCCGGATGCCGACTTCTCTCCAGATACGACCCAGTTATTGCTGCCGTTAAATGGATCCCGCGGAACCGCGGTAGCTGCCAGCGCTGTCAGATCGACCGGTCGTTCTTTTAACGCTTGAATGATCATTGCCCCATCCTTCGGATAGGTTGGCATAAGCGACTGAAATTTCTCTGTTGACAGCTTCTGCGCCATTGCGTACCTAAAAGCCTGCCCCTCCCAGTTGCCTGCCAGATCATAGGCCATGTATTTGCCAATCGTCAAGGAGTCCACAGGCTGCCATTCCGCGGGTTCATACCCCAGAATCGCAAATTCGACCGGTAGTGAACTGGCGGCTTTTGCATGCTTGATGTACTTGTTGACGCCATCCGCATACCATTGCAGCACCTGTCGGTACTCTTCTGAGTAAGCTCCCAGAGAAACCTCTGCCGCACGCCGCAAACTAAACGCCCGGAAAAATTTATCCCGATCGATTGCCTTAGCCCCCACCACTTCACTTAGCTGTCCGGAAGCCTGTCTGCGGCTCAAATCCATCTGAAACATGCGATCCTGTGCCGTTACGTAACCTTGAGCCATGTAGAGATCATGTTCATTTTGCGCCTCGATATGCGGAACGCCGGAAGCATCCCTCCATACCGTCACTTCCTTTTCCAGTCCAGAAATATTGAGTTTCCCTTGTACGACAGGCAGACTTTTATTCACGAACCAATAAACATATCCCCCTGCGCAGGCAAGCAAAAGAACTAAGACCAAAACAATGATTCCGGTAATGCGCGGCCAGCGTTTTTTCTTGTGACGTTTGACGCTCGGAACGGTTACAGCGGCCAAAAGATTCATGCAGAACCCCCTCTAGACTAATTTGGATATTTGTGGATTATCAACCATTATAAGTGGTTAAGCGCTTACAAACAAGCACAATATCTATTCATAATCATATTAATGAATACTCTTTCTAATGTTCATATTTACGGGTAACGTGAAAAGCCGTAAATCATCGGATAACCCGATGACTTACGGCCTGGCTGTTGAAATTTCTAATGTACAATCCCGAGAGAACCTTAAGGGAGCCCCACGCGACCGATGGTGGATCTAGCTTCGTAGCAAACAGACAACCCTAGATCTTATCGATTTAAGTTGATTTCTTCGATTTATTGGAGCCGATGTATGGATCGGCCGCACGGATCATGCAGAGAGAAGAAGCAGCTTCCGCTACCATCAAATTGTGGAACGGATGGAACTGGATGCACCAAAGAAAACCTTTTCTCCAAACACTTGCGCCATCATCGGATTTGAATGCGAGGAAGGCGGAGGACATGAGACGCTATATGGACATTATTTAGGTGTCCGGCAGCATATCGGGCCAGATGCTTCACTTGGAATTATCAACATTGACGCCCATTTCGACCTACGCCCCTACGACACTCAGCCATCATCAGGAACGATGTTCCGTCAAATACTAGAGCAGGATCGCAATAGCAGCTACTTGGTGCTTGGCATCCAGCGTTTCGGTAATACACAAGAACTGTTCGACAAAGCGGACGAGCTCGTTACCCGCTACATTCTAGAAGAAGATATGTATGAAGGACAGATGGATAGCATCCTTTCAACCTTACGAGTGTTCATCGAACAGCAGGATTATGTCATGCTCACACTTTGTACCGATGTTCTCATGCGGCATTTGCGCCGGGAGTCAGTGCTCCCTCTCCTTTCGGATTAACACCGATGGTCGTTCGTACCCTTATTCGCACAGTCGCCGCTCATAAGAAAACGCTTTCGTTTGATATTTGCGAGGTGAACCCGGCTGTTGACGAGAACGGAAGAACCATAAAATTGGGAGCATACTTGACGAATGAAGCTATCATGACATTTATGGGGAGGAATACTGATGACGCTGGCGCTTAATCAAGTGAGTACGATATTTTTGGCTGTAGCCCTGCTTGTACTTGGAACCTTTTTTGTCAGAAAATCGGGAGTACTGCAAAAGTTTTGTATTCCAGCGCCCGTTGTTGGTGGACTGCTGTTTGCTATCCTAGCAACGATCCTGAAAACGACAGGTCTATTGGAAATTACCTTTACTTCGCTCCAAAGTCTATTCATGCTCACGTTCTTCACCACGGTAGGACTGGGGGCAAGCTTTCAACTCATCAAATTAGGCGGCAAGCTGCTCGTCATTTACTGGCTTGCCTGCGGATTTCTCGCTTTGGCGCAAAATAGGATCCTTGGTGCACTTTTAGGGTTCACCATTCAAAACAAAAAGACCTCCAGCCCACGATGTGGAACTGGAGGTTTTGCTGTATTTCTGCAGATGTTAAGACACTTCTTGTTGTTTGACTATAGTTATTTTCTGTCAAGAAGTACTCCCGATTTATGAACAAAAGCTTGCGGAAATCGACGAGCAAATCCATTTTCTTGAATCTATAAAGTCCAACCTGCAAGAGCGCATCCGCTTCATTCTAGACGAAAGACAAACAACAAACTGGGAGGAATAACGATGAGTATGTACGAAGTTAATGAACAATCATTTCAAGGATTTATTCGCGTGCAAGGGGTTACACTTGTTGAATTCGGAGCATCATGGTGTCCGCCATGTAAGGCGCTTCTGCCTATTCTCGACGAGTTGGATCATCAATATGGGGAACAGGTAACCGTACTCCAGGTAGACTGTGACGACTCCCCTGCCATCGCGTCCGAATACCGCGTTATGTCTATGCCAACCGTCATGATGTTTCATAACGGTGAGCCGGTAGAAAAACTTATCGGGCTAAGGCTGCTTCATTTTTTTTGGTAACCGCTCATAGTTGTAGACTGCCACTTATCCAACGGGGAAACTGGTTATGGTACTGCAATCCAGTGTGTCTGCCAAGGAATCGAGCGTAATAAGATTTGCAGCCTCATGAAGATAAGCTCCAGTCGCTCCCTTCCTGCTGTCGTATTCACAGCCGGGCATACAGACCACCCAATGTCAACAACACGTCATGCCAGCCTTGTTCCGCGATTGTTCCTGATTTCTTTTTTTAGGATAGAACACAATGCTCCACGAAGTCATATACCATAATGTGAAGGGGGAGGGCTATCCATGAATTGTCCGATATGCAAATCACAATTTATTACATACTTTCATCGTTATAGCCAATTTAACTTATTGCAATGTTCTAATTGCGAGTTGGTATTTCAGGAAGGATTATCAAATATCAATACTAAAAAATTTATTCCGGAAATTTATAATGAAGCTTGGTTATCTATGAGAGAGCCGTATAAAGAATCTACTTTTGTTGAATTTGCATTATTCAATATCACTTTAATTCAACAATTTCACGCAACCAAAGGAAATCTGCTTGAAATAGGTTCTGGCACCGGTGAATTTTTATACGCTGCACAAGCTGCGGGATGGAATGTTTCAGGTTTAGAACCATCCGCCACTTCTTGCCAGTATGTTAAAGAAAATTACGGTATTAAATTGAATAACAGCATGTGGGAGCGATCGCTTTTCCCCACACAACCAACCTTTAACGCCGTTGCTTTTTGGCATGTTCTCGAACATGTTCCGGAACCAATTACTTTTCTACAAGAAGTTCATTCTGTACTTTATGAGGATGGTTTGCTATTTTTTAGCGTTCCAAACCATCACTCCTTTACCAATGAAATTTGCGGAGTTGAATCTTTACTCTATACAGAAGTCGATCATTTATTTCATTACTCTAGTGATAATTTACCTTTATTGCTGGAACAGGCTTCATTTGAACCAATTACTATCTTTTCTCGCCAAGCTCCGCACCGAATTCATATGGATATCAATCTAAGTCTACAGAAATCAGACCGATACAAAGAAATTTCTATACCACAGAAGATGGCTCTTATTCCCCATCTCCAAGCAAACATGCGCGGACATGAATTGTATGTCGTAGCACGTAAAAAGACGGATGTCAAGCCAAACGCGACAAAATGATTTAGGCCGTTTTCCAAACTAGACATTGTATATCCGACATCCCCCTAGTAACCTAGCATTCAATGTTTATTCGAATCTATCTTTCTCTGCACCCGCCGCCACATAGCGGACGCCCCACAATCCAATCGTCAGCACGAGCGATGGCACCGTTCCCATCGAATCCATTCGCGTTCGCGGTTCAAGCGTACCGGCAGCGAGCGCATGGCTCACAGTCTTCTCTGTCTTTCGGTACAGGATGACAAAAAAATAGAGGCTGACTGTCAGCCTCTATTTCTCAATATACTCAACTATTTTCTGATTCACAAGTACTCCGCTTATTTTTCCGATATCTATCATTTTACCCAAAGAAACAATCGCTTGATAGGATCGCTGCTGGGTCGGCTCGGCCGAAGTCCCGCCAGTGCTGCCATCTGCTCCTCCGGCTGGTTGTCCGCTCCCGTCGCCATTCTGATCCTGCTGCCCGCCGCTTGTGGAAGAAGAAGCGGCCCCCGAAGAACAGAGATTCTGCACAGGACGATCCTTATACGTCTGCTCGGTGCCACCCTCCAGCTTCAATGTAATCGTGCCCGCCTGAAAAGCGGAGCATTCCGCCTCCGTCCCGAACTCGAATATAAGCTCTGTCGTCGGCTTCCATTCGCCGTCCACGAAATCTTCGACTTGCCTCGCGTAGACTTGCGGTTCGATCTTATTTGCCCGTTCTTGCGGAGACGGCGCAGGATTGGACGCAGTGATATCCGCCACTGCGGGCTTGCCGCTGTCGAAGACGCCGGAAGCCGCCAATCCGCCGCAGATGCCGCAGATGACCAGGATCGCGGTCGCGAACCACACCATCGCTTTCCGGTTGCGCCGCAGCCATCTGACGATGGGCGGCGATAACTCACTGCGGGCCTTGACGTATGCAGCCTGAAGCGGCGCGCCCGCCTGCTCGAAATAGAGCTTACGGTTCGTCCGGTTTTTGAACGCGTCTTGGTCGTAATTTTTGAAATAAGCGACCACCGCCGCGACATATCCCGGCTCGAGCTTCCTTTCTCGCGAGAACAAGCGCTGCTTCTCGGACCAGTTCATGAACAGATAGACGGTCTCCCGGTTCGGCGCATGCAGGTGCAAATAATGGAGCAGCGCTCCGTATTCGATCAAGCCTGTGTCGGCATCCCGGTAGAACGCCAGCACTAGACGCCGGAAGCGGGACGGCTCCAGATCCTTCTGCAACCAGCGTCGTCCAAGTTGCTGCAACCGATCCAGCTCGGCAGGCGATAAGCCGCCGAAGATCGATTCATCCGGCTCAGCGTCGCGGAACCAGCGGTATGCAGCCAGCATGACATTCGCCGTGGATTGCACCTGAGGCGAATAACGGGCGACCCATTCCCTCACCTCGCCCGGGTGCGCTAGGAAACCGATCTGGAGGAACGCTTCCTGGCGCGTCTCCTCCAGATTCAGCTCCTTCAGCAGGAACACATTCGCCGCATAAGACAACTGCTCCATCAAGAGCAGCATATCTTCGTCGGCAATCCGCCCCTTCTCCGCGAGCAGGCGGTCTACCGTATCCAGAACCGCGTTCACGGCGGACACCGGCTCCGCATCATGCCGCAGCTTCTCGGCGAGCTGTCCGGCAGCCAGCTCGGTGAACTCAGCCTTGCACAGCAGTACCGGATGCTGGCTGGACCAATGGTGAGCCAGCTTCACAAGCTCCTCGGCCCGGACGATCTCCTGGAATTTCTGCCGCATATACGGGAAGAAAAGCTCCACCGTCTTGCCGCCCCGCAGCAACGTGTCGAAGAAAGGCTTGCTGACGCTGTCGCTGCCCTCGATGAGCGCATAATAGGCTTCCGTTCGCTCACGGCTCTTCGCCTGATTGGCTTCATATAAGCTCCGGATCAAGTACCCGAGCAGATCGCTGCCCAGCGCCGCCCCGGCAAGCGCTTCGAATTCCATGAAGCATTTCACGATAGCCGGATCGGGCATCTCGCCCTGCTTGACGAGCTCATACTCGCGCTGGAAGGCTCCGCGTAACAGCTCCGCCAGCCGCCGCTTCGACTGAACAGCCCCTTCCGGCGCCAAGTAATCGAGCATCGAACGCAGCGCGCCAACCCGATTCTGCATATACATAGAATTACTGCCTTCCTCGATCTGGTACAAGACAGCCAGCTCGTGGCAGCTCGCGATCGCGGTATGCCGCTGCGAGTCCATACCCTCCAGCATCTGCTCGTGGAAGACATAGAAGGCTTCCGCCCGCCCGGGCTGATCCAGATTGCTCCAGGCGAAGCTCAAGTAGGGCTGCTTCCCCAGATCGATATCGACATTCGTCACCCGCTTGGACGCGAGATCGAAGGTATAATCCTTGTCGATGCTGCGATCATTCGGGCGCAAGCTCCCTTGCTCGACGAACGTCAGATGAATGCCCTTCCGGCTCTGCGGCTCCTTCGAGAACGTCAGGAAGCCGAACGCACGGCGGTACGCATACGGCAGACTGCCGTACAGCACGCCGACCAGCTGCAAGGCAGTCTCCGACAATTCCTCCACCGCGACGTCGAGCGCCACGAACACTTTGCGTCTTGTGACGACGGACGAGATGACGGCGAACAACAGCTTCTTGAACATCTTCTCATCGATGCCGAGGCTGGCGAGCAGGGAGGTCGGCGAAGCCGAACGGCGCGCTTCCGCCGCGGCAGGAATCCTCTCCAACTCAGGCAGCTCTGTACCCTGCTCGATATCATAGCTGCCGCCGAAGTCCGCGTTCAGCAGCGAGGGGTAGTCCTTCACCGCTTCAGCCGCCTGATCGGCGGGCATAATATAGTTATGGGTGAAGAAGGCGCTGCGCAAGCCCGTGAAATCCGCCGCCTGATAGATGCTGCGGCCTAGGACGAGCTGCCCCATCTCAGCGTGGAACAGGTGCAGTGCTTGCGGATAGCGTGCTTCGTCCTTCTCACCGCGCGCGGCCAGCTCCGCCGGTGCGTCATAGACACAGAACGGATGCAGTACTTTTTTGATGAATCCGGTATCAAGCCCGCCGGAGACCGCGATCGTGTCGAAGCCTTCGTTGAAGCGGAAAATACCGCGCCGCTCCCGCGTGTACATTTGCTGCTGGATGCGAGAGGATCTGTTCGATGTCAATGCTGCTCTCTCCCCTCGATATAATCCAATTGATGCAACAGCCAGATGAACGGCTCATCTACCCGGATTGGACTGACAACCCCCTGCAGCTTCTGATTGACCGGGTTGCTGCCCAATGCCGACACGGCGAAGTAGGCCGTATTGGAGAAATAGACATCCATCGTTCCTTTGAATGGACGGTCCACCTTCTCGATGAAGCGCCGGATCTCGCCGTCGATATTATGGAATTCCGTCAGATCGAGATATTTGCGATGAACCATATTGTGGAAAATATTGCTATTCGACTTAATATAGTCTCCATCCTCATCCTTCAACGCATGCAGCATGTCGCTCTTCGTCAGTACGACCGCCGTCGGAATGTCGGTCTTATTCTTGTCCTGGTAAGCGATGAAGTCGCCGAACAGCGTCAGCACGACATCGCGCGGCTCGTCATATTGCGGTACCCAATCGTCCGAGGCTCCGCCGTATTGCATACGGATTTTTTCACGAATCGACCGAATTTGCAGCGGATCGATCATGAACAGAATGCCGGTCGAATTTTTAATATGCTGGCCATGCAGGCCGAGATAATCCTGATCAACCATCCCTTCCCCCGCGACATCAAAAAACACCAGTGTGAGCGGCGGCTTCGTCTCATCCTTGAAGACGAATTGAAAGATAAACGGCTCCTGCATCTTCTCCTTCTGCGTCGACGCGAGCAGATCGCCGCGTTCGAACAGAGGCTCCTCGTACAACGTGCGGAACTTGCGGCTTATCTCCGCATTGAGCGGCATGCAGGCGGCATCGAAATGATCGGCCGTCACATGCTGGAGCGTATGAATCAGCGAGGTCATGTAGACCGATTTGCCGACCTGGGAAGCTCCGATAATGGAAATGATATTGCTCGGCACCTTCCCTGCCGTTACGGGCAGCTCATTATGGCAGTGCGGGCACAGCCTTCTGCGCGTGACGACGCCATAGCGGTCATTCAGCCCGATAAGCACATGGTCGGAATACAGATGATGCTCCTCGGGAACATCGCGCGGCTCGATGACCGCCTCCATATCATAGACCGTGTCCAGGCCGAAGCGGTCCCGGTATTTGTTCAGCTTCTCATCCTCCTGCAGCGCATAATTCTCGTCATCCTCGCGGTGATGCGCCGCGCGGAACACGACCTCCGCCGGCGAGAACTTGCTGAAGCAGTACGGGCATACGATATCATAGAACAGCGGCCGTGACGCCGGCTGCGGCTTGCGCTTCAGAAAATCAAAAATCCCCAATGTCTTCTCCTCCTCATTCCGGTATCAGCTCGTACAGCTGGCCGTATTGGCGGCCGTCGGTGAAGAAGAGCCGAATATAATCGTCCTTCCCGATCTCAATCTCCGGCAGCATGTTCCGGCCCGGGGCGAACGGCTCGACGAACGGGTAGACCGTGCCGTCGTCTTTACTGGCGGGATAGCCGCCGTGCTTCTTCACATAGCACAGCACATCCGCAGGGAGCGGCACCTCTGCCGCCACCTGGATTTGCGCCGTCTTGAATGTTTTGAACCAGCCGCCTTTATAGCGGATCGAATAACAGATTCTCGCCCGGCCGGTGCTCAGTGCGATCCGGTTCCCGCCATCCTGCTGGATGACGAGCTGCTGCTGTCCATCCTCCTGCAGTAGACAAGCGTAGATGGTATAGACGAGCCGCCCGATCCCATCAATCCGGTCATGGTACCCGTTGTTGGCTTTGTACTCGTCTCTCGTATACAGCTTCAGCTCCGCGACCGGCGGACGCTCGGCCGCCAGGCGATCCGCCGCCGCCTTGTGCACGTAGACGGCCTGAATCGTATCGGGCCACAGCCATCGCAGCGTACATCGATCTTCGTCAATACTATGTGCCAGTCTGCGGATGATCGGCGTCTCCGAACCCGCTTCCGAATAATACATCTATCATAGCCCCCTCCACACTAGAATCCACGGCTGTTCTGATCGGGCTGCCGTCCGGACAGGCTGCTGCCTTCATTCCCTGCCGCTCCTCTTCGCCGGCGGCTTTCCTGCTGCCGCTGGCTCTCCTGCACAGGCACGGCCAGCGTGAACATCGCAATGACGCCCGCCAGCACTAGATCGGCGCCGAGGCGCACGGCTCCGTCCGCAAGCGGTCGTCCGGACAAGCCGGCCTCCAGCAATAGACCAGCAAGCAGCCCCGCCACAGCCCCGCCGATAGCGAAGCTCTTGGCGAGATAGCGGTTGTCGAACACGAGGCCGAGCGACAAGCCAAGCGCAGTGCCAATCAGCGCGAGGGCAATGACATGCAGCGCCTTATAATAGCCGCTGTCCCGAAGCGGCCCGGAACGCTCCGTCACCAACGTCCGATCGCCGATGCTGCTGTAGATCTGCTCGAAAACGAACGACAGATCGTCCGCTTTGGACACATCGTAATACTGGCCGCCGGTCTCGTCCGCGATCTGGCGTAGTAGGCCCGAGCCTTCCGCGTCCACCAGACTGAGGCCGATCGTGTGAACGGCAATAAGCTTCGCCTTATAATCAGCGAGCACTTCGTTCGTATTCACTTCGCTGAAGCCGTCCGACAGCAGGACGGCCATCGTGCCGCCCGAATCAGCCGGATTGTCCTTAATATGCTTCATCGCTTCGGATAGAGACAGGCCGATATCCGTACGGCCCTGCGTCGGCTGGAGCCCATCCATCTTATCGAACAGCTCATCCTTGACAGCCTGATCCTTCACTTGCACGAAAGGCTGAAGCAGGGTCACGCTGTCGTTAAATACAAACACAGCTACCCGCTTGTCCCGATCCATCTCTTCGATCATTCGCTTGGCCGCTTTATAGCGATCCTGGTTCGGATCCGTCTGCTCCATGCTGCCCGAATTGTCGATCACAAGCACGATATTTTCGACCGACTTCACGCCGCCCGCTTCAATCTGGTAGGCCGCTTCGAGCGTCAGCCCCGCGATGAACAGCAGGACAAGCGTCGCGGGCACGAGCACCAGCCACGATGTGCCCGCATACCGCTGCCGCCACGATTGGCCATTCAGCCGGGGCGAGATCATCTCGGCCGTCAGACAGGCCAGGCCGATGAATAGGGCGATGATCCCGAAGTAGAGCCCGCTCACCACGACATCCGGCCAGTGGCCAACCAGACGACACAGCAGCCACTCCCCGGCGGCCCAGCCGACCGTGCCTCCAATCAAGCTGAACAGCACCATGAGCCAATTCACTTTTCGCTGCATAAATATAGCATCCTCTCACATAATCTCACATAAAATACGTGTTCATAAAGGCCGGTATTTACATATACGCTCAGGTAATCGTCATGACCCGCTCCATGCCAGGTTCGCTGCCCCGGATGCAGCTTCTGCCCTTCGGATCAATGCGCTGGCGTTCCGCTTCCCCCGAGAACGGCAGCAGTCCGTACGGAAGCCCGGCGGACACTCGCCTGGCATACCCGGATTAACGGATAGACGGCAGCAGTTCAGGATCGATACCATGGAATCGGTACCCGTTCTGCACGTAGCTCTCGTAGTACATTTTGCCATTCCGGTAATACATCAGGTCCTCGACGCGGAAGCCGCCCATCATGTTCAGCTTCTCTACCCCGCTGCTTCGCTTCTCGTGCACGCAGCCGAGCTTGTAGATACGGGACGTCTCCTCCTCGTTCAACGCATACCGCATAAATTCGCTCGTCGCGTCGCCGAAAAAATATTTCTCCTCGTAGCGGTGCTTATGCGTATAATCGAGCAAGCGGATATGAATGCCAGCATACTCCTCCAGCGTCCGATTCAGCTTCTTGAACAGTTCGTCCCGCGACAGCACCTCCTGGTTGCTGTAGTCGATCGTCACGTTCGCCCGCCGCAGCAGTTCTTCCTCGAACGTCTGCCGGAACGGAGCCGCGGTCAACATATGATCCCGGCATACCTCGCACAGTCGCGCGGCCAAAGCTTCTATCCCCTGCTCCAGCAGGCGGGTGATGCTGCCCATATATCGTTCTTCGCCGAAGGCCCCCGGCCCCCGCTTCGCCTCGATGTCCCGCATGACATCCGCCGTCACACGTTCATAATACTCCATAATATTTTGGCCGATATAATCATCAGCCCGGCGGATGCTGGCGAGCGCCGCTTCCCGGAGCGTCCGTTCCAGCGACTCCATCTGCTGCACATACTGCTTGCAGATCGCGTGCAGCCGTTCCAGCTCCGCTTCATATTTCCGATACAGCCGCAGCTCCGTCTCCAGCCGCAGCACCTCCAGCTTCTGGCAGTACACGGTGTCGAAGAAGGCGCGGATGAAGCTGCGTACATTGTGCTTATCCATCAACGGCAGCCGTTTGAACGATTGCGCCTCCACCGTCTCGCTATACTTCTGCTCCAGCTCCGCCCGCGCCGCTTCCAGCGCTCTTGCCGCATCGCGGATGCGGCCGTGCAGAAGCGGCCAGACGCTGCCCGCTTCCTCGGCCTCGTTCGTCCAGACGTACACATGATAGAAGCAGGTATCCGTCTGGGCGGCCAACCGCTGCCGAACCGCATCATGCAGCTCGTCGTCCGGAAGCTGCCGGATCGCGCTCTCGGCGGCCCGTTCATAGTTCTCCCGGAAAAAAGCGGTGCAGCCGCTGCCGAACAGCGCTTCCTCTGCTTCGCGCAGCGTCATGCGCTTCAGCTGGCTGAAGCTGATGCCATGCGTCATCAAGCCGTTCATGTCGCCGAGCCGCTCCGCGGCCGGGACCGTCTGATCGACCTGGGCCTCTATCGCTTCCGTGTTCAGTCCGAACCAGGCAAGCTTCTCCGCGGCCGTTCGCTCGGGTCCGCCCTTCATCCGCTCGGTCAGCTCCCGGCAGAAATGGTACAGCACAGCGAGCGCTATCGAATGATTCGGGCGCTTCACCTTCGAGAAGCCCGCCGAGACGAACCCGATCCGGCCGGATTCGGTCATCAGATTGTTGCGCAGGGAGGTGTTGTTGTAGCTATCCATTCCATGCGCCCCAGCCGAGTCGATCCGCTTCCGGTTTTTCAACAGGTTCATATGGCAAATGATCTCGTAATTGTCTTCTTCGTCGAAAGATGACATGCCGCGTTCATTTTTGTCCGTCAGCACATAGACGAGATCGAATAACGGCGAAGCGGGATGCGTCACCTCGATCGCAATCCTGTCTTCCGTCACATGCAGCGGGGCCGAGAACGAGTAGTCCGGACTCTGCATATAATCGAGCTCACGAAGGAACGCGACTCCCGCCGAGCTGGCATAGCCGAAGGATTCGGCTTGTTCCCGCTCGCTGATGAGCGCGTACAGATCCGTCTGCACCGACTTGAACGATTGCTGAAAAATAGCTTCCGCCAGCAGCGTAATTTCCGGCACCAGCACAGTGAGCGGATCATCGGCCCGCGTAATGACCGCCAGATGAATCCGATCGAACGAAGCATAGAGGCGGCCGTACTCCGCGATATCGCTGCTCACCTTCCGCAAGATGCGGTTGAGCTCAAGCAGGCCGCCCTCCTCCGCGTAGAACATACGGTGCACATCGCGGCGTATCGTCCTGCGGCTGTCGCTATCCCCGCTTCCGCCGAGCGGAAGCACGAGCCGGGCAACTCTGCCGCCGGGTTCTGCGCCATGCCGTGCGGAAGAAGCGGCGCTGCGGGCGGCGGAATCTTCCCCGCCGGAGACTTCTACCCCTAGACCACGGGACGCAATGTGCACGTACATGACGCCGGCACTGTTATCCCATTTCCGCTCGCTAATCTGGATCATCGGCTCAATCGCGTCCCCCGCCTTGTTCCCGATGAAGAGGAACACCGTCGGATAATGAATGCTGCTCTGGTTATCGTCCCGGCCGGTGAGTCGATCCTCGTCGCGCGCATATTCGGTTGCGAACCTTTCCACTTTGGTCTGCGTCATCATCTTATTTCAACTTTCTCCGAATGGCGTTCAGCTTGGTCGTCAACTGCTTGTAGAACTGGTACGTATCCTCGCCGTTCGCCAGTTCGATTTTCTCGTATTCCAGCCGCTCGCGCGCCTCTAGGAACGCCGTGTACAGCTCATCCAGCTTCGCCAGCAGCGGATCGACATCCTCCGTTGCCGTCATCTCGGCGGCGCGGCGGGCCGATTTGCGCAGCAGCGTGCCGCGATGCTTCTCTTCCAGGCCGCGGAAATGCTCGTATACCTCGTACTCGACATAATCCCGGCTCTTCATTAGATTGACGAACGGCTCCCACGCTTCCTCTTCCTCGTCGCGGTCATATACATAGAGCGCGCCTTTTTTGCAGATCGTTCCGGTGTACATCGCTTCGATGAATTGATCCTGCTGCTTCTCCTCGTCCTGATGCTGTCCGAGCAATTGCTCGAACTTCACCACCTTCGCCTTGATCGCTTCGTACTTGGCCAGCTCCTCACGCAGACGCGCGATCAGCTCCGGCGAACGGATCAGATTCTCCTTCGCCAGCTCCTCGCTGATGCTGCCGAAAATATCTTTGGTCTCAACCGGCTCCAAGCCCTCTTCGAGCAGCCGCTTCAGATCCAGGTATGCGCGCTTCACTTCCCCGAGATTCGGCTTCGCGGCCTGCAGCTGCAGATCGTAGCTTGTGAGCATGTCCGTGAGGTTGAACGGCTTCGTGAAGACGACGGCATAGCGGTTGCTCGTATTGTCGTCCATCCCCTTCTCGATGACGGTCTTGAACCGCGCGCCCCGCTCGAACTCGGTGCGGACGCGGGCGTTGTATTTCTGCACCCGTTCGTTCCGGTACGTATCTCCCCATGATTGCTCCGGGATTGGGGAAGGAAGATACGTCCAGTTCGCCTTGTCTGTCTGCACGAGATGGCGGCCGATCCCTTCTTTGTCGAGAATCGTGCGCTCATAACTCTCCTCGTATACTTTGAGCGGCGTATAGACGAAGAGCGGCACCCCGTTATGCGTATTCAGCCAGAATATGCGGTTCTTCACCTCACTCTCCTTGACGGTGAAGTTCGACTTGCCGACCGCATTGTTCTGGTAGTTGCGGATCCCTTTGAGAATGCTCGGCGCCTTGACGGGCACTGATACGAAGCCCCAGCGCGGAAAATGCAGATTGCCCGAGCTGTTGCTCAAATGGAACACCGGAACCGCCTCGTCATCCAGCTTGCTCGCGATCTGGCGCTCGACGAACTTATCGATCGACTCGTCGTTGCCGAACTTCATGACAAGGAACTCTTCCATGGATTGCGTAATCAGATCGCCGAACTTGTCCGACAGGAAATCCGAAATCGATCTGACGATATCAAGCTCCTGCTCCTTGACCCATTGGTTCGAGTGATTCAGCAGTTCCAGCGAGAAGTCGCGGATCAGGTCGTCGACTTCCTTCTGATCCATAATGTTGCTGATCACTTTCGAGATGTCCGGTACGCTGACGATGTTCCAGTAATAGGTCCGGTTCCCCTTATGGTCGGCTTGCTCCTCGCCGTTGATCAGAATGTCGCCGTTCTTCTCGAAGATCGAGTTGAGCGCGTTCAATATTTCAGTAAATACGCTATAAATGCGGTTGTTCTCATGGTTCAACAACTGATACAGATCTTCGTAGAATTCGATCATCTGCTCCGTGCGCTCCACATCGGCATGCAGCCAATATTCCTGAATTTTGGCTTCGATGTACATATTTTTCTTCTTGTCCTTGGAAATAAAGGCGCTCTTCGCATCGCCGAGACGCTCGCTCGCCTGCTCTTGTGCCGCCTCGATGTCGCGCGGAATATGATGCAGATTTTCGCGCAGCGTCTCGATGTAGGAGAGCAGCATTTTCAACAAGCAGAAGCCCTTCTCCGTGTAGATAAGACGAGACACATAGAACGGCCCCTGCTCCGGATGGAGGAACATCCGCCGGATCTGATCGGTGAAGCTGCCGACGATCTCGCCGGGAAGCTGCTTCTTCGCCTTGATGTATTCCTCGCGCGCCCGTGCTAGGAATGTCTGCTCCAGCTCCGTATCCATATTGACGACTTGCATTTTGATGACATTGTTATAGCTCAGGCGCTCGCTGTTCTCGAAGCCTGGCAGCGGCTCCGGCACGCGCGATTCGAACGTCTGCACCATCGTGTCGAGATCGACGCCTAGCTTGCGGGCGAACTTCTCGACCTCCTCCTGGCTCGGCGCCTTCTGGAACATCTTCTCCATCTTCTGGAACAGGCGGTACCCGAGATAGGTCGTCATCTCTTCAATCGGCAAGACGGCCGACGAAGCCCCGATGATGTTGTATTCGTAATTCGCCGGATACGCCCGGTTCATCTGGGCGATATTCGTGCGGATGTTGCTGATGTAATCGTGAATCGCGAATTCCTCGCCGGACTGCTTCTCCTCGCTCGCCATGAAGTTCGTGATGTTCTCCGCCGTCACGTTCATACAGTAGTCATACGCGTTCTCCAGCAGCTTCCCTTCCGTGTTCGTCGCCGAGATCAGATGGCACAGGTTGAACGGTGACAGCGGAGAATTGACCGTCAAAATGTTGCCGTACTTCTGCCGGAAGCGCTCGCCGCGGCTATCGACGTTCATCCAGTAATCAAGCTCCTTGAGCGCAGCGTAGCCGTTCTTCTTGATATATTCGCGCGTATGCTCGCTTAGGCTCTTGTTCGACAGGTTCACGTCCGGAGTGAACAGATAGCCGAGCGTATTGACGCGATCGATGCCCGCCGAGCCATAATCCCGCTCGATAATGCCGCGCACGATATAGGCGATGTCCAAGAAGCAGCCGCTGCCGGTCCCGCCGGACAAGCCGGACAGCAGAAACACCATCAGCTTCTTGTTCGTGCCGACGGACAGCGTCTTAATCTTCTTGTCAATCGCCTGCACGACCTGATTGATCTTGGTGAACAGAAGCAGGCGGCCCGCCTGGCGCACGCCGGCGGCGCCGTTCATTCCGTCGGTGATGCTCAGCTCAGGGGAGAGCCACTCGGTAATATATGGCTCCAGAATGCTGCGGTTCTGCAGCAGCCCGCCTATCTCGGCGTTCGACAGCAGCACGAATTCATTGAGCGGATCGAGTCCGATGCCGCGGTATGTTTTGTTGCGATCCTGTTCATTCGTCTCGAATGCCAGGAACTCCACATTGTCCGGCTTCCCGCGCTTCTTCTTCGAGATCGGATCCTCTGGCAGCTTGAATCTGCGATTGATCTGATACTTCAAGCGCAGCAGGGCGTCGATGCCGGTCCCTCCCAAGCCGATAATCAGGATCGGATTGTCGATCGTGTCGACGCGGATCTTGTCGCTGACGATGCCTCCGCCTAGCGATACGTCCAATTGCTGAATATGTTCTCTGACGATTGGTTTCATAAATGGATGTTCCTCCCTATCATTTCAAGTTCAAAAACGGGCTTGCGGAACGGTTCTACACGATATATTCAATCCAGACCGTTTTATCAACCTGTTGCAGCGGCACTGTAATCCGGTCGCCGCTCTTCATCTCCAGCCCTCTGCTCGCATCGACGGCGCGGCCCGATTTCTCAACTGTCCCGGCCGATCCGTTCTTGAGCAGGATGCGGTCGCTCTTGCCCGGCATAAACACCATCTTCTCGGTCTCCTTGAACTCAGGCGCCAACTGCAGCAGCTGGTGAATCGTGAATTTGCCTTTGAAGGCGGTCAACTTCTTATATTGCGGATAGGTCTTCTCTCCCGTATTCTCATCGCGGATCTCGATGACCATCTGGCCGACGAAGCCGCGGTTCGCCTTCTTCCATGCCGCGAGGAGGAACCCGGCGGCCAGAGCGAGGACGATGAGGACGATAGCCGCATAGACGATCCACGTCGGGAACGGCTTAGCCGCATCTCCTTCGCCTGCCCCTGCTTGAGCAGACGATCCGGCGCCCGCGGGCTTGGCGCTCACCTTGACCGGCTCCGTCTCCCGGTAGAAGCTTTTCTCCTCCGCCCTTACTATGATCTCGTAATCATGCTTGTCCTTCACCTCGAATTCCCCTTCGAAGCGGTTGCCCGCCTGAGCGAGGGGAAGATCGTACGTATCGCCGGTATCGAGATCCTTGACATTCAGCACGGCGCTCATGTTCTGGTACAGCGCATCATTTTGCAGCTTCCGGCCATTGCTGGTCAAGTAGGCGCCGATTTTGATTTTATCGCCTTTTTTATACGTTTTGGCCGAAATCGGGTCCATCGTCAGATCCAGATCATAGTTGAAGACGAGATTAATATCGATCTTGTCCTTATCCGCCCCCTTGACCTTCAGCTTCCAGTCGCCCTGGACCGGTTGGATCAGCTTCAGGAGCGAATAGCTATTCGAACGGGATAGCTGGACGTCATCGGAAGGAATCGCGACCTCCTTGCCGGACGGGTCGTACAGCTTCAATTCAACCGGCTTCGAGGACAGGATCGAAATATTGGCCTCCATGACGTTCGCATTCGGCACGTTCACCGTCACGTCCTGATAGCTCCCGTTCCCGGTGATCGGCTGGATCGGAACGATTTTCAGCTTCTGATGGCTGGCAAAAATCTCGCTCAATATTTGCGGAAGGTCGTCCGCCGACGATGTGACGAACGATTTGCCGTTCGTCTGCTTCGACAATTCGGCCAGCGCTTCCTTGTTCAACTGCCCGTCGGCGTTCAGTCCGATCGTATAGATCGGGATGCCCTTTTGCTTCGCTTCTTTTACCGCCGCGCTCAGCTCCAGATCCGACTTCGCCTGCGTGCGGCCGCTGTTCTTGTTCAAATAGTTGTTGCCGTCAGCCAGCAGCACGATCATCGGCTCATGGGCCGGGTCGGCTCCCTGCTCGAGCACCTTGACGCCTTCCTTCACCCCAACCGCGATATCGGTATAGGCCCCGCGGTTCAATTGATCGATGAACTGCTTCAGATCCTCCTTGTCCTCCTGGGACTGAATTTCCAGCAGCGCTTTCTCGCGTTCGATTTTATCGGTATAAGCGACGATGCCGACTTTGTCGCCTGCGGAAGACAGCATATCGATAAACATCTTCATCGCTTCGTTGCCGATCTTGTCTGTATCGCTCGTATCCATCGAATTACTCACATCGATAACAAGCATGGCATCGATCTTCGAGGCCGCCTCGGCCGCCTGCGCTGCAGGCACCTTCCCGAGCATGGGCAGCAAGCCGAATGCCAGAGTGAATAACATCATGTAAGCAGCTAATTTTCTCCGAAGCATAATTGTACTCCTTTATCATAAAGTGATAGGTTAATGGCAGGCACACATGCGCCACTGAAGAAGGCACTATTTTGTTATACCTTATAGTTATTAAGATTAGATGAACATTTTCTGAATTTTCTCGACTTCCCCGCCACCATATCGTCTGAAATGACAATATATTTGTCGATTCTATCACCAATCTGTCATTATGATATAATCAGTAACTATAAAGTTCAACCTTATTCGACACTATGCAATAGGGACAAAGTCATCCGAATGAAGGATACCATTGTCGAAATTTGTCTAATCAGTATACGATACAAGGACACGCAGCCTTGATAGTTTACTATGGGCTTGCGGAGCATATCCTATTACTCTAGTTTGCTGTTAAAAGGAAGGAACTCACTATGTTAGCATACTGTTGTATCGCAATTTTGTTTCTATTTGTCGCCAGCCAGACCGTCCTCTATTGGGTTCGGCGGAAGACGACGCCTTCGCCGGCGGATATTGACGCCCGGCTTGTCTCTATTGTGAACGGAGAGAGCGGGAGATCGACATGAAAAAAATACCTGTCTATTTCAGACCGTACCGCAAGCCGAAGCAGCTCTATCATCTCGTGCATCGATGCGGCTCGTGTCAGGCCTTCACCGCGCTGGAGGAAGATGTCTGTCCTGTCTGCGGCAAAACCTCGCTGCGCCCAATCGAACGGTACGCGGCCGCCCGGGTGAGGCGATCAATGCAGACGAAGCAGCTCTTCGCCCTGCTGCTTGGGCTCATCGGCATCCTGCTTAGCGACACATTCGGTCAGATGGCGCTCTGCGCCGCAGCGTCCATTCTGCTTATCGGCCTGCTCTGGTTCGTCCAGCGCAAGGCGAGGTCCGCAGAAGCCAGCCGTGAGCTGGACCAGCTGCTGCAGCGCGAGCAGGAGAAGCTGGCTCAGGATCTATACCGCGACTGGGAGCACGCCTTCTCGCATTGGGATGACGACAAGCAGCTCACCTACGAACTGCTGCGCCAGCTGCTGCCGTTAATCCGCAACGATACGATTCGGCTGCAGCAGTTGGCACTGCTTCATTACTTCGCACTGCGCAAAGATATGGAGCTGGAACTGGAACCGCTCTTGCTACAGCAATATGATCCGCTATTGGCCGATTACATCGGCGAGATCGCCAAAATCAAGCGGGATCTGATCAAGGACCGCACGTTCCAGTTCGTCATCCATTATGAGCCGGAAATTCTCGGGCTGGACAACGGCCAGGACATCCTGGCGGGCGTGGCCGGCGCGGCCGTACGCATGAAGCGTTACGTGCTCGCCTATCCCGGATTGGTACGACGCTACGCCCATCGACTGCCGAAGGTGCGCTTGCTCCGGCTGCACCGGATGATTCGACAGCACCCGCATGAAAAATGGGATCGCATCGCCGACGAGGTGAACCGGATTGTGCGCGAGAAATACGAATGGGATCCTGACTTTCAGGACTCGGCCGGGAGAGGCTAATGTATATGACGATCCGAGACGTCCTGAACCCGCTGAATATGATGATTTTGTTATGCACTGCCGCGGTGGTAATGATTGGATTCAAAGGGGATTCAAATGCTGGCCTCCGTGCGGGCCGCAGACCGGATGCAGGAGCATTACAGCCGGTTCAAGGATTATTTCGAGGCGCAACTGGAGGACAGCGGTGATGCATCGATCAAGACGAATCTGCTGGCCAATCCGATCGTCACGGTCGAAGCTGTCGAATAGCGAGGGCTTGTCATCCTCCTACTTCTGTAGGGGGATTCTTTATTTCTACTGCATCTTCAATTGGTAAAAATATGTGTGAAACGTTGCTAAACTCTTTTTTCAACCGACTCAGGCCTACTGTGGACAAAAATCTCAAACCCAAGAAACAACGCAAGCGTAAAACAAAACAAAGAAAGGCAAGAAGGGAGAAAAAGCTCCTACCACGACTCCAAGAAGAATCAAGCGTCTCGTGGAGTGGATGATGCGTCACACCGACAAGATTGACTATTGAAATTTCATATAACGATCTTATCTACGCTCCGAGAGCCTACCTCCTAGTTACGATGGATCGAGCTTTGGAACATAAATATTCAACCCTAGATCTTATCCATTTAAGTTGATTGCTTCGATTTGTTCTCTTAGCCTTTCGTGTAACGTCGCCTACTGCTCTTAATTTTTTAATCTTAATTCGAATTCTTCACATGCGATCGTCGTCATATGTATATATTACATTTTGCTTTAACTCCATATTTCTTGCATTTTTTATATCTCTAAGTATTTTTGTATTATATATTTCCGCAAAACTACAACATTCATTGTATGAATCATCAAACATCTGAAAACTCACATCTAACTCAACCATATTAAAGTAATAAACTTTCTTGAATAGCAACTCGTATCCAATAAACTCATCATAATCCGATTCTGTACATAATGAACCACTTATCTTTAACTTCATTCTTTTGATAATTGAATTGAATATCATCCAGAAAGATCGCGTCTCTTCCATGAATTTCACCTATTTCGGTTTTTATAGCTTTGATTTGTTCCATCTCATTGATACCTCTTTCATCTTATTATTGAGCTTTCTCATGATTTTTGCGAAGCTTGCAAATACCACGATGATATCTATGAACTTCACGAACAGATACAAAGTAAAGAAATGGCACGAACCTCCTTACCTTAAAGATTACTACTCTCTAACTTCTCTTTTTCACCCTTACCCATACTATATATCACATCCGTTGCTTTATGCCTCAGCTCAAAGTTACGTCGAATCTCTTCCAAAAAGCATTGAACCGCAGGTGCCAAATACCGGTTTTTCATAACCATCAAATAGACGGTACGTTCCAGCGCTGGTGAATCCAACGTTTTGCGGACAATCGATTCATCCTTCGGTTCGACTAAATAATTTTCAGGGATAATGGCGACCCCAAGATTCTCTCTTACCAATGTCAAAGCGGTCTCGAACCGCTCGATTTCGAATTTGATGTTCGGTGATGCTTGCTCAAGCGCAAAGGCTCTCAAAATATCTTCTCTCGTCTGGAATCCTTCCATGCTAATAATGAAGGGTTCTTTCTCCAACTCTTTGAATGTAATGGAATCCTTCTGGGCTAAAGCGTGTTCCCGATGCAGCACTAGGACTAACCTTTCCTTATACAAAGGGAGCGATTCAATATCGTCTTCATGGATGCACTGGTTCGTAATGACGAGGTGGGTATGGTATTTCCGCAAGGAATCGACCACCGCCTTTCTGCTCAGTACCTCGAACAGCTTAATATGCATCGAAGGAAAGCGGCTGTGATATTCACGGATCACTTGGGGCACCCATTGCCTTACGGACTCGATCATGCCAATCACGAGCTCCCCTCTTCCGGTCAGCTTTACTTCCTCCATCTCTTTTTTCAAAATGTTCATTTGGGAGAGCAGCCGAATCGACTTCTCATACAACACGCTGCCCGCGTCCGTCAGTTCGATTTTTCTCGTGCTTCGTTCGAACAACGGCGATCCGACCTCATGCTCCAAATTTTTAATTGCGTTGCTTAAAGAGGGCTGTGAAATATGCAGTTTTTGCGCAGCTCTGGAATAGCTCAACTGATCGGCAACCGTTACAAAATAATGGAGTTGTTTGATATCCAGAACGATCTTCCTTTCTCTATTTATAGCTTAAAGCTATTAATATATTTGTATTATATATTTAAAATTATAAGAATGTCATCATATAATGAAACAACAGCATACGAGAAAGGGTGGGGTCAATGCGAAAATCGATTGGAGCCGATGTATGGGTCGGCCGAACGGATCATGCAGAGAGAAGAAGCAGCTTCCGCTACCATCAAATTGTGGAGCGGATGGAGCTGGATGCACCATGGGAAACCTTTTCTCCAAACACTTGCGCCATCATCGGTTTTGAATGCGAAGAAGGCGTGCGGCGCAATCAAGGGAGATTAGGTGCAGCGAACGCTCCAAATGCGATCAGGCAAGCGCTCGCAAGTCTCCCTTGGAGAACAGCGGAGGGTCATCGCCTTGTCGATGCGGGAAATGTGACTTGTTCCAATGACAAACTTGAAGATGCCCAGGCAGCATTGGGCTGTGCCGTCTCTGATCTCTTTGCCAAATCTGCTACTCCCATTATTTTAGGCGGAGGACATGAGACGCTATATGGACATTATTTAGGTGTCCGCCAGCATATCGGACCAGATGCTTCACTAGGAATTATCAACATTGACGCCCATTTCGACCTACGCCCCTACGACACTCAGCCATCATCAGGAACGATGTTCCGCCAAATAGTAGAGCAGGATCAGAGCAGCAGCTACTTGGTGCTTGGCATCCAGCGTTTCGGTAATACACAAGAATTGTTCGACAAGGCGGACGAGATCGGTGCCCGCTACATTCTAGAAGAAGACATGCATGAAGGACAGATGGATAACATCCTTTCATCCTTACGTACGTTCATCGAACAACAGGATTATGTCATGCTCACCCTTTGTACCGATGTTCTCAATGCGGCATTTGCGCCGGGAGTCAGTGCTCCCTCTCCTTTCGGATTAACACCGATGGTAGTTCGCACGCTTATTCGCTCGGTCGCCGCTCATAAGAAAACGCTTTCTTTTGATATTTGTGAGGTGAATCCGGTTGTTGACGAGAACGGGAGAACCATAAAACTGGGAGCATACTTAACGAATGAAGCAATCATGACATTTATGGGGAGGAACACTGATGACGCTGGCGCTTAATCAAGTGAATACGATATTTTTGGCTGTAGCCCTGCTTGTACTTGGAACCTTTTTTGTCAGAAAATCGGGAGTACTGCAAAAGTTTTGTATTCCAGCGCCTGTTGTCGGTGGACTGCTGTTTGCTATCCTAGCTACGATCCTGAAAACGACAGGTCTATTAGAAATTACCTTGGATACTTCGCTCCAAAGTCTATTCATGCTCACGTTCTTCACCACGGTAGGATTGGGAGCAAGCTTTCAACTCATCAAGTTAGGCGGAAAACTGCTCGTCATTTACTGGATTGCCTGCGGATTCCTCGCTTTGGCGCAAAATGTAATCGGGGTTTCCCTCGCCTCCTTATTCGACATTCATCCGCTTATTGGGATGATGGCAGGAGCCGTGTCTATGGAAGGCGGACATGGAGCGGCAAGCGCATTTGGACAAACCATTGAAGATCTGGGAATCCATTCGGCATTGTCTATTGGGATCGCGTCAGCTACCTTCGGTCTAATCGCAGGGGGGCTGGTTGGCGGCCCGACGGTAAAATATTTGATAGCGAAATACAACCTGAAGCCGACGGAAACAAATGAAGAAGCAGCAGCGAGCATAGAAGCATACGTTCAACCGATAACGACAAATTCCTTCTTCATCCAAGTGCTGCTCATTACATTCTGTATGGCGCTTGGCACGTATTTGGGAGAACTGTTCACGTCAGCGACAGGCTTTGTCCTTCCTGGATATGTCGGAGCCATGTTCGTGGCTGTTATCGTCCGCAACATTGTGGACAAATTTAATCCGAATGCCATCGACATGAAGAGCATCAATCTGGTTAGCGATGTTACACTTGGCATCTTCCTGTCCATGGCGCTTATGAGCATCAAGTTGTGGGAAGTGGCAGATCTCGCCCTTCCGATTCTCACCATCGTGCTGGTTCAAGTCCTCTTTATCGTTCTGTTCGGGATATTTGTTTTGTTCAGGTTACTGGGCAAAGACTATGACGCCGCCGTGATGGTCGCCGGGTTCACCGGACATGGCCTCGGCGCCACACCCAATGCAATGGCCAATATGGCTGCGGTAACGGAACGCTTCGGGCCTTCCCGCAAAGCGTACCTGATCGTTCCCATTGTAGGCGCCTTTCTTATCGATGTGTTTGCCATGCCGATCATCATTACGACGTTGAATTTATTTAAATAGATACTTGGTGCCCTTTTAGGGATCACCATTCAAAACAAAAAGACCTCCAGCCCACGATGTGGAACTGGAGGTTTTACTGTATTTGCGCAAATGCCATTACTGTTGGTTTGGAATAAATTTTTCCTTCTGAATATTTGTGTTTATTATGGGTCGAGACGTTGAAAGCTTGCATTTCTTTCCGAGAGATCCTATTCTACTATGGATTCTGTTATTTTCTCATCAACATATGCGCGTCTGCAAAGCTTCTGAGGTTAGTCGTTTCTATAAAGTCTTTCTGGTTTTCTCCGACTTCAAGTGCTATTACTTCATCTATGTTATCCCCGGTTATTTTTCGTAATTCAATCATTTTTTTATCTCCTCTCTAAGACAAGCCACTTTCACTCCTAAAATATCCCCAAAACTTGGGATTAGCGCTAATTAAAAAGTAGACTTCCTCGCTTCCCTATGTCTCGATTTCAGAATCATACTCGAAATTAATAATACGGTCGATATAAATTCCCGGATTGCGTAAGAAGCTTTCCCAAGTCATATCATGCAAAATATATACCCACTCATGTTCAATGTCCACACTGACAAACTTGTTCAAACTCGGGCACCATGTGAAAAAGCCAAATGCGTCATAATTATCTACCTCTAACACGAGATTATATAATTCATAGTCATAATACACGAAACGCACAACATCAAAAATGGTACCTAAAATAAGATATTCACTGTAATTATCTGATTCAAAATCAATTCGCTTTTCTACGGTTCCTAATTCCTTAATAACTTCTTTAGGCAAGCCACTATTCACTAGCTGTTCCGTTCGTTTTTGATAGTCATGATATTCGGAAGGCTCATGTGACTTGATGTATTGTTCTAACTCAGCCTCAGCGTATTTGTAAATTCTTGAATAGTTGTATGCACGGCACCCTAATTGATCAGTTATTGTAGTGTCAGCACCGTTTTGAATGAAATATGTAACGGTCTCTAATTGCTCACCCTGCACAGCAGCAATTAGGGGTGTAACGCCATGAGAATATGAATGGCTATCCGTTATGTAACAGTTAATGTTCACGCCTTTACTTACAAGAAGTTCTATAAAATGATTTCTGCCGTCATAAGCACAATCGATGAGCGTTCTCTCACCTGTAATTCTTAAATCGATTCCTAAATCAATTAGCGCGTAAGCACCTGTTTCATTGTCGAATGCAAGAGCTCTGCTAAGTGCAGAGTGGCCAACATGATTAATTGCATTTATATCCGCACCCTTAGAAAGCAAATATTCAAATAGACTACGATCTGCACATCTAGCAGCATTGACCATTACATCGTTCGAGAGTAACGTGCCAAAATCAATGAATAATCTTGCAATTTCAATTTGTTCATAATCAAGAGCACATTCCAAGTAAGAATCATAACAGCTTACGGACTGATGTGGGTTTAATCCATCTTGTAAAAGCAATCGAATACGTTCTACGTCACCTTCTTTTATGAGCTTCTCTACTAGTTCGGATTGTTCCATATTATCATTCATCTCCTTAATCATTAGACACAAACACAAAGATATCCATTTCTCTATTCTTTCTTAATTTCCAAACCTCTTACTCTCAGACTCCCATTGCTTCTCACAACACGATCTGGAACTGTCCAATCCTAAGTATAACTTCCGAGCATTTTATTGGAAATAATATTATCAATCGGGGCTTAGCATTTACAAAGCCCATATCCATAAAGGTTAGATAAACAACTATTTTGATACTTCACATCAAACAGGAGTTGACCTTAACACTAATGTCAGGGTTTATAATGAAGAAGAATCATTCGTGAAGGGGATTTGAACATGAGAATCGGTGAACTTTCCGCCCGAACTGGGGTTAGCCTTCGCTCACTGCGTTATTATGAGCAGCAGGGATTGCTTACTCCCGCTAGGCATACGAATGGCTACCGCGAATATTCAACGTTTGCGGAAGAACAAGTTCGCACCATTCAGTTTTATTTAAGCCTTGGACTTACAACGGAGCAAATCGCCGGATTTCTGCAATGCGTCCTCAAGAATGAAGAAGCCTTCTGTCAAGAAGTGCTCCCGATATATGAGCAAAAGCTTGCGGAAATCGACGAGCAAATCCATCTTCTTCAATCTATAAAGTCCAATCTGCAAGAGCGCATCCGCTTCATTATGAAGGAAAGACAAACAACGAACCGGGAGGAATAACGATGAGTATATACGAAGTTAATGAACAAACATTTCGCGAATCTATTCGCGAGCAAGGGGTTACACTTGTTGAATTCGGAGCAACGTGGTGCCCTCCATGTAAAGCGCTTCTGCCAATTCTCGACGAGTTGGATCATCAATATGGGAAACGGGTAAACGTAGTCAAGGTAGACTGCGACGACTCCCCTGCCATCGCGTCTGAATACCGCGTTATGTCCATGCCGACCGTCATTATGTTTCATAACGGCGAGCCGGTAGAGAAATTAGTCGGACTCCGTCCAAAAAGTGTGTATGAAACGCTGATCGAGCGGTACGCTTAAATTAGGATCTCCATTTCTTATGGAACAAAGAAGGGCATTCCTGTCCTGTTTTTATCCATGACTGAACTTATCCCCGTAAAATAGACAGTTTCAATTCGCAAATGACAACTTTAATCGAATTAATCGCAATAATAAGTAAATAAGTAAGTCTGGCGTTATAACAGTTTGAAAAGTCGCCTAGATCATAGATATCCAGTCTAATACTTTATTTTCTGCTGACACATTATAGCTGCAGCTCATTTTTCTAGTTCGAAAAAAGAATTTTAGGATGGTAGAAATAGAAGAGGTATAGCCAGAACGACCAGGCTATACCTCTTTTTGTTGGCTTATAACTTTGGACATCTGTTGTTCAAACTTCTCTTGCTTCAATAGAGGAGCGCCATTTGATTAGTTGCTCGCAGCTATATAATAGCGAGCAATACATCTATCGTTTTTGTCAAAAACTTTTACGTCTGCATTTCCTCGTTCGTGGGCAAGCACATAACGACCATTAACAATTTCAATATTCTCTTTAGAAGCAATCGAGTAGCTTGCGCCTTTCGTAGGTATTAACCATTTTACTCCTACTTCAATAGGTTGCACTGCGCCAGCAGAAGGACATTCTGCTCTCATAGCGCTGATGTTACCTTGACTGCTTACTGATGGAGCAGCCAATGCAGAACTTGCTACCGAAAACAAAAGCACGACACTTAATAAGCCCATCGTTACTTTTTTCATTTTAATAGTCTCCTTTTGTTTGATAGTTGCTCCTCTGCCTTTATTATATGATGCGCTAAAGGAATGAAATAGCAGACAATGATTACTTTTTATAGTGATCTTTTTGACTTTAATAAAGAGTCCAAAGTCATTTAGGTACGAAAAAGGCCGACCCTTATCGGATCAGCCTGGAATATCTAATATAGACCTAACGAGCTAAAGGAACTTAAATTTCCTTGTTTATGAAA
The DNA here is from genome assembly GCF_040195695.1 of Paenibacillus wuxiensis. Lineage (NCBI taxonomy): Bacteria > Bacillati > Bacillota > Bacilli > Caryophanales > Paenibacillaceae > Paenibacillus > Paenibacillus wuxiensis. The sequence continues at coordinate 118,370 of NZ_JBEFZI010000012.1, read as the reverse complement.
GTATGCTCCCACTGCTGAACTTGAATCGTTTTTCCCAGTTCCAGGAGTATAAGCATCGTAACCTTTCCAAGACCAGTCTTGATAACATTTTCCTCCTTAACTATTTACGCCCATAGGTCTATAACCATATAGAGTATGATCGTCTAACATATCATAGCTACCTGACCATGCTACACCAAACTTATCTGTTAAGTTGAAGAAGCTCGTTCCAAGTTTCAATTTACTTTGCTTTGATAATGTGGATCTTAATCTATGCGCCTCAATTATCTCTTTAATGGTACTGTTGAGTGTACTGCGGTAATACTTGTCGCCAACAGGCTAGTCTTGTCTAATTTAAGTATTCATTAGTGTAATTATCTCAAGCATATAAAACATTAAAGGGCAGTGTCTAAAAGACACCGCCCTTTTTAACATGCAATATTCGTCTTGGGAATGTGTCTATCAGCTTAGAGGTAAGTTCTATTGATGAGCTGACAATTTATTGTGAGAGATTAGTAACGCCAAGGAACGTAAACAGGAGTCTCATGGTTTGCATAAACATAAGCGACTGGAACATAACCATCTCGCGCTTTTTCCCCATTGTGAAGGAAAACACCCACCCAAATCGAATAATCATCAGTAGGTAATCCATGAAGGGTAATTGAAGTACCAGTAACTACCAAATGTTCAACCACCATTTGTCCTGTTCTATTGTTTTTCACTGAGACTTTATTGTGATTAAAATTGCCTGAAAAAGAGTCCCAGTTAATTTTCAAACTTCCAGTAGCGAGTGGTTGTACATCTTCAATTTTCGTTGCTTTAACAGATGGTTTTGGAGCCTCTTGTGCAGCAAGAGCAGAACCTGTTCCAATAGATAGCAGCATTGCTACCGAAAGGAGTGAAAAAGTAAAACGTTTAAACATGATAAATACCTCCTATTACATAATTTGTGTTACACTCCTTATTATACATAAATATCAATAAAATAGAATGATTTTCATCAATGTTTCAACTATATTTTTTCAAAATATAGTCTGTCGGCTCGATATACACAGTCTGACCGCTTGCCGATTCATCCAAGACGGTTCCATGGAACTGCTTTCGCAGCTCCTTCTTGATGGGAAGCACATATCGGCCCTAATCTTTTTTCATAATGCTGTTCTACATAATCCCGAACGAATCGATCACGCGACGATCACAACAGGCTTCTCGTACCATGAAAGGGAATAGCTAGTTATGACCTTCCTCACTGGATGAGATACCGTGTAGTTCATTACCAATTAGGAATTAAGATCCGTAAAAATAAAAAAAGATAGCAACCAGGTATGATCTAGGTTGTTATCTTGGCATTGCGATTAGAAGTGAATAAGAAGTTCTATGAAATTTTCTGAGTTAAATTCGTTATATCCATGTCCCCCGCTAATGACCACATGAACATCATCCTGTCTTGTATGAGGATTTTCGTTGACTGTTGCTTGAAGAACACAGGTCTCTCCTTCGATATCCCTATGCACACAAAAAGCTGCGATCATTTAATGCTTGCGCTCGGGACGCTTCTTATATTAGTAGATAAAGGAGCTTTTTCTTTTCATCATCTGTGAAAGTTATATCATCACCTGTCAACTCGGTGAACTTATCATAAATGGTTCCATAGAAATCTCCATGTATTCGGACATCATAGTAACCTTCACGAATTCCTACTTCTTCTATACCAGCCACATATCCCAAGGGGTTACCTCCGCCCAATCTGGCGGAGGTTCATGTCCATTCCAAGCAATATATTGCTCTCGGGTGAAGAGATCCATCTTGCTGTAACCGCAGTGATATCTGCTTTTTCCACTACTAGATCCCTTATTCAATTCTCCAATCATGTATATCATCTTGGAACGCCGATATGTCGCTGTGTAATTTCCCATTGCCTGTTTTCGTAAATAATTTCAACCTGCCGCCCAAAGTAATATTCCTGATGCATATTCAACATTACAAAATTAAGGCTCATACATAAAAAATTACCCCCGTAAAAAAACTACGAGGGGTAATTTTTTTCAAAAAGTATTCTATTTGAGATCTGATCCATTTAATTAATGAAATTTTGAGGAACACATTCACGAACACCAGCATTTTTCAATGAGTTAAATAAAGCTGCATCGATGATTAATATAACATTGTTGTCACTTCCATTTTCTAAATCATAGATTACCCAGTATGCGTTATCTACTGTAAAAATACACTTTCGTTCTAATTTAAATCCAGGTGGTACAATTGGAAGTGTCGCAACTGGTACACACTCGTTCGTATCTCCTTCAGCACTGATAAAATTGAAAGTTTGCTGGTCAATTTCATAGATATTAACCGGATCAATCTCCACACCTTTATCTGGAACTGTAATTTCATCTTCGACTAATAGGAAAAAACGTTCGTTTCGAAAATTGAAAAGACATCTCGCCCCAATTTCAAATGAAGCCATTTATATCCATCCCCTTTTCGCAACATTTGTAGATTGCACGTTGCATTACATAATATGCTATATTGATAGATTTGATAACGGCACGTACCAGTCAGAAGAAAATCAAGGTTTACAACTACCTTCCAGGTAAAAGCTTCCCCCACCTATTTAGTGCTGGCCGTGATCGTGATTACATTCTTTCTGCACACCAGACTTTTAAGTGATGATATTATCGTGCAGAGATGAGGTGATAGGATTCATGAATACGTACAGAACAGCAGAAATCGCGCGTAGCATTGGAATCCATCCTAATACTGTGCGCCTTTATGAGGAACTTGGTCTTACGCCAAACCGTACTGAGGAATAAGTAAAAGGCTTGCAGGAAAACCTAAATCCGGTAACTTTATTAATTAACGGATCTAGGAGGTTGGCTAATGGCAAAGTTTTTTGTATTAGCAGTATTATTATTGGTGGCAGGTTGTTCGTCCCATAACAATATGATGCAAAAGCAAGTGACTCCTATGCAAACACGAATTTCAACTCATGATCATGCTACTGCGCCAAACTCTGTCCTCACACAGGCATCATCAACAGCTACGTCATGGAAAGAGCGATCTTCCATGACAACAAAAGAAGCACAAAATGGAATTCCATTGGATTTGTTGGATCTGATTCGAACACCGGATGGAAATCCAGCAAACCAGGTACCTACAGGGAATCCTGAAAATAAGGAGCCAACAGGTTCAACAGGATCAGCACAGGAAGGTACTGTGGATAATCATTTATCCGAATTCGAGCAGCAGGTTCTAGATCTAGTAAATCAAGAGAGGTCCAAAGCAGGATTAGGTTCCTTGAGTAGGAGTGGAGAATTGTCAAATGTGGCTATGGTCAAGGCACAGGACATGTACAACAACAATTACTTTGATCATAATTCTCCCACACATGGATCCCTCTTCGATATGTTGAAGGAATTCGGGATTACATTCAACACCGCTGGAGAAAACATCGCAAAAGGGCAAACTACCCCTACCCAGGTTATGAAGGATTGGATGAATAGCCCAGGCCACAGAGCAAATATACTGAATAATAACTATACCCATATCGGTATTGCTTTTTATAACAACACATGGGTTCAGGAATTTACTGGATAACGCCTTTCATCTCCCAACAATAACGGTTCAAAAACCCGCAATTTATGCGGGTTTTTGGCACTTCAGGCTGACCCCTCTCCGTCTATTGGCAAGTTAATGTTCTCTGATGCTCCCAGATAACGATGTACGAACATCCCACTTAGTAGCGTTCAACTCACTTTTAAAATTCAAGTCAATATGTCGTAATAATGGTAATATATTGAATAATATCATCTTTTAAACGAGGTGGAACAGTGTTGGAAGATATTTCAAAAATGATTGCCATCGTGATATATATGGCAACTATGCTAGGTATAGGGTGGTATGCTTTCCGAAAAACAACAAACTTGACGGACTATATGTTAGGGGGACGTTCCTTAGGGCCTGCTGTAACTGCTTTAAGTGCTGGCGCTGCCGATATGAGCGGATGGCTGTTAATGGGGCTTCCGGGAGGGATTTACCTGACAGGACTGTCAAATATGTGGATTGCCATTGGCTTATCGGTTGGCGCCTATCTGAACTGGCTGTTTATTGCCCCACGTTTGCGCACATACACGGAAGTTTCCGGGAACTCCATTACCATTCCGTCATTTTTGGAAAATCGATTTAAGGATAGCACCAAACTTCTGCGGATTGTTTCCTCCATTGTTATCCTCATTTTCTTTACGTTCTATATTTCCTCAGGTATGGTGGCAGGAGCCGTCTTTTTTGAAAACTCCTTCTCCCTTCCTTACATAGCGGGGCTGCTCCTCGTATCCGGAGTGGTTGTTGCCTATACATTGTTTGGGGGCTTTCTTGCTGTCAGTTGGACGGACTTTGTCCAAGGAATTATCATGCTGCTTGCTCTTATCCTTGTACCAGTGTTAGCAATGAGCGAGACGGGTGGGTTTGCCAACACCGTTGATACAATCAGAGCCATAGATCCGTCCCTCCTAGATTTATTTAACGGAACTACTGTGCTCGGCATCATCTCTGCAGCTGCCTGGGGACTTGGCTATGTTGGCCAACCGCATATTATCGTCCGATTTATGGCCATCCGCTCTGTACAAGAGACCAAAACTGCGCGACGTATTGGTATGGGCTGGATGGTTGCCACATTACTTGGCGCTTCATTAACAGCATTAGTAGGTCTTGCTTTTTTTGCACAAACAAATTATACATTGTCTAATCCAGAAGCTGTCTTCATTCAACTTGGACAAATTTTATTCCATCCGTTTATTGCCGGACTTGTCCTTGCTGCCGTATTGGCTGCAATAATGAGCACGGTTTCTTCTCAGCTCATTGTAACCTCTAGTGCATTGACAGAAGATTTATATAAGCTGATTTTGCGTAAAAATGCCTCTGATGAAGAACTTGTGTTCTTTGGACGAATGGCTGTTCTAACGATTTCAGTCATCGCCTGCCTGCTTGCGCTGGGCGGTGAAAACAAAACCATTTTAAGTCTTGTCGCTTATGCCTGGGCCGGTTTTGGCGCTTCTTTTGGCCCCGTTATCCTGTTAAGCCTATACTGGAGAAAAATGACCAATTGGGGTGCCATTGTCGGAATGTTAGCAGGCGCAACAACAGTGATTATTTGGAAAAATATTGACTTGCAAATTACTAGAGATGTATACGAAATCATTCCCGGATTTATCGTCAACCTTATCGTCATTATTGCCATAAGTCTGTTTACCTATCAACGGGACGAAGCTATCGAGAAAGAGTTTGATACCAGCTTGAAACGGTTACACACGAATGTAAAAGAAGCATGATCAATTTGGGCTTACATCCCTGCAATACGCCGAGAACAATGCTCGAATGATGCTCACTCACCTTGGAGAAATGAAAACGAAATTTACAACAAACCCTACACTTTAACACCAGACTTTGCTCTGGTGTTATTTTATTTATGCAAAGAGAGCATTAAAGAGGGATCTGATCACGTGGAAACAACGATCAAGGTAGAAAACTTGAGCAAGTCTTACGCCAATGTCAAAGCAGTTGTTCATCTAAATCTATCGATTTGTCGTGGTGAAGGTTTTGGCTTACTGGGCGCAAACGGTGCAGGCAAAAGCAAAAGGTCGGTGGACTGGCGCCAAACATGAAAATAGCAAGTGCTGTAGCCAGCCTGATCTATTTCCCAATGCTTATTTTCTCTGGTGCTACCTTGCCTTATGAAGTAATGCCTGCGGCGCTTCAAAAAGTGGCCGATATATTACCGCTAACACAGGGCACTAAGATGTGGAAAGCCGCTTCACTTGGCCTGCCAATGGATAGTATCATCATCCCCGTGGTTGTAATGATTGTACTTACAGTGATATGTATGAGTATGTCTCTGCGCTTCTTCAAGTGGAATTAATAGTGATATAAACAGTGACAGTCTAGGACTTAATTTTTGCGTCCATACTGTCACTGTTTCCTAACCACCTTTATTTTCATAAACACCTTGTACTACTTCTCGAGGAAAGGAAAGTTAGAGGCTCTTTATACTCAGGCAATCATTTTACAATTATAGTTGTGCCGTCGAATTTCGTAAGCTTGAATCCGCAGAATGGTTCGTTAAACGTATGCCGGTAGTTGCGAAGCAAACCAATGGCGGCAGCCTCGCCCAAATTCATGCCATGGAAACAATCAGAGCGATAATGAATACCTGCAAATGCCCGAGCGATGGCCAAGTTATTGGCAAGCTTATTCAATTCACCGCCTATTGTGAGCGGCGCTCCGTTAAAGGGCTCAAGGGACAGACCGTCTTCGCTCACTGTAACTGGGTTCGGGAGAACAAAATCTTCGTTGAAGAACGCCTTTAACACAGTGACGCCTGCGCCGGCAATTACGGCATGACCTGCCGGATAGGACGGATGTGCCGGGCACCCTTCCGGATAAGCCTGTGGCAGCAAGTAGGTTCCGTATTTTTTGAAGGTTAGATCAACTGCAGGAGAATTCAGGAGCTGCTCATTAATCGGATAATTTGCATTGTTCGTTATTTTCTGTTGAACGAGACCGCCAAACTCTTCCGGCCGCAGTCTCCGATGCACAAGAAATTTCTGATACCAGGCAGACTCCATCGAGAAATTCGCGGCCCGTGCGACCAAATCCAAAATATATGGAGAACCAAAGGTAACAAATCCAGTTTGGGTGTGCGAATGGAAATACGGATTGGCCGGATCGAGTGCGGATGACCCCAAGCTCAACAAATATAAACAAGCCATTAACACACCTTGGTAAGAAAAATCTTTATGCACCCATTCACTTAGATCTCTTCCGTTTCTTAAAAAACGAGGTTCAGGATCATAGACAATGGAAGCAGACGGAGCAGCACCATTTTGAATGCTCAACCATGTTTGATAATCCGTTAAGAAATGTTGACCCGCCAAAGGGACTTTGTATTTTTGAATAATAGAAGTGGCGCCAAATGGAATATCTTTGTATAAAAATTGCGAGATATACGGCCCTACCAGATCGCCTTGCGTAACGCCGCGAAATAAAGTTTGCGGTGTTACTTGTCCATTTATTTTAGGCCCGTAAAAATCCTTCAGATTCGAAAGGCTCCCCGCTGCTTCAGCTGCTAATGGATCTCTATCATAGGTGTTGAACGGAACATCCCGCAACAACGATTCCCAGTATAGTTCTACCATATCGCTGGCGGCGGCTGCACTGTTTATCGAAGGCGGGGCTGGAATCGTTAAGGAATGTCCGTCGGGACCGGCAAGATCATACACGTAAGCGCCTTGCGGATTAACGAGCTTGAGCGTTCCCCCGAGTGGAATTTCCTCGAATTTACTTGGCTTGCCGCTGTTCAATGCTTTGAGATATGCCCCGTAAGCATGCTGATCAACTTCTCCAAGGCCGTTATGCGGCAGTCCCTTCGTGAAGTTTCCGATTTTGTTCGGATATTTTCTTTCATCGTGATTGCAGGGCTGAGGTAGGATTTTGCGCGACTTTTCTTCTTTAGCGGCTTGTTTTCGAATTTGATACGCTTTATGTCGCCTTTCCTTTGGATCTAAAGGGCCGAGTACACATGAGTCATCCATACGATTCCTCCTTGAGCGATCAGTGAAAAGCACATAGTTCTTTACAGTCTATTCAAATATATCGATTTAGTATGGATATATGTAGAGGACATGACCATAAAAGGAAACCTATTTGGAATACAGTCAACGTTTCATCGATCAATTTATTCTTAAACTCACTACCACGATCGGTATGGAAAAATTGAATCTGACGTAGTACCATCTGTTTTTGACTCTAACATAAGTCAGGTCGCTGACTACAACGCGTTTAGCTTCATCTTGCTGGAATTGGCGATTCAGTTCATTTGTTTGCTGGGACTGATTTCATACAGTCTTATGAGGGTTATAATGGGGAACTGTGTAGGAGATACAAGGCCTTGTGCCTTCATGATACAGCCAATTCGTCTCCTGGATACGATAAGTCCACGTTCGTGAAGTTTAGCTTTAAGTTTTCTTGTGCCATATGCTTTAATCAAAAGGGGTAATTCGGTAACTATTTATTAACGGTTGTAAGGTTCTACATTTTTGACCATTCTGTACAACGATAACTTGGGTTTATTGATTTCACCTGAAATCTGGTAGCCTATCCTCTGATACAATTTAATGGCAAGATGGTTCTCTTTCTTTACCGTCAGAGAGCATTTGGCAAAGCCTTGCAGGCAAGCCTGTTCCTCGGCAAACTCAAGCAGCCTGGTACCCATCCCTAATCCCCGGCTTTCGGGCAATAAGGCGATTGTTCCGATGTGAAACTCGTCATCTTCTCCCTCCTTCATGGTGATCATGGAATAAAACATTTTGATATTCAGAATATTATAAACAACAAGACCCAGCTTTCGGAATGAAAGCAGCTGTTTAAATGTGGGCCATGCAAGACGATTTAAAACAGGTATGGGATAGCAAGTAATCATCCCTAAAGTTTTCCCGTCCATTTGAGCTTCGTAAGCGTATTGATGACTAAAACGATTGTTCTCCTGCTGCCATAGCGTACGAAATGTCCCTTCGACCGTGTTCTTCTCCTCAGATCCTGCAAGTGAAAACGCCATGTATTCCAATGCCATTACATTAAGCTTAGCGCTGACCATGGATCGATGATCAGCCTTTACAATAGAGATTTGATTCATTTCCTAGCACTCCTTTTTTCTTTCTATATTATTGATGTTAATTATCATCTTTAGCTTTGAAACCATGATAAAACGTATTTAAGAAAAGCTCTGCAGCCGATTTTTTAGGCACATTACCTTCATGTACCTGCTCCCATGTATGGAAAAGCAGGGCATAAAGCGTATTCAAAATCCATTCGCTGCTAACCGTTTGCTGAAAGTAACCTCTTTGTTGTAACAACTCAATAACGCGTCGTAAGGGTTCCCTCAGCTTCTCTTCGGCTTCACCTAATTCTTTGTTGTTAAATACAGATGCATCATGACCTAGAAAATAGATTTTGTCACCTAAGGGGATTAACGCTTCAATGAGTTCCGGGATATAGTTTTCGCTTCTTTCCTCATCCAGTGGAATCTGGTTTACGGTATCACTTACCAGTTGTATAGCCCGATGGCCCAAGAGCAGCATCAATTTCTCTCTGCTTTCGACGTAGCGATGAAGTGTAGCAATGCCAATTCCCGCATATTCCGCAATTTCATTCATCGAAGCAGTAGGATTTTCAACAAGCAATATAGTAGCCGAATCAAGAATTGCATTAAATCTCGCTTCCTTCAACGCTGACAAGCCTTTCTTCATCGTCAATCTCTCCCTTTTTCTGTATAAATTCGTCATTTTTTTGATAGATAAATATATCATTTGATATTATCATAAATCATTTAAAACAAAGTGTCCAACTGTTGAATGTAGCTTTTCAAAAAGAATGATACTACTGAAACGGATAGTACTTTGAATGTTCCATTTTTAGCTTTTTTAATGAAGTTGATTTCTGCATAAGGTTATCGGTTCACTTTAAAATTCACTTCCGGGTATTTGGTTATCAGCCAGTTGCACCAATTATGCTTAGTAATCGTTCCATCTACTCTACTCCTTACTTCAAATCAAAAACTTAAAATGCCCAGCTACCTTTACGGAAAATTGGCTCTACAGTTCCATCTGGTAGAATACCGTCGATGTCCATCTCACTGCTGCCAATCATAAAGTCCTCATGTGTTACTGAAATATTTGCACCTAACGCTTCAAGCTGATCGTTTTCTAAATCTCTTCCACCCTCTAAGCAAGTTGGATAAGCATTACCAATCGCTAAATGGTTCGATGCATTTTCATCAAACAATGTATTAAAATATAAAATCCCCGATGCTGAAATTGGCGATTCATGTGGTACAAGTGCTACCTCACCTAAATAGCAAGAGCCTTCATCCACATTAATAAGCTCCTGTAATAAATCATGTCCTATCTGTGCTTCAGCTTTAACAATTTTTCCTTCTTGAAATGTCAGTTTAAAGCCGTCGATAATATTCCCTTGGTAAACTAATGGTTTTGTATTGCTTACAAAGCCATTTACACTTTGTTTCATCGGTAACGTATAAACCTCTTCTGTCGGCATATTAGCCATAAAGATAGTATCATCTGGCGTTTTACCACCTCCAGTAATCCATTTATGCTGTGGTGCTAATGCAATTGTTAAATCAGTACCTGGCGCTGTATAGTGAAGCTTCGCATATTTTTTATTGTTCAGTAGGACCGCACGAGATTCTAAATTTGTTACATGTTCACGCCATTTTTCAACAGCATTGCCTTCACCGATACGAACAGCTTTAAAAATAGCCTCCCATAATGCTGGTACTTGATCTTCAGCTGCTAAGTTCGGGAACACCTTCGATGCCCACATTGGTGAAGGAACTGCTACCATCGACCAAGCTATTAAATCCTTCATTACGGCGTTGCGATTGTTTCTTAGAGCAGCTCCTGATACCTTTTGATAGGTAGCTAGACGATCGGCTGAAATACCTGTAAATTTATCAGGGTCTGCAGCATCTATCATTAATAGTGCTCCTTTACGTTCGATCAGTTCATCATTCATTTTGACTATCCATTCTGGGAAACGATTAAATTCTTCATCTGAGGCATGCTCAAAGTAAGCACGATCCATTTCATCATCTGATAAGTTAACATGAACACGTCCTGCACCAGCCTTATAGGCCTCTTTCACAACTAAACGGGCGAAATCCAATGCATCCGCCGATGTATTGACTAATAAGTATTGCCCTGGTTGAATATTGACACCGACTTTTACCAAAAGTTCTGCATATGCTTGTAATTTTTCTTCAAAAGTCATATTATTTACCTCGCTTCTGTCCAATTGTTTTTTACCCTCCGCTAGCTTGTATTCATTTTTGATAGATCAATATATCAATTGATATGAATATAAATCATTTTAAATAAATTATCAAGCCGTTGAACCTCATTTTTTCAAAAGTGTGGTAAAAAATGTGTAAATCTAGGTTATAGAGTAAATAAAAAAGAATCCATTTTGACAAGAGATTAATCAAAATGGATTCTTTTCTTTTGGAATGAACATTCCTTTTTATAAAAAGTTTGGTCAATTAAATGAGCCTTGTTTACTGGTTGTACAGGTTTCCTTCTCGTTTCTGGGAGTATGATTACGCAAATGTAAATAAACGGTATGTTTCGTAATTTTCAACATATTTGCCACGATTGTAGCCGCATTTCTCATATTAAACACTCCCCGATCATACAAAAGACCGATAATGTGCTTATTTCGATTTGCATACGATATGTCAGGAGAAGCATCCACCGCTTCAATCGTCAGCTCTATCATTTCAAGAATCATATCCTCAATGGAAAATGAAAAATTTTCCTCATGTGCTTTTGTTTCAAAACCTGCTTGCGGTAAAAAAGTCTGAAGAAATCCAGAAAACGATTCATCCAAGTTTATGTTAATGCACATAAAACCAATAATTTTGCCAGCTTCACCACGAATGGCTATCATGCTTGATTTCATTGAGCGGTTGTCCTTGCTTTTGGTAAAATAACTGATCGCTTGCTTTGCGTTAGAGTACTTAGCCTCACTCAACATCTGCAAAGCCATATTCGTATTCGGGGCTCCTAATTCTCTGTCCGTATGATGCCCGTTCGCGATTTTGATAACGGTATTTTGATAGTCTTCCAAGCTATGCAGCACAATCTCGCTGGCATCTCCCAAATAATCGGCCAATCCTTCCACGATGGAGTCATAGGATTGCAATATCGCCCGATCACATTCCGTAAAATTCTTATTCTTCATAATTCGTACTCCTCCTTTCTATGAATATAGTTGCCAATAGAACTGATTGACTCAACATATGTTCATTTAATTAACCAATTTATAGTATTATTCTATAAATCATAGCCCCGATTCATCTTATGATTGAAATCACGAATGAATCGACTTATCGATAAAAAGAGAGCTTTCTTAGGTGCCAATGACAAGCCACCTGAGAAAGCTCAAAAGATATTTAATTAGAATAATGCTTTCAAACTTGCAAGGACAGTGAGAACGCCCACAACAGTGACAAAAATATTGCTAAGTTTTCCTTTGTATTTAGCTAGTGCAGGAACTTTATTGATCGCATACATTGGTAAGAGACATAAAATAGCAGCAACTAGCGGTCCGCTGAGAGTATCTATAATTCCAAGAATGCTTGGATTTGCATAAGCGGCATACCAGCATGTTAATACTACAAAAACAAGGATCGCTCTCTTAACTGTTTTTTCTTTGAGGTTTTTTCCGCGTGCTTTACCGGCCGAGATAATCATGTCACGCATTACCTCGTATACTCCTACATAATGGCCAAGAAAGGACTTTGTTACGGCCACAAACGCAATAATAGGAGCTGCAATAGTGATTAGAGGCGAATTAAGCCGATTGGCAAGGTATGAAAGTACTGATAAATTCTGTTCTTTTGCTATTACAAGATCATCTGGAGTCAAACTCAAGACACTGCTCCAAACAAAGAACATAACGACAATGAAAGTCATGATATAACACACTTTTTGTATTTGAGAACATTTGGCGTCTGTAGCTAGTATTCCATAAGTTTGTCTCTGTTTCATAACAAATGACGATATCATAGGAGAATGATTAAACGAGAATACAATAATCGGCAATATCATCCATATCATATTGAAGTATCCTCCTACTCCTGTTGGAGCAGTAGAAACACTTGAAAAACTAAGCATCGACGTATTCCACTGTGGAATTAAAGATATTGAGATAAAAAGCAGCGAAGCTATAAAAGGATATACTAGCATACTCATTACCTTTACAGTAATATCTTGACCAAAGTTCAGTATAGCTATAAGACCGAGTACTAATACAAGCGATAAAATGGCTCTTGGCGGCTCATTCATGTGCAATTGATTCACGATAAAACTACTTGCAGTATTTGTTAGTGCAACCGAATACATCAGCACGATAATATAAATCGAGAAGAAAAATACGATGTTAAAAATTATACTTGCCTTATTACCGAAATACTCTCTTATCGTACCTGTAATCCCCTCATCAGCAGATTTGGAAGCATATATCATTTTAGCAAGCGCCCTATGCGAGAAGTACATAACAGGAAATGCAAGTATTGTAATTAACAGTAACGATAATAAACCTCCTGCTCCCGCATTAATAGGTAGAAAGAGTACGCCTGCTCCAATTGCTGTTCCAAAAAGGCTCAATGCCCAGGTGGTATCTTGTTTGTGCCACCTTTTGGGATCTGGATATTTTTCATTTTTCACTGTAGTATCTTCAGCAGTAAATTCAAGTTTTTTCGCTGTATTCCCATTCATATTATAATTCCTCCTTGTATACTGGTTAACTACTTTATCATTTCCTCTCTTTTAAAACTGTTAAAATTGTTTACGTTTTCAAAACTATTTAATGCATACTATTACATTATATGGCATTAATAGATATCGATACACACTCCTCTCATCCTTGATAGAGAATTGGAGAATGAACCTTAATAACTGTGATTTTTTTCACAAAACATGAGTTGAAATCCCATTTTTTTGCTATAACGCTTACATTTCAGTGTGAATATTGTAATCTTTTATTACTATAATTATATATTATTATTATCTTATTTTCTAGTAACCTTATCTTCGAAAATTTTGTTTTTAATAGCAATTCCTGTGGGAGTGGCTGCAATTCCACCTAAACCTGTCTCTCTTAATTCGCGAGGCATCTGTCTTCCTACTACGAACATCGCTTCAATTACTTCATCAGCATTAATGATGTTGGTTACGCCCGCTAATGCAATGTCCGCTGCTACTAAGGCATTAGCCGTTCCAATAGCATTTCTCTTTACACAAGGAACTTCTACCAAGCCTGCAACCGGATCACAAACTAGACCGAGTAAATTTTGCAGTGCAGTTGAGAAAGCGTCAGAAGATTGCTGAGGTGTTCCTCCGGCAGCTTCTACTGCTGCTGCTGCAGCCATTGCTGAGGCACTACCTACTTCAGCTTGACATCCTCCGAAGGCTCCGGAAATACAAGCGTTATTTGCTACTACCATTCCTAATAAAGCTGAAGTGAATAGAAAATGAACCTTGTCTTCATGACTTAATTGTAAACTATCTTGGATACTAAACAGCACTCCCGGGATTGTCCCACTTGCACCTGCAGTTGGAGTTGCACAAATAACTCCCATCGACGCATTTACTTCATTAACTCCGATAGCGTTCTGGACCCCGAGCATCATCAAATCTCCAGAAAGGGTTTTTCCACTTTCACGATATTGTTTTATTTTAACAGCATCCCCTCCGGATAAACCGGTCGGAGAAAATACTCCGTTGCCCTCAGCGCTTTTCTTTACAGCATTCTCCATAGTCACTAAATTTCTTTCCATTTTTCTCCAAACATCTTCATAAGAAGTTTTAGTTTGCTCGATTTCCTGCTCAATTGCTAATTCATAAATTGGCTTTTGTCTTTGATTAGCTGCATCAATAATTTCCTTTATAGTCATGTACATAAACTTTTCACCCCTAATCTAATTAAAGAATAATGATATTAGCTGCACTGCTAGAATTTCTCAATTCCTTCTGAACATCACTAGATAATTGAGAATCCACATCAAATTGATATAAATATTTTCCTGACTTCTCCAAACTATTAAAATTGTTAATTTCCACATTATATTGTTTAAAGATCCTGCGTAATATAAATTCAAGGTCATCTCTCTCGGAAATCGCTATAATAACCGGCAATGGTCCTTGAAGATGTAAGCTAAACCCGTCAATTTCTATATGTTTAATTTCAATTAATCCGCCACCGACTGAAGTTCCCATTGTTCTAATATTTCGATTTCCATCCTCCAGATAAATATCTGCAGTATTCGGATGACCGGCAGGACTATCACCTGCTTCTTCTAAAAAGGTAATGTCAATTCCTTTAGATTCTGCTATTTCAATAGCACCAGGCACCCTACTATCGTCGGCAGCAAATCCTAATATACCAGCAATAATTGCAAAATCAGTTCCGTGTCCTTTATGGGTTTCAGCAAATGATTCATAATACCTTACCACAACTTTTTTGGGAAGACCTTGAAATAATTTATTGGCAACTGTTCCAATAGCTAAGGCACCTGCAGTATGTGAACTAGAGGGGCCGATCATAACCGGTCCAATCACATCAAAACAACTTTTGTAATTAACAACCCTTTTTTCTTTAACAGGAACTAATTTCATGTTCATATAAGTTTCCTCCCCATAGTTGCCATACCAGTCACCCGCCCACCATGTAAGGGTTTTCAAAAGTAACACTAAGAATCATCAAACCCTTTCTTAGTACTTATGGAATACTTGGATAAATTATCGTTGTAATCATACTCTTTGCAATCAATGCCATCAAAACAACGATCATTTTCTGATCCTTCTCACATAATTTGAAATAATTTATTATAGTAATTATTTTTTATTACTACACAGACAGAGTAGCACATAGATAATCGCGAAGTCAAACAAATAATAATAAATTATTTTTACCGGAATTTTTTATTACAAATTTAATTTTTCTACCTTTTAAAATTCTATAAAACTTGTTATAAGTTATAATAGGGTTGTCTATTTTGAATGCTGGCATCTTCATTAAACGAAATCCTTGTCGATAAAAGACCCGAAGTTGGGTTATCTATAGCTGAAAAAAGAAGAACGCATCTATGTACGAGAAGTAAAGCGCATCTTTTATTTGAAAGAGATTTTGCTCAACCCTGGAATTGAATATGAATTCGCGAGCAATTTCATAGTGAATGAAATTCAGGAATAACTGATTAGGAGGAAAACTTAAATGGATAATGAACTATTTCGACACTATCAAAACATAATGAATTATTTCGGGGAAATTTTGGGTTCTAATTATGAATTTGTATTACATGTTTTAAATCCTAATGGGGGTTCTCAAATCGGTCACATAGTCAATGGAGACTTAAGTGGAAGATCTTTAAATGGCCCTTTAACTGACTATGCAAAAAAATTAATTAACGAAAAGGTATATCTAAAAAAGGATTATGTTGTAGATTATGTTGGAGAAGGACCCAGAGGTAAAAAATTCCGTTCATCAACTTTATTTATAAAAGATCGTGAAGGTCAATTACAAGGTCTTTTATGTATAAATTTTGATGCGGATGTCTATAGAAAAGTCGCAAAGGATATATTAAAATTGGCCAATCTAAGTTCAGCTATAGATCTTATCGAACAGGAAACTGACCAGGAACAACCTATTGAAAAACTTACCGATAATATTCGTAATATCATTTATGGAGTAATAGATAAAGATATATTAGAATCCGGTGCTCAGTTATCACCTGAACAAAAGAGACTTGCTATTTTCAAATTAAAAGAATACGGGGTATTCGAAGTTAAAGGTACAATAAATGAAGTTGCTGAAATAATGGGAATGTCGGAATCAAGTGTTTATCGTTATCATCAAATGATATCTCGCAACGACAAGTAGCCCCAATCGAATCAGAACAATAAATCGAGCAATACAAGACATAGATAGGCGTATACAATTCTCAACTAAATGAATGTAAATCAAAAAACCTTGGATCAATCCGAGGCCGTAGAGCGAAACAAAAGACGACTATTATTCTATTTATGGGATAATAGTCGTCTTTTTCACTGTATACACAAGCCTGTACCACTGGCTTCTCACTTCGGTAGCTTTACTATTCTCTTCACGTTAAGAGCTAAAATTTGCCATTATGCCTTGTAACTCCATGCCAAAAAGATCCGAGGATAACGCTACGCCATACCCATGTCTATGTTTGAGTTCACTGTTCTTCGCCTCAATTTTGTAGCGTTCTTTTGCCTTTGTTTTGAAATATTCTCCCTTTTGGAATACCATTTGCTCAATGTGTAGTTTTTGGCAGTAGGTATTTCATCCACTAGACCCTTTTTACAACGCTCATATAAAATTTTATACTCATAGCCATGTATCCTCGTTAAAACTCTAGTATCAAGTTTCAAAACAATAAACGTAAAATGATAATGGAAATAATACCACCCAGTACGGTTCCCAATAAACTTCTTGTTTTTATCGCAATTAAAAAAGTCGGTATGGCTGCAAAAAATTCAATGTTGTTGGTAAGAGATGTAAGCTTTCCGTCATGGATAAATATCTCTTGACCTATCAGAGCAGCTATTACAGAAATGGGGACATAATTTAACCACCGCATTGCCCACTCTGGTAATTCAAAACGACTAAGCACCATAAGAGGAACGACCCTTGGAATGAACGTGACAAAAGCTGAGCCTAGAATAATCAAAAAAATGTCCCATCTTACTTCCATTTTTCTACCACCATTCCTATTGTTGAAGCAATAATTGTAGCCACAATAACGCCCATACTGCTGGACAAAAAGAAAGAACTTCCCACAGCAATGACCACTGCAATAATGGCGACAACGATATCAAGTTTGATTCTATTTCGCCCTACCATAGAGAGTACGAGAATTCCAATAAACATAGCTGGCAAGGCGAATGCTAGTCCGAATTTCTCAGGATTCGAAATCCATTGCGCCAAAAATGCTCCTGCTAGATTCGCTACAAGCCAATTTACATAAGCGGTTATGTTGAGACCATGCATCCATTTCTCACTGATTCGCTTTCTCTTGGCCGCCTCGGTAATCGCGACACCGAATGTCTCATCGGTGAGTAGAGATCCCACTAGCATGTTGCGAAGTGGAGTAAGATGCCGGAAATAAGGTGCTAGAGCGGCACTAAGTAAAATATGACGAAGATTAACAAAGAATATCGTAATAATAATGGCATGAATCGAACTACTTGCTGCTATCATACCCGCAGCAATAAACTGAGCTGAGCCAGCATAGAGAATCATAGACATTAGTGCGATCTCAGTGATGCTAAGTCCCGCAGTCTTTTGGATCACACCTGCAGCTAATCCGATACTTAAATAACCTAGTAGCGTTGGGACACAATCTTTTACTCCTTGGATAAAGCTATCTTCAGCTCTCGGAGACGAATTCATTTGGACGTTCGACAGACTCATTTCATTCCCTCTTTATTTTCAAGTATTAGAAGCTAACTTACTAACTACTACGAAAAAGTGAAAGAAAATACGGTTCAATTTATTTGAACCGTCTTCCAGTAACAACATGAAATAGGTTAGGAGCGTTTTTCCAAAGCGCTTCTGCTTTCTCTGGGCCCACTTCTTTCACTAATTCTGAGAACATAATGTCATGCCTGATGTATTCCATCGCGATTAACACAAGTGCCGGGTCTTCCGTTTTTACCGCCCATGCAGGTGTATTTGGCGCGAAATTTGCAATTAAGACTTCTTCATTATCCCGTGCAACAATCGTTAAGCGGCCGTTCATACGTTCCTCAGCTACTTCTGGAGCCATGTAATTGTGATGCGTAGTTGCTCCTAGCTGAATCTCAGGTGCTCCAAAAAGAATAGAAAAGACGTGGATATTATCCTTTATCCGCTCATCTATAGCACCTTTTATCGAATCGACTTGTGGTTCCCAGATCGACAACCATATTTCTTTTTTAGCTTTATCGATTATGTCAATCATTTCGGCCACAACGCGCTCATCACTGCTGATGCGTCGAATAACATCAACTTCTTGTTCACTTTCTAACGCAGATAAATTCTTTTCAAGATAATCCATAGAATTGTCAAAGTCATTACGCAATCGATGGATTAACTCTTTTGCTGGTAAAGGTGCATAAGTTACGGGGTCAGAAGGTACTGTGTACACCGCGCCTTTATCCATTAATTTTGCCAATACTTCATAAATCGTTGAACGAGGCACACCCGACCTTTTGCTTATTTCATATCCGGTTATAGGGGAGTTTTTCAAAAGCCCTATGTACGCTTTACATTCATATTGTGAAAAGCCCCACTTCTGAAGCTCTTTATAAAGTTCTTCCATGGCAACTCCTTTAGTAGTTAGTGTGTTACTTACTATAAAATAAAATGGATTACCTGTCAAAGCAATCCTGGTTCCGTTATCGAAAATGATCGTCAGACCACTGTTTTGTTCCTGATTCTTCAACTTTTGGGCGAGGTATAATTGCCCAGAAAAGGAGGATCAGTCCTTTTTAATCCAATCCAAGTACTATATAGTTGCATGAATTTTACTGATAAGGAAAGTTATATTCCGTTATCATTGTGCGAACTCTGGCTCGTTCATCCACACTACAATATATTTCCCCTCCTACCTAAGACCTACTGCCTAAACCTTGTCGGACATGTGGAATATGTAAAAAAGCATAACAAGGAATAACAAGGGATCGGTGCAGTTACTAGGCTGATGTCCAGTATCAAACCATATGGAATTAACATACATCCTCTTATTCCATCCGGATTTCAACATGATATATTTCTAGTGAATAATAATATTGAACTATGTTCATATATTCACAAATAATCCGTATGACCCATTAAATAAACGTGAAACTGCTGTATATTTAACGGTGTAAACATGTATCGTTATGCAAGAGTATGCATGTTTGCAGGTATTACTAGGCAAAGCTAGGGAAATCTAGTGACGCAAAACTAAAGGGGCTAAGGAAGAAATTCTATGCCAGCCAGTTGCCGATTAATAGACCCCCATCTCTATTAGTCGTATGGTTGTTTTTGTATGATCCATGGCGAGATGCCCCACCCTAGCTGCCTATTAATAAAATCTATTGATAGGAAGTGAATAACGGATGAAGACTGGGAGAAAGCGCAGTGCCCGAAGATTGTTCGCAATGACAGTAATGACCATCATGATGTTCGTATCCTCGCTGGCGCCGACTTACGCAGGAACGAGTGTTTCCGCAGCACAGGAACCTGTGGTCAAAAATGAAACTAAGGAAATCCGGAATGTCATGTACTATGGCGATTGGTCGATTTGGGGAGGACAGGGAAACTTTTATCCCAAGGATATTCCGGCCGATCAATTAACCCACTTGAACTATGCGTTTCTCGATTTTGATGCCCAAGGCAATCTTGTCTTTACGGACAAGGATGCGGCTGTAGAAGCGCCTGTCGGCCAGGATGGCGTTCAATGGCAAGCGGCCAATGCAGGCATCCTTATCGCCCTGCAGCAATTGCGCGCAGAAAACCCAAATCTGAAGATCGGTATTTCTCTTGGCGGATGGTCGAAATCAGGCGACTTCGCTGTCGTTGCAGCCGATGCTTCCAAACGGGCGAATCTGATCCAAAATGTCATGAAATTCATCAAGTACACGAACATGGACTTCGTGGATGTCGATTGGGAGTTCCCGGCTGAAGTTCGACAGCCCGATCTGGTCGATAATAAGAACGATGAAGGAACGAAATACGCTATACCAGAGGATAAAAACAATTATATTTTACTCCTGCAAGACATCAAAAACGCATTGAATAAGCAAGGAGCTGAGCTTGGTAAAGCGTATGAACTGTCTGTTGCGCTTCCAGCGCCGAAGAGTAAGATCGATATCGGCATTGATGTGCCGAGACTGTTCAACATTGTAGACTTTGCCAACATTATGACTTATGACATGCGCGGCGCATGGGATGAAGTAAGCGGCCACCATACTGGCTTGTATACGAACCCGAACGACCCGCTCACGGGCAATAATCTGTCCGTCGACGAAAGCGTAAATTATTTGATTCAGCAAGGTGCCGAGCCGAACAAGATTGTGATCGGGGCGGCCTACTATACTCGCGGCTGGGATAAAGTGTCGCAAGGATCCGATCCGAATCATCCGGGGCTATTCGGCGAAGCGGCACTATCCGCCAAGGACGCGGATCAGACTCCATCCCGCGGCGCCGTTGGCGAAGCAGCGCTCACCATTGGGGATGCCGGCCGTCGAACGGGGATTTGGTCTTATCGCAACCTCGACAAGCTGAAGGCCACTTACCCGAATCTCAAAGAATATTGGGATGATGCAGCCAAAGCTCCCTATCTGTATGATGGGACAACTGGCGTATTCTACACGTATGACAATGAAAGATCCATTCAAGAGAAAACGAAATATGTGCTTGAAAACGGTCTGGGCGGCGTCATTGCTTGGATGGCTTCCAATGATGCCCCTACTGCGGATCCTGCCAAGCGCGACAAATTAACAAAGGCAACGAAAGAAGGCCTCTTCGGGAGCCAGGCGTTGACAACACATGAAATCCAATATACCAAGCTGGACGTTACGGCGGATGTGAAACCGTATACTGAGGCTTGGGGCAACAGCAAAGGCTATGAAATCACCCTCTTCAATAACGAGTCTTTGACCGAATCGAATCAAGTGTTGAAAGCGGTGGAAAGAGGAGCTAAAACGGTTAAGCTGCCGAAGCTCTACATCCAAGCCGATGGACCGTTGACTTCCGGCGATTATTTAGCGGGAACCGTAACTAATGAGAACGGTTACACGATCGTCGATTTGAAATCGGTCTATGATGCCAAAACGATTGAACCTGGCAGATCCTATACATTCAAACTTAAGGGAAATGCCAAGGTTACAAGCATGGAGCTGGTTCAGCGGGTGTCGAATAACAGCCCGGAGATGAACAGACAACTCATTCTGGGTGATGAAGCTCCAAGCAAGAATCAACCGCCTGTTTTGCATGGCATAGCGGATCTGACGCTTACAGTTGGCGACAACTTTGATAAGCTGGCCGGCGTAACTGCTACGGATGCAGAAGACGGAGATCTCACATCACGTATTGCCGTGACGGGAGAAGTTAATACAAATGCAGCCGGCAAGTATGAGCTGGTGTACTCCGTTACGGATTCGCAAGGATTGACGGTCGAGAAAAAACGCACCATTACCGTTATCGAAGCGACGGCCCCGGGGCATGATTTTGGGGTTGGCCAAGGAATCGAGTGGCCGAAGCAAGTCAATTCTCCATTCGTTGATATGGTTGCATGGGTTACCAAACCGGGCTATTCCAACAACGGCGCCCCTAACCTCGCCAGAATTTCCGAGGATACCGGCGTGAAATTTTTCAATCTCGGCTTTATTCAATCCAGTTCGCAGCACATCGCGGATGGCAAAGTGCAATGGGGCTGGGGAGGATATTCCGTACTGAATGAGAAGAATGCGGATAACACCCAATACCAAGGGATTAAGCAGTCTATTCGGGAAATTCGCGAAATGGGCGGCGATGTCACGATCTCGCTGGGCGGTTTGAATGGCGTATCGTTCTGGGAAGTGACTCAAGACACCGATACCCTCTTCAATACGTATATGGAAATTGTTAAAGGCTATGGACTGACCCGCTTAGACCTTGACATTGAGGGCGGCGCTCAGAACAAAGCCCTGAATGTCGCCAACGCGCAGGCGATTAAGAAGCTTCAGGATGCAACGGGAGTCGATATTGTATTAACACTCCCTGTACTGCCAAGCGGTCTGACTTCTGTTCAATTGGATGTATTGGAAGCTTACTTATCTGCCGGCGTGGATGTCAAAGTCGTGAACATCATGACGATGTGCTATGGCAGCGGAACGCTCCTGCCTGGCGAGAACTATGGTTCCGCTTCATTGAGAGCCGTTGATTCGACGAAGAATCAAATCAAGCAGTACTTCAAGCAATTTGCCAACACGGATCTAACGGATCAAGACGCTTATGGCATCATTGGAACGACGCCATCCATCGGCTTTGAAGGCGCGGCTCATCCGATCTTTACGACGGAGTGGTCCCAGTTGATTGTGGATCATGCGATCGAGAAAGGGCTGGCGATGACCTCCTTCTGGTCGATGAACCGGGATGCGATGTTGGAAAGCAACAATGGCGTAACGGCGCAATATCAATACACAGATATTTTCAAAGCATTCGGAAATGGAAGCACCCCGCCGGGTGCTACAAAGCCCATGATTCATGGCGCAACAGATAAAACGATTTTCGTTGGCGAACAATTCGATCCGAGAGAAGGAGTTACCGCTGCGGACAAAATGGACGGCGACCTGACCGATCGCATCGTGATCGAAGGAGCGGTTGACTCCTCTACTCCAGGAGCCTATAAGCTGGTGTACACCGTAGAGAACAGCCAAGGGCTGCAAGCGGTTGCAGAACGTACGATCACTGTCGCAGAAAAGATGAATCACAAGCCAGTCATTCATGGCGCAATGGATAAAACGATTCTCGTTGGCGAGCAATTCGATCCGAAAGTAGGAGTTACCGCTACTGATGAAGAGGACGGCGACCTGTCCGATCGCATCGTGATCGAAGGAATGGTTGATTCCTCTACTCCGGGAACCTACGAGCTGGTGTACACCGTAGAAGATAATCAAGGTCTGCAAGCCTCCGCAGAGCGAAAAATCACCGTTATCGACGGGCTCGCGGATACGTATGATCCGACCAAGATCTACTACGAAGGTGATTCTGTCATTTACAAAGGAGAGAAATACACGGCAAAATGGTGGGTACAAGGCCAAGCGCCGGATTCCTCCCAAGTATGGGAAAAAGAAGTGATTCCAAATGAAGACGGCAGTGTGGATTACGTGCCGGGCAATGTGTACGTAGAAGGCAATTTGGTTCGCTATGAGGGCAAGCTCTATCAAGCCAAGTGGTGGACGAAGAGCATTCCGGGCAGCGATGAATCCTGGAAGCTTGTAGAATAATAGCATAGCAAGACGCAATTGCATCTACTGGGACTGACCCTTTACGGGTTAGTCCCTTTTGAGAATCAAGACGAATCTTACTTATTCGGGCCAAGGGCCAAAGTCCTTCCGATTACGCGAGAATATGAAAAAAACAGCTAGATCAATTTGATCTAACTGGTCATATGAATTTCTACACATATTAATTTAAAAGTACCAACTTCCACTTTTGGGCAGCGGTCCCGTTATCCGTCCAGATCTGCACGTTCGTACCGTCGTTCGTGCCTGATGAGGATACATCCAGAACCTTATTGCTGTTACTATTAATTAGTTTATACGAGCCATCTGTATTTCGTATGAAACTCCATTTCTGTGCACCTGAACCGTTGTCATCCCAAATCTGCACGTTTGTACCATCTCCTGTCCCCGAACTTGTCACATCCAGTGCTTTGGCACTAACCGCGTTAATCAGTTTATAGGTGCCGTCTTGGTTTCGATACACAGTCCAACGTTGAGCTGCTGATCCGTTATCTGAATAAATCTGAACATTTGTGCCATTCGCTGCCCCTGATCCTTGAACATCCAATGCTTTCCCACTGTTTACATTAATTAATTTATAGGGTCTTCCCACAAGCACATCGTTGTTAGTCAAGTTTGGATCCTTGGAATATTGCTGCCATAACTGATCGACAGTATGGCCAGTTACGTTCACCCATAATTGTTCACTATAAGTTCGATTGCGAAGATTGAAGTCCATCTCATTGACAATCGACGGACGGATCCGATTTTCCAGCCATACGAAAAAGCGAGCTGTAACTTGGTAACTTCCGTATATTTTTGATTAGGGCTATAATTAGGCAGGGACCATCCTGCCGGACCATTATTTCTGCCATATTTATAACGAGCATAGTCCGCAATCCCTTCGGTTATCCATCCCGGACTTCCCCCAGGATAGGCTTGAACGATATGCATTAACTCATGGGTCACCGTATCGGTATCTTCCGGATTCTTTCGCAGCCAATTAGAGCTGAATCTAACATTGCCCCCTCCTGCTTCCGCAACACCAGAGTATGTCGGATCAATTGTAAAATTTACTTTCCGAGCTGCCTGACCATTGAAACGTACAACCATTTGAGGATATACGATAAAGAAGGTATCAATCATTCGTTGTTTCACTGTCGAATCAAAAGAAGGATCCTCGTTATTCATTACTAACGTGTAGGTTCCGTCTGTGTAGGAATCAGTCTCGGCAGAGACCACCATCACTTCAGAACCGAATAGTACCAGCATCATCAAAATCATTGACAATTTTCGAATCAAATCCTATTCCTCCTTGTTGGATCTAACTAGCTCATATCGCTGTAAATCCTTGGTTCCAAGCGTACCGGATGTCATCGATTACAGCCGGGAATTTCGCTTAACGCACGTCAGCAACGTGTTTTGGCCAAATTTCACCAGGGACATACGATTTCGCTGATATTTTCCCCTTTATCGAAACGCTCCTCCTTTCCCCCCCTATAATCCATAGCTGTTCCGTTACTTTAGCGATAATGATCCCCCCAGAGCCGTGGCCTACCAGGAAATATTAAGCAGATTATTCTTTTTTATGTAGTCTACTGCTGATTTTGTGATCTCTTCTAGGGTTACTTTAGGATCGATCTGTCCTCTAACACTTCCGCAAAATTAGGCTCATCGAATGAGCTTACAAGGTCAATTTGTCCAGGAAATAAAGGCAATACAAACGAAGACATTAATATTCCTGTCAGCCTTTAAAAAGTAAGTTCTATACAGTACCATCGGGTAGTTATCAAAGAGGCTTAACCATAAAATAAAGTGTTAGACTGAATGCTGCAGGGCATGTTTGGTCGCCGCCGTCATCGGCGTACCGATCGGCAGCACGGCCAGATCCGGAAGGTTCTGGAGTACGAGCTCCTGTGGGGACATGAGAAAAGAGCGTATCCTATTGGGCACGCTCTCTTCTTAATAAATATTTGTAGAACGAATAATATCGTTCTTATTGCATCACGAACTGTTGCTTTTCCAAGCTCATGTACAAGGACTCTATCCATTGAATTGGATAGAGAATATAATCTCGATGAACATTCACGTGATCATGATTATGGCAAGCCTGGTACGATAATGACACTTAATTTTTGAACGTAATTTCGCCCACCTGTGTGGAAATGTTGAGCGTTGCACTTTCGGATTGAGCCTTACCAACATATCCATGGAGTTCTTTGGATACAACCTTTGTGGTATTTGTTTCTTTTTCAAGAGCAACCTGATTATCGATAGTTCCTATTTTTGTTGATAGATTCACATATAGAGGTGCTGGTTGATCAGGTAGATCGAATTCGACGCTACCAACGTCAGTAGATATGTTACTGCTTTCCATACCAATTACACCCGTTACAGTAACGTCGCCAGTATCGCTGATCACATTTAAATGTTGGAGCGACAATTCTGACTCAACGGATATGTTGCCAACTTTATTTTCTATCTCAAGGGATTTCAATTCTTTATACGGAAGACGAATCGTTAAAGATGGCAATGGCCCCGTATTTATGATCTTTAGTTTATTTTCAAGGATAATCTGTAATGTTCCATCTTGGATCGACGTAGTCACGTTGGTATCCATTCCTTGTGAATTGCCCTTGGATAATTCCAATTCTGCTTGATTGATTTGTTTGTCGCCTATAACTGTAACTATAGCAGCGTTACTCTGAATTTTTAGGGAATGAATGTTAGTTACATCTATTTGAGAAATATCCCCTTTTACTGCGTTCGAGACATTTCTCATGTCCGTTGTTCCTGAATTTACAATTGTGTTTGTCGATATAGAAGAGTTTTGCTGGAACAAACTTGGTGTACTAGTGACGGAGGATTCTTTCGTACATCCGGCGAGTCCGATACTGGCAGCGGCCAGGAGAATCATAGTTAACTTCATATTGTTGCTCATACGTTTATCTTCCTTTCTTCTGCATTAGATGTGTTGATTAACCAGTATTCGAATGGAATCGTTCGTACTTATGCTCCATACTCTTTTCTCCTCTCGCTCTCTCATAACTATATCTTACAGAACGTAATCTTCTTTTTTCTTACTTTACTCTTACGAAATCCTTAAGTTGACTCTATGTGCGATGATGCTCATGAAAAACTTTTTTCAATTGAACGATAAACACCGTCATAACAAGAACCATAGTCTCCATGTAAAAAGACAGCCATAAAGCTTTAACATAGTCTCCATGTTACTTCATGATTCACTATCTTTCTCATCTTTCCGAAATAAAGAAGTGTCAATCAGATAGATAATAAGAACAAAACCAATCTCAGAAAAATAGAAAAATGAACGGATGTCATCCATTCATCAATCAGATGAACGGCAATAAAATCGAGGAGTATTCGAAATATAGCGTCATGGCACTGCTTAAAATGCTGGCCAGTAGCGAGGAAATACCTTGCCTTCATAAATATAAATAATACTTTGGTAACCGCGTCAGCAACGAACGATAAACCAATAAACAGAAGTATCGATGTCCACGATTCGTATTGAATCCCTAATACCTCGAATATACCAATATGGAAGAAAAAGGACACAATAGAGCTTATTGTTTTCTCTACCGTGCCCATCTGAATTCTCTTGTATTAAAATGTGTTGAAATGATTTTTTTCATTACTCTGCTTGATGTAGCATGAGGTTTTGATAAAATGCTGAGTCTGGATCACCGTTCTCGCCTTTTTCGATAAATTGCTCAAACGTTCCTTGAAATCTCATACACCCTTTATGCAATAAGTGAATTTTACAATGTATATTTCGAAATTCATGTAAAGTATGAGTGGAAAGAATGACAGTAGAGCTTGTACCAAGAGTAAGTCTTTCTATTCTTTTTAAAATTTGCAATCTTGCTTCGGGATCAACTCCGGAAGTCGGTTCATCGAATACATACAGCTTCCTTTGCATAAGCGTTACCGCCAAAATACTTAAGTATCGGCGCTCTCCAATAGATAACTGACCAAATTGGGTGTCCCATACTTTTTCCATTAACTCAATTTCTGAAGATTCCATGTATTTATCGGTATAAGGAGTATTCGAAACTTTTATACTATTATTGTGATCCGTGTACAAAAAAAACCGAAACAAATCCTTCCCTTTCAAAGTCGAAGGAAACGATAACCCCTGTAACTGATAAATAATTTCAGAATGGTTAGGTACACCTTTGATTTCTTCGGGTCTTGGGATAACATTTGTAATTAAATCAAATAACGTCGTCTTACCGGAACCGTTTTTTCCTATAATGACGTTTACTATACCCGGTTTCAAATCTACAGTTACATTCTCCAAATTACTCTTATTACAATTCTTATGCCTATAATTTAAATTCTCAATTATAATCATATACCTGCCCCAATTCATGTTCGATTTGTCGAGGATACGATTCTTGTATATCTCATCCCCAAAAGTCCGATAATCATATATAAAATCAGGCCGAATACGATATGAGCCGAGCCAAAATTCATAAATTCCTTACCCGTTATGAGTTCTGCTATTAATAGATTCAAAGCTCTAACCAGTTCTAATGGATTGATATATAGCAGTACGATTCCCCACGATAATGAATGTGACAAATTATTAGCGGTTACGATCAAAAATACAAGTAGGAGCATATTCAGTACAGTAACTAGTGATTCTTGCTTCATCGGGAAAATCATAAGTATCAAAAAGAAGAACATTACCGGTATTGCTCCGCATAAGCCCGCTACGACGGAACTAATCATAAACAATATAATATCTGTAGGGTTATGTAGACTGCATAAGCTAGTCACTAGAGAAAAGATGAGGATCGAAAGAATAAGAAAGGATAATTGCGTAAAGACTTTTCCTATAATCATAGGGTACTTCGTGCCCGAAACGAATGCGAACATTTTCAAGAAGCCATCTTCTCTCATACGGATCAAACTTGTGGTAACCTCAATAGACATAACAAATGTAATATAGGCTAAGAACATGCTGGCTTGATATTGAAAAAAAGAAGCTTCTGGCTTAGTCATGATCCATTTGTAATGATATACGAAAAAGAGAATTAAGGGTAAAAGCAAGTACCACAAAAAACTCACTTTGTGATTCAACGTTATTTTTGCATACAATCTAATATATTCTCGAACAACTGACAATGTAATGCTCACTCCCTGTTAGCCAAATGGAATCACTTGTAATACAAAATCATATGTTGCTTCTTCCCTCATCAACGATCATGGTCTTTTTTCTGAAAAAGCAAAGTATCAATCAAATAGATAATAAGAACAAAACCAATCTCAGAAAAAATAGAAAAATGAACGGATGTCATCCATTCATCAATCAGATGAATGAACAGCAATAAAATCGAGGAGTATTCGGAAAATAGCGTCATGATACTGCTTAAAATGCCGACCAGTAGAGAGGAAATACCTTGTCTTCATATTACTTTGTAGCGTCTATTGAAATCTAATATGTGGAAAAATCAGCAATTGAAATGTCGCGTTATATAAAATATACCAAAAGTAGTCTAACAATTTTCAAAAAAAGTGTCTACCCTATTCCTTCAAGGGATGATATACCAAGTTAAATAGGCTCTTGTCATCATTTCTCTTTTCTTTTGTTAATAATAAATTTCTTAATCAAGTATTCAAAACCAACGCATATTTGACCAAGAAGCAAAAGGAGAACGGAAATATAAAAAGCGGTATCCAATCCTGAAATGGATACATACGGAAAAATGTTAAAAACAAAGTAAATAACTAACGTATCTCCAATCACATTGATAAGGTGACTCATCACTCGAGTAGGCTTTTTTTTCAAGAGAGCCAATAATAACGCATAAATAAACGGATGTATAAATGATTCCACCAGCAGAAACAAGAGGATTATGTACATCGAAACTGTGAACGCGGCATAATGATTTGGAAATGAGAGTGTTTGGTTTAATGCTCCGATTCCGGTTAACAATAGTGCGAATAATCCAGCCAACAACGAAACGATTGTAAGTAATAGAAGTGCCAACACTGGTATGAGCCACAATTTTACTTTGAATGGCGGCTTCGGTTCATTATCTTCACGATTGACTATATAATTCATTAGATGTAAGAAACCAATAAAAATAATTATCACAAACAGCAAATAGGTCATGCCATCTTCTCCCCATCTAAAAAAAGTATAAGAGGGACACAAAGAGTATTAATAGACCTTTGTGTCCCAAAATAGCTTAGAGTCCAATAAAGAGTACAATCCATTCTGCAATTGTAAGAGCATCCCCAGGTGACAATCCAAGTGCAACAAGTCCTAATTTAATCGGTTCAGTCTGCCATTCAGTAAGTTTGTCCAAAAAGTCAGCAGCCTTACTTGCATTTTTTTTGATCCAATCCGCCCCATCTTTGCTGATGACTTTCAGAAGATCCCCAAGGAGTTCTCCACCGTAACGGAGACCATTTACAATGAGTTTTTTCAGCATTGAAGTTGGAAGAGACTTGACACTCACCTCAGAACCTTGGTAAGTGACTGTCATTGGGATGGATTGTGCAATGATCGAATAAGGGACTGGTTTTGGAGCAACTGTTGCTGCTGAAATTGAAGGTGCAACTGCCGTTGTGAGAATAACTGAAGAAAGTACTGCAACCACTACTTTTTTCAAAAGATATTCCTTCCTATATAATATGATTAAAATTTCCTGGAGATGCAACGCCAATTTAAATGAATCTACACTAAATGCAGGCTTGATGTAGCGTACAAATATGCTGACTGTGAGAATTCGCTTAGTTTTGAACACTACAACAAAAAGTCATCCCTCCTTTATGTTAATAGCTACCCAATCCAATACTACAAAGATTTAGTTGGTGTTATAATGACTCTAGCTGTTTGCTTTGCTAGGCAAAGGAAAGAGCGCTTCGGAGTCGATTTCCGGTGTTGCCTGCCTATGCCTCATCTGGAATCGACTCTATATTATTGAAACAAGAGTGCTAGCATGACTAACATGCAGCATCCTTGAGACAACCCCTTTAATTGAGTTATCTTGCTTGAGAGAGCAGAATACGACTAGCTCCTTCTATCGCCTTTTCGTTACCTTTATTCTTCGTATCCGAATAATTCATTTTTTGAAGCTGCAATATGTACCAGTCGAGTTCCTGACTAATTTCCACTACATGTCTATCACTTAGGTTTTTCATACTTTCTACTGTTCTTGCTAAGCGTTCACGCAACTCTTTAACTTTTAATTGAATTAATTCCTCTTCCTGAGTTAGCATCGAGATTGGATACCCCCTTCTCAATGACAATTTAAACTAGGTTTCCTATATTCGTAATTTTTTTCCTCTAACAAAACCTTTTCGACATTTTCCGCCATAAACAAAAATAAGAGGTAGGATAAGTAATAAAAATTACTTTCCTTCCTCTTACTTGGTCGACTCAGCAACTTGTTGCCGCGCCCATTTAGGCAATATAAATAACAGTAAATTGAAACAGTCATTCGCCCTTATACGAGAGTCTACACCGATATAATGCAATATACTTAACATATAAGAGTCAATTGCCTCTTCATAATTTTTCATCAAAATGTAGTATTCAGCTTTAAACTTAAAATATAGAGCCAATTCAGATTTTTTAAACGGAGTGTTATACTGTTCGCTCAGCATATGCGATTCTTCTGTAATTAAATGATCGATTGCGTCAGTATCTTTAAGTTGAAGATAAAGCTCAAGAAGTTCGTTTATAATATGAATTGCATTATTGGACGGGGACTGTTTTAAACATATACGAAGTTGAGTAATTGCCTGCTCGAAATTTCCCTTTCTCCCGAGGATAGCAGCTTCGTTAAGCTTTACATTTTCCTTTATTTCTTCAAAAGGGTACTTTTTACATTCCAATAAATATTGCTCTGCTAAAAAATAATTACCTAAGTAGTAATAAGAATTGCAAATCAGAAGCAAGGCACGAGCTTTCATAAGACGATCACATGGGAATCCTTTGACAACGGCATTACATAACTGAATACATTTCTCATATAGCTGCAAGGCGTAAGCATGATAGCCTAGTTTAAAATGTACTTCTCCCTTGTCCTCCTCAGGAAAAAAATAAATATAGTTCATGATGTACATTCCCTTATGAAACGTTAGTTCCAATTTACTTAAATCAATTCGTTCGATTAAATATGTTTGATATAAAGCCTTTGCAACGAAAGGCTGCATTCCATGGTCTCTAGCATACTTTGCAATAAGTTCAAATAATACGAGTCTGATTGTATCATCTGCCACATTTTCTGTAATTCTGTATAGCTCTTCAATTAAATCGTAGCTATCTTCACTGTCACATTGCAGGAACTTCGCTGCTATCCTTTCAATAACTATGCTTTCGCCCCTCTGAATAGCTTCCATTAGCAGACGTTGAAGCACATTCTTACGCCTCTCTGTTACGATGTAATGTCCAACCACATCCGAGTATGGAATGGATAACGAAGAAGTTAAGGCGAGAATAGTAGTTAATTCAGGATGCTTCGTCTCCCCTCTTTCGATTTTCGATATCGTTCCTTTTGGAATGCCTGATAAAGCAGATAAGTGCGGTAAGGTGTATCTAAGTCTCTTCCGATAATCGAAAATTAACTCACCGATTAGCCTATCTTCTTTACTCAAACTATCACCTTCTTTCAAAAACGCCTTACTACAAAAACTACTTATATCCATTCAAAAACTACCATATATATACTAATATGTAAACATTCCACGATAGAAAAGGCGCTGAAAAAGATAAGGGATTAACCTCGTACTTCGTTCAGCGTTCTTGTATTCACGAACCCGAGAGGCTTAAGATGATAAGTTTACAGTCTCTCCCTGATCATGCTTAAGGCGGCTCTCTAATTTCTGTAATTTGTTAGTACATACTTCCTGCAACATTTCTTATACTTATTGCCACTACTACATGGACAAGGTTCGTTAACTTTTACATTTTTATATATTTTCTTTCCGGCGTCTGTATAATTAATATATAATTCCTTACTACTGATATTACCTGATAAATAATCGAAACAGTGCCCAACATTGAGCATTTCTTTAGAAATTACTATTAATGATTTATCTAGTTGTTTATTTAAACTCGAACCATAATTTATAATTTCATATAAAGCTTTATTTATATTATTAAAAATTGATTTGACATATTCTATTAGCCATTTTTCGTCTGAATGGACTATATACTCGTCTAATATCATTTCAATAAATTTTGTTTGATCCATAATCGCCCCAAAAACTAATTGGTTAGCTTGACCTGTTCGAATAATACGATTTTTCTCATCTAGGATATCTTTCCATACAGGATATATTAGTTTAAGAATAATCTCGAGAAATCTATTATCTTTACTTGCCTCTTCAGCAGCAGTAGTATTATAAATATTTTCTATTTCGGTGGTTAACATATACATTAAGATCCAACAATCTTTTTTCATGCCTTTTTCATTTAATGAATTCAACATATAATCAGCACGTACTTGAATATATCCAATTTTCTGACCATCCCGATCACCTACTTCAAGTTTTACATTGGTGATATGAGGTTTTGCCTGAACTAAAGGCACAAATATTGAACAAATTGACTCAAATGAAAAAGTTTCAGCTTCTCCCATAAATCTTCCGGATATCTCAAATGTATTATCGTAATTGTTTTCACTATCAATGATAATGCCAAATAGTCCAAGCAGACTATACAATCCAAGGATTTGTTCTTTTTCATCTTCCTTTTCGAAAAATGCATCAACATTCTCTATTTTATCTTTGAAATTAATTAAAAATGCCGTAAAAGCAGCTATTGATGAATAAACCGTTTCAGATAAAAGATTCAATTGTTCAAAAAACTCGTCAAACTCATACTCCTTTGTTGAAATAGATTTTGATTTTTGTTGTTTGTTACGCAATACTACTTTCTTATTTGTGATATCAATATCATAATCAACATGGGCTTCCGAGTGCCTTATTATGCTATCAACACCCTCAACAAAGTAATTTAGTTTTAACTTATTTAGTGAAGAAAACTGTCCGCAAATATTTCCAAAACCAGTCCAATGAATCAACCCTTCAATATCTGAAGGCTTTTCTCTTTCAATATTACTTGCCAACATTAAGAAAGTCATAGAATCTCTATATATTCCCTCACATAAATCCTTATACCATTTCAGAGCATTATTCATTAATACTTGATCCGAAGGATTGTTCCCAAACACAAAAGCCATTGCGATTGATAACTCACTTAGCTTGCTGAACATATATCTATATTTATTACAGTACCGCTCAAGAAAATCTTTAACTAAAATATCATCATTCACAAATGCCTTTTCGTACAAGTTATATGCGATATTAACCTTCCTAAGGAAGCTCTCATCATCAAATGCAATTATCCCAGCGTGCCTGTAAATTAATAAATTTAACAAATCATCATTTGAATAGTGCCCTTCATCCTTTGAAAGTATTGAGCGGAAATAATATCTTGTTTTTTGACATACATCAATAAATCGATCTTCAATAGTGCCTTCATTAGATGTTTGCCATACCATACTCAATATCGCAGAGTAGTTCGTTTCACCATTCTGAAACAACTCGGTAATGTTCTCGATATTTCGCGCTCCAAAGATACTGCCTAATAAAACAATCTCATTAGCAGCATTATCTAACTTATTTTGAGATGACTCTTTAAGTTGATTCGCATCATCTATGTTAAGTGCTACGGTAGACATTATGAGTTCAACGGCTGATTCCTTGAAAGAAATAATTGATAGAAGTAATCTTTTATAAACATTTCTAAACACTTTTGATGGCTCATACAAAGAAATTCTTCCCAGTAAATCATAGAGCTCTTCAAAAAATCTATTAATCTCACTTACTTTTTCAATTGTTTCAATTGAATCAATACTCTTTTGCGTCATATCAATTGAAGTGAATATTTCAAAACTTAAATTATTTTTCAAAGTATTAATATATTCTGATATTATGTCCATTTCATTTTCATAGCTAATCTTTTCAAGTAGACCTTTCCTTACATCCCTCTTTACTCCTTTGTATTCGTTTTCTCTCTGTGTAATTTTCAAAAGTACATTTTCTAGCAGTGTTTTACGAGACTCCACAAATGGATCTGAAGGATGAAAAACAGCTCTAAGTGAAGCTCCACATACTTTACAAACAATATTTGTACATTCATTAATGTGCTTATCGTCACATTCTATAGCATAAAAATCCAGTTCAATGTTAACCATTTATTTCAACTCCTATTAGTCAATATCATAATAAGAATCTCACATAATGTTTTGTATTTACGAACCAAACGCGGAAACTGTAGGGTAGACACGGTATTCTGTGGGACAGAATTTCTTCGATATGATCTAAGGGTCTGTCAAGAATTATGTGTAAACATAAACTGATTTATAAAGCAACTCCCCTTAAGGGGAGAATTTCACCTTTAACGTAGATGTTGGCCAACCCGATCTGGAAAGAAGACCGAAAGTTGAAGCAGCATCTGCCCCCAATTTTGCACACGCCCTGTCCACTTGCGACGACGTCCATTGTAGAGAGATATAGCATTTTGAGCAAGGCTTCATCGGATGGAAAGATGCTCTTACCTTTTGTCACTTTACGCAGCTGTCGGTGGTAGCTTTCAATGATATTAGTTGTATAAATGAGCTTTCGTATCTCTGGGGGTACTTGAAAAAGGTCGCGAGTTCATCCCAATTATTGCGCTAGGAGCGGACAATCAAGGGATATTTCGTTCCCCATCCTTCTTCAAAGTGATCAAGTTCTAAGAGGGCAGATTCTTCTGTTACTGCTTTGTAGATAGGTTTGAGATCTGCCGTTACCTTTTTGAGATCCTTGTAAGAGACATAGCGGGTTGAATTACGAATTTGGTGGATGATGCATTTTTGAATTTCTGTTTGTGGATAACAAGCCGTAATCGCTTGAGAGAACCCCGTCAGGTTGTCCACACACGTGATAAGAATAACCTGTACGCCACGGTTTTTCAGCTCATTAAGCACATTGAGCCAGAACTTGGCCGACTCATTCTCACCAATCCACATGCCGAGAACGTCCTTATTGCCATCCAAATCGATTCCAATGACCATATACGCTGCTTTGTTTACAATGGCACCGTCTTGCTTTACCTTAAAGTGAATGGCATCCAGAAAGACAACCGCATATACGGTTTGCAGCGGACGATTCTGCCATTCCTTAATTAACGGCATGATTTTATTCGTTACATTGGAGATGAGTGTTACGTCATTTCCGTAAAGGTTTGCGAGATGATTCTGGTTGTCCCGAGTGCTGACCCCTTTCGCATAGAGAGCCACAATTTGATCCTCAATGCCCGTTACGTTTGACTGGTGTTTCTGGCTCAAATTCACTTTGCCGGCCTCTAGGGACGGATATTTCTTGATCACCATACTCACTGATGACTGTTTTACGGCTCTTACCATTTCAGGTGTTGGTTGTCGTTTTGTTCTTCACTTCATGCTTCTCATAGCCCAGATGCGTGCCCATTTCAACTTCTAGCATCTCCTGAAGGGTCTCTGCAAAAAGTTCCTTTAGCGCATTCTGTGCATCCTGTGCCGTTACCAATTTATTTTCCTTAATAACTGACGTAGTTGCTCTTTCGACCACAGTCCCATGTGCTCTCCCAACCTTTCTAGTATTTCCATTTTAATAGATTTAGGAGTTTACACAAACTATTTTACAGACTCTCCTGATGCATGATTATGATGTTATATTAAGGTGCATTGAGTTGCCCATATTATTCATTTTCTGTCATCCACTTCAATAAAAGAATTTCAGATTTAAACTTCCCTTCCAATTTGTCTTCCTCATATTTGTTAATGTAATCAAGTACTCCTTCTAACATTCCAACACCTACAACCATAGATAAATTTGATGTTGCGTCATTATTGATTAATATCCCT
Source organism: Paenibacillus wuxiensis (assembly GCF_040195695.1). Taxonomy (NCBI): domain Bacteria; kingdom Bacillati; phylum Bacillota; class Bacilli; order Caryophanales; family Paenibacillaceae; genus Paenibacillus; species Paenibacillus wuxiensis. The sequence continues at coordinate 81,850 of NZ_JBEFZI010000012.1, read as the reverse complement.
TTTTGCTTTTGTACTTCTAACAATCTTTCTATCATTTCTTTAAAACCTCTAAGTGAAGTTTCACTTTTATATACAATTTCTCTATTTAAATTTACTTCTACAAGTTCATTTTGATATCTTTTTATAGTCTCATTTCGATGTTGTTCTGCCATATTAGCAGCCCTTTGCATTGGCCCAAGTTGGCATTGTGTTCTCCATTTAACAAATAACTCCTTGGATATTCCAAGTTCTTTTGAACCATCCCATTGATCAAGATTTCTTTCAACTACCATCTCATGCATTACTTCTTTTATTGTCTTTCCAAATACTTTTTCAATTCGTTCCTTATGTTCCTTGTTTGTAAGGACTTTATCATCTGACATTACTTCCTCTCCTTTATATATACTCTCCGCACTGTCATATAACATTTCTTGTATTCACAAACCGAGAAGCTTAAGGTGCGCATGCGCCGAGTTCGACGGACTTGGCCCCGCAAGATTGTGAGCTGAATAAGCTTCTCCACATACCTCATCTTGCGAATCAAGGGCAACGCTCGCAACGTAGATACGGTGTTATCCGATGCTACTCTTCTTCGACTAGTCTATTACCTCATCTCTGATTCAATCATATTTATAAAACTTCTTATTATTATTGCTCTGAGTTGTTGATGAGTTATAGACATCTCATAGTGTCGTTCTTCTTTATCGTCTTTCTTAAATTCTCTTAATTTAATTGTTTCTAGATAGTTGTCATCGTTAGATTCACTAAACAACGAAGTATGAAAATCCATTCCATGTACAAACTCGTTTCTAATTGAGTAGAGAATTCTGGCAATTATATCGATACTTATCTCTGTTTGAGTCTCAAACCTGTCGTCTAAAACCGACCTTCGGAGATTTCTAAGTAATTCTTCCTTGTCATCCTGGGTCACATACTTTCGGAAAAACCTTAGAATCACACCTAATTTATCAACCTTCTCAGAATCCTTTTCTGGAAAATGAATATATTCAGTTGATTCTATAAGTGCCATCCATAAGAAAATTTGTATACTTCGATTTCCTTTCTTGTTATTCATGCAAAAATCCGAAAAAATAATTACTCTAGCTAATTTGTTTGCCAATCTTCTGGATACCAAATTCCCTTCTTCATAACATTTTTCAAGAAATGTTTTTGCTTTATCTTCACTCCCAAACCAATTTGAATAAAAGTGAATATAATCTTCATTTAGAATGGACATCAGTGAGCCTCCTTCCTTCTAGTCTTTAGTCAGTTTCGAATAACGTAAATGTCGTCATACAACAAAATCTTGACAAATACTCGGTATTCAGTAAAGTGTGACGTCCTGCAAATCGCAAAAAATACCTTCTATGATGAAGCAAAAACAAAACCAGCAGGAAGACGACATCACAGCGCCCATCATTGAAATCTTCGAGAAAAATCGGAAAGCATATGGCACAATAAAGTTTAAGGCTAAACTTCATGAACGTGGACTTATCGTATCTAGAAGACGAATTGGCCGTAGGCACATGGCCTTCTATCCTCCTACACAGTTGCCCAGTTTAAACCTCTCAAGGTTCCGGCTCCTCTAAAAAAATAGGAACCGTACTTTATTTTTTAAACCCAAGTGTATTTTTAATTCGTCTATATATTTCTGGAATATCCACTGCAAATCCGTTTCCTTCATATTTTTTTATTGTAAATGCCCCCCCTAGAATTTTTTCATTTTTCTCTTCTTTAGACCCAATATAGGAACGTTGCAAAATAGCCGAATCTATGAGTTCCCGCTGCTGTGAGATCATATTCTGTTGATTTCGTATGGTTATTTCATTAGCTTGAGTTATTGCTCTAGCGAGTAATAACTGACTGTTAAGATGCTGAACGTTAGCTATTAATTGCTGCACATTGGGTTCAACAACTAATGGGTTATACTGAACATTTGTTAGGCTTACTGGTAATTGTAAGTATATATCTAACGCATCACGGATTTGTTCCAATGCTATTTCAGATGAAATGGGGGTAATTGAAAAGAGCACCTTTCCCGCATCATTTTGTATGCTAGTTGTTGCCTCAATACCGATTTCTTTTAGGAATTGCATAAAGTATACTAAATATTGTTCACATGGTACCCTTACCTCTTCTGGAAAATCAAAAATGCTGATTACTGAATTATCACTCCTAGTGTAGAGGAGAACATATGCTTTATCATATATCTCCCTTATGTATGGAACATATTCGTTAAAAACATCACTTATAGTTAATGAATGATCAAATTGGGTACATCTGATATGACATCCATTACTTACAACTTCATCGTCTTCTTGTACCCATTCAATACCAATAGAATTATAATCAGAAACTACTTGTTCCATCACTTGAGCTAATTCTAATATGCTATATGGCTGTTTCCACACTTCAAAATCCCATTCAAGTTTAAAAATGAAATTTACTAAATTACTATTTTTATAATCTCTTTCAACAATAACATCTTCAATTAAATTCCAGAACTCTAATGGATAATATAAAGACAATTTTCTAATGTCTTTGGAGATTGAGTTGAATGTATTTTTCATTAATATTTCAGATAAGTTACTATCAATTACAGAAACCCAATAGTTACTATTACCATAGATCCTGAAATCAGCAGTATTGATCGCTGTTCCATTATTCCATAATTCTTTTACTCCTTTTTCATCATCTTTCTTCTTAACTTCGATCATTTTATACCCTCCTATCTTTCAAAATTTTCACACACCGTCTTTCGTATTCACAAATCCGAGAGGTTTAAAGGAGCGCCACGATTAGATTCTACATACTGCCTCGCAGGAGTGGTTGAGAGCTAATTCCGATTCTATGCCATCCCTCTTCTTGCGATCCAAGGGTAGCCCACAGCGTAGATATTTTGTTTGGCGATGTACGGACGCTTCTCAGAAATAATCTAGGAGTTCTTGAAGCATTCTAAACCTTGCACGTTGTTTCTCTGTTTATTTTTTGAGAACTAATTGTAAAACTCGAAGAATAAAATGTTTGAGATTATCGTAAGCTTCGTGATGGGGGATGCATCTTCGCATGTTCAAGATTCTTCCGATTACGAACGACTGCTTCTTTTTTGTTTCAACATTTTTTCAATCCTTTGATACATCTTTTCTGATATGGTACTATATATGTAATAAAGACCAAGTGCGCTAACACTTGGTCCATACAATTGGCTTGGATGGATAATCCCTTCTTAGTCATTCATGAATGGAAACCCACCTTTGGCGTGCAACCTTGGGGTGGGTTTTTACTTTCTCTTGTTGTTATGATTAATGTATGTTAAAAGAGCAAGAATGAATGTTCCAAAGAGGAGCATGATCGTTATTGCGTCTTTTACTTCCATGGCTTCACCTCCTTTCGAAGGGAAACCACGCCCACCCAAGATTCAATTGTAGTTATATTTTACCTTTTTCCACATCCGCGTACAAGTGTTCTTATATTGATTTTGAACTTACAGTTTGAACATGGTTTTAATACAATTCGCATACCTTCCAAATAACGTTCCTGTATTTCACGACACGAGCCGGCCTTAGATAGCTCTCATCTTAGGCTGGCTCGTCTGTCGTCTAACCTTCATCCATTATTATACATCTGGCAACCAAAGAGCGAAAGCCCCCAGCGTGAATACTCTGTTATAGGATCTCTGCGGCATCATACAATCACTTCAAATTAACGCTCTTCTGAATGTAATATCTGATCGTTTATAAACGCTTTAATAAAAAATAGTTCATTTTCGCTTGGTTGCCTCTTATTTTCTTCCCTAAAAGCCTCTAATGATCCCTCTAATGAAGTTGAATTTGTGGCTTTACTGGCCAATGTTAGCTCTTTCCAGAACAAATCCATTTCTTCGATATCGCAAATCGATTCATGACCAACTATGAAATGACTCGCGTCGAATTTCTGAATATCTTCAATCATTGGCTCTAAATTAGACTTTTTATAGTGAAATAAAGAATTTTTGGTTGTACTATAAATACTATCTCCAAGGAAAATTGCTTTTTCATCGGGAACGTAAACGACTGTTGAATCATCAGTATGAGTGCTTCTGATTCTCTCAATAACACAAATCTTATTTCCTAAGTCAAGAACAAGAGACCCATCAAAAACAATATCCGAAGATTTTAACTTGAACACATCCCTATTTGGCACTTCATTCTTGATAATCTCCACACACTGCGAAGTCATCTTCTTAGCATCTACATATTCTTGTAGAGAGTGATCGTCAAAAGAATAGTTTCGCCACGTATTCAATAATTGATCGGTAAGACTATTCACAATAATCGTTGCATTATACTCATTCATCCCCAAAAAGTGATCCCAATGTGCATGTGTGATTACCAAATACTTAACCGGAGGTACGTTTAATTTCTCGATTTCATTTAAAAAATCCCTAGCATGCTGAACAGAATTTCCTGCATCGATGACTAGACTATATTTGTCTCCACAAACCAACCCTAATGTCGGTCTTTCTATTTCATTTTGGTTAGATAAATAATAAATGGAATCACTTAATTTATTTAGCATACAATATCCCCTCTTTTAAGAACTTTCGTTTCTCACGAGTCTCTTCATCACAATTTTTCATTGGTACCACCCCTCACCAATTTAGTTATATTTTACAATTATAGCATTGCACAAATGATATAGAAGGTAATAAACAATTATAACTAAACAGTACGTAAGCTTAATAAAATAAGCAGGCTGCGGTAGCCTGCTCAACAAGATGTGTTATAAAATTATTGTTGCTTTACCTTATCAACCGAAAAAGAAATCAAGAACATTCGAGCCAGCCGAAGATTTTTTATTGTAAAATTCGGAATACCCGCAATTTGTACAGTACACGACTATAAATTGATTGTGCTGAATATCGAACATTTTGGATAACCCTGTGCCAGTCATTGCTACTTCTTTCGTCCTTGCGTCTTTGCTTCCGCATTTGATGCATCCTTTTTCACTCATACATCTGTCACTCCCCAACATGTTATGTTTCTTCGTACGTTTCCAAAGCATATAAGGTTGCGAAAAAACAGAAAAAAGCTCCCGTCATGAGAGCTTTCCGTTCCATTCACCGGAGGCGGGAGTACAATGAACGTCCGAGGAGAAGGCCTCCAATAGCAAAAACAATTGATACCCAGGTTCCATTCTCACTCGTAGCTAAATACGATGGAAATGAAATATTTATCGTGACTTTCAGAGCAACAAACACGATGAGTGTTCCAACTATCCAAAGTTTCATCTTGCCTGATCCCATTTGCCCTCGTTTATTGAGAAATAGTACCCATGACACTACAACCCCTTTATGAAATTTGTAATAAACCACACCTGCCAGCTATTAATAAATCTTCTTCAACAGCTCAATAACTTCATCTAGGGTAAGGCCAAAGGATTTGTAGTATGAAGTGTCGTTAACCATTTGCTTCAAAACCATTTCGTTGCGTATTTTCTGTATTTCGTCGGATGTGAATTCGGCTACGAAACACCCTTTACCTGTTACTGTATTTATCAAACCACTTCGTTCGAGTTCTTCCCAAGCTTTCTTTACGGTAATGACACTAACACGAAGCTCCAGGGCTGCTTGTCGAATTGGTGGCAAACAATAACCGCTCTCTAATTCGCCTTTCAAAATTTGGGCGCTGATTTGTTCGAAAAGCTGCTGATAAATCGGCTTTTCAGATGTGTTCGAAATAGATACGTTCATTGGATCTCCACTTTTAGGAACCGTCTAACCGCAATTTGATAAGCAATCATAGTGAATGCAATAAATATCACGATTCCTGCAATCAAGATGGAAATTTGAAGCATCATATTGCCAGCACCGGCCCCATTGAAAATGTCATACAAATAAGGACTCTCGATTCCCACCCATTGGGCAACACCGGCAAAAACCATTGCAGCTGTTATAGATATAAACTGCGCCGTACCATATTTATACGCCGTCTTATAAAACATAGGGAACAAGAAAATGTTATAGATCGCAAGCATAACAAAGTTTAGTCCCCAGAAACCCATGTACGGCGCGAAGAAGTGGTACGTCACATTCGGGTATAGGTGAGCCGTGAACAAACTGTAGATCATGGCAATCACAAGATGCAGTAATTCCAAGATAACAAAAACGGACACCCTTGCCTTCACCATGTCTTTCTTGGTCACAGGCATCATCGCGGTAAAGAGTAAATCGTTCGCGCCTCTAAATTGGGCGAACAAATTCGGTGCCGATACCCAGAAAAAATACATAACCACAAGAAAATACAGCCAACCCGGAATGAGCATCAAGGCGCCCATCACAAAAGGAAACACAAAAAACATCGGATTTACGCCTAACTTCAAATCTTTCATCAATAAGTTAAACATACGCATCCTCCTTTTTCGCGAAATAAATCATGATTTCCTCAAGACTCGGCGTAGCTGCTTTAATATCGGATGATGGATCGAAGTCTTTGGAGTGGATCAATCCTGTGAAGCCGAATGAATTTATTTTGTAGGAAATTAACTTTTCCTTCACTTGGTTTAGCTGGCTTTCGTCACCACTCAACAGACGGTAAGACGCAACAAATTCATCTTTCTCAGAACTGCTGATAATTTGTCCATTTTCGATAAAGGTAATGAAATCCGCACATTTTTCTAAATCTGATGTGATGTGAGTGGAAAATAGAATGCTGATTTCGCCATCTACTACGAGCTCTTGAAAAATATCGAGAAGATCGTCTCTTGCTACCGGATCGAGTCCACTTGTTGGTTCATCGAGGATGAGGAGCTTCGCACCATGAGATAAGGCAAGGGCCAAACTGTACTTTACTTTCATTCCCGTTGACAATTCGACGATTTTCTTGTTCTCATCCAATTTGAATCTTCTCAGATAGTTGTAATAGGTTTCATCATCCCAATTCGTATAGAATTTCTTAATCACATCGGTCAACTTCTTCATTTTGCTTCGCGTATAGAAATCGATGCCGCCGAATGCGAATCCGATCTCCTGCTTCAATCCCAGTTCGTGCTCGGCCATGTCCCTACCCAGAATGTGTACCTCGCCGCTGTCAATTTGAATCATATTCAGGATCGATTTTATTGTGGTTGTTTTACCTGCGCCATTGGCACCGATAAATCCCATAATATAACCCTTTTCCAATTGAAACGACACATCTTTTAACTGAAAATTTTGAAACTTCTTGTTTACGTTTCGAATTTCTAATGCCAGCATAAGGGACCTCCTCATCAAATTGTGCATGTCGTGTATGCACAATATAACACAGGAAATTTCTAGAAGTCAATTACTTCATGGCCTATTTTCCGGAATTTATTTCAAGCAATTTTTCAACTATCCTGAGAATCCCTCCCCACATACAAAAAAGCCTGCAATATTAATTGCAGACTCCTTAACTCTAGTAGATTCAGTTCAATGTGAAACAATCAATCACTTGATCTTTAGAGGCATGGTAAACTAAGGGATTATTCTGTATGGATCTTAGACAATTGGACTTCGAGGTTTCCTCATTTTAAACTTTTTTAATTGCTGCTTTACTTTTACTATTATATATAAGATAACAGAGATACAAATATTGTTTAGTAATAATATATAAGGTAGTAAATAATCGTTTTGTATTACATCTTGTTGATTCAAAATAAGATAAAAACCATGTACATAAGGTAGATAAAAAAACCATATAATTTCCGGCCCAAAAAAACTCGGACTTTGATTATTGATTTCATTCACGTATATCAAAAATAGTAAAAGCCAAAACAAGATACCCATGATTGATATAAATGAGACAGAGATAATGTTTTGTATATTGCGCTCTGATACTTTAATGAATATTCCCACAACCAAATAACTTACCCATCCAATCATATCAACCCATAAAGTATTTGATAAAAATTGATCATTTAAGTAAAGGAACGAAACCCAAAATCCAAATGAGAAAAATAAATGCAATCCCAATGAGATTAGGATATTTTTCTCTGTTTGTTCATCGATCTTAATATTCACTACCATCATCCTCTTATTTGATTATCCATTGTTTCATCCGATCTTTTATAGTACTAGCAATCTCTTCATCTCTTTTATTAATCCAATCATATAATGGACCTTCAATAAATCCCTGCATTTCGTTTCGAGTTTTTTCGAGACTGTCTATAAGTTCTTTATATGAATATTGTATGGACTTGTTAACATGACTATCAATTGTTTCCGGAGCATCGGGCCAGACGTGTACTTGATCATTAATGTATGTAATACCTGGGGCAGGATCATGCCCCATCCACGGACTTTGTTTATTTATAATCGTATCAATCACACCAGAGAAATCTTCTAAACCACAGCAACAGCTCGGTAAAATATACTTGTTCTCATCTTCAAAGAAAGCAATTCCACCTGATAGTACAACTCCTTCTTGCTCCAATAATTCATTAAAAGATAAAAGAAATGATTGTTCTACATTGATATGATTATAACCAAACAGAAGAATCAGAAATAATTCAACATCCCGCTCATTCGATTCAGAAGATAAACAGATAAACTCTTCTCGAGTAATTTCATTAGCAATCCATTCAGGTTTATCATAATATGGTCCAGTTATTACTGCTTTAGTGTAAGGCATCATTGATTCCCCTTACTTCTATTTTCTAACGTTATTGTATCTACGAAACCAAGAAGCTTAAAGCACGCACTCGCAAGGGCCGTCAGACATTAGCCTTGCAGGGTTATCTGAAGAATCCTCACCCGAATATTCTTCATGCAAACCAAGGAGCGTAGATGCTGTGTTATAAGATGTCATCGCCCTCTTCGAGATTCATACATTTGACCTTGCACGATCAATATCCGTTATTCTGTAACTGGAATACAATTGATTTTAGTTCATTTAAGTCATCTATAACGATATCAGCCTGAGCAAGTTCATCTTCTTGTGCAAAATCAAAATTACATCCGATTGCAACCAAACCATTATCCTTGGCTGCATTTATATCCGATATTCGATCTCCTACTACTGCACCATGAGTAATGCCATACTTATCTATAATCGTCTTCACCAAATCTGATTTATTCAATGAATCTATTCGCTGGATACTACATGTTTCAGTTACCCAGTTATCCAAATTATAAAAATCTACAATCGCAGCTAAATACGCTGTTAAGCCATTACTTGCTATGTAAATTGAACAATTATTCTCTGTTAAAAAGCTGAAAACTTCTTTTACATTAGGATATAAATCCCCTTTTCCACTTCTTATATTCTCAATTAATCTCTCTAAAAAATAGGCATCCGTTTGTTCTCTTTCTTCTATGGAATGATTGGGTAATAAAGTTTCCCATACTTTGGGTAGTGGAGCACCCATAATTTCACGATATGTATCTATAGGCGTTTCTTTATCCCATTTATTTCGTGACTTCAGATGATTAAAGGTATCTTCGAGTGAACTTTCTAAAATCTTATCGGTTTGAAAAAGTGTGCCATCCATATCAAAGATGAATGCTTGAATCATTGACTTCTACTCCTTTTCTTGTCCCTAGAACAAATATTTTTTCCCAAATTGCCATCTCAAAATTTCTCCTCTCAACTAACAACTTCTTACAAACCAAGTGCAGTCCGCAGCCTAGATACGTTGTTAAAACTGAAGTCATTGACTTCTCGAAATAACTAAATAAATTATAGATTTAATTTGCGAAGTACTTTATTCAGAGTGTTAATCTTATTCTTATGCTTTATAATTTCTTTTCGATACCTTGACCCGTACTTCTTTTTAGTTTCTAATGATACTTTATCAATTATTTGTTCGAGTAAAATGTAAGACTGTATACTAGCTTCTAGCTTATCTTCTAGTATAACCTCGAATAATACATCAACATGTTTTTCGTAATTCAATGGCTCTAATGCATATAAAAGTGTTCCTCTACTACCTTCTGTATTTGGATCTTTCAGTAATTTTATTATTGGTACCACTACTTCTTGACATCTCAGATCCGACAAAGATATATTCACCTTATCTTTATAAATTTATCGTTCTTGTACCTACTAACCTGAGAATTCATTGCCTACCTCATATTGCTTACCGATGCCGTAGATACGGTGTTATGTGGAGTCCTTGTCACTCACTTCATCCTCGAATTAGGATAGGAGAGTATTAATTACTTACTTGATTATTTAATATGGTACCATCAGGGTTTAATACATATTGCCATACTTCATTATTTTCTCCTATGTAAAAATATGAAAACATAATAGCTTGTTTTTCCTTCAAAATAATAAATAGTTGATATTCTATATCTCCTTTTTTGATAGCATCATGTTCAACCTTATTCAAATCAGGCTTATACTTATATTCTGGTTTTGTTCTATCGTAGAGCCAAACATTACTATTATCTACATGATCACTTATAGGTTCTTGTCCGAATGCCTCCTGCATCTCAACCTCGGTCATTCCAATCTTTGCTGTCTTCTTGAAGTATTCAAGATCAATCGTTTGATTTGATTTATGATTTGAAGAACACCCTGAAATTATGATAGTAATCAAAATAAATGCGAGAAATAAGGCTGAGCACTTTTGACTCATTTTGTTTCACCTCTTTTGGTTTTTTCAGCCGACCCAGGAACAATGTCAAGACTTCTTTCTCTTAGGCGCGGTTATGTGAAGCGATAAAGAATGATAAATGCCGAACCCAAGAAGGTTATTGGGATAAATGAAGGTATTCGTGAATCCCGCTTTCGGAACGGCTTAGCGTGATTCATTGCGGAAGTCTTCGTGTAAAGCGAAATGGAACGTACCGTGAACGCCAACGATACTGCAAGGATTGCGGTAAAGCTTTAACGATATTAGCGGAACCCCTCTCTCTGGCAACACAATCCAGAGAAGTGGATGCGGTATTTTTTGCTGATGGTTGAAAACAGAGGGAAGTCATTGCCCAAAATTGCAGTTGAACTAGATATACACGTTTTCTACTGCATTTTATTGGAGACATAAGATTCTAAATGCCTTACGTTCATTAGGTCACACAACATTGCAAGGCATTGTGGAATGTGACAATGGCAAGAAGGGGAGGCATTGAACATCGAAATCCTCGTAAGAGAGGTGGTAAAGCTCAAAAACGTAAGATTAGTGATGAACAAGTGTCAGTCATGGTGGCACTTGTTCGCAATGGTTCAATTTTTTCAAAGATAGTTGGACGTGTGTCAGAAACCTAATTTCACTACGGTTCGGTCATTTAAAACGACTTGACTGATGATGCCTCTTTAAAAGTCATAAAAGATGAAGGGGTTAATTCTTCGCTCTCAATTACAATTGCAGTTAATCCATTTGTCGTTTTTGTTTCGTGCCATTCATCCTTCTCCCAAAAAACAGCATCTCCAGCTTCAACTTTAAAATATTCATTTTTCTCGCCTCTAACATACCCTTCACCAGCCATAATAAGGAGGATTTGAGGCACAACTGCTTGGTGATAGCCCATAATACCTTTTTCTTCCAAATGCATACACCCAATGTGAGCAGCCTTTTCAGTTTGAATAATCCGGGACATAATAAAGTCGGAATTGAATTTTGAAATTCTCTTGCCAATCTCTTTATCGAATCTATAAAATTCCATTGTTTTCCCCCTATACTATAGTCGCACTAATTTTACCATGGAAAAAGTAAGTATCCTACAATTACATGATATTTAACAACAATCTTTTAGAAAACAGCGTTTTCTTATTATCCTTTTCATTTCCTCACTTAAAATTTCCAGTTGCTTTTGCCATTATTAATTGAACTTCTATGATGGTTTTGAAATTGCACAGATTTCATCTAACGTCCTTGTATCTCACGACAAGGCCCAGCCCTTAGATAGCTCCTATCTTAGACTGGGTCGTGTGTTCATTAATATAAGGCATTTACATACTCTTTCCATTCCATATACAAATCTTCAATAGATTTATTTAATATGTTTTCAATCTCATCAGGTTCTCTGATTATTGTATTGAACTTGTCTTTTCCATACTTCTCATAAATGAATTGTACGATTAGACCAGAGAAATAATATGCCTGCCCACCCGCCTCATCAAAATACGTGCGACTCTCTAAAAATTCGCTTATATCAGGGACAGATATATGGACATATCTTGCATTTTTCATTTCGGCTTCCAATTGTTTTGAGACATAGTACGCTGTCCCTTCGTCCAACCACTTCATATTCCCGATCTCTTGATTAATTTGTTGAATAATCGCATGAACATATTCATGGATGATTTGAAATGTGTACTCATTGCGAACATCGATTCTACTTAAGTCATTTGGTGTATAGACCTTAATTATCTTATCTCTAGCATCATATGTTCCTTCAGTGTCTCGACCTATCATCTGGCGAAACTGGTCTTTATCCGTATAAATATGAATAATTGCTTTTTCAAAGGGTGAGACTTGGAACATATCAGTAATCCGTTTATATTGATTTTCGAACTCACTTGATATTATTTCCACCATGGCATTAATATCCTGTTCTGTTTTTCGAACGTAAATCATAGCATGCTCAGTTTCTTTAGCAAGCGCTAGTTCCTTAGGATAAGTAATTGTTTGCGATGAACAAGAACTTATGAGCATAACCATTAGTGCCATTATAATGATCTTTTTCATATTTCGTCCCCCCTCTAGATATCAAGTTATTTTGTTTCGGTCTTCGGTTTCGCTGACTTCCTATATCGTTTATGTAAGGCATTTAGGCCGTAGCATAGATACAATGATAGCTGATGTCATGTGCTTTCATCGAGCTACCCATTCAAGATCTTTCAAGTTGCTTTAAATAATAAATGATCCCGGCTCGATCTACATTTGAAAATTGTAATGGGTTGCTATTGATTAAATCTGATAGCTCCTTTATGGTAATCCATTTAATATCTGTCGTTTCATCCCCGCTCTTTACTATCTCTCCTTCAGCTTTACATCTAAAATAATACCCTACTGAATCAATTGGCCCTCTTATTGTTTGATATGCTCCAAAGGGTTTTATACATTCAACTTCAAATTCTGGATCTATTCCGGTCGTATCAATTCTTGTGTCTTCTCCCTCAATTTCTGTTACCTCCAGCCCGGTCTCTTCCCTTACTTCTCTTCTCAATGCTTGTATTAATGATTCATATGGTTCAATTCGTCCTCCAGGTAATTCAGTCTTTAATGGTTCGTTGGGTTTATTTCTTGTCTGAATTATAATTTGTCTTTCATTATTAAAGTCTCTTTCAATTATGGCTCTGGAGTTAACAAAGAACATATAATCAGTCCCTTCCAACAATTTGTATTTAAATAAAGAAAGAGAGAATTTCTTCTCTCCTTCCTTACTTAGTAAGATAACTAAGCCTTATTAAATTGGTTCAATTTTACAACAAATTCACGTAATTTGTAACCACGAATCGGATTCACTGGTCAAACTTGTATTTACTTAAGAGGATCGGAATCTTTCTCCGAAATCCTTTACCTTGCTTCTTCCACCAGTTTAGATGTTTTTCTGTGACGCTGACGAACGGCGATCCATCAATCTCATTGTCGATTCCCTATCAAGGCTTCCGTACATCCGGAAGTCTTCTTTTTACGATAATTCCATACAACCCTCCTCTTACATCAATCATCATAATTCAGTAAACTATTTTCATTATTTTCGGATATTTTGAAAATAATTTTCTAAAAGCGTTTACAAAGTATTTTTTATTTGTTAGCCTATAGGCATCAAGAGAACTAATCTTACGAGTAAAGGAGCGAAGCATATATGAATCAGTATGACGTAGTTGTAATGGGCGGCGGCATCGCCGGTGCTATGGCAGCCATCGCCGCATCCAAGACCGGGGCGAAGACGCTTATTATCGAGTCTCATGGTTTTCTTGGCGGCACACTGACCGCTAACGGCGTCGGCCCGATGATGACTTTCCATGCCGGCGAGAAGCAGGTCATTCAGGGCTTCACCGGGGATCTGATCGAGCGGCTGAAGCGGTTGGGCAAATCCCCGGGACATATTTTCGACACGGTCGGATTTACCTATTCTGTTACCCCGTTTGACGCCGAAGCGATGAAGCATGAGCTGGAGCTGATGGTCACGGAAGCATCCGGCGATATTTTGTACCATACGATGCTAGCAGGCGTTTATATGGAAAATGGCCGCATCACGGGCATACAGGTCTGCAATAAATCCGGGCTCAGCGACATCCATGCCTCTGTCTTCATCGACGCTACGGGTGATGGCGACCTCTCTGCCCTTGCCGGGGTCGAATACTCCAAAGGACGCGAATCCGACGGAGCAACGCAGCCGATGACCCTGAAAATGAAAATGTACAACGTCGATATCCCAAGGGTCAAGGAATATATTCACAGTCATCCGGAAGACTTCCCACTGTATAACGGGGATACCTCCATTATTGAGAAGTCCCCACGTCTGTCGGTTGGCGGCTTTGACAGCCTGTTCAAAATAGCCAAGGAGCGGGGTGAAATCTCCATTCCGCGAGAAAATATTTTATTCTTTGAGACTAATAACCCGGGCGAGGTCATCCTCAATACAACGCGGATTATCGGCTATGACGCCACCGACGCGCACAGCCTCAGTCAGGCTGAAATAGAAGGTCGCAAGCAGTGCCGTGAATTGGAGTTGTTCGTCCGCAAATACATACCGGGATTCGAGCATGCGGTTGTCGAGTCCACCGGACCAAGCATCGGTGTTCGCGGCTCGCGTCAAATCAAAGGCATCTATACGCTGACGGCCGAGGATATATTGCAGCAGCGCCTGTTCGACGATACGATCGCCCATTCTGGTTATCCGATCGACATCCATAGCCCGGACGGCGAGGGCACCAAGCATCAGAAACTCGACTGGGGCGGCGTATATAGCATTCCTTATTCCTGCATGATTACCGCCTCCGTACCTAACCTGATCGTCATCGGCCGCTGCATCTCGGCAACTTTTGAAGCGCAAGCGGCGATGAGAACCACTCCGACGACCGGAGCCATCGGTCATGGCGGCGGGATTGCCGCTGCACTCGCGGCGCTAGAGGGCAAGAACGTACAAGACATCGACATCAAGAAAGTGCAGACGATTCTCAAAGATCAAGGGGCTTATCTGGAAATTTAGTTCAACTTCTTTCACCCATTTGGAGAGGGGAAATTCAGATGACAACTACAATGTGGTTCCAAGCAATCGGTATTCTGCTCGTATTTCTGGTGTTTGTAGGGCTGATGATGACGCGAAAACTCCCAACCATTCTGGCGCTTCCGTGCATGGCGATTCTGTTCGCCATTATCGCAGGCGTACCTCTGTTATCAAGTGATCCAGAGACTGCAACAATCGCCAAGACGATTCTGGCCGGGGGCTCGATGAAGCTATCTGGCGCCATTGCTGGACTCATCTTCGGTGCCTGGTTCGGCCAAATTCTGAACAAAGTCGGCATCACCAAATCCATTATTCGCAAGGCGGCCGAGTTGGCCGGAGATAAACCTGTACTTATAGCTATTCTATTTTTCATTACCGCATCCATTATTTTTTCGGCTGCAGGAGGACTGGGCATGGTCATCCTCGTCGGCACGATCGTCATTCCGATTATGCTGACGGCAGGAATTTCCCAATTCGTCGCTTCCATCGTTGTTCTCCTTGCCGTTGGCGTCGGATCCCTGTTCAACGTGTCCAACTGGGCTGTATATGTCGATGTACTCGGTCTTTCCGTTGACCAAATCGCCAACTACACATTGGTTGTGGCTTCCCCATTGATCCTCATTGCCCTGGCCATGATCGTGTTCTATATCCGGAAAGATGGCAAAGGCCGCAAAGCTTGGACAATGCCAGCTGCAACACCTGGCGGCGGTGACAAAAAGGTGCCTGCGATTGCCCTGATTAGCCCGCTCGTACCGGTACTGCTCGTCTTTATCTTCAAGATCGATATCGTTCCAGCCGTCATTGCCGGTGCGATCGTCACGATCCTGCTCACCTGGCCAAAGCGTCCAGTCCATATCCTCTCCAGTGCCCTAGTGGAAGGAATTCAGGACGTTGCTGGCGCAATGGGACTCATGATCGGTATCGGCATTCTGCTCAGTTCCGTTATGTCGCCGCAAGTATCGGCGGTCATCTCGCCGCTGATCGAGTCCGTGCTGCCGAATACCCCACTAATGTTTATCCTGTTCTTCACGATTCTGTCGCCGCTGGCTATCTACCGCGGACCGCTGAACGTATGGGGCCTTGGCAGCGGCATCGCCGCCCTGTTCGTATCCGCAGGTATGACTCCGGTAGCTGCAATGCTTGCCCTGCGTGCTGTCAGCAACGTGCAATCCGTCTCCGACCCTACGAACTCGCATAACGTATGGGTAGCTGACTTCACGAAGAGCGACATTAATGAGATTCTGAAAAAGACACTGCCATGGACAATGGTATCCGTCTTGATCGCCGTCATCATTGGATCATTTATGGTGTTTTAAGCTTCAAAATAATTACCTTTACAGATAAAACCGGGTACAAGGACCCTGCGAAGAACCCCTTCACAGGGCTTGAGCAGAAGGTCCTTGACCCGCCAACTGGAGGAGAACATGATGGGGAGAACGAAAGTAAGGGTCGGCATTGACGTCGGCGGTACGTTTACCGATGCGGCACTGATCGATAATGAAACATTTGAAGTCATTGAGAAAATGAAAATTCCTACCACCCACCATGACACGGACGGCGTGGCCAAAGGGATTGTACAAATACTGAAGCGAATTCTGGACAGCAGAGGAATCCAGCCCGAAGACGTTACCTTCATCGCCCACGGAACAACACAGGCTACCAACGCCCTGCTCGAAGGAGACGTAGCGCGTATCGGCATCATCGGTATGGGCTCGGGCATCGACGGACTTAGCGCCCGCTCCGAGTCCAATCCGGGCGATATCGAGCTGGCTCCGGGCAAATTCCTGCACACGTTTCATACGTATCTAGATTCCAAGAGCATGACAGATGAGCAGATCAACCGTGCCATCGACGAGTTGGCGGCCCAGGGCGCCGAGGTGATCGTCGCCACCGAAGCGTATAGCGTAGATGATCCAACCAATGAGCTGCGTGTCGTCGATCTTGCCAACCGCAAGGGTCTCTACGCTACGGGCGGACATGAGATCAGCCAGCTCTACGGTTTGAAGACACGGACAAGAACAGCTGTCATTAACGCCTCCCTCATTCCGAAAATGATGGAGACCGCCAATATGACCGAAAAGTCCGTCAAGGATGCCAACATCCAGTCCCAACTCATGATTATGCGCTGCGATGGCGGTGTCATGAGCATTGACGAGGTGCGCAAGCGCCCGATTCTAACGATGCTATCCGGTCTTGCCGCAGGTGTTGCCGGGGCGTTGATGTACGAGAAGATTTCCGACGGAATCTTCTTCGAGGTCGGCGGAACCAGTGTCGACATCTCCGTGATCAAGAACGGCAAGGTGATGATCAAGAATGCTGAGGTCGGCGGCCACCGCACCTACCTGCAATCCTTAGATGTGCGCACGCTCGGCATCGCGGGCGGCAGCATGATCAAGGTGGCAGGTGCAAGAATTACCGATGTCGGGCCGCGCAGTGCGCATATCGCCGGTAAAGAGTACGAAGCCTTCACCCCGACAGAGAACATCGTCAATCCGAAGGTGAAATTCATTAGCCCCCGCGAGGGCGACCCTGCCGAATACGTCATCTGCGAATGCGCCGGAGGCAAAGAATTCTCGTATACACTAGCCGGAGCGGCCAACATTCTGAATTATATTCCCGAGGGCGATTATGCCAGAGGAAACAAGGAAGCATCGCTGAAATCATGGAAAGCGCTGGCCGATCATGTTGGACTAAGCGTAGAGGAAGCCGCTAGACAGGTTATGAATATTGCCATCGATAAGACGATGAAGACCGTAAACGAGATGATCGAGGACTATGAGCTCGACCGCAGCTTCGTCACGCTGGTTGGCGGCGGCGGCAGCGGTGCGGTGCTCGTCCCGGCAATGGCGGAGCGTGAAGGCTTCAAATCGCAAATCGCCAACAATGCGCCCTATGTCTCCACCATCGGCGTAGCGCTGGCTATGGTCAAAGAACAGCTTGAGCGGACGGTCGTCAATCCGACCGAAGAGGATATCAAGCGCATTCGCGCCGACATCATCGAGCGTATCGTACAGTCCGGTGCTTCCGAGGAGACAGTCGAAGTCAGCATCGAGATCGACAGCCTGAAGAATATTCTCCGTGCCATGGCGACTGGCTCCACCGAACTGCGCTCCAAGGATCTGACACAGGAGGCAATGTCGGTGGAAGATATGAGGGCCGTTGCTGCCAGCTCCATCGACCAGCCGCTAGAGTCGACGACACTCGCAGCACAGACCGGGCGATGGAGCCTATTCGTCAGCGAGAACGTGAAGAAATCTTTTTTTGGCTTGTTCAAAAAGAAATCCAGCTCTGTCAGCGTTCTTGACCGTGAAGGCGTCGTCCGCTTCAAGAAGAGCAATGTGCACTATACGAAGCTGAGCAAATCCGCGCCGGAAGCGCTAAGCTCATTCCTGGACGATAACACCATTTATTCCGATGCCAATGCCACGATACCGAAGGTGTTCGTCTTTTATAAGGAGAAGATGCTGGACTTAACCGGCATGCAGACCAAAGAGCAGCTGCTGTCCATCCTTGAAATTGAAACCGAGATGCTCGCAACAGAGGATGAATTGCTGGTTGTGGCTTATCAGTAATAGGAACCCGTCTTGTATTTCTAATGAAACTGCAGAGCGTTAAGGAGGCGTCCGAATGCCGGTTCAACCCCTTTTGCCGAACTCACTGTCCGGTCTGACCGATGAAGTCTTAGGTTGTATGGAGCTGCGCCAGGATCCATTGTTTCATAAAATACCGCCAGAGAAGATTCCGTATTACGTTCGTGAGTCACTTCAGGCCGGACGCTTGGCGGCTGCGACATACAAAGGCCTCGGCATTCGCGGCATGTGCAGGGATGCCGGACTTCGTTATGAGATCACGGAGGCTTCTGGCAAATTTCATAACGTCTCCTTCCGCGCACAGATCGATTTCTCCAAGACAACGCCGGAAATTATTCTGTACACCTCCTCGCTCAAGGGAATGCGGACGGTATGCCAAAAGATCCTAGGCGAAAGGTTATGTGGCAGCGCAGCGGATCTCGACCTTCTAGTCGATATTCATCTGGCTCATGAGTTCTATCACTGGCTGGAGTATCGGGAGAAGATTTTTACGAATGAAAAACTTGAGCGGATTGAAGTTTTTAAGTTAGGGCCATATACGAGGAAATCAAGCGTAGTGCAGTGCTGTGAGCTTGCTGCGCATGCCTTCTGCAAAGAGCTGCTGGGACTTCCCTTCCTCCCCAATTTGCTGGACTATGCCTATTTAATCGGGGAGCAACAGCTTGCGAAGGGAGATTTTATGGAACAGATCGAAACTTGCAAATTATGGATAGGGCGAACTCTCAATACCTCACTCAGTATGATATAATGGGAAAAGCTATTGCCAGACACGCACCGGAGTAGTCATTTCCAGCGTTAGATCAGGAGGAGGTATCATGTCTTCACAGGTTCCGGCCGTTATCGCCAAAATCGTATCCCAATCGCAAAAATTAACATATGGTGAGAATCAGATCGCCAATTTCGTCATACACAATCCGGATTTTATTACGCGCAACACGATTACGGCCATTGCCAATGAAATCGGCGTATCGGAGACAAGTATCAACCGCTTCTGTAAAAAAGTCGGATTCAAGGGCTTCAACGACTTCAAAATCGCCTTCGCCCAAGACGCCTTCTATCGGGATATGCAGGCTAAGAAAAAAGAGAGACGAGAAATCAATCCGATCGATGCGCTTGCACTCGATTATAATGAACTGATTGTCAATACATCAGCGCTTGTCACCGAGGAACAGCTCCGCCAAGTGGTAGACATTCTGAAGGGAGCACGGCGCATCTATATTATCGGCATGTTCGATTCTTATCTGGCCGCTATCGCCTTGAAGAATCGCTTGTCCATCATCGGCATCATGGCCGAAGCGATCAATGACAGCCGCGCCATGAAAATCGCCGCCGCACAATGCAGCAAAGAGGACGCTGTTGTGGCATTCTCCCGCTCCGGCTCGACGAAGGAAATCGTGGAGACGGTTGCGATCGCACAAGTGCACCAGGTCAAGACGGTTGCGATCACCTGTTACGATTCGTCACCCATTACGGAGAATGCGGACTTGAACATCATCGTGCCGGATAAGATATCGGTCAATAACAGCGCTCTCATGTCCAACCACATCACGTTCCTGTTCGTCGTCGATTTGATCATGAGCATCTTCATTTCATCGGACAGGGCTTACCTGAAGAAGAAGCTTGACAGTGAGGCCGTTCTGGCCAGCGATCAGGCGATGACCAACTATTATTTATGAACATTACAAAGTTCCTAAAGCGTTCTTTCCATCACGGAAGGGGCGCTTTTTTCATGACCACACTTGCAGGCAAAAACCTTCTTGGTCAAATCCATATTTATGTGAAAGTTCCCCCGTTACCGCTCACTTCCACTCATCCGGCATCAATGCCGCATAATGCGGGTGCAGATAACGGTCATCGATCAGCAGTAATTCCCCCTGATCCTTCTCTGTACGGATCAGCCGTCCGCCGGCCTGCAGTACCTTGTTCATACCTGGATATACGTAGGCATAGTCAAAACCGTTCTTGCCCTGCGCGTTGAAGTAGTCGCGGATGATATCACGCTCCAGGCCGATCTGCGGCAGTCCTACACCAACGATGGCAACTCCGGTCAAGCGGTCTCCCACTAGATCGATCCCCTCGGAGAAAACACCGCCCATTACCGCAAAACCGATCAATGTCCCTTCATTTCCAGCATCGAAGGCTGACAGGAAACTTCCCCGCTCCTCCTCCGCCATATCCCCCCGCTGTAGCAACAGCCGCAAGTTTGCATCTTCTGCATGAGCAGCAGCAAAAGCTTCATAGACGAGATTCATATAAGCATAGGAAGGAAAAAAGAATAAATAGTTTCCGGGACGGTCGGTAATCATCTGCCCCAAGCGTCTCACCAGCCTAAGCTTGGTTCCCTCGCGATCGTGATAACGCGTCGACAACGGCTCGATCTGAACCGCGAGCTGCTCGCGGAAGAAAGGAGACGGCAGCGGTAATGTATAATCCTCCTCTGGACTTGCCCCCAGCATGTCCCGGAAATAGGACATTGGCGTAAGGGTAGCCGAGAAGAAAATATGCGAGCGGAAGCCCTTGCCCATTTCCCGCAGCAAATGAGAAGGATCGAGACAGAACAGCTTCATGGATACTTCTCTCGAAGAAATCTCGGCATAGGTTACATATCTTTCGTCGTACAGCTTGCTGATCCTCACAAAATTCTGGGTCGCAAAATAAACCTGCAGCAACAACTGCGACTGCTCTGTATCCTGACGGGAGCCAAGCTCCTCTTCTGCTGCGAGGATAAATGCCTCGGCCCGATCAACCAGTTGTACAGGAACTTCCTGCGTAATTTGTGCGTTTCCGTCCGATTCCTTGCGCAGTTGTATAAAGAAGGCATTCACTGCCTTGGCCGCCTTGTACACCTCAGCGTTAAACTCTTTATATTCCCGCTGCAAGCTGAGAAAATCCCCTTTATTCAATGTAGCCGAATACATCTCTCGCGCCCGATCCACCAGATTATGCGCCTCGTCAATCAGAAGCGCCGTCCGGCTCTTCCGCTCGGCGAACATTCTTTTCAAAGAAATTCTAGGGTCGAAAATATAATTATAGTCGCAGATCACCGCATCCGCCGCATAAGCGAGATCAAGCGAAAATTCGAATGGACAAACTCGGTGCTTGCGTGCATATTGCTCAATGATTTGCCGGGTAATAAGCAACTCATTAGTCAATATATCAAGTACCGCCTCATTAATCCGATCATAGTAACCGTCCGCGAATGGACAATCTTCCTTGCGGCAGCTCACCTGATCTTGAAAACAAATTTTCTCCTTGGCCGTGATGGTTACGGTATGCATCTGCAATCCTTGCGACTGCATCAGGGCGAACGTCTCCTCCGCTGCAGTACGGGTAGTCGTCTTGGCAGTCAAATAGAAAAACTGCTCAAGCTGTCCCGTCCCCATTGCCTTTACTGCAGGAAACGTTGTTGAAATCGTCTTTCCGATCCCTGTGGGAGCTTTGGCAAATAATTTCACTCCCTCTTCGATCACTTTATAGACCGCTCCCGCTAATTTACGCTGTCCAGCCCGATAATTACTGAAAGGGAAATCCAGCCCGCTGATGCTTCTGTCCCGTGAGATCCGGTGATCGCGAAGCATCCGCGCATAAGGAGCGTAATTCTCCACCACATCCCGTACAAATAACTCCAAATCTGCAAAAACTACTTCCTGCTGAAACCGTCTTTGTTCGCCCTTTGCGACTTGTACGTAGGTCAATTGGATTTTCATTCGAGCAGGTTCATACTCTCTGGCGTACATATAGGCATAGCATTTAGCTTGAGCCCAATGAACCGGATAGGTATCCTCCAGTCTCTGTGGGATCTCACCAGAAGTCGACTTAATCTCATCGATGACGACGGATCCGTCTTCTTCTACCAGCAACCCATCGCAGCGCCCGTCTATAACAAACAACAGATCTCCGCAAGGAATCTCTGCCGATAAATATACTTCTTTCTGATCTGCCTCACCGTAAGTTCGCTGCACCTGCTGATGCGCTTTAGTCCCCTCCGTCAGGGCCGTTCCCGTCCTGAACCCGCTATCCAAGTCCCCGCTGCGGTACACGTACTCAACCAAAGGCCTCACCGCAATTTTCACTTGATCCTTCATCGCTTCACCCGCTGACTTTCGCTATAGAACATTTGTTCCATAGTATACCATAAAACTGCTAGATCTCCTTACTTTTAATGAACCTCTTTCAACATATCCTTTCTTCACAAAAACAACAGCGCCCTTGCATTCATTATGAACGCAAGGACGCTGTCAACTCGTTAATCACGAAGTCCGATTTTCATTAAAGAGGGGGCCCAAACGACTTAGTCAGTACTGTTACATGAAAATATATAGTGTGCCAGGAATTTTTCAAGGCAAGCATAATTCCAACAGTCTATTGCTTCGCCTTTTGAGACATTCCCTTAGAGGCTTTTGCATCTGCACCAGCGCCTGTTTCTGCCCCAAATTCCGTATCAAGATTTGGAACACCTAATTTCTTTTTTACT
Organism: Paenibacillus wuxiensis; assembly: GCF_040195695.1. Lineage (NCBI taxonomy): Bacteria > Bacillati > Bacillota > Bacilli > Caryophanales > Paenibacillaceae > Paenibacillus > Paenibacillus wuxiensis. Next base: position 58,686 of record NZ_JBEFZI010000012.1, on the reverse strand, counting down.
TGCTTGGAGCTATGCTTTGCATCATTCTTCTTGCTCATCACATTACACCTCCTCATGGCATGAAAACTGGCAATTATCTGAGCGGTTTGAGAAAATCACTGTTTCCTCAACTAGTATTATGTGATGAGCAGCTTCACCCTATGCGCTGTTCATGCGAGCAGCACGTCTAAAGCATAGTTTTGGTATTCGACGGTGCTTGATTACCGCTTGGTTCCAGCTCCAAGAGTCAGTCATCGAAAGTTCATTTCATCAAAGAATTTAAGCGTTGTTCAGACGGACGCGACTGGGTTCGACGGACTTATTTTGGGGGATTTCCTATAACGTTGTTGTGCTCACAAAACGACCAGCCTTAGATAGCTCTTATCTTTTATTTAAATGGCCTTGTCAAGAAATTGTTCTTTAGCTAATTCTCTATATAATGGTACTTTATCCAGTAACTCGTTATGATTACCTGAACCAACAATTCTTCCATGTTCAAGAACATAGATTATATCTGAATCAACTATTGTCGAGAGACGATGTGCTACAACAATGACAGTTTTAGACTCTCTCATCTTGTCAATAGCTTTTTTCAACCCAATTTCATTTAAACTATCTAAATTGGATGTCAATTCATCAAGAAGAACAATCTTTGCCTTTGATAAAAGAGAGCGAGCCATAGCTAACCGCTGGCGTTCTCCACCAGATAAAGTAGTACCAGATTCTCCAATTTTCATGTCTAGTTTTTCAGAAGAACGTTCTATCAAATAGCTAAGGTTTACCTCTTTTAAAACATCGTAACATTCTTGATCAGATACATTAGAATTTCCTAAAAGGAGATTATCTCGTAAAGTCCCGGCTACAACAGGTGCATTTTGTTCAACATAAGTGATACGTTTCCGAAGCTCTTCACGAGAATAGCTTCGATAATCCTTTCCGTCTACATAAATATGCCCGCTGATAGGATCATAAAATCTTTCTATTAATTGTAAAATAGTACTTTTCCCTGCACCAGAAGGCCCGACAATAGCTGTGCGCTTCCCATATTCTGCACGTAAAGTAACTTCTTTAAGTATCATTTCCTCTTCTTTTTGAGCAATATCTGCTCTAAACTCTAATTTGTTATATCCAAAACTAACTTTTTCAAAAAGTACCATCCCTTTTTGTGCAGAAGAATTGAGTGAAAATGTTATTGCAGGATTTGTATCATTATCAGTTTCTAAAGCAAGATCTAATAATTCTTTAATTCTTGCAAAAGCTCCAAGTGATTCTCCTATTCCAGAAAAAGCACCAAAAATTTGCCCCACTGGTCCAATCATAATAAATAGTAGTAAAGCAAAAGCAATTAAATCTGCAATCGTCATATATCCCATAGAAACACGATACCCGCCAAAACCAAGGACAATCAGACCACATACTTGTAAACTCATATTTGAAATTGGCATCATAAATGACTGTATTTTTGCTAAACGTATTCCTAACTTTCGTAAATGCTCTGCCTGTAGCTTAGCTTTATCTTCCTCTATTGAAGTAGAATTTGTAGAACGAATGGTTCTAATCGCATGTAAATCACGTTCAACAAGTCCACTAAGTTTTCCGAGTTCTTGTTGAACACGAAAACTTGCCTTTTGTATAATATTACTCATAAAAACGATTCCGATAAATGCCAGACATACGGTTACTAAAGCTGTTAAGAATAAAAGGATATCTTTTAAAGCTAGACCTATTGCTGCACCAACTACAATAAAAGATCCACTAGTTAATGCAACTGTCCCTTGAATAAGAGCCATTCTTAGTCTCGAAGAATCACCGCTCACTCTACTAAGCAAATCCCCTACACTTCTTTTGTCATACTCAAAAATTGGGAGTCTTAACAAATGGCTAATCAGATTGCTTCGTGCTTCAAAAACAACACCTTCGCCTATTTTCTGTAACAAATAATATTGTATAGTAGTTAAAATCATAGAAACGGCTAAAACCAAAATAAGAAGTATTAAAGTACTATTGACTGTAAATCCTGAGCTTGATTGCTTTACTAAATCTGCCACTAAGTTTGGTTGAATAAGTGTTAAAATTGCACTTGAAATACCAAGCATTAATACCAAGAAGAATTCTAATTTATGTCCTGTAGTTAAAGCAAACAATTGTCGTAAACTAGCTCTTGGAATCGGTTCATATCGCTCATCTTGTTCAAGTTCTTTAGGTTTGGGATTATTATTCTCCATATTTTTCTGCAATTTCCTCACCAAAATTAGGTACACTTATAACTTTGGAATATAAACTTATTTCATCCGGCTCTCCAACTGGAATACCGTTTAATTCAACCCATGCATGTGCCCTAAATGGCTCTAGGGCGTATCCGGTACACCAACTAACAGATCTTCGTTTTAACCACGTTGCTACTACAACCGCAAGTGAACGTCTCAGACAACCCTCTTGACTTCGACATCTCTTACTTACGGTACATACTGCATCACGAATAACCTGAACTTGTTCCTTAGAAGCCGATGGATAACTTCTCGTTAGACGAGAAAATATCTTTTCTATCATACTTGGAGGGAGCCAATTCAGAGGTGCTGATAGAAGTATAGCTAGCCTAGCATGCCATCTTGCCCCATTTGATACTTGTCCTGGCTGTTCTGGAAAAAGCGGTATATCCATTATGCTAGTCCCACCTCTCTAAGCATTGAAAGAAATTCATTAACATCATTTTCTGCAATAGCACTCTCTAAACCAAAAGTCTTTTCTAATTCAGCCACTAATTCATTCCTAGTTTTTCCTTCATCTAATCCTTGAATTAAAAGTTTTCCAACGTGATTTACTTGAAAATAAATTCCTCTACTTTTGTCAAATATCATTGCCCCAGTATCTTGTTCAATTATTTTAAGTTCTCTTTTTATCTTTTTCATAAAATTTCCCCTTTCTGAAATAATATTTCCACATTATGACGGACAACTCATTGCATTATGAAGCCATCGCTCAACAGCAGATAGTCTTTCAAAGGCTTCTATTCGATTGTGTAAAGCAGTTGGCATAGATAATTCAGAGACTAGTATGTCAGGGTCAACAATTCCTAGCTCAACAACTTTAAAATCTCTAACTGTATGAATATTTTTTTTTACAGATTCCTTATATCCTTGGTATAAAAATGTTGAATAATCTCCTTTAAAGCCTCGAGTAAATACTTCACGGGGAACAATTCCTTTTGTAGCTTGATACAACATGGGTTTAGTCATCCCAGATTTTATGTGATACCGCATTGGTATAGATAATGCAGACTCAATAATCTTTGGATCTAAAAACGGAGCTAGCCAAGTGAATCTATTTCCATAAATAGCATTAAGTTGGCTTAGTACACGCCTTTGAAACAGCAATGACTCTAGTGCTTGATGTTTAGAACGGTCAGAATCAAGACCTCCAGAAATTTCATTTACAGTTTTCATAGCAATCTGATAACACGGAGCATGATATTCTTTTGCAAGCCATGCAGGAATCGCAATTTTCCCAGACCAATCCACATCAGACTCTTTCCTTCGGGATTTAGCGTAGCCAAATCCAATATCTATTTCCGTTTTCAGTGCTTCTTTAAATGATGTATTGTTCATAAGATTGGATACATTTTTTAGGAATGATGTTCTCGTAAGTAAACAATATTGGAAGCCAAACGATAAACCACGCATTCTGTTCTGCCTTACAATGGACCACGCATATGCTGGCATAGGTGTAAACAATTCATCACCACCCACACCTATGAAATGAACTGAATCTCCATAGTTCTCATTTAAATTAACTATTTTTTCAACATAGCCCTCTGTATCTGCCCAAAATACTGGGGAATCCGGAAGAGTTAATCCTGAGTATGGCATGTCTGTTTCATATCTCCGACCAGACACACCGATTGATGGCAATGAATGTAGCGGTTCATTCATATCATTTGCAAACATAGCGGCGTACTTAGAATCACTATTCCATTTACTATCTGTTTTTGCATGATATAGCTTAATGTCTGCACTTTGAGCTTTTAAAGTATATGCAATTGCGGCTGAATCAACACCTCCAGAGAGGTCAGCAGATATATTAGCATAGCTGCTAGTATGATTCCTTAGTAATTCAAAAAACTGCTCTCTTATATTTTGCAGCGTCAATTCTACATCATTACTTAGTTCTGGCGGCATCCAAACTTTGAATTCTTCAAACTGTTTCTTTTTCCCATATCTCAAAACGCAAAATGGGTGGATTTTATTCACGCCTTCCCATAAAGGCATATTTTGAAAAGGGTAATAGGGTAGACTACTTATTAAGTTCAATGCAACTGCTGATTTGGATATATGTAAATCACAATATCGCGCAATATCACTAGCCGAATCACTAATAATTAAAATACCATTTAACATTTTCCATGATAGAGAAACATCAAATAATGCTCCTCCTACAATAACTTCGTGATTATCAACTAGAACAAAGATCCCTTTAGAAACAATCTTTTGAAAAGTTCCCGCTAATTTTGTAATCTCAAAATTCATAGTTCCCTGTATCTGGTCTGAAACTTTTGGATATTCACATGGTATACAATATATCTCTAGGTCGCCTATAGAATGCTTAACATACTTATGTTGAGAAATAAGCAAAATGCTTGCCGAAGCTGTTTTTATATGTACTTGGAATGGTACTTTATCAGAACTTAATTTTGTTAACTTTTCTTTTAACTGAATACTAATAACAGTCTCCCCTCTCGCAATCCCTAATATTTTGAACAAAATTTATCATACGAGCCTCTAAAACAATCAATTTTTCACAAAAAGTGGCCACTGGACATCTCAAAATTGTCCAATGACCACTTTTCTCTCTTAATTAATTGTCGATTATATTCTAGTTAAAGCACGACCACCAAGAACATCTCTGTATCTACCAAACCAAATCCCTTTAGTAGACTCTTTAAAACTAGCAATTTTCTCAATTGTTGGTTTAGAGTAAACAACGTTTGTCATTGAATTCCACCCCCTTTACCTATATGCTCACATCACCCACATTACATTCCAAATAGAAATTAATATCCTATTTGTTTTAGATAGTAATCTATTTTCCACTCAATTTTTCTTTTGTGTAATAAACTGCAAGTTAAATGTAATAATTGACATCATTTCAATTCTAGTATAATAATTGGTTATAGAAAAAAGGATCTTTTATCCTTTTTTCAATTCCTTTTGTGCTTGATTCTGAGGTCGTAAGTTACCGCTACCAACAAAAGCCTCATCTTTAAATTGCCGGCATTGCCCTACCATTTTTAAAAAGCCAATAGGAATGTTAAGCTCCTTAGCAATATCAGTGAGTGAATTTCGACTTGCCTGTACATACTTCCCAGTCTCTTTTTTACATTTTTTATAGTAACGTTGACGCTGTTCGCTCAAATTGTTATTTATGACATGATGGTGCATCAAAGCTACACTTACCATTATCAAAGGAGTGAAACGATGGCAATAAAAGTTGCTATTTGCGATGATGTCCCTGTTTTTGCAAAAGATATCGAAGATTTAATGTTAGAATATGACTCCTCTTTATTTGAAATTGATATATTTTATAATCCGTTTCGTTTAATTGAATTACTTAAAAGAAATAGATATGATTTGTTTATTTTAGATATTGAGTTTCCTAATGTATCAGGAATAGAGATTGCCGAGATCATTAGAAAGAATAATTATACTTGTCCAATTATCTTTATTACACGTTTCAAAGAATATATGGAAAAGGCTTTTAAGGTTAACACTTTTGATTACATTTTAAAACCAGCAACGAAAGACAAACTATATCCTGCCTTGAATCGCGCTATAAAATATTTAGATTTAGATGATTCAAAATTTATGTTTACATTTAATAAAGTTTTTTACAGTCTTTCTTTTAGTGAAATTATTTACTTTGAAAAAAATAAAAGGAGCGTACTTATTCACACTCCCTCTGATACATATGAAACGCTTCTTCAAACAAGAGCCCTTTTATCCAAAGTTAATCATAATTTTGTGCAAGTCCACACCTCGTTTATTGTTAATGTTAGATATGTAAAACAAATTAGAAATAATTGTGTTGTCTCCAATTTAAATGATAAGCAAACTGTTGAAATACCAATTAGTCGTAAATTTATAGATAGTGCCAGAAAACAAATTTTGATGAAGCTAAGAGAATGTCCTTTAAAAGCCTAAATTAAAGAGACCTTTTGAACGCCACAACGTGGTCGGACGCGATGCGCTTAGTCGTTGCGGGTGTGATTTGCTCATGAATCATGTTCCAAGCCTCGAATCCTTACCGGGTTCGGGGCTTTGTTTGTGTGAATCATCAAGGACTCGTTACATTACTGTCAGCTATTGCGCCTGCTCGCTCTGTTGCAGCATTTCTGCCAAGTAAGGGTTCAAGAATATGCCCGAAGGATCAAGCTCTTTGCGAAGGCGAAGAAATGCATCCCACTTCGGATATACCGTATGTAGCTGATCAGCGCGCATCGTGTGCATCTTGCCCCAGTGCGGTCTCCCGCCATTCCGTCTGCAGATCTCCTCTACTTTGGCAAAATAGTCGGCATACTCCATCCCACGGTACATATGTACAGCGATATAGCCAGAATCACGTCCATTCGCCGGACTGAGCCATATATCGTCTCCCTGAACATAACGGCATTCGATTGGAAAATGAACAGCAAATTGGTGCCGGTCTACTGCATCGCGTATTTCCTCAAGCACAGTTCGCATGCGGTCTGCGGGGACGCTGTACTCCATTTCATTAAATCGAACCAGCCGCGGCGTCGCGAAAATAAGGTGACTATGCCCCACTTCCTGCACATCCGGTACGCTTGTTGCTGATAATCGGCTTATTGGCTTGCAAAGGCGCGGAATGAAACGACAGCACTCCGACAATAACCAGAATAGCGCATTCTCCAGCAGCATGACTTTCCAGTAAGTCCAGCGGCTTGGCGTTCCGGGAACCTCATCCGTCATATTGGTCAGTTTTACTTGAGCGATATCCGTATAAGGAAACCAAAAAAATTCGAAATGACGGTTTTCCTTTTTGAATAGATCAAGCTGTTCAAGGCATTGGGAGAATGGCATTTTGCTGCTTGTATAGCGGAGAGCGTACGAAGGTACAACACGAAGCTTCACCTTAACGATAATCCCGAACATCCCAAGTGACACCTGCATCACCCGAAAAAGTTCTTCATCCTGCTGGGCTGAGCATTCGAGGATTTCCCCTGCCGCTGTCACTACCGTCAGACCTACCGCTTGCGTTGCGAGGCTCCCGAGCCGCTCCCCTGTCCCATGTGTTCCTGTACTGATCGCTCCTGCAATGGATTGCGCATTAATATCGCCCAGATTCTCTTGCGCGACCCCATAGGCATGCAATTCTTTCCCGAGTCGATCCAATTTTGTTCCACCCCACACCTCGGCAATCCCCTGCTCCGAATCAACAGCAATTACACCCTGCAATTGATCCAAGGAGACCAATACATCATCGGTCTGGACGAGTCGGGTAAATGAATGTCCGGATCCGACGACACGCAGCTTCCGTCCTTCGGCGGCACATTCTTTAACAATCCCGACCACCTCTTCTATGCTGGCCGGATATACAATGCTTCTTGGCAATCCGCGCACGAGTCCTGACCAATTGCGCCATACTTTCGTATTGCGCTCCTTCAAATTTACAGAAAGCATAGTCCGTCCCCCCGATATGTCGTTGTCTTGCCAACGATACTGCCGTTCGAAATGTAGTAGAGATGTGCGAATCGCTCACATAACTCTCCTGCTTTGCTATGACGCATGAAGATCGGATCGCCGAGTTTCAGCTCTTCTAGCCCGTTGTAGCGGATCGGTGTCTGCACTTCGCCTGCCCCTTCCATCGTAAGAAGTGCCGTACCTTGCGGCAGGTATGGACGCGGCAGTTTGTCGCTGCCTGCAGCACCCGAAGCCGTGTATCCGCCGCCCAAGCAAGTGTAGAGATCGCCGCGCGGCTGACGCACGAGCTCGATCGCATACCCTGCGGCGGGCAGCAAGGTGAAGTCCCTGTAGTGATCGAACAGACCGGGCGAATAGAACCCCGAGCCGGCTGTAACCTCGGTGACGGCCGGCTCCACGCTACTTGTATGCAAGCTGCCCGTGCCGCCTGCATTCACGAACCGCAGCGGTGGAATGCCCATGCGCTCGATCGCTGCGACCAGCTCGGCCCGCCTGGCAGCGGCTTCACGGATTGAGCGGCGCTTGAGCAGCCGCACGATCACGTTCTTCAGCGCCTGCCCAGGCACGCGGTCGCCTAAGCCTGCGACCTGCGCTTCGTAGCCCATGAGCCCGTCGAGAACGACGTGCTTCGACTGCGCGATGCGCTCGATGAGGCTGAGCGCCGCAGCTGTAGAGCGTATTGGCGAGCGCCATACGCCGAAGTGCAGCCCAGGGACATCGATCGACATATCGATGTCCACACAGAGCGGCAGCCTCACACCATATTTGGCGGCTGCCGCTTCCGCCTGCTCGACATGCGTCTCGCAGTCGACCATCAGCGTAATGCTGCGCCCTTCACGCTGATGCATGGCGACGGACTTGAACAGTCGTGCGTCCGTCGCAGGATAGCCTAGCAGCAAGTCGGTGAATCCTTGCTGCGCAAGATAGAGTGCTTCGGGCACCGTGAAGCACATGATCCCTTGAAACTGCGCATTTGCCTGTAGAATGCGCCGAAGCACATCAACAGAGCGGATCGATTTGCTCGCAATGCGGACTTTTTTTCCATTCGCCCTATGAAGAACGCTCTGAATATTCTGCTGCAACAGATCCAGATCAACGAAGGCAAAGGGCATCGGAAGCCCCGTGCAGACTTCTTTATAGTAACGATAATCACGCACTCTACTCGACCTCCTTTGTCTGGAAGATACACGATTTCTTATATTATTATTTAAGATCCTTTGAATTTATTATTTCTAGATTCTAAGGCCATTTCTTATACGAAAAGACCCAGCCTTAGATAGCTCGTATCTTAGGCTGGGTCTGAATTTTTCTACATCATATAAAATGAACACATAATGGGCTCCCTTTTTATGGATTAAAGAACACGTTGGATTATACTACCCTTTTCTTAACCCCATTACTCAGTCTGCATCATTTTTCAAGGCATAGTTCCCTGCCCCCCTGAAGTTATTACTATAAGTTCAGTTTTGACCCAAGCGAAAATGTGAAATTGAAAACCGTCTTCATTTACGTAAAACAATAAATGTTCTTGTCATTGGTTTTTGGCAAGAACATTTATCGTGAAAATAAAAAAAGCCGCAACTAAGCGACTTTTAAGCATATATGTTCTTCTCACCCGACAATAGTTAGTATGTGGTTTTAAATAGTTGCAAAGGCGATCTTCATTTTGATATTCATCAACAATAATGATTACTTAGCCATACGACCAAGATAATGTGTGCAGTCACCACTTCAAAGTGCTCCTATTTATTACCGAAGGAGATTGGTTTTCGCCAGTTCGATGATTTCGTTGCCTTGCCCGTTCAAAACGGCTTTCAGCATCCACATCGTAAATCCTCGTGCCTGCTCGAAGTTGATCTTCGGCGGCATAGCCAGCTCCTGACGATTGACGACGACGTCCAGCACTACCGGACCGCTGTGTTCGAACGCTCGGCGAACGGCGCTTTCCAAGTCGTTCGGATCCTCAACCCGGATTCCTTCGATTCCCATAGCTTGAGCCATTACCGCAAAGTTTGGATTGTCGAGTTCTGTTCCGAATTCTAAAAAGCCGGCTGCTTTCATTTCCAATTCCACGAATCCAAGCGCACCATTATTAAAGACAACAATCTTGATCGGGAGCTTATGCTGACGAAGGGTCAATAGATCTCCGAGCAGCATGGTGAGTCCCCCGTCCCCCGACAGTGATACGACCTGGCGTCCCGGCTGTGCAACCTGCGCCCCAATTGCCTGCGGCATGGCGTTCGCCATTGTCCCGTGGTTAAATGAGCCAATAAGCCTTCTTTTTCCATTCATCCTCAAGTATCGGGCTGCCCACACAGTCGGCGTCCCAACATCACAAGTCAAAACGGCATCCTCATCTGCGAGATCGCTGATTACCTTCATGAGGAATTGCGGATGAATAGGCGCTCGGCCGGGATCTGCAAGTTTGTCCAGCTCCTCGCGGACTTTGGCATAATCTGCCGCAAAGTGCTGCAGATGATCAGGGGAGTGCGGTTCCTCTAACAGGGGTAGCAGCATTTCGACCGTCGTCTTCACGTCTCCGCACACCCCGTATGCGAGTGTCGTTCGCCGGCCTAGTCGGGAGGAATCCAAATCAACCTGAAGGATGCTCGCTTCCTGCGGATAAAATTGCCGGTATGGAAAATCGGTACCCAGCATGAGTAAGACATCGCATTCCATTATGGCATGGTAGCCGGAAGAATAACCAATGAGGCCGGTTAATCCGACGGAATACGGATTGTCGTATTCCAGATATTCTTTTCCTCGCAGCGCTATAACCATCGGGGATTGCAGCTTCTCGCACAGCTTCATGAGCGAAGCATGAGCTCCCGCGCAGCCGGCACCGCACAGCAAGGTGATCCTCTTGCCTTTGTTTAAGTAGTCGGCAAGCGTCTTCAATTCGTCTGTAGAAGGGCAGACAATCGGCCGGGTGGAATGGATGACTCGTTCTGGAACGGGGCTTTCGTCATATTCGAAAGCAGCTACATCTCCTGGAAGAACTAAGACAGACACTCCCGACCTTGCCGTCGCGGTTTGCATCGCCATCGTAACCGCTCGGGGCATTTGCTTCGGTCCGGTTACGACTTCACAAAAGAAGCTGCATTCCTGAAACAACATGTCCGGACGGGTCTCTTGAAAGAAGCCGCTGCCGATTTCACTGCTCGGAATATGAGCGGCAATCGCAAGTACTGGTACCCGGTTTCGATGGCAATCGTACAATCCGTTAATGAGATGCAAATTACCTGGCCCGCTGCTACCCGCACATACGGCGATTCCTCCGCTGAGGGTGGCATCCGCGCCCGCTGCGAACGCTGCAACCTCTTCATGGCGGACATGGATCCATTCTATTTCTCCAGAACGACGGATCGCATCAAGCAAGGCATTGAGCGAGTCGCCGATAATGCCGTAAATTCGCTTCACGCCAGAGTTCAGAAGGGATTCCACGATGGAATCCGCTATCGTTCTTCTCAAGGGAATCTCTCCTTATCTGTTTTTATTATATTGCCATAATGAGAGCACCCTATTCTTGATTTCACAACGATTTAAGCCTGAACCAAGAAGAAAGCCCGACAATCCACATCTCGGGTTTGTTGGGCTTCAATCATAAGATTATGTAGTCAAATTTCGGTCATTACATTCACTTAATATAGGAATGCTCCCGTTAGTACTATAGAAAAAAGAACTGCATATGCAACTCAATGATTTTAAGCGTTTATTTTCACTTACTGTGATACGAACCTTGGCAAGTGAAGTTAGACTAGCATATATTGCCGGAAAAAGGAGGTTATACTATGTATTCTAATAACCGTAAAACCGCTAAAACACGCAAAGCTAGTGCGATTATTTCGCAGCGCAGACCACCGTTTTGTTTAGACTGTTCACAGTATGCCCAGACCGCAATTAATGGCGCGATAAAGGATCTACGAGCAGCAAAGCGATTTCTTTCTCGTGGGAGATTGGAACGGGCTGAAACTGCTCTAGCTAACAGCCTCCCAGACATTGCCAAGGCAATTCGTAATATTAATCGTATAGAACGCCATTAAAAAGGAAGGTATTGATAATCTCACCCTTATTAAAAATAATCCTCCCATTCAGTAGAGCCCCTCTCCCTTGGGGCGTATTTCCATGTCCTAAGCAGTAAAGGTCAAATATTTCGCTTCACTTATGGTACGATTCCCACGCTGTCGGTAACGGCATGTTTAAAGGCCATCCTTTGCCGGATGGCCCTTTCTTTTTAGAACATACACCTTATTGAGCTAGAAAGCCAGCTGCCGATACAATCAGTAACTGGCCATCCATCCACAATCCTATCTTAATTTTTCACGTTTTCGCTTCTCAAAGCGGTTAATTGCTCGAATTGCTTGAGCGATGTCTGAGAGGCTGTTAGCCAACGCATCTTCAGCACGCTCAAATTTCCTATGCGCAACAAATCGCTTCGCTGCTTTCAAATCCCGAATTGCTCCATTGATCGCTAACGTGCAGCTATTGCAAGCTGGAGCAGGGGCCGTCGCTCTCATTTAGAGTTCCTCCTTTTGATTCGAACTTCCTTTCCGATCACCGTACTCTCGATGCACGCTCAGCTTGATTGATGCCACAGTGCAGCTGGCAGATTTCTTCATAAGTTTCTTTCGTCATAGACAAGATTAGCAGATTGCGCGACAGCAGCTTCAGCGGCGAAGCATGCAGCTAACCAAGGGACGGCGATGCCACATAACGCCCGACAAGCCATTCCAATCTTTATGCATGTTTCGAGGCAATCCGGGGACGGTGAGCCAACAAAACGCCCTTGATACAGGATACCCACAATATATTCCTCTGCAGCTGGCCAGGTATAGTTAATTACCCAATTGGCTCCTATTTTTCCGAGAGCTGAAGGTCGAAGAAGCTCAACAACTGAAATAGCACGGCTGGGAAAGGAATCCGTCCTTATGAGAAGATGAAATTGGAAGTCGCTCAAGAACTCGGGAATCAGCTCCCTCAGGACGGTTATATAGGCTCATCGATTCACTTAATAAAAGTATTATGTACACGTTCTGATTTCATAAAATAGGGAATCCAAATTGCACATGTTATTACAGATTTCACTATATCCCTTAATGAGCTTCCATCTTCCAGTTCACTCGCTAAGGGAATTTGAATTACTAATAGATAATCAATCACCCCAATGATTAAACTAACACTATAAAAAATTATCATTAGCCGAGGTAATGTGGACTTCTTTCTATAAAAATTAATAAGTATAAATATACAGAAGAATAAAAATAGCACATTATATATCGCCTCGAAAATAAGTACAGGTTCCCATAAAGGATGGTAATATTGTGATGTTGATGACGTTAGTACTTCCCATGTATCGGATCTGAATGCAGGTAATGAATGCTGGAATAGTTGCACCGTTAATAGAATCATCGTTAAGTAAAGACCGATTTGTACGAGAATCAACCACCCCCCTAGCCCAGATACACCTAATGGCAGATGGTCATATTTCTGTTCTTGAACATTTGTCTCCATTGAGAAAACTCCCTCTTATCTCAGTTGTTCTATCTAAATTCTTTAATTCCATTTTCAAAAGCTTCTTGGTCATTATGATCTATCCCATGTAGAGCTTCCTCAAAAGCAAAGGTACTTCTATAAAAATGAACTCGTTCTGAAATTTGTTTTCCATATGGGTATAAATTCGTGCATACTTCAAAAAACTCTTCTCCATAACTGGAGAGAATTCCCGCAAAATCATATGCTGGATCCCCAAGTCCGGAACCTCCGAAGTCAATAACTCCTGAAATCCTGTTCACTTTTGGATCCCATAAGATATTACTTGCTCCAAAGTCTCCATGGATAAAGGTTTGCTCCAAATTCTGATTATATGTATTATTCAAAAATCCATTAAAGTTCTCTGCTACTTTTTCTTGTGCATCTACTCGCATAAAAGGAAAGAGTTTCTCTTTAATTCTTACATATAGATGTTCTATAGTTCTATGCACACTTTCATGTTGTTTTTGAGAAACAAAAGCTTTCGGTATATCCAAAGAGTGAAGTTCAATTAGAAAAGTAACAAGTTGTGAGGCAATTGCATTCGTAAGGTTTTGACTTTTGATATTACTCAGTTCTTCCTTCCAAAAAGGAGAACCCTCAATTAGCTTGTAGCCCATGAAAGCCCTACCTACCTCCATCTCATCAAAAGATTTATAGGCTGGATAGGGAATCGGCATCGCTACAGTTTTACTGATAGATTCCAATAACTCCGTTTCTTGCTTTAATTTTTCTAATCCTTGCTTGTACTTAGGAAACCTAAAGACGAGAGATTGATTAAGAATAAATACGTCATTATTCTGTCCGATCTCATTTTGTTTAACATCTTGAATATGTAAATTGGGGTACACTTCTTGAATGCGTCGAATGTAGGTAGAGATCATTTACAAGCTCCTTCATTATAAATGTTTTGCTTTCTTGTGTTGTGGCTGATTTCCTATAACGTTCTAGTATTCACGAAACTCCTCAATCTCAGATAGCTCAATGTTATATGACTTACTTGCCTTCCTGAATCACCACTAAAGCTTTACATATTCATGCTTCAAAATACTCATTATTATACGATCGACATATTGACCATTTTTATAGACTTCGTCTCTTAGTATACCATCCTTCTTGAAACCTGACTTTTCATAACTTCGAATAATCACACCAGGATTATCAGCATCTACCGTCAAATAAACTTTATGATTGTTGCTTATCGATTCAACTACGGTCACCGTTGGGCACCGTATCACGAAGAACGAGCTGGGATCAAGCTGCACGTTGCCTTCCACGCTGCCAGTAGTCAGCCACAGAACGTGATAGAGAAAGTTGGCTCCTGCCATGACGGGCCTGTTGGCGAGGAACTTGCGCATTCGTCATATATTCTCGTGCAAGATCGCGCGTACGGAAAAATCGAACGATTTGATCGATATAAAACGGAAGGTCAATCCTTTGTCATTCGATTGAAAGAGAACGTACAGACCGTATCTCCACATTCTTTACGTCGAGTCGACAGAAAACAAACGAGTCTCCAGTTACCAAGGATATCACTTGTTAACTGGGAACACCCCCATGTCGATCCAAAGAGCGTCATAGAGTCGTCATGCTTCAAGATGGTCATGGACATGAAATTCGGGTAGTTACGGATCTAAGAACAATCTCCGCTGAACAAATCGCTGAGATTTATAAAAGCCGCTCCCCTTCAAGTACGACACTCAATAAAAACCGTCATGTTATCATGGAGGCTGGAGCGCTACTTGGAGGGCTGTGAAAGTTACAAGGTAGTAGCCAAACGAGAAGGAGTTCGTAATTGTACACAATTGAAGGTTGGGTGAAGAAATGGCAAAATGGGGAGTCATTCGATGAGCGGAAAGGCAACGGGCCAAATCCACTGAAAGGGCGTACTCGGACGTCGTTTGGAAGCGTTGAAGAAGAACGAGATTACCTGAAAGTGCAGGTGGATTACTTTAAAAAGCGGTATCCAAATCCAGTAAAGGAGAAGCCCTCAGTCAGCAAGCGGTGGAAGATTACATTTATCATTATAACTACCACCGCTTTCAAGCCAAATTGAAACAACGCGCACCGATTGAGTAT
Source organism: Paenibacillus wuxiensis (assembly GCF_040195695.1). Classification (NCBI taxonomy): domain Bacteria; kingdom Bacillati; phylum Bacillota; class Bacilli; order Caryophanales; family Paenibacillaceae; genus Paenibacillus; species Paenibacillus wuxiensis. The sequence continues at coordinate 43,387 of NZ_JBEFZI010000012.1, read as the reverse complement.
CAGTGCGCGCTAGCAGCTTAGCTTTTTTCATCTGTCTACTTGACAGGGGTATGTCCAGAATAGAGTTCTGTAAAATGGTTTTGTGTAAACTCAAAAGCCAATTACTAGAAAGGGACAATGATCAATTTTGATAAACCTATTCGCTCTAGATGATAGTTGACATTTAAGAGGGGGGGGCGAAAGCCCCCTTTTTACGGAAACATTTCACATGTTAAGATCGTATACTTATAAACGAAGTAAGTACAGAACATCGATTAGGGGCAATAATAGCTCTGTAAACTAGATATATAGTAAAAAACCACGTTGGATATCGTACTATATTGCTTTGAGCAAACATATGGTATAGATAATTCCAATTAACCGCTTCCTGGTCGAGCTTCTATCCTTCTTGACCACTTTTATGCTGAAACTGCAAAAAGCTTGCTATTGTCGGATACTTATACAAATCCATAGTATTGATAGAATAGCCGGCATGCTGCAACTCTTCAGCTAGTATAATTAATTTTAACGAATGACCGCCCAATTCAAAAAAGTTATGATGCACGCTAATCTGCTGTATGCCCAGTATTTCGGTCCAGATCGCTGCAACTTTTTGTTCCTCTGGGGTTTGTGGAAGGATTATAGTTTGCTGCCCGCGTAATTGTTGCCTATCGGGAACCGGTAGCCGGTCAGTGTCTACTTTTCCGTTAGTTTTTAACGGAATCCTCTCAATAATAATACAATCAGCTGGAATCATATAGTCCGGAAGCGATTTCCGTAAATGCAGTATCAGTTGGCTTTCCAGTTCATCAGTACAGATTTCAGGCACAATATAAGCACACAGCGACAACTCGTCAGAAGTATTTTTAATAGGAACGACCACTGCTTCAAGTACTTGATCATGTTTTAATAATATATTCTCAATTTCACCCAATTCGATCCGGTATCCCCGCAGTTTTAACTGCCGATCCTTGCGTCCCATAAATTCGATAGTTCCATCTTCGCGCCAATAGGCTAAATCTCCTGTTCTGTACATGATTTGAGCTGTTCGGCCAGGTATCCGCACATAGCGATCCGCCGTCAGTTCCGGCTGATTCAGATAACCTCTGCCTACGCCGACACCACTAATACATAATTCCCCGGGTACACCAATAGGTTGAATCTGATCATCCACACCTAAAATCGACACATTGGTTCCCGAGATCGGCTTTCCGATGGAAATACTGGTGCTTTCAGCCGAGCGAATATCATAATATGTTGTTAATACCGTGCATTCCGTAGGTCCGTAGGCGTTGACCAACCGTAAATCCGGGTATGATTCTAATATACGATTGGTTAAAACGGACGATAACACTTCTCCCCCCGTCAACAGTTGGCCAATACCGGAAAAAATATCAGAGTGATGACTCGCGAGATGGTGAAATAGCGCTGTTGTAATGAGCATTGAATTAACCTGTTGTTCTCGAATCGTTTCTTTCAACCGTTTTGGCTCCAGCAGGGTAGCTTTATCAACAATAACCAGTGTGCCGCCGTTTAACAGGGTGCCCCATATTTCTAATGTCGACAAATCAAATACTATTGATGTTGCCTGCAACATTACCGTCTGGCAATCCATGGATAGATAATGAGGATCTTGTACCAGATTAAGAACATTTTGCTGTTCGATCAATACACCTTTTGGTTGGCCTGTAGTGCCAGATGTATACAGCAAATATGCCAGATCTTCCGCTTTTGTCGGCACATCGAGATTGACCATCGGAAGTTCCCGGCTCAGGCTTTCTGTTACGAGAAGCGTTGAAACCATGTGTCCTTGCGGAATATCATCTACATGCTGTACAAGCATAAACCGAGCCTGGCTATCTTCCAGAATAAAATGAATACGTTCATCCGGATATTCCATATCGATCGGCAGATAGGCGCTTCCCGCTTTCAATATTGCTAGGATAGATATGATATATTCGATGCCCTGGCCCATGCGCACTGCCACAAATTCATTATGCTGAATATTCCACTCTGTTCGCAGCATATTTGCAAGCCGGTTTGCTTGTTTATTCAGCTCATTATAAGTCAACTTCCTGCCGTTATGAACCAATGCAATTCGATCAGGCTGCAAGAACACCTGTTGCTCAAACTGTCTGGCAAGCGTTGTTGCCGGTCTGCTGTCGGGGATAACCGGATTGAAATCGTGCTTAATCTTTTCCAGTTCAGTTAGCGAACAAATGGACAATTCACAAATCGCCCTATCCATGTTAAAAATGGTTGTTTGCAACAGTTCATTATAATGCACGGACAAGTTGCGAATCGTAGATTCTTTATACCGTTTGGGTGAATAATCAAACTTAATGTGCAGCCGATCATTCTGACGATTGAACAGTATGCGAATATAGGCCGGATCTGAAACATCCTCTATCTCGCTGTGAAGCCCTTCCATTGCAGCCACCACATGGAGCCGCTTCATCCGATTCGGTGCCAACTGCTGGTGGGAATAGACTGCAGCCAGTTGTTCCCTGAGCTTCAGCACATATTCTTTAAAGCTGCAGGCCGGGTCGATAGCAAGATGGATCGGCAGAAGTCTGCCAGATTGCCCGGAGTTCCCTTGCATCGGCGAGCCGACCAGTCGATCCCTTTCGCCAGTGTATTTATACAGACAAACGTTCAGCGTTGCCAGCAAAAAGCAATACCATAAAAAATCCGACTCTTTGCAATATTGACCCAATTGCTTAAATATAGCGTCCTCTGCAGTATAATCTACAGTCTCCATGGTCATATGCTCTGCCAAATCCATATTAGTATAGTCAGGTATTACCGTAGCAACTGGAAGTTCATCTGAATAATAGCTATGCCAAAATTGAAGCTGACTTGTTCTTTCCTTTTCGGATAATAACATAATGCTTCCCCTCTCTGAGCGGCGTTAAAATGAAAATGTGTCGGTCAACAATGAATGCATATCTCCATTTTCGGCATTTTTACATTGGTCGCTGTACCGATTCATACTTGCTAGTGTTTGATCAAGACCATCCGACAGCAATGATTCCAGCAAAGCAACGTAATATTTTGCCATTTGCTCTACTGTATCCTGTCTGAACAGACGGGTGGAATACTCAAACGTGAAGCCCAGTGCATCCCCATCCTCCTGAGCGATCAGGAGAATATCAGCTATACTGGATTTTCGTTCATACGCATACGGCGTAATAACCAGCCCATCCACTTGCAGTGGATGGATATCCATATTTTGCAAGGCAAACATCGTCTGGAACAACGGATTGCGGTTGGCCAAAGGTCGAACGTCCAGCTTCTCGATTAGCAATTCCAAAGGATAATCCTGATTACTGAATGCTTCAATGGTACGAGTTCGCACTTCCTTCAACAGTTCGCGGACAGTTTTGCTGGCAGACGGTTGGCTGCGGAGCACAATCGTATTAACGAACATACCCAGCAACTGCTGGAATTCAACCTGATTGCGCCCAGCAACAGGAGTGCCGACCATAATATCTTCATCTCCTGAATAATGCTGCAGGAGTGTGAAATACACGGTCAGTAACAACATGTACAGTGTCGTATGGGTGTCGTCCGCCAGCCGTTTGAGTTGGAAGGTCATTTCGATGGACACCTGGAATCGAAACAATGCACCTTCATAGTTCTGTTCATCGGGTCTTGGATAATCCGTTGGCAGATGAAGAACCGGCAGCGATCCCTTCATTATGTCCAGCCAATACCGCTCCTGCTTGTGCCAAGCATCAGACTGCCGGAACGACTGCTGCCAGACCGCATAATCCTTATACTGGAATTCCAACGGCGGCAACGATTCTCCCCGAAATAAAGCCATAACCTCTTCCGTCAGCAATCCAAGTGAAAAACCGTCCGAAATGCTATGATGAATATCGAATATCAGCACATGCCGCTCGGAAGATATCGTCACAACACCTACACGGAATAGAGGTGCCTGTGTTAAATCAAAAGGACGGACAAATTGTCTTATCCGTTCTGGAAGTTGTTCTTCCGTCCCGCTTATCCATTCTAGCGGGACTTCCACTTGGTCATGAACTTTGAATACGATCTGTTCGCCTGCTCGCTGATGTGAAAGTCTAAGTGACTCATGCCGTTCCATTAGTTGCTGGACTGTCTTTTTCAAACGTTTCTTGTTGAGCGCTCCAGTAATCCAATTCACATCGGTTATATTGTTGCTCGTATCCGCGAACCGCCTCATTTTCTCTAGGACATAAAGACGGGTCTGCTGATATGAAGCTGGGTAGAATTCGCGCTGATCCACAATTTGCGGTATCGGTAGTTCCTCTTTTTGCCGGAAACGCAGTTGATTGGCCAATCCACGGATCGTTGGCTGAGCAAATATCTCATCCATGCCGACATCGACACCCAGCTCTTTGCGAAGCCTTGCTACGATCAGAACCGCTTTGAGCGAATGTCCACCAAGCAGAAAGAAATTGTCTGTCACGCTAATCATCTTCAATTCTAGTATTTCACTCCAGATATCAGAAATGATCCGCTCTAGCTCATCCAGCGGCCATTCATGCGAAATGAAATCTGAATCTGAAGCAGTTGTGATCCTTTCAGGTGGTGGCAGTTCTTTAGTATTAATTTTATTGTTGGCAGACATGGGCATTTGCTTGAGCTGCACATACAGTTGAGGAACCATAAATTCGGGCAACAACTGTTGTAACTGTGTTCGCAAGTCCGATTCATTTAACAATGTAGCTGCAGTATAATAGGCGCAAATCTGCGTCTCCTTACCCTCCTGCTTGATAGGAATAACAACCGCTTCCTGAATTTGAGGCAAGCTTAAAATTTGCCGTTTGATCTCCTCCAACTCAATCCGGTAGCCTCTAATTTTGATCTGGTGATCTCTCCGCCCCAGGTATATAAGATTACCGTCGGCACGCCATTTGACCAAATCGCCGCTACGATACAGTCGCTCCTGGTTAAGCCATGGTACCGTAAGAAATTTTTCATCAGTCAGGTCCTGCCGATTCACATAACCGGCCGTTAATCCGTCTCCGCCTATAAACAGCTCTCCGGCAACTCCGATGGGTACGGGCTGATTAAATGCATCCAGTACATAACAGGTTGTGCCGGTTATCGGTTTACCGATTGGAATACTTTTTTTCTCTTGATTGGTCACATCATAGGTCGTAGTATAAGTCGTACTTTCCGCTGGTCCATACCCGTTTTTGAGTCGGACATGCGGATGATGTTGCAACAGAATCTGCACATGTGAGGGGGACATCACTTCGCCACCCACAATAATGGTCTCCAGGTTATTAAAGATTTCAGGGTCTTCGTTTAACAAATGATTGAACAGGGCAGTAGTTGGAGTCATTATGTTGATGGAGTGATGTAATAGAAAAGGCTTCAATCGCGCTGTATCCAGGAACGTGTTTTTATCGGTTAAATACAAACATCCTCCATTAAGAAGGGGTGCCCATGTCTCAAACGTAAAGACATCAAATCCCAAAGCACAGGTTTGCAACAGCCGGGTGTTCTCGCTTAATTCCACATAATCGGTTTGTTTGACCAAACGCGAAATGCCAAGATGCTTGATCATAATCCCCTTAGGTCTGCCGGTCGTCCCTGAGGTGAAAATAATGATCGCCGTCTGGTCAGGTTCCCTAACCAATCCTAAATTGGCGGTGTTTGTACTGTACAATGATTCATCCAACAAATCCAGTATCTTCAAGCTTCCCGGAAGCGGCTGCTCGGGTTCTCCCTGTACAAGCAGCCATTCCATACTGCTATCCTCCAGCATATTTAATATTCGCTGTGTCGGATAATCCGGCTCGATAGGCACATAAGCGGCTCCTGCTTTGATCACAGCAAGCATACCCACGATCATCTCGAGAGAACGCTCTGCCATTATGCCAACATTCGTTCCTTGCACCAAGCCACGGCTCCGCAAGCTGTGTGCAAGCCTATTGGCTTTATCATTTAGTTCCCGATATGTATACATCCTTCCATCATGAAATAACGCGGTTCGTTCCGCGTGCAACTCTGTCTGTTCTTCAAAAATCCGATCAATTGTTAAAAGAGGATAATTGATGATATTGTCGTTGAACTGATGTAATATAAGCTGTTTCTCCACTTCATCCAACAGATCAAACTGATGCAGTTCCATACCTGGCATCGTTGTTACCAGTCTGGACAATCTGACAAAATGAGCAGCCATTCTGTTCATTGTATCCGGTGTGAACAAATCGGTGCTGTATTCCAGCTTGCCGGTAATCACATCATTATCTTCTGTCAATTCCAGCGTCAGGTCGAATTTGGAGCTGTCACTCTCCCATTCATAGCGTTGGAAGACAAGGTCGCTCATCTCCAATTCGTACTTGTCCATATTTTGCACAACAAGCATAGTATCAAAAATGGGATGTCTGCTTGATGAACGTGCAATATTCAGCCGCTCCACCAGCATATCAAGCGGATAGTCCTGATGATCGTAAGCAGATAACGTAGTTTGCTTAATTTGGGCCAACAATTCCAGGAAAGTCATGTTCCCTTGAGGACGTGTACGAAGTGCCAGCGTATTCACAAACATACCGATCACCGACTCCAATTCGGCGCTTCGGCGACCTGCAATCGGTGTGCCGATTACAATATCTGTCTGGGAAGTATAACGATGCAGCAGTAGCGAATAAATACTGAACAACACCATATACAGTGTTGCTCCTTCCTGTTGAGCTATCTGCCGCGCCGATTGGACAACATCCGCATTTAACTGAAAATGCACATAGTTACCGCGACCACTGCTGTATGACGGTCTAGCATAGTCAGTCTGCAAATCCAGCACCGGCAATTCGTCTGCAAACTGCTGCATCCAGTACTGTTCTTGTGCGCTCATTTTCTCACCGGAAAACAAATCGTTTTGCCACATTACATAATCCACATACTGCACTTCTACCGGAGAAAGCGGAATGCCGTTATAAAGACAGCCGATCTCTTTTATCATAATTTGAATGGATATGCCATCCGCAATGATATGGTGAATATCAAAAAATAAATAATAGACTGTGGGAGAAGTGCGGATCAACTTAAGCCTGAATAATGGAGCCTGATTCAGGGCAAATGGCTGTGCCAGCGATTTCAATACTTCCTCGAGCTGCTCTTCCTCCACCTCAAGCGTTTCCAGCGAAAACGGAACCGTAGCCAGTACGGTTTGCGAAATATCGTTATTGTCTAGATCTGTCTCAAATATCGTCCGCATAGATTCATGCCGCTGGATAAGCTGCTGTACTGCCTGCTCAAATTTTTGGAGATCCAGTGTCCCCAGTATTTTGAAAACAGAAGATAGGTTATAGGCTACACTGTGCGGATTGAACTGCTGAACGACAAACAATCTCCTTTGAGCTGATGATGTTTCATAACAACCTATCGTTTCCATTGAATGAAACCCTCCTGATCATGAATTGCGGCAGGGATGTTCTGATTGATAACGCTTACCACTTCCTCCATATGGCTGTGTAGAAAAAAGTGATCCCCTTTAATCCATACGATTTCGCAGTTGTGAACGGTGTGCCGGTTCCATAACTGGATTTCTTCCCTGTTGATCTTATCGTTCAACCCGGCGAATACGGTTACCGGGCAATTTATCAAGGGCCGTGCCGGATCAAGACGATATGTCTCCAGTGCACGGACATCGGCATTTAATATTTTTTTGAACTTTGCGGCCAACTCCGGACGGCGTTTAATCTCCGCTGGGATACGGCCATCCGGAAAAGACAATGGGGCCAGGAGCCTTTGCTTGAGACTGGACCAAGAAAATGTACGCTTCCGATCAGACAAAGGTGCAGGCCGACCGGATAGCAACAAATGGACAGGCGGCGGATACCCTTCCCGGAGCAGCAAATAATATAATTCATACGCTAACACTGCCCCCATGCTGTGCCCGTAAATGGCATAGGGTACTTCCTGTACTTGTGGTCCTATCTGTGTCACCGCATCCTTTAACATATCGGCAATGCTGGCCGCATAAGGCTCGTCATAACGAGCGCCTCTGCCGGCAAGTTCAACCGGTCGGAGCTCGATATGTGGACTTAGCTGACCTTTCCACTGCCAGTATATTGTAGCCGAGGCGCCTGCATATGGGAGGCAAAATAATATGGTTTTAACGGTCATCACCCCTTCTCGAATAACGGAATGCTTGGCTTGATTAAGGGAACTACCGTTTGTGTAGTCTGCTGCATAGCCACAATGCGCCCCCCATCCATTTTGATAATACGATCCGCTAGATGGAAATAATGATCATCATGCGTAATTGCTATAATACATTTGCCCCGGTCCTTCATGTCCGGCAGCAGGGTATAATAAAAGAAACGGCGGTATTCCGGATCTTGATCCGCAGCCCATTCATCAAATAGACAGATTGGACGATCCTCCAAATACGCAATCAGCAAGGCCAGTCTTTTTTTCTGTCCGGTTGACAGTTTGGTTGTACTGAATGTGCCGTTATGAATAACGATCTTGTCCTGCAAATCCAGCAAGCGGAGATAGTGTTGCATTTCTGCTTCTTTAGCCTGCCAGTCGATGCCATACAAACGGTCGAACAGATGGAAATCGCCGAAGATCGCCGAGTAGTACTCACCTAGCCCATATGAGGAAATCACGCCATCATTCAGTGTCACCTTGCCTGTATCTGGTATGTACAATCCAGTAAGTAGCTTAGCCAAGGTTGACTTCCCACTGCCGTTACCTCCAGTAATAAAGGTGATGCTGCCACTGTCAAATGAGCAGTTGATGGGTCCGACCGCAAACCCGGTTGGCCCCGATGTGTTATTGCCTGTATATCTATAGGTCACATCTTCCAGTTGCAATCGAATCGGAACCGTCTGGACGGCAACTTCAGCAGAAGGATGTTGAATTCTCTGTTCCACCTCCCGGATCATTTGTTTAATGCGATCCCAACTGACCTTGCTCTGCGCATACTGGGGAACGCTGTCCAGCAGTTGATTGACGGGACCGGTCATATACAAGAACACAAACACATAATTTCGTAGCATCGACGTATCCATCTGCTTAAAAAGCTCTGGAAATACAAATACTACACACCCGATCACCAGTATGAACAGCAGTTCTCCCAACACAAAAATGTCCGAATAACGCAGTTGATACACATTGCGCTTCTCTTTGTACGTTTCGCAACTGATCTGCATCTCTTCTCTGAATTCCCGGCGTTTGTCAGAATGAAGCGAAAGCTCCTTGAAGCCTTTCAGCAGATCATTGATAAACTTAAAAAAAACATTCTGGAGATCACGCGTTTCCTCCATTAAATGGTTCGCCCGGCTTCCTACATACATATACAATACCGCTAGCACAGCAATGATCACTATGGATAGCAGCAAGGCATACATGTTCATAATCCCAAGATATAGAAAACAGCATAACAAGGTAATCAGATTGGTCGCGCCCGATATCAGGATTCCCATGGAGCGACTGATGGCTTCGGTATCATTATTAAGCGTCGCTTCTACACGTCCTCGTTCAAAGCTGTCCATTTTGGAGAAGCTCGTTTGCAAAAACTTATCAACCAACTCCATCCGCTTGGCATAAATAATTTGATTGGTCAGCTTAATCAACATAGCTCGGATGATTCGCTGTCCGAACACATACATCGCAAGCGCCATCGCAAAATAAAACAGGAGCCCATTCAGCAGATTATCCGTTCGGTTGAACGATTCATTGATAATAAAAATGACAAACGCATTCCCTAAACCACTGACCAAACCCAGAACAATTGGCGTCAGAAATGACTTCTCCGTGTTTTTTGGAAAAAACAGAGTCAGCAGCGAGTAAGCCATATACAAGGCTCCAGTAATCAGTAGCAGCCACACGGCGGTCATTACCGTCGATGGTAGCCATATTTCAATAAATCGCCAGGTCAGTTTGTACATCAGAATATCAGGAGCCTTGTATATCATCCATGCGAACAGGCAGGCAGCAATTAGATGATATCCTAGCAACCTGTAGGGCTTGGCCCGTTGAAAGGATGGTTTGCGTTTGCCGTTGCCAATGTCACGGAAGACCAGCACCAGATACACAAGTACCGCAGCTCCAATAATAGACAAGGCGATAATTAGGCCGACCGCCACAGAATCCGCTTTTTTGTAGGTATCGGAATGAATTAACGGAGGCTCTTCACCATGCAACTGGCTCAGGATGCCTTGTCCGATCCCTTGCGTATAATCGCTGTTCATATTAGCCATAATGACAACGCCAATGCCTTCTGCCGGACGCATGCCCACAAAGGAAGAAAATGTAGGGTTGTTACCCGAATGCGAAATCTCACCTTCTCCGCTTTGGAAGATATCCCAGCCTACCGCATAGGATGCACCGGTGCTCTCAGGCGGAACCGTGCGATTCGGCAGATGAGATTGATCAATCAGTGAATATTCAAAAGATCCTGAATGTTCGATTCCCATCTGAATTTTAAGCCACAGAGCCATATCCTCGGCATTGCTGACTATATATCCGGCAGGGGCATTGCCCACGAATGGCGGCGAGCTGTATAATTGCGGCCTTGTATAGGCCATTTTATAACCGGAAGCCAATTCCGCGGAGGCTATCGGTTCCTGCACCGCAAAAGTATGCTTCATCCCCAGCGGCTCAAAGATATTATCTTTCATATACTCGGCATAGCTTTGCTCACTAACCTGTTCAATGATTAATCCAAGCACATCGTAATTAATAGTCGCATACTCATACGTTTTGCCAGGCGCACGATTCAAGGGCTGGTTCTGCAATATGCGAACCGTCCTCTCCAATTCACCCGCTCCATAACCCTCCGGCAGATGGCCAATCGTATCAAACGGTATGCCGCTCGTATGATGCAGCAGTTGCTCTATCGTGATTACGGCCGGTTGATTATGATACACAGGTTGAAACCAGGGCAGATACTTGCTCACCGGATCATCCAGATGCAAGCGATTTTCCTTCGCCAGTTTTAACACTGCCAGACCAGTAAACGCCTTGCTGTTTGAACCAATTTCAAACAGGGTGGACGGACTGATGGCAGTGCCGGCAGACACGTCCTTGAACCCGTAACCCCGCTGCAATATAATCTGATCTCCACTGACTATCGTGACAGACATGCCCGGAATTTCCGCATGTTCCATTTGCTCCTGTACCCATGATTCAATTTGCTCCAGATAGCGGGGCGTCATGTCCTCTGCTGTATTCGCATAGGACATGACCGGTGCAGACAGCGCCAGCCAGCACGCCAATATACATATCCACAGTACTCTCCAGCATTTATACGGGGAATTCAAGCTTAATCCCGCCCCCTCTAATCCATTAGTAGAGCATTTCTCTGTTTACGAGCGCTCAGTACGTAGCACTTCGGAAGCTTCACTTCTTGATCTTTTAAATGATCATACAGCGCTGAAATATCGTGATCGTACTCGTCAAAAGACTGAATCATCAGTCCATTGCTCAGTGTACAGCTCATAATGTGCGACAGGGTAGGATCGAATACATAATATGGCGCGCCTTCATAGGTCTCTTTGTTGATATAATCCAAGCCTTCGTTATATACGCGCGGTTCATCAATGAAATACGAGAACTTCATTTCCAGAGGATGTTCCTTATCATTCTCATCTAACATGAACAGCACCGGATGAATATCGTAGATCAGTACATTCCCACCGTCTTTTAAAAGCCGCTGCACCGTCTGGAAAAACAGCGATAAATCAGGAAACCAAATCAATGAGCCGGCTGAAATATATATAAGATCAAATGTTCCGCTATACTGTTCCGGGATTTCGTACACATCGGTCTGCATAAATTCACATTCAATCCCAGCATCTATTGCCAGCTTACGAGCTTCATCGATCGCTAGATCACTAATATCAAATCCTATACAGGAGGCCGCCCCCAGATTTTTAAGGGATAACGTTTCCGTGCCGTCATTGCAGCAGAGATGAGCAACAGACTTGCCTTCAAGACCGTACGCCTTCAACTTGGCGGTTATCGTCTCATCCAGCACCGAATATCCTTTCTGGCGGAATAGCTTCTTTCGCTCCTCCTTTCCCTTATGATGGCGGGCAGCCACCTGATTCCATGAGCGCCGGTTGGCTTCGGTATAATCCTTGATTTCCACAGTGTCTAACTCCTTATTATTTGAATTTTTAGCGTTTGGTTCGTTCACGCCGCTCCACCTTTTTGAAGCTTACAGATGCCGGATTTTCAAGGGTGGGCATGGTCTGCTTTTTCTGCAGAATCCATTGTGCCAGACTGCGGACAGTAGCCATTTCAAACAACTCGCGCAGAGTTGGAACATAACCGCAAGCAGCGCCTATTCTAGCGACAACTGCGGTCGCCTTGAGAGAATGACCGCCCAATTCAAAGAAATTATCATTGACGCTGATTTCATCCAGTTGCAGAACATCTTGCCAGATGGCCAGAACAAGTGCTTCTTCTTCATTTTGAGGCGGTATGATTTCCCGGATGCGTTCATCTGTATTTTGAATTTCAGATAAGCGTACCTTGTCTATTTTGCCGGTAGAGGTCAACGGCATGTTGGCCACAAAAATAATCTCCTGCGGAACCATATAACCAGGGAGTCTGCTCCGAAGCCAAGCGGACAACTCCTGCCGGTTCGTCAAGGAAATTTCCGTCTGGAACTTCTCCTCACCGGATTCCGGATGTGGAAAATGCTGCACCCATACACTCGGATCATAATAGATTCCATTTTTCTGTTCCAAGTCAATCATGACAGGCTGTAACGTGATTGGCGTGATATAGCTGCCGCTTTTTGGAAACTCGATGCCGGTCCATAGCTGCCAATCTCTAATACTGCCTGTGATCGTCTGTGATTGTTCTGCAATGCTTAGAACTTGTCCGCCTGCCCGGATATGGGTTCGCAGCCAAGGATCTAACGGCAGGCCATCTGATCTGGTCAACGCACAGTACTCTGTAAATGACTGTTCGGGATAGTTCGTTTTGCCTGTTGGTCGAACAGGTACGATAATATGCTCCAACTGGTGAGCGTCAGCCACATATTTGAAAGCTTCCAGCAGCAGCCCGGCTAGTCCATTGCCCCGTTGCTGTTCATTTACCACCCCGGCCAATATCAGTAGCGTATTGGGAGAGGGATACGAACCGGCGGTTTCCACACTTTTCAGCAGACCCTCATCCCAGCCTTGCGGAAGATGCTCCGGTGAGCCGTCCCAATACATTGGGACGGTATTACCGACGGCGGCAATCTCTCCATCTTCTTGTAGCAAGGCAAATTGATAATCGGTGAAGTTGGCAAACAGCTTAGGCCAGTGTTCCAGCATTACACTATCCCCGATAAAATAATCTGGCCATGACTGCCGATGCAGTGCATTCATTCCCGCGGCCAACTGCGGCATTTGCGCCAAATTAAAGCATTTTAAACGTCGTGTATGGCTAAAGGGCTGATACTTGTTTGTAATTTCCACATAGGCGACCAAACCATCCATTCCTTTGTCATGGCGGTGGACAACGGCTGCGCTCGCGATATCACGGTGCTGCATAAGTACCGCTTCAACTTCCTCTAGCTCCACCCGGTTTCCTCTCACCTTCACCTGCTGGTCCAGCCGGCCGATGTAGCGAATGATGCCTTCTTCTGTATATTTGACGAGGTCGCCTGACTTGTATAGCTTCGAGTCAGACGTATCAGAGAACGGATCGTTCACAAAACTGTCTGCCGTGCGTTCAGGATCATGTAAATAACCACGTGCCAGTCCTGGTGAGCTGATGTATAGTTCACCAGGCACGCCTGCTGGCACAATATTCATCATTCGATCAAGCACATATACCATTACATTGCCCAGCGGCGAGCCAATCGGCACAATCTCTCCTTCAAATTCCAGCCTGCAATCAAATGTTGTTGCATCTACCGTGACTTCTGTCGGTCCATAATGGTTGTACAATCCGCAGTCGAATTCCTCCCGGAACAAATCGCGCAGCTTGCGTGTAAGCGGCGCTCCGCCACTAATCACAAACCGGAGTTCAGGCCATTGTGTAAATACCCCGTTTCTGCGGGCATTGATGAATTCCTCCAGCATCAGCGGTACAAACTGCAAGAATGCAACTCCCTGCTCCTTCGCAAGCTTCCCTAGCGCAGCCGGATCTTTGGCTTCATCAGGATGTGGGATGAAAATGCGCGCTCCGCAGGTGAGCGGCCAAAATATTTCCAGCAACGAAGCATCAAATGAATACGAGGTGTGGAACAGCGCCGTATCATTAACCTGCAACGAATAATGCTGCGCCAGCCCGGCAAACAAATGCACGATGCCCTGATGCTCAATCTCAATTCCTTTGGGCTTCCCGGTTGTACCCGAGGTAAATAATACATAGGCCAGTGTGGAACGGTCCGCCTCTATACCCGGATTAATGGTCGACTGTGCATGCAACTGCGCCTCCAACTTGTTGAGATCAAGCAAGGTTACCGGGTGTACAGATTGCACCAACCATGAACCGGTTCCCGTGATCAGTACAGAAATATCTGCGGCCTGTATGATTTCTAATTGCCGTGCTTCCGGGAGCTCCGGATGGATAGGCACATAAGCGGCGCCTGCTTTCCAAACGGCAAGCAGCGAAACAATCAAATCAGCCGAACGTTCAAACCTAACTCCGATTTTTTGCTCCCGCCGCACACCGGCAGTCAGCAGCAAATGCGCCAACTGATTCGCTTTTTCATTCATTTGTTTATACGTCATTGTCTGATTATGATCAAAGATGGCAATCTCGTTCGGTGTCAATTCCACCTGACGTTCAATCACTTGATGCACACAGGATTGGGCCTCATAGCTGTGTGGCTTGCGATTACGTAGGTTGGCGATAATCGTTTCGGACTGTTTGTCCAGCCACTCATAGGCATAAAGCGAGCCGTCAGGCGAATCAATCACCTGTTGCGTTAGCAAGATAAACTGCTCGGCAATCCGCTCTGCCGTCGTTCTTTTAAACAGATCCGTATTATAGTTCAAATTAAGTTCAATCCCGTGACCCAGTTCATCAAAAGCAAAGGTCAGATCAAAACGAGAACTGGTTTCCATGAAATCATACACTCGCGGATTGTAGTCGAGCCCAACAAATTTCAGGTTTTTCAGTAAATTTTGTTTATTGTTTTGCAAGCCGTACATAACCGAAAACAGCTTAGAACGCGAAAGATCATTTTCCGTCCGGATTTGCTCAATGACGAAGTTACTCGGATATAGATGATTATCATAGGCCTCGATTGCCGTCTGCCTGCTCTGGGAAACCAATTCAGCAAACGTCATATTCGGTTCTATTCGGCATTCCAACAGAATCGCCGTGGCAAACAGCCCTAGCATTCGTTCTAGCTTCACATCGTCACGGTTCACAATAGGAGAACCGACTGCGAAATGATCCTGATTGCTCAAACGGTGCATTTGTAAATTCAATACCGACAATAGGAACATATATAATGTAATCCCTTGCTGCTGACAGTAAGTGGCGATCCGCTTTTGCAAGTCCGGTTGAATCGTCTTCAGAACAGTGCCACCGTTGAACGTCACTATCGAAGGGCGCGGATAATCAGTCGGCAGGTCTAGTGCTGGCGGCACGACAGCGAATTTATCCAGCCAATACTGCCGTTTGGCTTCCAGGTATCCAGATTGAATTGAAGTGTTCATCCATTCGGCATAATCCGTATATTCAATCTCCAGCTCAGGCAACTGCGCAGTACGATGTTCTAATTGCGAATTGTACAGTTCACTGAATTCGTCAATCAGATTCATGGACGATGTCTCATCCCAGATAATATGATGCGCTACGAACATCATCAGAAACTCTTTGTCCGCATATTCGATCAACTTGACCGAAAACAGCGGCCCTTGGGCAAAATCAAAACTTTGATTGTTATGCTGTTCCGCCATCCGGTAGACATCTTGCATAATTTCATCCGGCTCTATATGTGTGCGATTCTCATATACGCTGTCCAGTCGGAAGTCCTGCTCCGATTTCACAACTTGAACCGTTGCGCCTTCATGATTGGCAAAATGAGTACGAAGCACGGAATGCCGTTCAATCAGTCGCTGCCATGCCCACTCAAAAGCTGGAAGATTCATATCACCATAAAACATCAAATCAAAGCTTACATTATAAAACGGGTTGTCCGGCTCCAGTTCATGCAAATACCACTCCGGCAGTTGAACAGGAGCAAGCGCGTATGCGCTTTTAGGCGGAAAACGGCGCAACGGATTATTGTCCGCAGCCTCTCTCGTTGGAGAATGGCCAGTTGTTTTGGCCGCTTTTTCCTGATCAATGACTGCCGCCAGTTCATGCAATACCGGGGTCGTGAAAATTTGCTGGAGTGCCATACTGATGCCAAACTGCTTCCGAATCCGGTTTACCAGTTTGACTGCACTGATGGAATGCCCCCCCAGATGAAAGAAATGATCCTGTGCATCCACTTGCTTTAATTCCAGGATCTCTGCCCATAAGAAGGAGAGTTCCCGCTCTGTTGGGGTAGACCATGTTGCCGGTTTGGATGGTGCGGATGCGATATACTCGTTCGCCCATGACTGCAATGTTTTGCGGTCAATTTTCTCGCTGGTCAGTAGCGGCATTTGCTCAATGCTGATTAACTGCGCTGGAACCATATAATAGGGGAGCTTCTCCTGCAAATAAGTCCGCAATTGTCCCGGCTCCAAACGCTCCTTGCTTGTATAAAAGGTAACCAGCATCGAGTCGCCATTTCCTTGCTTTCTCGCAATCACCGCCGCTTCGTCTATCCCTGGATGACGGTTGATTACCGCCTCTACCTCACCAAGCTCAATACGGAAACCGCGTACCTTGACCTGATGATCGATCCGGCTGGAAAATTCCAGATTGCCATTCGGCAACCAACATCCCAAATCACCTGTCCGATAAACAATGCGCTCATGTTCGTGGTTGGCAAACGGATTGGCAATGAACTTGCTGTGGGTCAGCTCGTCATTATGCCAGTAACCGGCTCCAACGCCAATTCCGGAAATCCATATTTCACCCTTTACCCCTACCGGGACTGGCTTATGAAATTGGTCCACCACATACAGACGCATGTTAGGAAGTGGTTTGCCTACAGGAATGCGCTTATGTGTCAAGTCAGATTCATCCTGAACATCACTGCGCATCGTATACTGGGTTACATCATCCGAACATTCCGTAGGTCCATAGGCATTAATCAACGGTATATCCGGGAGCATGGTAAACCAGCTTTTGACCAGTTTGCCAGGCAGCTCTTCCCCGTTGGCAATCATCCAGCGCATGGAGGGCAAGGAACGTTCGGAAGCAGGCATACTTTCCATCGTATCCAAGAAAGCAAACAGCAATGAAGGAACGGTCTCGATAACTGTAATCTGATGATTCTTTATATACTGCAACAATAACGCTTGATCCCGACCCGCCTCAAAGGAAACAATGGATGTCTGTCCGCCGACCAGCAGCGCAACAAGCGATTGCCAGATAGAGACATCGAAACTGATCGAAGCATTTTGTGCTACAATATCGCGTTCACTCAGTTGCAGGCTATAAATTTTGGCGTACAGATGATTGATCATGCCATTATGGCGTACGAGTGCACCTTTGGGCGTACCGGTTGAACCGGAAGTGTAGATCATATAAGCAAGCCGTTCGGCTGAGGGATCGTCCTCCCCGTCAGTTACCGGGAAATCAGCCAGACACTCGCTGGTGATCAGCTCATGTTGCTGCGGCCATAATGGCCCTTCCCCTATCGGCATATCCACACACAGCACAGAAAGGCTTGCAACCGTATCCAGTCTGCTCACGCGTTCCAGCAGTTGATTCTGAGTAATCAGAAGCTGTGCAGCGCAGTCCTGTAAGATATAAGTTGCGCGTTCATCCGGCACATTCGGATCAATCGGCACATAGGCTGCACCACTCTTGAGAATTGCCAGCAGCGAGGTCAGCCAGTCAAGATTGCGCTCACACATAACAGCAACAAATTGCCCTGACTTTATACCGCGGCTGCGTAAAAAATGCGCCAAACGGTTCGCACGCTCATTTAATTCTCTATACGATAATTGCTCTCCGTCGTAAGAGGCCGCAATATGATTCGGCGTACGTACAACCTGCTGTTCAAACAGTATAGGAAATGGCGTATGTACCGGGAAATCAACAGACACCTGATTGAAATCTTCCATCACCTGTGTGCGCTCAGGCTCCGACAGCATATCCATTTCGCTAACAAGTATCGTTGGATTCTGGATGGCCTGCTGGACCAGTTGTAAAAAATTACAGCTTAACCGTTCCATTGAAGACGATTCAAACAGGTGGGTGGCATATTGAATATACCCTTCAATCTGCCCTTCCTTTTGATAAAGCTCAAATATAAAATCAAATACGGAATAACGGATAGGTTGAAGCGAATGTTCAAATGACAAAAACAATCCTGGCGATATTTCGCGTACAGCTTTGCTGTCTGCATGCAGTGTATGCATTTCAAACACAACATCATATACGGGATGATGACTATTATTGCGATCCGCCCCCAGATCATGGACGATCATATCGAACGGATATGCCTGATTTTCCTGAATATTTAGCACATTTTCTTTGATTCGTTTGACAAATACGCTGAAAGGCTCTTCTCCATTTATCTGATTACGCACCGGTAGTGTATTGATGAAGCTGCCGATCATTCCGTTCAAATCGGGATGAAATCGGCCTGATAAAGAAGTCCCGACAATGATGTCCTGATTCCGTGTATATTTGGCGAGCAACACATTCATAATTCCTAATAAAAACATGTACAGACTCACATCCAACTGCTCACATGTTTTTTTGAGCGGCACAAACAATTCCTCGCCAATAACCAGCGGTACGGCCGCTCCGGTATAGGTTCGTTCCGCTGGACGTTGATAGTCCAGCGGGAAGTTCAGATCGAGCAGTTCCCCAGCCAAATAGTCAGCCCAGAATTGACGCTGGTCCGCCAATTCACCGCCCGTCAGCATACCGTTATGCCAATGAGCATAGTCGCTGTACTGAATATCAAGCTCTGGTAGTACAGGCGGAACCTGGGTAACATGCGCCTTGTAAATCACCATCAGTTCGGACAGTATAATGTCGATCGATAGCCCATCGACGATGCTGTGATGAGCGACGATCATGCAGATATGTTTGTCCGCGGATAACTTATACAAGGTGAACCGAATCAACGGGGCCTGCTGCAAATCGAACGGTGTATTCAATTCCTCCTGTATTCTATGCTCCAGCCGCTCACGCGAATCATCAGCCGAAATATCATAGATCGCAACCGGAATTTGAATATCGTGAAAAACGAGCTGCAGCGGCGAGCCGTCCTGATCCCGATAACTGGTACGAAGGGCAGCATGCCGTTTCGCCAGATCCTGTACTGTCTGTTTAAACAGCCCCACGTCCAGTGGGCCGACCAGTGTAAATACAGTAGACACATGGGACATTGCGCGAGCTGATGGATCATCGGAAAAATCAAGCTTGTCTAGGAACCAAAATCGTTTTTGCGTATGTGATAATTCATATTGATTAGTTGTCGATTGAGTAGAAATATTCATCGCAAAACTTCCTTTCATGCAGTTTCTTATTCCTGATTCATCGGAACAGCTTTCGGAATGGAAGACCGAATTTTGGATGCCGGCTTAGCATCTTGGAGTTGTTCATGGATAAATCTACTTAATGACCGAATCGTATCATAGCGGAATAGCGTGTTCGCATCTAGCTGCAACTGATAGATTTGCGACAACTGCACAGTAATATCAATTCCAAGAATCGAATCGCCACCGATAGAGAAATAATTCTCGTTCACATCTGGAGCCTGCTCCATCTCCAACATTTCGGTCCAGACACGCGCAACCGTAGACTCAATACTCTCTAGGCTGATATCCGCTATGGATGGTTTGGCAGATGAGGCATTCATCCTTTTCCTAAGATCGGGCTCCAGTTTGAAATACGCCTGCTTGTCCAGCGCCTGCAAATCCTGCTCATCCAATCCAGTCACCATTAAATGACTGGACCGCGCACCGGTAATCGTCCAAAATGCCCCAATCCCCTGCTTGCGGTCATAACCCAGAATAAGTGGAGATAAACGGGCAATTTCATGAATATGGGAGGACTGCAGCTCTTCGTTCTTGCTTCCCATCCCGGTAAATTGCCATCCTCCCCACTGAATAGAAATAAACTGCCGGCCAAGCTGTCTTTGTTGCAACGCATATTGATCCATAAAATGATTAGCACTAGTATAGGGTCCCAGATTTTTCTCTGACAATATAGCGTCTACAGAGGAGAAGGTCATAAAAAAATCAACCATATGTTCACGCAGCAGCATATCCAGAAGTACCGTCCCATAGACTTTAGCTTCATATACATCCTGATAATCTTCCATACTTGCCTCTTGCAGCGAAACCCGCTTCCCTAGTACACCTGCTGCATGAATAACCCCGTCGACGTTGCCGTATTGGGTGGAGATTCGCTCAACGGTTGACTCCAACTCATTGCGTTCTGCAATATTAACCGCAAAATACTGTACATCAGCGCCTAGCTCCGCCAGGGCACGAATATCGGCAAGCTGACGCTGGCTCATATTCTCTTCGCGGGTACGTCCCAGCAGCACGAAAGTGGCACGATATTTGCTTGCGATCTCACGGCATATTTCTGTCGCTATGCCTCCGGTTCCGCCTGTAACCAAGTAGACACCATCATTGCGAAACAACTCCCGCTTTGTCTTAGAAGGAACAGATTCATTCAAATACCGAACATAACGAGTGGCATGCCGGTAGGCCACTTCTTTCGTTTCATCATGCCAGCATACTTCGTTATAAATATGCTGTAATGAGACATCCTTCGCCCACTCCGACGCTTCCAGGTCAATACAACGCGACTCCAGTAACGGATATTCATGATTGGCGCTGCGATTTAGAGATACGATAAAACTTTGCAGCGGGTCAACAATGGCGTCTTCAGATCCAACCTTGTCCGCATTTCTAGTAATATGGAACAACCGCGCCGGTGTGGCGGCCGTATGCAGCGCAAGCTGCCTCGTCAAATACCATGCAGGTGCGAGTATCCCGTCAACCACCGCAGACAACTGCTTCCTGTCGGTAACCATCCGATCCTGCAACGGTTGACTGGATGAGATATGAATGCATGTATTGACAATTTGGCCGTTGTCCCTTAATTGCTTCAATACGTCGGCGATTTGATCTTCTTCATTTATATTCACTTCATAGACCTGCCGCTCTAACTGACGATATTGAGGGCCGTAATACATTTGTACAACATCCATGCCCTCACCGCGGAATTTATTTGCCAGTTGTTCCTGCCAGTCAGAGTGTTCGCCAACTATCAGCAAGACGCCCTGTAATAAATGCTTGCGCTCACGCTGAAGCTGAGTCGGTTTCCAATACAGCCGATGCAGCAGTTCACTGGTTACGGCACCTGTTTCCTGTTGTTCTTGATGACGAACTTCAAGCGCTTTGCGCTTTGTCGTGTTCATATCGAACCAGTATGATTTGCGTTCGAATGGATAGACAGGCAAGGAAACAACATTGCCCGTCTGAATTGGTGTCAAATCAAGGTTCCAGCCTGCTTTGTACAGATGTGACAGTACCGTCAGCAACTGGAGATCCCCCTGTGTGAAACCGAACACATCTGCTTCCCATTGCTGGGGAGGGATGGACGAACCCTCGGCGGATTGGGATGCTGTGTCAAGAAGCTGATGAATGGGCATTGCGCCTGCAGTCAGCAGGATGCCTCTATGTGCAAACCATTGCTGTTCATTCATATTCGTATTGTATTGTGCTAAGCTCGTATGCAACGCGGCATCTGTAACATTTGCCAGTGTTCCTTTATTCTGCATAACATTAGAGACCTCTGCTCCAATGCCGATTCCACTCAGCTCATAGTTCAGTCCTGTTGCCTGCAATAGACTGACGATAGCGTACAGAAACGAAGCATAGATCGCTCTGGCACGAAGCTGCGGGTCATCACTTGAAGCAGCAATATACTCATCGTATTGCGCTCGTTGCTCACGGTTTATCCAGCCTGTCAGGACTAATTGATCGTAAAGCCGCTCCGCACCCGGAATATAATCTTGCAGCCACAGACTGGCCCTTGCCTCTGTTTGTCCATGGCGGGCGTGAATTTCAGCAGCCTGTTCCAGCCGTTCGATGAGTTCCTTTCGAGTATGAGCGACCACAGCGAACCGATAATTATCCTGACTGCGCCGGCAGTTCAACGTATAGCTTATATCCGCAAGGGCAGCTTGATGATTATGCATAAGATGCTGCCGCAGTCCGTCTATCTTTCGTTGTACAATTGCAGGAGTTGAACCTGATACGGTGAACAGATACGCGATCTGCTGCACTTGATCCGGATCAGGTCCATTCTGTGAACCGTCCAACACCGATTGAGGTTCGAATTTCTCCAGAATTATATGCACATTCGTACCACTCAGCCCAAATGAACTCACACCGGCACGAAGCGGCTCTCCAGCGACTGACTGCCAAGAACTTAATGCACCGTTTACAAGGACAGGTGTCTGTTCAAATGGAATTAACGAATTTAGCGGTGTGGCATGGAGTGAAGCTGGCAACTCATTATGCTGCAAACTCAGCGCCGTCTTGACTAGTCCAGCCAATCCCGCCGCGCTGTCAAGGTGGCCTACATTGGACTTGAGCGAACCGAGTCGGATGAACTGCTTACGATCCGTATACTGCATAAATGCTTTTTGAATTCCTTTAATTTCAATCGGATCGCCCAACCGGGTTCCTGTTCCGTGCGCTTCGATATAAGAGATCGTTGTTGGATCAATATTAGCGTTGCTCCAAGCTTTTAATAAGGTTTCAGCCTGGGCATCAGGACTTGGGGCAGTGATGCCGTTCGATCTTGCACCGTCTTGAGTAATAGCGCTGCCTTTAATAACTGCATATACACGATCGTTATGACGTACCGCTTGCTCCAATGGCTTCAGAAGAATACATACGCTGCCCTCTCCACCGATTGTTCCGTCCGCCTGTTCGCTGAATGCCCGACAGCACTCGCTAGGTGAAACAATATTAGATTCCATAGCAAGTTCACGCTCAATCGGCTCAATATCCAGATGGATGCCGCCGGCAAGTGCCAGCTCACACTCTCCGTTTCGTAAAGCCTGTACTGCTGTATGCACCGCTGTCAACGATGACGAACAAGCCGTTTCAATCACCATGGAAGGGCCATTGAAACCGAAATGGTACGATAATCTTCCCGCCAGATTAGCAGGCAAATTGCTTGACATTAACTCATCTATTTTTAGATCCAGGTGTTGATAATACGTCGGAATTATTCCTGCCATAAAAACACCAACCGGACGATTATGCAGTTCTTCGCGTGTATAACCAGCATCTTCTAGCGTATGGTAGGCCGTTTCCAACATGATACGTTGGTTAGGGTCCATTGATTTTGCCAGTTTTGGTGAAATACCGAAAAACTGCGGGTCAAATTCATCGATCCCTTCAAGATAACCGTAGCGCAAATAATTTTTATCCCTATGACCGGTAGGGTCCAGCAATTTTCTGGATGAGGGAATTTCCCTGATGGTCGTTTGACCGTTCACTAGCATATCCCAGAATTGGTCCGGACCATCTATTTCAGGCA
This sequence comes from Paenibacillus wuxiensis, assembly GCF_040195695.1. Classification (NCBI taxonomy): domain Bacteria; kingdom Bacillati; phylum Bacillota; class Bacilli; order Caryophanales; family Paenibacillaceae; genus Paenibacillus; species Paenibacillus wuxiensis. Next base: position 19,810 of record NZ_JBEFZI010000012.1, on the reverse strand, counting down.
GGTGGATTCCGATACCAATGATGGCAATATCCTGCCCGGCCTTCGAAGTTTCCTTACCCTCGCCCGGTTGCACAGATTGTTCCAAACGATCTTTATTCTTGGGTGCCGAAAGAATGTCATCAGCTGGCTGCATAATATAATCTGCCAGTTGAGCAATAGTGTTGTAGGAAAACAGATCACTGATTTCTAGTTTTATTTCAGGCAGTTCTTTTTTTAGCAGGTTGTACAGCCGCATAATCTGAATTGAATTTCCGCCAAGTTCAAAAAAGTTGGACTGAATCCCAACATGGGAGAGGTTCAGCACATTCTTCCAGATATCAACCAGCTTCTGATCCAATTCATGACGCGGTTCGCTGTAGTCTTCACCCGTGCGAACAATTTCAGTGTTTTCCAATGCTTTGCGATTAATTTTACCGTTCGGTGATAACGGATAGGCTTCACTGTATTGGTAAAAGGAGGGGATCATATAACTCGGCAGCTTATCCGCTAAGAACTGCCGCAATTCCGCTGTTGATGGCTCTGTTCGAGATTTAAGAAAAGCGCATAATACAGGGTTATTCAGAGCTTTTCCCTGCAGCACGACTACTGCATCCTGAATTTGCGGGTGCTGTAGCAATGCTTCTTCAATTTCTCCGATCTCTACCCGATAACCACGGATTTTAACCTGATTATCCACACGACCGAGGTACTGTAAATTGCCGTCTTTTTGCCACTGGCCCACATCACCGGTTTTGTACATTTTATCTCCAGGAATATCGCTGAACGGATTCGGAATGAAGCGTTCGGCTGTGAGTTCCGGCTGGCCCAAATATCCGCGCGACAGCCCTGTGCCGCTAACACAAATTTCACCGGGAATGCCGATCGGGCACAGGCGGTTGTTCCGGTCCACTATATATATTTTTAGATTAGAACGCGGTTTGCCTATCAATGAAATCTCATGCTCAGAATTACCGTCAAAATGATAGGTGCTTGTTTCTACCGTTGTCTCCGCAGGGCCGTAACCGTTAATAATTTTCCCGGTAGGATTCAATATCTCGCGACATTTGCGCACCAGACTGATCGGCACATATTCGCTGCCCAGAGACAATGAGGTCAGATCAGGCAATACAGGTCGCTCGCTCCGTTCTTCTGCTTGCTCCACCAGCATATTCATCAGCACTGGTATTTCATCAATACTGTTAATCCGGTGTTTCTGCAAATAGTCCATATACTGGTCGGCATTCTTGCGTACGTCCGGATGAAGCAAGTGCAGTGTTCCACCTGAAACAAGCGGCGAGAAAATCTGCTGAATGGAACTGTCAAATGCGTAGGAATTGGACAACAGCACCTGATAGCCTGGGGTATGGTCATATTCTTCTAGCGTCCATAATATAAATTCAGTGAAAGAACGCTGATCAATCATTACACCTTTGGGCGTACCAGTTGAACCAGATGTATAAATGACATACGCCAGTGGAAAATCAACGCCCTCATGATCTGCTCCAACTGATTGACCGGCGGCAGTATTCTCAACTAGCCGGCAGTCACCCTGCTCCAGCACTACTGTAGACCTAACCATCGCAGCAGCAACCTCCTGGTACTGCTCCATGGTTACAATAATGCTAACCTTGCTACTTTCGACAATATAACGAATACGTTCCTCCGGATAACTTGGATCAATCGGCAAATAAGCACTCCCCGAACCAAGCACTCCCATAATGGCGGTAATCAAATCAGTCGACCAGTCCATCAGCAAAGCGATAATCCTGCCCTCGCCTGCTCCCCGATCACGCAAAAAACCAGCCAGCCGCTCTGCCTGTTGGGCCAGCTCACAATAAGTCAGCCTGCTTTCTTGAAAGACCACAGCCGTATATTCGGGCGTGGCTTGAGACTGCTCAACAAAAAATTGATATACGGTTTTGTCCTGCTTCAGGTCCATTCGGTCCGTCTGGTTGAACTCCACCAGCAGTTGTTGTTTCTCAACTTCCGTCAATAGCTCCACTCCAGCAACCGGCAGTTCAGCCTGATTCATGAATTGTTGCAATATCGAAATAAAATGCTCTCCCATCTTGTGTACGATCCATTGTTCGAACAGATCAGAATGATATTCCAGCTTCAGCATCGGCCTTCCAGCCAGCAGGAAGGATACGGTCATATCGTAATGATTAACCTCGGCTTCTTCATATCCGATAATGTTGAAGCTGCTAAAAGAGCCCTGCAGCAATTGCATATCCAGAGGGTAGTTTTCAAATACCAGAATATGGTTAAATAACGTCTCCGTGCCTTTCATCCGGGAAATACTTTGAATATCGCTTAGAGGTAGATTTTCGGACTTTTTATAGTGAATTAGCTTATTATGTATGTGTCGAATATAATCAATTCTCGACAAATCACCAGCTTCACTCACAATGACAGGAATGGTATTGATGAACAAACCTATCATCCGCTCCACCTGAGGAAGTACATCCGGGCGGCCTGAAACGGTCAGGCCATACACGACCTCATTACTATCGTTGTACCGTTGCAAGAGAAGTGCCCAAGCAGCATTCATTATAGAACTGGCCGATACGCTATACGCTCTCGAGAATTCCTCTACTTGAGGAAAAATGCTATGAAGATCGATTTCTACCTTATGAATGTCGCCACCTTGTGTTCTCGTCTGCTGCGCATACGGCAGTTTCGTATACGAGCTTAAAGATTCCAATTCGGTCTGCCAAAATTGGCGAGCCTGCTCATGATCATATTGTTGCAGCCATTTGATGTACGCCTTATAGGCAGGCTTACTGCTGCGGGTTACATGTTGATCATGTAGTAGCAATTCATAGGTTTGCAGCCATTCACTCAAAAACAGCCCCAATGACCAGCCATCCAGTATAATGTGATGAAATTGCAATAGAATGGTATAGCTATTCGCATCTTTCTTGCACAATACAGTCCTCAGCAGCGGACCTTTTGTGAGATCGAAGCCGTTATTCTGCTCACGACGTCTAATTTCACTCAACCTGGTTTCTGTATCGGCCGGAGACAAGGTGGACAGATCCTCTTGGCTCAGGATCAACTTTTGCTGCTTTAATACGATTTGAACAGGCTGACTTAAATTCTCCCAGCGAATGACAGAGCGAAGACAGTCATTATCCACTGCCATCCAATTCAGCGCCTTCTGCAATATTTCTGCATCCAGTTCACCGGTAATATGCAATGCCACTTGACTCAAATAGAGCGGCACCTCTGGTTCTTTTAAACAATGAAACAAAATGCCTTCCTGTGTAGGCGACAGCGCAATAATATCTTCAATGTTCGGATTGTTTACCTTTTGGGCCATACTGACCTCCCGTATGTTTGCATGATTAAATAATTGCTGAATGGGCAAAAACGTCTTCGATCTTGCTTAGATAGCGGATAATATTGTCCACACGGTCATGAATCAGAGTAATACGGAACCAAATTTCATCAGGCCGTTGCAAAATACCAAATACATTGCCGGGAAGAATGCCACAGTTCACTTCATAAAACAGCTTCTTGAAGAATTCATCATCATTGTCAAACCGATACTCGGGATTCACTTTAATGAAGAATACATTGCCAATCTGTTGATTGGTATAATCTACAAATACTTTCGATCCTTTCACATACTCGGTCACACGTCGAAGCGCATCGGCCTGTATGTTATCCGAAAGCTGAATGCGGGATTGATATTTCGCAAACAGCTTAAGCTCCTGCATTTTTTTAAACAATAGATGTTCATCCACATTCTGACTCCAGCCGAATAATCCCTGGTCAAATAATTTCATATCCTCCAGCGCCGGTTCTTCTCCGGTAAGCAGCTTATATTTGAAATACAGATTGAGCGCAAAATAGACCAACGAGTGGGTATTCATGCTATTTTCCATCGATGAAATAAAATATTTGTATTTCTCGTCAATCCGCGGATCACCAAACCAGTATCCCGTACGGAAACCGGAATAAAACGGTGTATCTTTGGAACAACCATATACTTTAATCACGTAATCAAGCTTATCCGTCAGATTAAAAATTTCTGTAAAGCCGCGGCTTTTAGGGAAGATCAAGTCCTGGTAGATATTATCTACCACCAAGAAAATCTCATTGGCCTGGCATAATTCTACGATCTGCTGCAACTCCCTTACATTCTCGCCCTCATAGGTAGATTGGGCAGGATTGTTAGGGTAGGTGATGATTACCGCGACTGTAGAGGGTGTAATCGCATTACGAATCTCGCAACTGGTGGGCAGATAATTATTCTCTCGTTGCGTATATACGTATTTAGAGGTTGCCTTGTCGTTCAGATTCGACAGTTGGGCTGCATAGACCGTATAGTTGGGCAAAATCAGAATCACTTCCGGATGCTCCAGCCCTTTTTCAACCTGTTTTAATTTCAAAATTGAATTAATAACACCGTTCATCACATTGGTGCAGCCGTTCCCGCAGCCTATACCGGCTTTCTCTACCAGCCTGTGGCTAATATCCGCCCGCTGGGGGGCATTCTGTAACAGTCTTGCCAGCTCCAGTCTACGGATCAACGCATTCATCTCGGTATAACCGTCGGGAGATGTGTAACCCGGCTCTATCTGATGCAAAGCAGAAATTTCGTCCATGGTGAAAATTTCTGGAAAGAGATGAACATTAAAGTTCATATTATCCAATATGTTCATTGATTCACGTCTATCAAACAAAATACTCCAATACTGAATCAAGCGTTGGTACATTTCCAGATTCTCAAATTTATCCTTGTAGTACGAGTTGTTTGACATGGAAGTATTCCTTTCTATATACAAATTTAATCAGTCTATAAACAAAGAATCCAGCTCTGCTTGGTCCAGCCCGATCGTCTCAAAATCAGAGGGCGTATATGTTGCCGACTGCCGGGCTGTGCAGTGTGTGATAATGGCAATCAACTGGTCATGCCAGGCATGAATTAGCTGATCCATCGCTTCCGTAGTAAAGTGTTCTTTTACGTAAGTCACTGAAAGGCGAAGCTGGCCTCCAATCGTCATCGCATTAACATCCAGTCGGACCGAAAAGGCATTGAACAGCCCATTATTATGACCGGTTTGTTCTTCCGCCAGTGCAAACAGACCAGGAGCGGACAAGGCAACAAAATCACCAAGATAATTAAATCGGATCATCTGCCCGATTGGTGATTCTAACATGGAAAGAATGGATGAAGGCTGTAAATGCCGACTTATCAAATAATCGAAACCTTTATTCGGCACACTGCGTAGCTGTTCTTTGACTAGTTTGATCTGCTGCTCTAGATCAGCGGCAGGCAGTTCAATCCGAACTGGGAAAATGCTTGTGAACCAGCCTACCGTTCGAGATACATCCACAGCCTCGCTAAACCTCTCTCTTCCATGCCCCTCCAGCTCCAGCAGAATGCAAGAACCAGTATCCAGTTGTTGCACTACCTGTGCTAGTGCGATAATTAGCAGATCAACTGGTTCCGTGTGATACGCGGAATTGGCGCGAAGCAGCCATTGACTCGTCCAATCTGCGCTTAACCGTTTGGTCACGGTAGCTGTGTGGCGATTTTCCACCGCTCGGATGTTCGGTGCGTTTCCTCCACTCCAGTCATCAAATATTTCGGTCCAGTAAGATATGCTTGTGGAAGTCAACGAAGCAGCATAGTGTTCCAATTCCTCTGTCCATTGCTGGTAGGATGATGTTTTAGCTGGCAGTACAGCTTCATGACCGTCTTTCTTTGCCGTTAAGATGGTAATCAAGTCCTCCAGTAAGATACGCCAAGAAATACCATCAACTACTAGGTGATGTGCTGTTAGCAGCAACCTTGCGCCTTGACTCCCGAGTTCAAAAAAAATCGCCTTGAACAGCAGATCAGACTGCAAGTCAAATGACGATTTTAATGTACTGCCCGCCGCTTCGATCCTTTCCAGCTGCTGATCATACGACAAGGACGACAAATCCAGTTGTTGCACTTGAAGAGGAAGATCCAGATGAACAGGATTATAAAAAAGAACACGATCATCATTCAGATTTAATCTCAAACTGTCATGATGAACAATTAGCGCTTGCAGGCCCGATTCTATCATTTCCAATGTAACCGAGGCATCCAGCGACAATAGTACCGATTGATGATAATAATCCTGCTGAGTCAATTGCTGATCAAAAAACCATTCGTGTATGGGAGAACGCTTCAAGACCCCCTCCGCTATTCGATGACGATCTTCCTGGTCTGCGCCTCTATCTTTGACAAGGTAAGCCACCATATCACCGATTCGCGAATATGTCAGAATATCGTTGACCTTTAGGACATATCCTGCTGTTTTCATTCTGGAAGATAGCTGAATCGCCTTAATGGAATCGCCACCTAATTGAAAAAACTCGTGCTCCAATCGTACAACCGGAATATTCAAAAGCTGTTGCAGCGTGTCGGTTAACAACTGTTGTTCCACTGAATACAGATACTGAAGCTCGTCCTTGTTTGACTCCACTGATACTTCTAGCTCCATTATCGGCACTGGTAATTTGGAAAAATCGATTTTACCATTAATCGTTAACGGGATTTCGTTCACTTCAATTAGCTGTGGAATCATATACAACGGCAACTTGGCGGCAAGTTTTGTTTTGATCATTGCCAGTTCTACAGGCGTTTTCATTACCAGATAGGCGCAAAGCTTACTTCGTTGGTCACTCTTACCTACATTTACTGTCTGTTGATCGGTATGCTCCGCATCGTTCATCCGGTATCCCAGCACGGCTGCATTGGAAATTTCATCAATTTCCAATAATGCCGTTTCGATTTCACCTATTTCAATACGGTACCCATTCAATTTGACCTGACGGTCTTTGCGGCCCATGTATTCCAGATGATTGCGTTCCGTAAAACGGACCAAATCGCCTGTCCGATACATCTTTTGCTGCGAAAGAAACGGATTTGGTACAAAGGCTGCTTCCGACAATTGCTCCCGGTTCCAGTAACCTCTTGCCACTCCTTCACCTGATATGAACAATTCTCCAATGCAGCCTGTCGGTACAGGCTGCAAATGCTCATCCAGCACATACAACTGTACATTAGCCGCCGGCTTGCCGATCGGTACAGAAACATCAGTATCCTCTAGGGGGTCATATTTATGAATCATACAGCCTACCGTAGCTTCCGTCGGACCGTATTCATTATAAATATGAATATTTGCACCGAAGCAATCATTTATTTCCTTGGCGATTGAGGTGTTCAGATTCTCACCGCCTACGATCAGGGTGCGTATAGAGCTCTGTGTATACGATTGCTCACGTAGTAAAGACAAATGCGCAGGCGTCAGTTTCAGTACAGTAACCTTGTTATCTCGCAAGATATCATACAATACAAAACCATGGTCTGATTCACTATAAATTCTAAGCTCATGCCCACCTATTAACGGTGTAAAGATAGACGTAACCGTCAAATCAAATGACAATGAAGAATATAAAGCGAAGACTTCCGGTGTTTGCCGCACGTAAACCTTATGAGCCCACCAGATGTAATTCGTCAGATTGCTGTGTTCGATCATAACGCCCTTCGGCTTGCCGGTTGAACCGGAAGTATAAATCATATAAGCAAGTTCACTCGGACCTGCCGACGGTCCGGTAATGTTCCAAACTGCTGCGTCATCTTCATCCTGTTGCTCCGGCCAAAGAATAGTCCCGCTGTAATCCACATCCGTTGGCAGGTCCCGATTCAGTACCATACAGTTTAGGGTGCTATCTTGCAAAATATCATTAATACGTCGGCTTGGATATGCATGATCGATAGGCACATAGGCAGCTCCGACTTTCAAAATAGCCAGCAATCCGGCCACCAGCTCCATCGAATGCGTTCCGTACACACCCACCTTGTGCCCGGAACCTATGCCGAGCTGCCGCAAGCGTACACTTAGTCGCAGAACCTGCCGATGCAGTTCCTGATAGTTCCATGTCTTGGTATACATACTGATAGCTATGCGTTCCGGCGTTAATTGCACTTGTTGTTCAAACAGCTCCACAACATTGTGGTTTGCGGGATACGATTGCGTTGTATCGTTAAATTCAACCAACAACCTATACCGCTCGTCTTCCGATAAAAGAGAAATTTGCTGAATCATCAGTTGCGGATGATTCATGATTTGCGTAGCAATCCTCATTATTCTATCAAACATTAGATCTATATCCTGTTTGCTGAATATGGCGCATCGATAATCAAATTCCAGCATCAACTCTCCTTCTGCCCATTCCTTTATCACCAACTGCAATGGAAGCTGTTGATAGCCCGAATGCAATTGTATGACCTCGAATGGCTGATCAAGTAATTGATTGCTCGGTACAAATGGATAATAATTGACCGACAGTTGGAACAAGGATTCGTAGCCTCTTTTCTTCAACTGTAAATCCTGCATCAACAAGTCGAACGGATACTTCTGGTGAACATAACCGGTGCGAATTTCGCGCTTGACAGCGGATAACAGCTCCAACACCGCAGCCTCCGGTTGAATATGGAACGGTACGGGCATTGTGCTTGTATACATGCCAATAGTTTGTTTATCTGCTGGACCGGAACGGTTGTATACAGGCAAACCTATCGTTACATCTGTCTGACCATACATTTTGAATATGTAGAGGTTCATTAATAGAACAAAATAATCGTTCAGTGAACAGTTATATTTTTGTGTCCAATCATGTATGGACGAAGTGATTTCCCTGTCCAGTGCATAGGATGCCCGCTGCGCTTCAAGTCGGTCGGAGCCCATATGAAAAACAGGCTCAGGAATCGTCTGAAACTTTTCGTACCAATAAGCACGGTCCTTCGCAAAACGAGGAGATTGTGCATATTTCTGTTCTTGATTTATCAACTGTAAATACGTTTGATCTTCCTGTATCGCATCATCCTCGCCGCGAAATAACCGCTCATAATGGTTGCAAATCTCTGCCGTCAGGAGCGGAAGCGACCAGCCGTCAAAAATCAAATGATGTATCTTGGCAAAAATACCGTAATGTTTCTCATCTAGCCGGTACACTTCAAATCGATAAAGGGGTTGTTGTCCATCTAGCGAAAGCGGCAGACGAAGTTGATTTTGCAACCATTGATCCCACACTTGTTGTGGGTTGGCTTTTGTGCTAAAATCCGTAAACTGCAGCCTGTGCTTACCATCCTTGGATACGGTCTGCATGGGGTCGTCATCTTCCTCTGAGATGACTAACCGAAATACCTGATTGCCAGCGATGACCGACCGAATCGACTGCATCAACATATCCGTGTCTATCTGTCCATAGATATTTGCGATACCACAAATATGATGAATATTAGTATTGGGATATAGTTTTTCGGTATACCAGATTCTCTTCTGAGGATGACTTAGCGGATAATGATAATCAGCATAATGAGGTATGATCACGAATATTCAAACCTTTCCTTATCAGAATAGGCGCGAGTTCCTGCCGGTTAATTTCTAGAATATAACGTCTGGAATGTTTTTTTGGTCAGTATCTCTCATCAAGATTTTCTCTTCTCCCCTTCGCACCTCGTACCCCCAAAAATTTCTTGTCGGTTGTTTGAAAGATATGGTCCCACAAGGTAATGAAAAAAGAGTAATTGCACTTATATAGATCATGATGCTTTAAATGGTAGGCGCCGATCGACAGCCATCGGGTGATGATACCCCTTATCCTTGGATTGTGATCGACTACCTTGCCAGCCAAAAACACTTCATAAACATAATGAAATCCTAACAATATGCCCCCTGGAACCGGGTCGATGAAGACGAGGACAATTAAGGGTAACGTCAGAGTAAGCCAAATATCCAGCGAAGCCTTAAAACTTCCGAACCAGAAGAAATAATTTGAAAACTCGGGCCAATTCGAATCCCCATATTTGACACGGTGATGTACGATATGAATTTTATATAAGAAATTTTTCTTATGGGGAATATGTGCTAGCCGATGTACACTGTACGAGTACAGCGTCCAAAGGAAGAAGTATGCAATAACTTTCACAATCACTAACACCATTGTCATCATCCTCCATTTTTTATGGATAACTTCAAAAGACAAAATCATCGAGACGCCCTGGGAATAATACACAAATCCCGCTTGAGAATTTCGAGATATTGATCAAGCATTCGTACAGCAGTAGCTTGTCTGGACGAATCTACAGCATATTCAAGCTGGAACGTAGGGGACTTGGTTCAGAGCAGAACCCTTTTCCTGGTTAACAATACTTCTCTTCTTTGACAAAGCTACTTGTGCATGATGATGGGCGAAGTATTTGCTCCTGTATTGATAGTCCATCAGGAGAATTAGTAAATTATTACCCTATTTGTGTGGCATCTGTGGCATTGATTGCTATGGGGGCTTACCTTTTTATCCGGACCGTATCCATTCTCGAAGCATATAGTCAACTAGCGAGAAATGAGCATATGTGAATCGCTTTGGTTTTAAGCTTCTGACGAAAGTGAGAAAAAAGGTAGATGAGCTTTTGATTTCTGTCCCGTTCAATGCCTGATGTTGTTCGATTGGAAGAATTCTTTTTGTGATAGAGGAAGTGTTCAGTCGGCTGCTAACCTTTTGCCATCGTGCCTGCCCCAATAATTCCAATTGATTGAGAAGTTCCATTCCTATGCTTATAACAGCCTTCTCATTTAGATAACATGTTCAATCTCCTTCTCACTAGTCAATTTCCAATCCGGGTTGTAGATAGTGCTTGTATACCGATCTCCACGATCCGGGAAAACTGTAACTACATTGATTTCGCGGTCGGGTAAATTTTGTGTGAAGTACTTTAAGATAGCTGACATTACAGACCCCGAAGACCCCCCTGCCAAAATAAAATATTCCTTTAGCAAACGCTGGCACATATTAACCGTCTCCAACTCACTAACCATTACATGATCATCAATTTTGGCCTTATTAAGTATCAATGGGTACTTGCTAGATCCAATTCCCGGAATACTCCTTTTTTTAGGTTGTGACCCGAAAATTACCGAACCATAAATATCAACAGCTATAATTCGCGATTCAGGAAAATACTCTTTAATACGGTTAGAAACCCCAGTTATCGTCCCCCCTGAACTCACCCCCATGAATACATAATCAATCTTTGTTACAGACTCTATTAGTTCACTAGCCAGTGTATGATAATAAGCCTCGGCATTTAGCGGGTTCTCATACTGGTTGATCCAATAAGAGTTGGGAATAGTTTCTACCAACTCTTTTACTTTTTTGATCCGATTCAGAAGATATCCCCCATACTCATCTGGTTCCGTGATTTTGAATACTTTATCGCTTAATGCAGAGATCAACAACTCATTGTCAGGCATTGTATTTTTATCAATCACACAATAAAACTTTAATCCTAACCAACGACAAGCCGCCGAGAGAGCAAGTCCAAAATTACCAGAAGAAGACTCAATGATAACTGTGTCTTTGTTTATAGTTCCATCTTCTAGCAATTTTTTAAGGATATAGGACGCTGCTCGATCTTTCACACTTCCCGTTGGATTAAACATCTCCAGCTTTGCGAATATATTGAGCTGCTTAAGCTCTGACATCGTAAGTTTCAATAAGGGTGTATTTCCTACAAGATTTAAAATATTATTTTGAATCAAGGCTAGTTCCCCTTTCTAGAGATACTTGAATGATCACAAATAAACTTGGATATATGTTAACAGTTTGAGTCATAAACATACCCAACATTTTGTATGGATAATTCCAACGAATTATCCAAAACACGGTGATTCCCCACCTTTCATTAGCCTGAAGCTGCTTTATTTCAGCAGAAAGCACCTTTATACAGTTCCATAAAATGCGACACCGCAACAATGTCGGATATGCGTTCAAAATCCCATTGACCGGCCCCGTCATGTACAGAAATACAAAGACATATGTTTAAATCGTGGAAGAAAGTAAGTTTGGAAACATAACCGGAAATAAAAGACTACAGCCCCTATGACGACGGTGAATAGCAACTCGCCTACCACATTAACATCGGAAAACCGTGACTGAAATGGAAATAAGCAAGCATAAAGATTAAGCATCCCAAGATAAACAAAACAACATATCGATGTCACCAAAGAAATAATGCCTGAAATGATTACATTGATCGATCCGCTAACTACTTCAGTATCATTATTCAAGACGGCATGTAGTCCGCCTTCCTCCATGTTCTCCAACTTTTGATGGGCAAATTCAAGCCCAAAATAAAAAAAGAAGACCGTTCGTCAGATTGTCTTCTCTACCAAATGCCTCCCTCGTAATATCTGAAGATCTGTGAAAATAGTCCATTAACGCAAAAAAACCAGGATTAAACTGTTAGTTCATGACCAACAATCGATGCCTAGTTCTACTTCTAAATGAATTATTAAGTTTCAACTCTTTTCTCTTATACATTAAGCATCAAAGCTCAAAAATCGCCAACGAGCATAGCTTCGCCCGTTCGCGCGAATTCACTCGCACTACATATAACATAGTTTGCAATTAAACACTTAACGTGCCTTAACAACGATTAAGTATTTTACTTCAAAAGTTAAGTCCTATCTCTGACATGGTCTATCTAATCTAATTAAAAATACATAACAAAAAATAACATAATATCCCTCATAAGTCAACTACCAATAAAAATGGGATATTCAATAATATCATGAACGAATAGTGTCTCTGTCTTTCACGACCACTATTAGAAAATCCGGAAATGCGTCCCTCAAAATGCCTGTGATCTGATCTCCGACAGGTACACCGTTCAATTCATTTTCCTAACAGTGCAATCAAAACCAATTGATTGTGATTGATACGTTCACCAAACTTCGATCAATTAGAGTTTGAAAATCTTCATTCTTCTCCATAAACTTTCCAACCGCAGGATACATCATAGCACCAGTTTCGTCAGTAAGTTGAACACAGCCTATAAAAATATAATCCTTTGCTGTATCGAGAGGAACTATTAATTTCGCACCTGATATCCCGATATGTAATAGGTTTTCCTTGATGACTTTGAAATATCCATAGACAGTTCTTTTCCAGCCCATATCAATAAATAAGGAATTTTTTTTAATCTAATTAGCAACGCCATTTTTAAAGATTGTATCTGTATGCTTCTCAAACAATTGCTTAAAATAGATAGCAGCTTCAGAAAGGAACCCCTTCTCGGCAAAACAAAGTGCTAAGCCCTACAGTACTTGACGATCTCGCGGCAGACACTTGCGAATTGGATGATCTATGGGGCTGAACAGTATCTTACGCCGCTTGCAGAACGTATGCGTGTGCATTTGTTGGAGCAAGACATTTTACATGCGGATGAAACGACACTCCAGGTACTGCGCGAGCCGGGTAAGTCGGCAGAGACACAGTCGTACTTGTGGTTGTATCGAACAGGACGGCAAGATCCGCCTATTGTGCTGTACGACTACCTGACAACACGTGGAGGCGGGCATCCACGAAACTACTTGTCCAACTTTCGCGGCCATCTTCATGTGGACGGTTACGCGATTGAGTTAGCTTCAGTTACTTCTGCGGATCGAGGGGGCTTGTCCTCCGATGCGTGAACATGATGTTATATGAAGTCCACTTCTACGTAGCGCTTACCCAATACCAATTCTTATCGAATTTCTTTACTTGAATAAAATCTCCAAATAACATTTCATCCGGTCTACTTCCATTGGCGGTATATATAAATCCAGCGAAATTATCAACTACACCACGATAAGTAAAAAAAAAGAATTTGAGTATCCTGTCCACTTCCTTCGACAATTATCTCACCACCGCCTTTGGACAATTTCTCATATTTGTCAGGTAGACGTATTAATGCTGCATTGAAAGATAAGTTAGGTTTCAACGAACCATCTAATACCAATTTCACAACTTCTTCACGTTCCGACTTATTGAAACGATAATCAAGATTTACTGTTATTGAAGTAAAAGGAATAATGAATATTAGTATAATAACAACAATATTAATCAGGATTGGTATCCCGTTTCTTGCTCTTTGGCATGGTTTACTTATCACAAAATACACAAAAACTATCAATGAGCAAACTATAAAAACTAGATAACCTATCATCTCGATGAATATTGCAATAAAAGGTGTGAAAATATCCACAATGGTCCAACGATAAATATTCTGAAGTAGAATTGTTAATGAGCCTATCAATCCGATCGATAACATGAAAAAAAACAAAATATTTGATTGCTTATTTCTGATTTGCTTTATTTCTTCTTCCATGATTCAGCTCCAATATTTAGGGTTATGGTGGATATCATTTTTGTGGTCACGAGCCCGAGAGACTTAAAGAAGCGCAGCGACTGGGTGCGATGCACTTTTCTCGCAGGGGTGTCTGCCAGATCTACTCCGTTGTATATACTTCGGGCAGACCAAGGGGTCTTGTTCCCCCGATGCGTGAACATGGTGTTAAATGATGTATCTGCCTTCTTTAAAATGCTTAAATAGTATCAAAAGAGATGTTTTTTATGTACGTTAGATCTCCATATCGAATCTCTATGGGATACTCTGATATCTCCTGTTTCAGCAAATCAATACTTTCATTTATTTTACTTTTAATTTCTGCCCTTGTGTAAATACTATATAATAGATCCTTTATTGCCCCAAAATTTTCGATTGAACTGCGTACTCCTAATTTCACCATATTATGCTGATCGGTAAAATCATGAAACAAATCTATTAATATAAAACTTTCCTTATCATTTCTCTTAAAAAATACAAGAACATCCCCCTTGCCAACACTATAAGTTCCTTCGCCATATGATAAATATTTATTATATAATTCCGTTATATCGAGTTTGATATTGAATTGTCTAATTAATTTTTCAAAACTAGATGCCTCATCTGTATCATCAATCAAATCAAAAAACGGTAAATAAAATGATATTTCAGTATATCCCTCCATTGCAAGTCCCTTCCTTTTACTTAAATAAATATAGATATTTCATATAACGTCCTCGTATCTACGACGCGACACCCGACCTTTGATAGCTCTTATCTTAGGTCGGGCCGTGTGTTGTCTGAATATTCTTCTACTTTTCAGCATCTGACAACCAAGGGCTAAAAGCCCCCGCAGCGCGAATATGTTGTTATACGCAGTTCTTAACTTCCCTGATATTCTTTCAACTGTTCTTTACCTTTATCGTCTTCAGTTAGTAGGTTATATATTTTTTCTTGTTCCCATGTTGTTATTGTATAGTTCTTACCGCTCTTCAAATAAATCTTTAGTTTGTTTTGCATTATGTACATCGTTTTTTTCTTCTCAACTTTTTTGATATCTGTTCTTCTTATTTCAAAGGATTCTTGGATCATAGTCACTTTGTATGAATTAAATTTGATACTTTCTTCCGTTATCTGTAACTTCCCTACGGCATGTTCCATATTGCTAATAATGTAGTTGGCCTGCCCTTCGTATACTGTAAATTGATCGTTATGCTTCAAGATGATCATCCCTTACTAAGTTTTGTCGTTTTTTATAGTCTTTCATCAGGAATTGCGTTTAACGTTGCCCTTATTCAAGTCCTTATTTGGAATTGTAACCCATTACCTTTCTTATTTCATTACTTCTTTAAATAGGCTTTGTTAAACTGTGTTGTTAATTTTTTTATTGAAGTAGCGGGCAGCATAGTTGCATGGATACCGCATGCAAAAAGATAGTAAAAAACGATTGACATTGGAATCTAATCCAATGTTATTTTGAATTTATGGAAAAACAATATTTTATAAAAGAGGTTTCACGGATACTTGGTATCCCTAAGGATATGCTCCGGTATTATGACCGTATTGGAATCGTATCGCCGTCTCGGGGACACAATTCTTATCGCAGGTATTCTAGGGAAGGCATCGTCGATTTGATGAATATTCAAATCATGCAGTATGCGGACTTTTCTCTAGAAGAAATCAAGGGGAAGTTTCAGTTCCATAGAATGCAGAGTGTAGATCCTGCTTATTGCCATGAGGTCGCTGAATTTCTTGATGCCAAGAAAGCTGAAACACGCAAGAAAATCGCACATCTTGAAAAGGTCGGTCAATTGCTCGACATAGCAGTTAACACGCTAAGAGACTTTAATCATGAAAGTGACCAGCAGCTGGCAGTGTCCGTTCGGGAGATTTACCGGGATCTTCACAAGAAGGAACCAGAAATAACTAAGGAGGATTGTGATTGACGTAAGAATTAAGAATTATTATTGTTTGATTGCCGGCACTCTTGCAATACTTTTTGCGGTTACGCACGCATGGAACGGGCAATCCGCTGTACTGCCGACGCTCTTAGTGAATGATATGGACTTGGATACAAGGATAACATTTACGTATGTCTGGCACATTATCACCGCTGAGAATCTGGTTTTCGGCATCGTATTCATTATCCTGTCATTTCAAAGCGAGAAATCTAAGATCCGGTTTGCTGCGTGGATGATCGTGTCACTTCTGCTCATCCGTCTAAGGGTCATTAAAGGAGGTCAATCATCACAAACCAGTAAAAGTTTGAAGCATCGAGGAGATGAGAGTGAGGTATACCTGGGTTGACTCTTACAATTGGCTGAAGTATCACGTGCAGATTATTATAAGTGGCGTAATAAGATTTCAGAACCGAATTTTCGCAGGTTGCAAGAGCAGTCACCAGAAGAACATATAATGGCCTTATAACGACTACATCCGTACTTTGGCTATCTGCGTGTGACTGTTGCTTTGAAACGCGAAGGGATTCATGTCAACCATGAGCGTGTTTATCGGATTATGAAGAAGCCCCTTTGCGTAAATTGGTAACCGACATTACCTATTTTCGGGCAGGTGATCGCTTTGTTAATCTATCCGCGATTCAGGATCTCCTCAATCACGAGCAACAAGCTCACAAGGATGGGAATACTAGGCAGTCATTCTAGACGTGGAAACTGCTTGACAATGCATGCATTGAATCGTTCTTTTCACATCTTAAAACTGAAAAAATTTGAACGCTTCCAAAAGAACTTGTCCTAGAATCAGCTAAAACCTTTTGCAAGAAAATTTATCCTAACAGATTTAGATTCGAAAATATACAAACAGAGGATCAATGAACTGCTAATCCGTACTATGGCTCAATTATTTGTCTGCCCACGTTCACATCTTCTACCTTCCATTGGTTATCAACAAACTTATAAAATACATAACGATCAACGAGCTCAAGATTGATAGGATCACTTTCAAAATAAGCTGATTGATGCATTCTCGCCGCTGTGGTGCTGTCGTAGGTAATATCGGCCTTTTTTGTTAGTATAGCGTTATTTTTAATTCCTTTACTGTGAATAATCTTGTTTATAAATGAGTCCGTGAAAAAAGGTCTGAAATATGTTCGAATTTGCGAATAGCTTGAGAGATCGGTAGCTTCATTTAACTTTGTATTAAGCACGTTTGTTCTCTCCTGACTCATTCTCAAAGGCTTGAGCGACTCTGTAAGGATAAAGACCTGTTGCAGTCCGATCATAATGGTTGCTTTTCGTTCTTGTTCGAACCACAGCGCTGTTCCGCCAAAAGCTTCAGCAAAAACACGAACTGGTACATAAGTTGTTCCCTTATCAATTTTTGCTGGCACATCAAGTTTGAAAGCAGCGTTATTTAATAAAGCAGTGCGAGAATTAACATGCAGCAATAGCTCTCGATTGCCATGAATAATCGTAATGCTTTTTTTTTGCCTGGTTCCAGATCACTTCTGAATTGAATCTCTCTGAAACAGCACGTAATGGAATCAGCACTCGTCCATTCTCAACTTTTCCATTGTCGACCGTATTCGAAAAATTATTGGCAAAGCTTATTGTTGGATTACCGATTAGTAAAGTAAACACTAAAGAAAGTGTTAGTGCGATTATTGTTTTTTTCATAGATGTTTCCTTCCACGGTTCCATTATATTCTTGACCCTAGCTCAATTCTTGTCGTCGAAAATAGCTTGCGATACACTCTTCTTCAGTTAGATAGACGCTATCTTATAGATAATGTTGCAGAATAAAAATATGGAAAAAGTATTTTTGTTTATTTTCCATTAAATTGAAATTGTTACTCGGCGGCACTTGACGGCAGATTCCTGTGGTGGATTTTTCACTTTCATTTGGAAGAAAACACCCGGCAGGATGCGTACCGAGAGAAATACGGCATACACCCAAGCCGGGTAAGGGATTAGAAAATAATATCAATGGCCTCTAGCACATCTTGCTCCTGTTCGGATTGCCCGTTCAGGGAAATATCCTTCAACAGCACCGAAGGCTGTTCGCAAATTTGAGAGATGATTACGAGCAGGTCCTGAGCGAAAATGTCGATCAGATTGCGTGTGAACAACTTGGTGGCATATTCAAACTGCCCGTTCATTCCCTCATCCAGCAACGAAATGACCAAGGTTAGATCAAATTGGGAAACCGTATGTGTTTCCGGATAAGATTCGATCTTGATATCCCCGAAGTTTTGAACGTTATCTTCCTTGGTTTCCAGAGCAAACACGACATCAAATACAGGATTGCGGCTTTGATCTCGCGGAACCTGCAGCTTTTTCACAAGCTCCTCGAACGGATAATCCTGGTGATCGTAGGCCCCCAGCATCGTTTCTTTGACTTCGTTCAAGTAAGCGAGGAACGTCTTCTCCCCGGACGGATAATGGCGAATCGCCAAAGTGTTGACAAACATTCCGATGAGCGGCTCCAGGTCGGCATGTGTGCGGCCTGAAACCGGCGTGCCAACAATGAAGTCTTCTTGTCCCGAGTACTTGCTGAGCAGCATTGAATAGACCGCCGATAACACCATATAAAGGGTGCCACCGTTCTCATCGGCGATGCGCTGCAAGCAGTCGGTCATCTGCTTGTCGATGTTGAAAGGCAGCACATCTCCCTCAAAGCTGCGAACGGCAGGTCTGACAAAGTCCGTAGGCAGTTCAAGCGTCGGCAGTTTTCCTTCCAACACGTCCAGCCAGTAGGCTTCCTGACGTTTCAGCCGCTCTTTTACAGGTTCGGACTGCTGCCAAGCGGCGAATTCCTTGTATTGGATCCGAAGCGGTTCCAGATTCTCGCCGTTATACAGTCGCAGCAGCTCTTCGACGAAGATGCCCATCGACATGCCATCCGTGACGATATGATGAATGTCCAGCATGAGCAGATGCCGTTCCGCTTCCCATTCGACTAAGCCCACACGCAGTAGCGGCGGCCGCTCCAAATCAAAGACGCGCACAAAGCCGGCTGCGATGCTCTTCGTTTCACTTTCCGTCGCTTTCGTATACTCGACGGCGAACTTCATGTCCGGATAAATCCGTTGTACCGGTATGCCATCGACCATTTCGAAGCCGGTTCGCAAAATTTCGTGACGAGCGATCAATCCTTTGAGCGCCGCCTCGAATTGATTCCGCTCCAAGCGCCCGACGAGAACCGTCATGCCGGACATGTTGTAGCTAAGCTCGGCGCCTTCCATCTTCTGCTGGATGTACAGCCGTTTTTGTACGGAGGAAAGCGGATAGTGATCCCTCTTATCTAGAACCGGAATGGAGAGGTATTCCTGCCGCTCCAATTGGCTGATCGCTTCGGCCATCGCTTCGATAGTCGAGTGCCGGAAGACATCGCGCAATGGCAGGTCCACGCTCAGCTCCTTGTGCACCTTGCTGACCAGCGTCGTCGCCCGCAGGGAGTGCCCGCCGAGGTCGAAGAAGTTGTCCGTTACGCCAATCGTGACCGGCCCGAGCACGTCCTGCCAGATGGCGACCAGTTTCGCCTCCAGTTCGGTGCGCGGCGCCTCGTATTCGCGGCCTGCGTTTGCTCCCCATTCCGGCGTCGGCAGCGCCTTCCGGTCGATTTTCCCGTTCGGCGTCAGAGGCAGGCGCTCAAGCTCCACGAAATACGACGGGATCA